>CACIRV010000020.1 GCA_902589155.1 uncultured Pelagibacteraceae bacterium | reverse complement strand
TAATCTTTGAAACTAAAGGATGTCTTACAACATCTTTATGATCAAATTCTATAATCTTAATTTCTTTCAGATCTTTAAGAATATTTTTTGATTTTATAAGACCAGATTGTGATTTATTAATTAAATCTATTTGAGATGGATCACCGTTAACAACTAGCTTAGAATTTTCACCAATCCTTGTGAGGAACATTTTAATTTGAGTTTCTGTTGCGTTCTGAGCTTCATCTAATATTGCAAAACAATTTTTCAAAGTTCTTCCTCTCATAAATGCAAGAGGCGCAATTTCAATTTCTCCTGCTTCGATTTTTTTATCTATTTTGTCGGCACCAAATAATTCATATAAAGCATCATAAAGTGGTCTTAGATATGGATCGACTTTTTCTTTCATGTCTCCAGGTAAAAAGCCCAACTTTTCTCCTGCCTCCACTGCAGGTCTTGACAGAATTACTCTTTCAATTTTTTTTTCCATTAATAGAGTAACTGCTACAGAAACAGCTAAAAAACTTTTGCCTGTTCCAGCGGGTCCAAGTGCCATTACAATGTCATTTTCTTTAAGTACCTTTATATACTCAGACTGCTTTTCAGATCTCGCTATAACAGATTTTCTTGGTGTTTTGATTAGTTGTTTTAGTGATTGGACGTTTGATTCTTCTGGTTTCATATTTTTTTTAACTGATAGCATTATATCCCCTTTTTCAATAAGATTAGTCAAAATATATTTATCAATTAAAAATTTAATAGCCTCTGAAAAATCTTTCAAATTAGCTTCTTTTCCTTTGCAAGTGATTGAATTTCCTCTAAAAAAAATATTTGTATTAGTTAATTTCTCTAATTCCTTTAAATTTTGATTAAATTCACCAACGACTGTCATCAACATTTCATTATTGGTTATTTGGATGTTAACTGTGGTTGAGTCTAATTTTTTAATAATTAAACTTTGTTCTAATTTACTAATCTCTGACATAAATTTTAAGCTGCATGCTCCTTATGCTGTGCATCTAAAATAACTTCACCAAATAAAGTATTTTGGTTACACTGATTTATTTTTACGTTTTTAATTTTTCCAGTCAAATCTTCCTTGCTATTCACGATTACTGAATTAAAATACTCATCACGGCCAAAAAATTTATTTTCATTTTTCATTTTATTTTCAAATAATACTCTAGCATTTGAATTAATAAGTTTTTTTCTGTAATTTTTTTTTATTTCATCGGCAATATTTTGAAATAGAAAAAGTCTCTCTTTTGCAATTTTTGAATCTACTTTTTTTAAATTACCTGCTGGTGTTCCTGGTCTTGGGCTGAAAATAAAAGAATATGAATTAATAAATTCTACTTCTTTAACCAATGATATTGTTTTTTCAAAGTCGTCTTTTGTTTCCCCGGGATAAGCAATTATAAAATCACTAGAAAACTTTATTGATGAATTTTTTTCTTTAAGTCTTTCAATAATTTCTAAATATTGTTTTATCGAATGATTCCTATTCATACTTTTTAAAATCTTTGTTGATCCGCTCTGAACTGGTAAATGTAATAGTGGCATTAATTTTTTACACTTGCCATGCGCCTCAACTAAATCTAATGTAAAATCCTTTGGATGAGATGTCGTATATCTAATTCTCTTTAAATTTTTAATTTCGCTAAGTTGATACAATAAGTCTGACAACCTTTTATTTTTAAAATTATATGCATTTACATTTTGTCCTAATAAAATAATTTCTCGAGATCCGTTATCAATAAGCTGTTTTGCTTCAGATACAATTTCTGAGAGCGGTCTAGAATATTCCGGTCCTCTTGTATAAGGTACAACACAGAACTTACAAAATTTATCACATCCTTCTTGGATGGTTAAAAAAGAAGAGATTTTGCTATTAGAATTTTTAATTAAATTAAGTTCATCAAATTTTTCTATAGCTTCAAATTCTGTTAAATTAATTTTTTTACGTTTATTTTTTACACTCAGAATTATCTTATTTATCTCATGATATGACTGGGGACCAACTATTGCATCAATATATTTTTCTCTTTCTAGTAAAATTTCACCCTCAGCTTGAGCTACACACCCAGCGATTAATACAATTGGTTTTTTCTTATTCTTAAATTCTTTTTTGACTCTACCTATATCATGATAAACTTTATCTGTAGCTTTCTCTCTTATATGACAAGTATTTAGAACGTAACAATCCGCTTCTTGAATATCCTTTGTTGAAGTATAATTTATCCTTTTTGTTAAATCTAAAATACGATTACTATCGTATTCATTCATTTGACAACCCATTGTTTTGATAAATATTTTTTTTGACAATTTATTTTTTAATTTTTGTACCGTAAAGTTCTAATTTGTGATCAATTAGTTTGTAACCTAATTTTTTTGCAACTTGATCTTGTAGCTTTTCTATATCTTTATCTACAAATTCTATTATCTCTCCACTATTAATATCTATTAAATGATCATGATGTTCATCTGGTGATTGTTCATACCGAGCCTTTCCACCTTTAAAATCGTGTTTCTCAACAATTCCTGACTCTTCAAATAATTTTACAGTTCTATAAACAGTAGCAATACTAATTTTATCATCAATCTCTGTAACTCTTTTATGGAGTTCATCAACATCTGGGTGATCTTTTGTGCCATACTTTTGTTTAGAGTCAGACATAACTTGTGCTATAATTTTTCTTTGGTCGGTAAGCCTGACCCCTTTTAATTTACATTTCTCTTCAATAGCATTCATATTTTATTAATTTAACTTAAATATAATGGTTTTATCAATTTTTTTTCAATTAACTTTTTATTAATTAAAACTTCAATATTTTCAAGGTTAAATTGGGATAAATCCTCATCCTTAAACCCAAATAGCTCAACATTATTCGATATTTGAATTCCTTTTGCTACCGCCAAGGCTACTCGTATGGTTG
>CACIRV010000019.1 GCA_902589155.1 uncultured Pelagibacteraceae bacterium | reverse complement strand
CGCAAGATTTGATTGAAGCAGCTGCTTTACCCTCATTGTTTTTGATTAGCTGGAGTACAATTCTAATTTTATTTTCTTCAAAATATATACTTTCTCAAAAAAACTAATATAATCATAAAATGTTAAAACAATTTTTTGAGATTAAAAATGGTAACTTTGTGGCTAGTGAAAAAAATAAAGTTAACAATGTTAATCTTAAAATAACAAATCAAGGAGAAATAGTTTCTTTATTAGGTCCTTCTGGTGTTGGTAAAACAACTATCTTAAGAACTATAGCGGGTCTTCAAAAACTTAGTTCTGGTGAAATCTTTTTAAAAAAAAGATTAATTTCTTCTAATAATACTCATATTGAACCTGAAAAAAGAAATATAGCTTTATCATTTCAAGATAATTCTTTATTTCCTAATTACAAAGTTATAGATAATATAAATTTTGGAAAAAAGCGATCAAACGGAAGCGCTTCTGTTATAGATGTTCACGAGATTATAAAGCTTCTACACATAGAACCAATTTTGGAAAAATTTCCACATCAAATAAGTGCTGGTGAAGCTCAAAGAGTCTCTTTAGCAAGATCATTAATGTCTAAACCTGACTTATTGTTATTAGATGAACCTTTTTCAAATATAGATCAAAGTCTAAAAGATGAAATTCAAGTCTCTGTTAAGAAGCTTTTAAAAAGAATTAACTTAACGACAATCATTGTGACTCATGACTCATACGAAGCCTTTTCTATGGCTGATAAGTGTGGAATTATTTTGAATCAAGAACTAAAACAATATGATGTTCCGTATAATGTTCATCATGAGCCAAATTCAATAGAAATAGCTAACTTTTTAAACAAGGGAGTGTTTATTGATGTAAAAGTTATAGATAGCGAGTGTGCAGTTCATAGATTAAACCATGAAGTCTTAGGTGAAATAAGAGGTAAATTGTCTAATAATTTTCCGTCTGGTTCAAAAGTAAAATTGCTTTTGCAACCCGAGGACTTAATTCATGACGATCAAAGTAAGTTAAAATTAGAAGTTGTAGATAGAAAATTTAGAGGAACTAATTTTATTTATACTTTAAAAACAAAAAATGATGAACATTTACCTGTTTTTGTCCATTCTCATCATATTCATCAACATGAAAAATCTGAAAAATTTGGTATTAAATCTCCGATTTATATTGACCACTTGGTATGTTTTTAAGTAAATATAGTTACTAATTTAATTGCGCCCTTAGCTCAGTTGGATAGAGCATCGGTTTTCTAAACCGAGGGTCGTAGGTTCGAATCCTTCAGGGCGCGCCAAATTAAAAAATTAAGTCGGTTGTCTTATTACATATATATGCTAAATAAAATTATTTCATCTAGATATTGTGTGTGATTGTAAAAGAAGAACGACTTTAAATCATATTGATCGACAACATGGATTGATCCATAATGAAATGTTTTGAAATTCATTTTTCAAAAATATTGTTAACAATAAGAGAGGAAATCATAATTATGATGAAATCAATTAAAACTTGGATTTTAGTTGTTCTTGCATCATCACTACTTGTGGCTTGTGGCCAAGGTGGTGGAGGTTCAGGTTCAAAAAAATCTAAAACTTTAGACAACACTAAGAAAGCCGGTTTTGTAAAATGTGGAGTCTCACAAGGACTTCCAGGATTTTCAAATGCTGACGCATCTGGAAATTGGACTGGTATAGACGTTGATGTATGTAGAGCTGTTGCAGCTGCTGTATTAGGTGATGCTGACAAAGTTAAATATACTCCGTTAAGTGCAAAAGAAAGATTCACTGCATTAACATCTGGTGAAATCGATGTACTTTCACGAAACACAACTTGGACATTATCAAGAGATGCTGACATTGGTTTAACATTTGTTGGTGTAAACTTTTATGATGGACAAGGCTTCATGGTTAGAAAAAATTCTGGAATCAATTCAGTTAATGATTTCAAAGATGGTATATCTGCATGTACAAACACAGGTACTACTACTGAGCTAAACATGAGAGACTTCTTTAATTCCAAAAATATTAAGTATGAACCAATCGCTTTTGAAAAAGCCGATGAAGTAGTTCAAGCTTATGATGCTGGAAGATGTGATACTTACACAACTGATAAATCTGGATTAGCTGCTCAAAGAACTAAATTGAGTGCCCCAGATGATCACAAAGTATTACCTGAAACAATCTCTAAAGAACCACTGGGACCTGTTGTAAGACAAGGTGATTCAGTGTGGGAAGATATTGTTAGATGGTCTCTAAACGTTATGATCGAAGCAGAAGAATATGGTGTTAATTCGTCAAACGCTTCAAGCTTAAAAGACTCTGAAAACCCAGCTATCAAGAGATTAGTTGGCGCTGAAGGAGAATTAGGTGCTGCTTTTGGTTTAGATAATGAGTGGAGCTTAAGAATTATCGAGCAAGTTGGAAATTATGGTGAAATCTATAAAAAACATATAGCTGACACTAATATTTTACCAAATAGAGGTCCAAATCAACTTTGGACTAAAGGCGGTATTCTTTACGTACCACCTGCGAGATAATCGCTAATTAATTAAAAAGGGCTGGATTTATCCGGCCCTTTTTTTTACTCTCCGTTTAAATGAATTTTAAAAACTTTAAATTCGATATGAGCAACAAGAACAAGGATTTAATTCCACAAGTTCTTACTGTTTTATTTATAATTTTAGTAATAATTTATTTTACCATTAACGCACAAAACAACATGGGAAACAGAGGAATCTCATTTGGTTTTGGTTTCTTATCCCAAGAATCTTCTTTTGATATTGCTTTTTCATTAATTGATTATGATGGCTCTTATTCATACGCAAGAGCATTTTTAGTAGGTCTTTTAAATACAATTTTAGTTTCAGTTATAGGAATTTTTTTCGCAACAATTTTAGGAGTAACCATTGGTATATCAAGGTTATCTCAAAATTATCTAATTTCAAAAGCTGCAGAATGGTATGTGGAAATTTTTAGAAATATACCCTTAATACTCCAAATATTTTTTTGGTACTTCGCTGCGTTAAGAGCATT
>CACIRV010000018.1 GCA_902589155.1 uncultured Pelagibacteraceae bacterium | reverse complement strand
GTAAAAATGCTTAAAAATAAATTTTAATGAAGAAATTTATCTATTTATTTATATTGTTTTTTAGTTTACTAAACACACAATTAATAGCTAAGGAAAATATAATGATTTTAAAATTAAAATATGGGGAAGTTCAAATTGAACTGTTTTCAGAAAAAGCTCCAAAACATGTAGAGAGATTTAAAAAATTAGCTAACGAAGGAAAATATGACAATGTTGTTTTTCATCGTGTGATCGATGGATTTATGGCTCAAACTGGAGATGTAAAATTCGGAAATTCAAGTAGCGTAGATTTTAATTTAGCTTTAGCAGGAACTGGTGGATCAGATCTTCCTAATTTAAAAGCAGAGTTTACCGATATTGCCCATACGCGAGGTATTTTATCTGCGGCGAGGTCAGCCGATCCAGACAGCGCAAATAGTCAGTTTTTTATTTGTTTTGAGTCAGCTCCTCATTTAGATCGACAATACTCTGCATTTGGTAAAGTAATTAAAGGCATGGAGTTTATTGATATGATTAAAAAAGGGGATCCTAATAGCGGTTCTGTACCAGATCCTGATAAGATTATTAGTCTTAGATCCAAATAAATTTAATGCAAAATCAAAAATTCTCCTTTGAGTTAATAACTCAAAATGATAAAGCTAGGTTGGGGAAAATTTCCACCCCTAAGGGAGTTATAGATACACCAGCATTCATGCCTGTTGGCACTCAAGGAACTGTAAAGGGTATTTTTCCAGATGATATTCTAAAAACTGGTACTCAAATTATTTTGGGAAACACTTATCATTTACTACTCAGGCCTGGAATCGATATATTAAAAAAATTTAATGGTCTTCATAAATTTATGAATTGGAATAAACCAATTTTAACTGACTCGGGAGGTTATCAAATTATGTCTTTATCAAATTTTAACAAAATAGATAAAGATATTGGTGCAGTGTTTAAATCTCACATAGATGGGAAAAAAATTATTTTAAGTCCTGAAAAAAGTATACAAGTTCAAAAGTCTATTAATTCAGATATAATTATGGTTTTAGATGAATGTCCAAAATTAACTAATGATAAAAAAATTTTATCAAGAGCTATTGATGTATCAAAACATTGGGCTGAAAGATGCAAAATTGAATTTGGTCATGATAATTCAAAAGCTTTATTTGGTATTGTCCAGGGTGGTCTGTTTAAAGATTTACGGGAAGAAAGCATTAAAAATTTAGTTAATATAGGGTTTGATGGTTATGCAATGGGCGGATTAGCCGTTGGAGAGTCTCAGTCAGAAATGTTTAAGATTTTAAGTGAAGCAACTAATTTTTTGCCTAAAAGCAAACCTAGATATTTAATGGGTGTGGGAACTCCCTCAGATATTTTGGGAGCGGTATATTATGGTATTGATATGTTCGATTGTGTTTTGCCAACCAGATCAGGAAGAACTGGCTTGGCATTCACTTGGCAAGGAAAGATAAATCTTAAAAATTCTAAATATCAAAAGGACACATTACCATTAGACGAAAGTTGCCAGTTAAAAGGATTGAATCAATATTCTAAGGGTTATTTGAATCACTTAATCAAATCTAATGAAATGATGGCTTCAATGTTGATTTCACTACATAATATCAATTTTTACCAACAATTTATGAGCGAAATTAGAAAAAATATTAGGAGTGGCACTTTTACTACTTTTTACAAAAAATATATCGATTATTTTAATTAATAATTATTTGAAATTCTTTAAATATATATATAAAAGAGAATTTCTTTAAGGGCCCTTAGCTCAGTTGGTAGAGCACCTCCCTTTTAAGGAGGGTGTCGATGGTTCGAGTCCATCAGGGCTCACCAATAATTGTTTCATGTTTTGATTGGCGGGTATTCTATCATTACTTTGTTGATCCAATTTTTTAAGTTTTCAATTCTTTTCGCGCTAGATGGGTGCGTGCTTAAAAACGCTGGGGGTTCTTTACCTTTATTTTTTTCAGCCATTCTCTCCCAAAGCTTTACTGACTCTCTGATATCATACCCAGCTAATGATGAAAAAATTAAACCCAAATAATCGGCTTCTGTCTCTTGTTTTCTTCCAAAAGGATTAAATATTCCTATTCTAAATATATCCATACCAGTATTTTGACCAATCGTATTTCTAGTTCTGTTAATTGCTCCACCTAAAAATATATCTGCTACTTGAGTTCCTATATTGATAGTCATAGCTTGACTTGCTCTTTCTACAGAATGTTTTGCAACTGCGTGAGCAATTTCATGACCCATAACAATTGATAAGGCGTTAGTATTTTTTGTTATTTTTAATAAACCTGTATAAACCGCAATTTTACCACCAGGCATACACCAAGCATTAGCAACTTTATCATTATCAACTAATAAATAATCCCATCCAAAGTTCCTTGTTGGATCTTGTTCATTTTTATTTTCAAAAAAAGAACTAACAGAGACCTCAATCTTTTTACCTATTTCAATTACTTCTTTTAATTGTGGGCCACTTTTAATAAGTTTTGCTTTATTTCTAAACTGCTCATAGGCAGCCGCAGCTTGACTATTGATTTTAGCCTCAGGAATAATTGAGAGTTGTTTTCTATCAGTAATAGGCACCGTCGAACAAGAAGGAAGTATCAATGAACAACAACTACACCCAAATAAGCCAAGAAATTTTCTTCTATTTATGTTATACATAATTTAGATTCATGATTTTAAATAATAAATTATTAATTGCAATTTTTATCTTAGTAATAAATTTTAATTTTTTATTATATTATTAATAAATAATGTCAAAAAACCCTATTAAAAAATCAATTTTTTCAAGAATTAGAAATAATTTTATAGCTGGAGTCGTTGCTCTAATTCCAATTGGAATAACTTTATACTTAACTTTATTTATAATTAAATTATCAGAAAAACTGATCCCAAAAGGAATCAATCCAAATAATTATCTTCCTTTTGATATTCCAGGTTTAGAAATTTTTATAGCTTTAATATTGATCACGCTTGTTGGTTGGATTTCCCTATCATTTTTAGGAAAAAAAGTTTTTGAATTATTTAATAATATTTTAAAAAAAATTCCAATATTAAGAACTATTTATTCTGCAATAGGTCAAATGACTGAAAGTTTTACAAAAAATCAAAAGGATCAAAGTAGCGTAGTGCTTTTAGAATATCCAAGAAAAGGAGTTTGGGCTGTAGGTTTTGCTACAAATGAAAATAAAGGAGTAATATCAGCAAAAG
>CACIRV010000017.1 GCA_902589155.1 uncultured Pelagibacteraceae bacterium | reverse complement strand
CAAAAGCAACTATTGTAGTCATAATTTTAGTCATTGAAGCTGGATAAATTTGAATATCGGGTTCATATTCATACAAAACTTTATCTGAATGATAATCGATAACTATTGCTGTTCTGGCATTTACCATGGACTCTGCTAAAGCAGATGGGGAAAAGTTAAAAATAATTATCAGTAGTATTGTAATAAATTTATTCATTGATACTTATGTCGAGTTCTTCAAAACCAAAATTCTTAAGTTGAATGTAATCATTTTTCATTAAATTAATAGAGTTATAAGGCCCTGATAACAGAGTTGTTTTATTAGATTTTTCTGTTTTAATATACAGTTTTTTACTCTCAAAATTTGTCAATTCTTGGGTGATTCTTTTTTTTAAAATATAAGCTGAATTTTTAGAGTAAAATTCAGCTATAATGATATAAAAATTATCTTTAATAATCATTTTTTTCTTATTATTGTTAGTAGATAAATTATCAATAGTAACAGTTTCTACAGGCGCATTATTATGTATCCTTTCCTCTTCTTTAAAAATTTTAGTTTTTTTAGCAACAAAAGACTTGTTTTTTTTTACTTCTATCACCTCTACAACTGGAGAATCTTTTTCAAGATTAATTTTATCAGCAACAGGTTTGGTTATTAATATTTTATAAAAATCTGGATATTCTGCTTTCTTATTGTTTTTTAAGATTATTGAGTCATTTGTTTTAATGTTAGTGATTTTAATGTAAGAACCGGCTCTTAACTTGTTGTGTGCTATTTGAAAAGAACTATTATCTAATTTTTTTTTAATTATTTGATTAGAAAAATCTTCTTCATTATAAATATATGCGAACCCTTTTGAAATAAATGGTTTTTTCAGCTCTGAATTAGTATAACTTTGAGCACAAGAAGTTAAAACAATAAATAATATAATTGTTCTATAATTCATTTTTAAAATTATCTTTCAAGGTACAAACTGCAAGTGCAAATCTTAAAGATCTATTCCAATTTAATATTTTTTCATAATTACTATAAATTAAATAAGCTGGGGCGTAGGTATTAGACCCAGGTATTATATCTTTGTCTGGAGTTATAACTGCGGACACTAGATTGTTATTAAGACTTAATTTTTCGGGATTTTTAATAAACTTTTTAAAAAATTTAACTTTTTTTTTATTTTTAATCTCTCTAGCTGACGAATTTAGATATTTTTTTGGAATATTGTCATTTAATTCTATTTTGGTGTAACAAGGAGTATTTTTTTCCCAACCAATCTTGTTTAGATAATTAGCTGCAGAGGCAAATGAGTCTTCTGCATTTTTTAATTCGATGATTTGGTTATTATTATAATCAATTGCATAATTTTTGATTGTTCTTGGCATAAATTGAAAATTTCCAAATGCGCCTGCCCATGAACCAAAAAGTATATCTTTTTCGATAACACCTTTTTCTATAAGTTTTAATAAAATTAATAATTCACCTGTAAAAAATTCACTTCGCCTCTTATCAAAACTTAAAGTAGCTAGAGAAGAAATAATATCCATCTTGCCTAAATATTTTCCAAAATTCGTTTCTATTCCCATTAGGGCTAATAACAATTCTTTTTCAACTGAAAATTTCTTATCTACTTGGTCTATAAGATCTTTTTCCTTTTTATACAAAGCTAAACCTCTTTTTACTTTTTTAGTATTTGTTCTTTTTTTAATATAAGTATAAGTATCTTCGTAAAATTCTGGTTGATATCTATCATACTCAATTACTTTTGGTAAAAATTTAGCGTTTGACATAACTTCGTTAACTACATTCTTAGATATACCAGAAGAAATTGCTTTTTTTTTAAAATTATCAATCCACAAATTAAACTCAGAGTTATCAGCAAATAAAGATGATGGTAAAACCATTAGAAATATAAAAAATTTAACAGTTATTAAGTTTTTAAGCATTTTTTTTGAATATCATAAATAAAGACTATTAACTAGTATTTGAAATAATCTATATGAATATTGTTATTTAACTACTTTGATAGTAATAAAGGTAGTTAATTTAATTCAAGGAGAGGTGGCTGAGCGGTTGAAAGCACTGGTCTTGAAAACCAGCAACGGGGCAACTCGTTCGTGGGTTCGAATCCCACCCTCTCCGCCATTATACAAAAAAATTTTTAAATATTTTTGAAATTTTATTTTTATCTATGTTATTTTTTACAATATCACGCTGATAGTAATTTAAGATAACTTCGTCTTCAAAATCTAAAAATTTATCTAACTCAGAAAGTTCATTCTCATTAAAATTGTTAATATGTTTTTCCACAAATTTACTTAATAAAAGATCCATTTCTTTGCTACCTCGATAATTTGATCTGTATATCAATTTTTTTTTAAATATTTCTAATTTATTCATAATAAGAATATATTATACATGAATTAATGAATTTTTTGGAAAAAGATATTATTTTCAGTGATGTAGATAAACTTAAAGGGATTGGAAAAAAGTTATCAAAATATTTAAAAAATAAAAGAATAGAGAAAGTAAAAGATATATTACTAAATCTTCCTTATTCAGAAACAGATAGATCTAAAATAGTTGACTTGGATAAACTTGAAGTAGGTAAAATTCAAACAATACGAGTTAAGGTTAAAAAATTAAATTTTCCAAGAATAAGAAATCTGCCTAATAAAATTTTATGTGAAGATAAAAGCAGTAATATAGAAATTGTATATTTTAATAGTAGAGAGGGTTATCTTAGAAAACTTTTTCGTGTTAATGAATGGGTTGTAATAAGTGGAAAAATTAGCCTTTTTAATAAAAAATACCAGATTACTAACCCTGACTATGTAACATCACTTGATAAAGAAGAATATGTAAAACAAATCATACCAAAATACTCTTTGACAAAAGGAATTAACGAAAAAAAGTATCGAATTATTTCAGAACAAATTATTAACAATTTACCTGATATTAACGAATGGTACGAAAGTCATTTTCTTAAGAAAAATAATTTTTTAAACTGGAAGGAAAATATTATCGCTTTACACAAAACAAAAGATAGTCAAAATAATTTATCAAAAGCTTACAAAAGATTAGTATTTGATGAAATATTAGCTAATCTTATTGTCCTTTCTAATAATAGAAAAAAGATAAAAAGAATAAAAAAAAATAAATCTTTTAAATCAACTTTTTGTAATGAGATTTTGAAAAACTTACCTTTTGAATTAACAAAAAGTCAAAAAAATGTATTAGAGGAAATTAATCTAGACATAAAATCTAATACAAGAATGTTTAGAATAATCCAAGGAGACGTTGGGTCTGGAAAAACAATTGTTTCTCTACTTGCGATTGCAAATGTCGTGGAAAGCAAATATCAGTGTGCATTGATGTCTCCTACTGAAATTTTAGCAAAACAACATTTTGATTTAGCTAAAAAAATATTTGTAAACACAAAAATAAAAATAGGATTCTTGTCTGGTAAAACTGAGATAAAAAAAAGAAAAAAAATAATAAATGATTTAGAGCAAGGAAATATTAGTATAATTATTGGAACTCATTCATTATTTCAAAAAAAGATTAATTTTAAAAATTTAGGGCTAGCAGTAATAGATGAACAACATAAATTTGGTGTCAAACAACGATCAGATTTAGCAATTAAAGGTGGAGATGATTGTGACGTCCTTCTAATGTCTGCAACTCCAATTCCTAGAACTATGATGATGTCTCTATATGGAGATATGGATATTTCAAAAATAAAAGAAAAACCAAAAAATAGAAAAAAAATAATTACTTTAAGTAAACCTGAAAAAAAAATAAATGAGTTATGGTCGTTTATAAAAAGACAAATAAATTCTGACAATCAAGTATTTTGGGTTTGCCCTCTTATAGAAGAGTCTTCTTTTTTAGATTATTCTTCGGCAAAAAAAAAATTTGATATCATTAACAAAAAGTTTCCAAATAAAGTTGCTTTAATTCATGGAGCTCTTAATAAAATTGAAAAAGAAAAAATTCTTAATAAGTTTTTAAAGAAAGAAATTTTTATTTTAGTTTCAACTACTGTCATAGA
>CACIRV010000016.1 GCA_902589155.1 uncultured Pelagibacteraceae bacterium | reverse complement strand
AAGTTTTTTCGTCAGGAGAAATCAATCCTGCTCTGGCGCCTGCTTCTATAGTCATATTGCAAACAGTCATTCTTTCTTCCATGCTTAAATTTTTTATTATATCTCCTGAAAATTCTATTACATAACCAGTGCCTCCTGCTGTACCAATTGTTCCTATAATTTTTAAAATAACATCTTTAGCAGTCACTCCTTTTGGTAGTGAACCATTTACATTTATTCTCAAATTTTTAGATTTCTTTTGAATTAAAGTCTGAGTAGCTAGTACATGCTCAACTTCTGATGTTCCTATTCCAAACGCTAAAGCTCCAAAAGCTCCGTGGGTAGCGGTATGACTATCACCACATACAATAACGGTACCTGGCTGAGTGAAGCCTTGCTCCGGTCCAATAATATGAACTATACCTTGTCTTTTATCGTCAACGTCAAAAAGTTCCACACCAAATTCTTTACAGTTTTTCCTAAGTGTATCTACTTGAATCTTTGATTCTTCATCATCTATTCCTTTAGATCTATCTGTTGTTGGAACATTGTGATCTGGCACAGCTAGTGTTAATTCTGGTTTTCTAACTTTTCTTTTTTGAAGTCTTAAACCCTCAAAAGCTTGAGGGCTTGTAACCTCATGGACTAAATGTCTGTCGACATAAATTAGCGAAGTTCCATCAGACTGTTTATGAACAAGATGGTCTTCCCATATTTTATCATATAGAGTTTTAGGCATTGAAAAATTTAATTATTTTTTATCGCTAGTTTTTGTCTCAGTTTTCTTCTCAACAACTGGAGTGTTTTTTTCTTCTTCTTTAATCGTTTCTTCTTTAATAACTGAAACTACTTTTTTCGTAGGTTCTTCTGGTTTTGCTGTAATATCTATTCCAATTTTTTTTTTAATCTTTTCAGCTATTCTAGCAGATTTACCCTTTCTATCTCTTAGATAATAAAGTTTTGCTCTTCTAACTTTTCCTGATCTAGTTACTTTAATTGAAGCCACATTTGGACTGTAGAGCGCAAAAGTTCTCTCAACACCTTCTCCAAATGATATTTTTCTAACTGTAAAAGAAGAATTTAAATCTCTGTTCTTTTTAGCTATGCATACTCCTTCAAAATACTGAATTCTTTCTCTTTTCCCTTCTATAATTTTTACTCCAACTTTTATTGTATCTCCTGGAGAAAAGTCAGCTATCTTTTTACTTGCGGAAATCTTTTTTACCGCTTCTTTATTTATATCTTCAATGTTTTTCATTTTTTTTATTTAAATATTTTTTCCAAAGATCAGGTCTCTGGCGACGTGTTATATCCTCAGATTGAGATAAACGCCAGTCTTTAATTTTAGCATGATCTCCTGATAAAAGTACTTCAGGAGGGCTTTTTCCTTCCCAATTTTTAGGTTTTGTATACTGCGGGTACTCTAATAAATTATTTTCTAGGCTTTCTTCTTTTGATGAATTATCGTTTCCTAATACTCCGGGCAATAATCTGATTACTGAGTCTACTAATACTAATGAAGCTGTCTCACCTCCTGACAATATAAAATCACCAATGCTATATTCTTGAATATTTCTTGTCTCTAAAACTCTTTGATCTATACCTTCAAAATGACCGCATAATAAGTTTAGTTTTTTTTGCCTGCTAAATACTTTGGCTGTTTCTTGATCAAATTTTTTTCCCTTAGGAGATAAATAGATTATGGCTTCATTGTTGTTTACATTAGCGTCTAATGCTGAAGCTATAACATCAGGTCTAAGCAACATTCCACTTCCGCCGCCAAAAGGAGTATCATCAACTGAATTATGTTTATCAAGTGAATAATCTCTAATATTTATTACTTTTAGGTTCCAAATTTTATTTTCCTGAGCTTTTTTATAGATACCTGTATCAAGAGGCCCAGGATATAAATCTGGATATAAAGTAAAAATTTTTACTTCAAACATAAATACTAGCCTTTCAACTAAGCTTTGGGTTCTTCCTTTTTAGGTTCCTCTTTCTTAGCTTCTGCTTTAGGTTGTTCTTTTTTAGGTTCTTCCTTTTTAGGTTCCTCTTTCTTAGCTTCTGCTTTAGGTTGTTCCTTAGCCTCTTTTTTTCTATCTTTTTTAGGAATAGCTTTAAGTGGATTGTTTCCTGGTTTAGGCATTGGCATCAATTGCATTTCTCCTAAAATTCTAGAGACTCTCAAAGTAGGTTGAGCGCCTTTGCTCATCCAATACTTAATTCTCTCAAATTCAACTTTTATTCTCTCCTTTTTATCTTTTGGCAAAAGAGGATTATACGATCCAACTTTTTCAATAAATTTACCATCTCGAGAATATCTTCCGTCTGCTACTACTATTTTATAAACAGGTCTTTTCCTTACACCACCCATTGATAATCTTATTCTTAACATATTATACCTTTCATTTTAGTTGATTAAGCATTTCATCTGGTATCATTCCAGATGGAATTTTTTTTCCTTGAGACATTTTTTTCATCATATCTGACATCATCTTAAATTGTTTAAGTAATTTATTAATTTTAGAAACATCTACTCCTGATCCTATTGAAATTCTTTTTCTTCTGGATCCGCTAATTATTTTAGGATTTTCTTTCTCTTTTTTAGTCATTGATAATATTATAGCTTCATTTTCTACTAACATCTTCTCATCAATATTTGCTTGATCCATTTTAGCTTTCATTTTATTTACGCCAGGAAGCATAGACATAACTCCCTCCATTCCTCCCATTTTCTTCATCTGTCTCAACTGAGCCAGGTAAGAGTCCATAGTAAATATCCCTTTTTTTAAGTCTTCTTCAGTTTCTTTAATTTTTTCTTCACTCAAATCCTGTTGTGCTTTTTCAACTAGAGTAACAACATCTCCCATACCTAAAATTCTATTTGCTAATCTGTCAGGGTGAAATATTTCTAAATCTGTAATTTTTTCTCCTACTCCAATAAATTTTATCGGTTTACCTGTAACGTGTTTCATGCTCAATGCTGCTCCGCCTCTTGCATCTCCATCAACTCTTGTAAGAATAATTCCTGAAAGATTAACTGCAGTGTCAAATTCTTTGGCAACACTAACGGCTATTTGTCCCGTTAATGAGTCTGCTACTAATATTGTTTCGGCTGGTTTTGTAATATCTTTTATTTGTTTTATCTCTGACATCATGGGTAGATCTATTTGGGTTCTACCTGCTGTATCGAATATTATAATGTCTGAACCATTTAAATTAGCAACATTCAAAGCTCTTTTGGTAATATCGACTGGTTGTTGCTTTTCGACTATTGGCAAACATTGAATCCCATTTGCTTCTGCAAGTAATTTAAGTTGTTCTTGAGCTGCTGGTCTATAAACATCCAAACTAACTAGCATTACTTTTTTTTTATGATTTTTCTCAATACTTTTTGCTAATTTTGCTGCTGAAGTTGTTTTTCCTGAACCTTGTAATCCAACCAATAATACAGAAACTGGTGGAACAGCTTTGAAATTTAACTCTTCATTTTTAGAGCCTAAGATTTTTACTAATTCATCATAAACAATTTTAACTATCATCTGGCCAGCAGAAGTTGATTTAATAATTTCTTGGCCAATAGCTTTAGGTTTTACTTTTGAAATAAATTCTTTAGTGACGGAAAGAGCTACATCAGCATCTAATAAAGCTAGTCGTATTTCTTTTAAACCAGAGTCAACCTGCTCTTCAGTTAAAGAGGGAGCGCTTTTAAGTTTAGAAAAAATATTTTCTAATTTATTTGTTAAATTTTCAAACATTTTAATAACATCCAACACCTATCGCACTAGTGGGCGAACCTTCGCTGACTAGTGTCGACACTCTTGTTTTCAAGAGCACCGCAAAAACTTAGGTATTTGCGGAAAGTTTGGAGAAACTACAATTTGGGGTTTTAAAAGTCAATGAATAATTATACTAATCAATTATGGCAACTATTAATGCATACAAGATGGATGGATTAGGAAATGATTTTATAATCATCGATAGAAGGGAAAACTCTATTAATTTGGCAAAAGAAAAAATTATTGAATTGGGAAGTAGAACTAATATTGGGTTTGACCAAATAATCTTTATAGAAAAAGAAAAAGAGAATTCTTACCCTATAACAATTTTTAATTCTGATGGAGGTGAAATTAGTGCTTGTGGAAATGGATCTAGATGCGTGGCATATCTTCTAGGTAAAAGTTTAAATACTAAGGAAATTAAATTACAAACAAACAATAGAATACTAAATGCAAAAATAGTTAAAGATTTTCATGTAGAACTGAAGATGGGCAAGCCTTTATTAAATGTTGAAGATATTCCATTATCCAAAAAAATTAATCCAGGTAATGTATCTTTAAATA
>CACIRV010000015.1 GCA_902589155.1 uncultured Pelagibacteraceae bacterium | reverse complement strand
GAGATTACAAATTTATTGATTAAAAAGTCACTGATTTTTACTAGAAACGTCTTATTAAATAAATTTTTTACGCCAAATAATTTAATTTTTCCAAAATCGAGAATTATTTTAGAAAATTATTTTAATTAAAATTATTTAATTTTGCCTGCTATTTCCAAAGCAAAGTATGTCACTATAGCAGACGCACCAGCTCTTTTAAATGCTATCAAACTTTCAAGTATGGCATCATCATTTATTAGTTTATTTTTGATTCCATTTTTTATTAAACTATATTCGCCTGAGACTTGATATGCAAAAACTGGAATTTTGAAATTATCTTTTATACTTTTTATTATATCTAAATAGGGAAGACCGGGTTTTACCATGACCATATCAGCTCCTTCTTTTACGTCTAATCCAATTTCTCTAAATGCTTCATTTGAATTTCTATAATCCATTTGATAAGTTTTTTTATCAAATTTTAAATTGATTTTAGAACCAACAGCATCTCTAAATGGTCCATAGAAACTTGAAGCATATTTAGCTGCATAAGATAATATGCTGACATTTTTAAAATTTCTTTTGTCTAATGCTTTTCTAATTGCTCCAACTCTACCATCCATCATATCTGAGGGAGCAATCACATCACATCCCATCTCTGCTTGCAATAATGCTTGCTTAACCAGAATTTTAATTGTTTTGTCATTATCTATTTTTTTATCAACTAAAATTCCATCATGTCCATGAGAAGTGTAAGGGTCTAATGCAACATCACACATTACTCCTATTCCAGAATATCTTTTTTTTATAAATTTTAGGGATTTACAAATTAAATTATTTTCATTGAGAGCCTCAGTGCCAAAATTATCTTTTTTATTTTTTGGTGTGTAGGGAAATATAGCTACCATTGGAATTTTGTATTTCTTAGCCTTCTTCATTATTACATTTAATCTATCTACTGAATATCTATTGACCCCAGGCATTGATTTTATAGGTTCTATTTTATTTTTTCCATCTCTGATAAAGATTGGTAATATCAAATCATTGACACTAAGATTATTTTCAGAGATCAATCTTCTTATCCATGGGGAGTTGCGAACTCTTCGCAACCTAATGTTTGGAAATTTGCCTGCTATCTTCATGTATATAAGTATATAGGTTATTAAAATTTGTTTGATGCGACAAATATAATATTATATCTAACATTATAGTAATTTAAAAAGGATACATGGCGCAATTAAATTATTCAGATTTTTATCAAGTTCCTGATTTGAAATTTGATATCAAAAAACTAAGGGAAGATTTAGATAAAGTTTTAAAAAAAAAAGGTTTTTCTTCTCCTAAAGGTGTGTCTCATTTTGGGGCAATTCCCTTAAACCAAATTCCTGAAGATAAGGACTCCACAAAAGGACACAATATGAGAGGCGTGTATTGGACTATAGCAGATGAGTCAGGAAAAGAAGTTGCTAGAGATGTTCCAATTGAAGAGTCTAAATATACTGAACTTGTTCCAGAATTCGAAAATACTTATTTTAAAGAAGTTTATAAATCCTTGAGTAAAAAATTTAAATTAGGAAGAGTTAGACTTTTGTTAAAAGAGCCAAGATCAACTTTAAGCTGGCATAAAGACCCTGAACCTAGACTTCACATACCAATTATAACTAATTTAGGTTGCTCTATGGTAATAGAAAATGTTGCAAAACATTTACCAGCAGACGGGCATGTAACAATAACTAATAATACAAAATACCATAATTTTTTTAATGGCGGAGAACAATCGCGTATTCATTTAGTAGCTTGCGTTTTAGAAAATCCTTTTAGATAGTTTGAAATCTTTATTTAAAAAAATTTGTATCGCCTCTGATCATGCCGGCTATAACCTAAAAGAGTATATTAAAGATTTCCTAATAAATAAGAATGTTTCAATAATTGATTTAGGACCTATAAATGAAAATTCTGTTGATTATCCTGATTATGCAAAAAAAGTATCAAAGAGAGTTAAATCTAAAAAAAGTGACGTAGGTATATTAGTTTGTGGGTCTGGAACAGGAATGGCCATAAGTGCCAACAAAACTAAAGGTATTAGAGCATCAGTTTGCTATAATTTAAAGTCAACAAGATTGTCTAGACAACATAATGATGCTAATATTATTGCCATAGGATCAAGATTGACTAAAAAAAAGACTGCCATAAAACTGGTTTCAATTTTTTTTGAGACTAAATTTGAAGGTGGAAGACATCTAAGAAGAGTAAAGAAAATATAATGTATAATAAATGTCTACAGCACTTAAAATAAATAAGTTTTTAAATAACTTTTTTAAATTGAGTCTAAAAGATTCTGACAAAGAACTTTACGACTCAGTAAAAAATGAATTTATAAGACAGCAAAATCATATTGAATTAATAGCATCTGAAAATATAGTTTCAAAGGCAGTGCTTGAAGCTCAAGGGTCTGTCTTAACTAATAAATATGCTGAAGGATACCCAGGAAAAAGATATTATGGAGGATGTGAACATGTAGATCTTTCCGAGTCTTTGGCAATTGAACGTGCAAAAAAACTATTTAATTGTAATTTTGCAAATGTTCAGCCGCATTCAGGAGCTCAAGCTAATGGTGCTGTATATTTAGCTTTGATTAAACCTGGTGACACCATTCTAGGCATGAGTTTAAATTCTGGCGGACACCTTACTCATGGTGCCAAACCTGCTCAATCTGGAAAATGGTTTAATGCAATTCACTACGATGTAGATAAAGATACAGGTTTGCTCGATTATGAAAATATAGAAAGATTAGCTCTAGAACATAAACCAAAGTTAATTATTGCAGGAGGAAGCGCTTACTCAAGAATTATTGATTTTAAAAAATTTAGAGAAATATGTGACAAGGTGAATGCTTATTTCCTTGTAGACATGGCTCACTTTTCTGGACTTGTTGCTGGTGGCGTTTATCCTAATCCTGTTATGCACGCTGATGTAGTCACATCAACTACTCATAAAGTTTTGCGTGGTCCTAGAGGTGGTATTATTTTAACAAATAAAGAAGATTTAATTAAGAAATTTAATAGTGCAATTTTCCCTGGTCTCCAAGGCGGCCCATTAATGCATGTAATTGCTGCTAAAGCAGTTTGTTTTAAAGAAGCATTATCAGAAGAGTTTAAAGATTATTCTAATGATGTAATTAATAATGCAAAAATTTTGTCAGATAAATTAATGAAAAATGGTTTTAAAATATTCTCAGGAGGAACAGATACACATTTGATGCTTGTAGATTTGCGAGAATTTAATATTACAGGAAAAGATGCTGAGGCATCTTTAGTTCGTGCAAACATTACATGTAATAAAAATGGCATACCATTCGATACTCAAAGCCCAATGATAACTTCTGGAATTAGACTTGGAACACCAGCATGTACGACTAGAGGGTTTGGACCAAATGAATTCAGTTTAATTGGCGATTTAATTTCAAAAGTTCTTAATGGTTTGAGTAAAAATGGTCAAAATAACTCAAAAATAGAAAAAGAAGTGCAAAAAGAGGTGATTGATCTTTGCTCTTCTTTCCCTATATATAGTAATTAAATACAAAAAATAACTATGCTTTGTCCATTCTGTAGAGAGAAAGATACTTCTGTTGTAGACTCAAGACCTACTGAAGATGGTACAGCCATCAGAAGACGAAGATTATGTGGATGTCAAAGAAAAGAAAGATTTACGACATTTGAAAGGGTTCAATTTCAAGAATTAACAGTAATCAAAGGAAATAGTAAAAGAGAACCTTTTGATAGAGATAAAATTTCAAAGTCAATAAGAATTGCAACTAGAAAAAGACCAATAGACTCGGAAACAATTGAAAAATTTATTTCTAAAATAGTTAGAAATTTAGAAGGCTTAGGAGAGAGCGAAATTCCAACTTCTACTATAGGAAAATTTATAATGGAAGGTTTGTCAAGTTTAGATAAAGTTGCCTATGTACGTTTTGCTTCAGTTTATAAAAACTTTAAAGAAGCAAAAGATTTTGAACAATTTGTTGGCAATTTAGATGAAAACAAATCATAACAATTTTCTAAAATTAGCTTTCAATATTGCAAAAGTTAATCTCGGTAAAACCGGTAAAAACCCTTCAGTTGGATGCGTAGTTGTTAAAAATAATTCTGTTATCTCATCAGCATGCACTTCAATAAACGGCAGACCGCATGCTGAGTTTAATGCTTTAAAATCTCAAAAAAATTTTAAAAACTCTGATTTATATGTAACTTTAGAACCTTGTACTCACTATGGTATAACACCTCCCTGTACAAATATAATCGAAAAAAAAGGTGTGAAACGTGTTTTTTTTTCTTTTGATGATAGTGATAAAAGAACCGCAAAGAAATCAAAAAAAAAACTTAGAAAAAAAAAAATTAAAGTTTTTAAAAAGTTAAATAATAATTTTAAGGACTTTTATCGAAGTTATTATCTAAACCAAAAGCATAACACTCCATTTATTGATGCAAAAATAGCTATATCAAAAGATTATTTAACTATTAATAAAAAGGCAA
>CACIRV010000014.1 GCA_902589155.1 uncultured Pelagibacteraceae bacterium | reverse complement strand
GCTTACCTGTTCCTCCAGGTTTTACTATATCTACTAATGTATGTGATATTTTTTACAAAAATAAAAAAAAACTACCTAGCAAAATAATTAAAAATATTGAAGAAGAGTTAAAAAAGATTGAGAAAAAAACCAAAAAGAAGTTCGGTGATTTGAAGAATCCATTACTAATTTCAGTAAGGTCTGGAGCAAGAGTTTCAATGCCGGGCATGATGGACACAATATTAAATCTTGGTCTTAATGATAAAACAGTTGAGGCTTTAAGCAAAAAAACATCAAATGGTCGATTTGCCAAAGATAGTTATAGAAGATTTATTCAAATGTATAGCAATGTAGTTCTAGGCATTGAAGGGCATTTATTTGAAGAATTAATTGATAATTACAAACTTACTAAAGGAGTTTTATTAGATACAGATCTTGATGAAAGCGATTGGGATGGATTAATTAAAAATTTTAAAGAACTAGTAAAAAAAGAAAAAAAAATTAACTTTCCTCAAGATGTTAAACAACAACTCTATGGAGCTATTAACGCAGTATTTTTATCTTGGGAAAGTCAAAGAGCTAAGACTTATAGAAAATTAAATCAAATCCCAGATGATTGGGGAACAGCAGTAAATGTTCAAGCTATGGTTTTTGGAAACATGGGAGAAGATTGTTCTACCGGAGTAGCTTTTACTCGAAATCCTTCAACAGGAGAAAAATTATTCTTTGGTGAATTTTTAATTAATGCTCAAGGAGAAGATGTCGTTGCTGGAACAAGAACGCCTCAATACATTACAAAAAAAGCAAAAATAGATTCAGGTTCAAAAGAACTTTCAATGGAAGAAGTTATGCCTAAAGTTTACCAACAACTTGCAAAAGTTTTTGTCAAACTAGAAAAACATTATCGAGATATGCAAGATATCGAATTTACTGTTGAGAATAATAAACTTTGGATGTTGCAAACAAGATCTGGAAAAAGAACAGCAAAAGCAGCGATTAAAATTGCAGTAGATATGGTTAAAGAAAAATTAATTTCAAAAAAAGAAGCAATACTAAGAATTGATCCAAACACACTTGATACATTGTTACACCCAACTTTAGATGAGGAAGTTAAAAAAGAAATTATTGCATCTGGTTTACCTGCATCACCAGGAGCTGCAAGTGGAAAAGTTGTTTTCACAGCTGATGAAGCCGAAAGACTTAATGGAATGATGCAAGATACAATATTAGTTAGATTAGAAACTTCTCCAGAGGATATTCACGGCATGCATGCTGCAAAAGGAATTTTAACAGCACGAGGTGGAATGACAAGCCATGCGGCTGTAGTGGCTAGGGGTATGGGAAGGCCTTGTGTATCTGGCTCAAGTGAAATTACAATTGATTATGAAACAAAACAATTTAAAGCAGGAAATGAGATTATAAAAGAAGGTGACATCATAACTATTGATGGAGGCAGCGGAAAAGTTATGAAAGGTTTAGTTCCAACAGTTCAACCCGAAATATCAGGATACTTTTCTACAATTATGAAATGGGCTGATGAATTTAGAAAATTAAGAGTTAGAACCAACGCAGAAACAGAAGCAGATAGTAAAACAGCAAGAGAATTTGGCGCTGAAGGTATTGGTCTTTGTAGAACAGAACATATGTTTTTTGACGAAGAAAGAATTTTATCTGTAAGACAAATGATTTTATCTAGATCTATAGAAGATAGAAATCATGCTCTGTTAAAGCTTCTACCTCATCAAAAAGATGATTTTAAAAAAATATTTAAAGTTATGTCTGGTTTACCCGTCACAGTAAGATTGCTAGATCCTCCTTTGCATGAATTTTTGCCTAAAGCGGAAAAAGATGTAGAAGAAGTTGCAAGATCTTTAAATTTATCATCTAAAGAAATTAAAGATAGAATCGCAGAACTTCACGAACAGAATCCAATGTTAGGACATAGAGGATGTAGACTTGGAATTTCATTTCCAGAAATTTATGAGATGCAGTGTGAAGCTATTTTTGAAGCATTAGTTGAGCTGAAAAAAGAAAAAACAAAAGCAGCGTTTGTTGAAATAATGATACCATTAGTTTCAACAGATACAGAATTAAAAATCTTAAGAGCTTTAGTGAAAAGAATAGCTAAAAAAATTGAGTTAAAAAATAAAATTAAATTAGACTATATCGTTGGAACAATGATTGAGCTACCAAGAGCAGCTTTACAAGCCAAATCAATTTCAAAACATGCAGATTTCTTTAGTTTTGGAACTAATGATTTAACGCAAACTACGTTAGGTATTAGCCGTGATGACTCGGGTAAATTTTTAAATGATTATATCGATAATAAAATTTTTGAAGTTGATCCATTTGTGAGTATCGATCAAAGTGGTGTAGGCGAGCTTGTTGAGCTAGCTTCTTCTAGGGGAAGAAAAGTTAATAAAAAACTTAAACTAGGAATTTGTGGTGAACATGGTGGAGATCCAAAGAGTATTGAGTTTTGTTCTAGAACAGGTTTGAATTATGTTTCCTGCTCACCATTCAGAGTTCCTGTTGCAAGATTAGCTGCTGCTCAAGCTGAATTAAGAAGATAATTCTAAACTAACATCAAAAGATTTGGCGCTATGTGTTATAGCTCCTACCGATATTCTATTAATTCCTGTGTTTGAAATTTTCTTAATATTTTTGAGAGTAGAATTACCAGAATACTCAGTCTCATATTTATTTTTGCAAATTTTTAAACATTTTTTTAATTGTTTTAGGCTCATATTATCGAATAAAATTCTTTTAAATTTTATACCTAAAACTTGATTTAATTGTTTTAAGTTTTCTATTTCAACAGTAACAATTTTTTTAGTTCTGACAGCTTTTTTGATTAATCTCTTTAAATTATTTTCAGCGTTTATATGATTATCTTTAATTAATATTTCATCACTTAGATTGTAACGATGATTATATCCTCCACCTTTTTTTACAGCATATTTTTCTAACAATCTGAGATTTGGTGTAGTTTTTCGGGTGCAGCATATTTTAGTTTTTTTATTTACTTTGTTAACATATTGGTTAGTTAAAGTAGCTATACCTGAGGCATGATTTAAAAAATTTAAAGCAGTTCTTTCTGCAATTAAAATTGTTTTTGTTTTAGCTTTTATTTCTACAATAACCTTATTTTTTTTAATCTTTTTTCCATCTTTTATTTTTGTTTTGAAACTTGCTTCTTCGCCGATTAATTTGAAAGCTGCTTTACAAAAGTCTAGTCCAGCAATTACTCCATTTTGTTTGGCTATAATTTTTGCTTTTGATTTTTTATTTTTAAAACTAATTAAATTAGTTGTGATATCGCCTCTAGGTTTTAAATCTTCATCTAGAGCTTTTTTAACGACAGAATTAATATATTTTTGATTTAATTTTTGCACTGATCTAACGACCAATTTCAGTCATTCTAATTACAGATTTTCGAGCAGCTTTAATAGTTTTATCGTCTAATAGTATTTCGTTTGTTTCATTTTCTAAACAGTCTAAAATTTTCTCTAAGTCTATTTTCTTCATATACGGACATAAGTTACAAGGTTTGATAAATGATACGTTTGGATTATCTGCTTCAACGTTATCACTCATTGAACATTCAGTAACAAGCATAACTTTTTTAGGTTGATTGTCTTTTACATATTTTACCATACCAGAAGTAGAGCCAGCAAAATCTGAAGCTCTAATCACATCTGGCGGACACTCAGGATGTGCAATAATTTTAATACCTGGGTTTTGAGATTTAATGTCTTCTATTTCTTTTCCTGTAAATTGTTCGTGAACTATACAAGTACCTTTCCATGAAATGATTTTAACTTTAGTATTTTTTGAAACATAATCTGCTAGATATTGATCGGGAAGAAAAATAACCTTATTAACATTAAGTGACTCAACAACTTTTACAGCATTAGCAGATGTACAACATACATCTGTTTCTGCCTTTACATCAGCTGATGTGTTTACATAAGAAACAACTGGAACTCCTGGGTATTTTTCTTTTAATAATCTTACATCTTTACCAGTAATTGAACTTGCTAAAGAACAACCAGCTTGCATGTCTGGTAAATAAACTTTTTTAGTTGGGCTCATTAATTTTGCTGTTTCAGCCATAAAATGAACTCCACAGAGAATAATCTTATCAGCAGATGTTTTAGAAGCTTCAACTGCCAAAGCAAGAGAGTCAGCAGCAATATCTGCTACCCCATGATAAATTTCAGGCGTTTGATAGTTATGCGCTAGGATAATTGCATTTTTTTCTTTTTTTAATTTATTAATTTTTTCAATCAATGGAGCGTGAATTTTCCATTCAGCGTCAGGTATAAATTTAGAGATCTTTTTATAAATCTCTTTAGAACTTGGCAAACTTTGTTGTTGCACAGACATACTTATTCTAATCTATCAACTTGAACTAAAATTGTCATTCATTTATTGTCGCATTATATATGCGGTCGTGCTGAAATTGGTAGACAGGCACGCTTGAGGGGCGTGTGGGTTGCCCGTGAGAGTTCGAGTCTCTCCGACCGCACCAAAATGTGAAAAATATGATATATGTAATTGTAAGCTTCTATGTTAATTAAAAACAAAACTCCTTACATAATTTCATTTTTTATTTTTACTATTCCAATTTTTGCTTTTCTTAACAAGATCAATTTACCACAAATTACAGCACTGGATGTTTATTTAATATTATCTTCACAATTTTTGTT
>CACIRV010000013.1 GCA_902589155.1 uncultured Pelagibacteraceae bacterium | reverse complement strand
TCTCAAAAAAATTGATTTATTTTCAATTAATAGATTTAAAAAAAAGAAAAGAAAATTTTAATCAAAGAAAACAAAAGAATATTTATTATGAAAAAAAATTAAAATCTTTAAAATCAAAAGGTTTAACACTTTTGACCATTAAAGACTTTAATTATCAAAACTTTATTGATTTTCCAGTGCTTGTTGAAAATCGTAATCAACTTAATCATTATTTACTCAAACATGGAATAGAATGTAGAATGTATTACTATAGTAATTGTGAAAAAATTTTTACCCATAAAACTTTCTCTAGTAAAAATTCTGAATTATATGAAAAAAAAATACTTTGTTTTCCAAATCATAGAAAAATATCAAAAGCCTATATAGATAAAATTATAAAAAAGGTTAAAATTTTTTATGAAAATAAAAATTATTATTAAAAACTATATGGTCGGGGCGGCAGGATTTGAACCTGCGACCCTCTGGTCCCAAACCAGATGCGCTACCAGGCTGCGCTACGCCCCGTTCGACTGTTTTATAGGTTAATTATACCTTTTTGGCAATTGAAAGATAAGTGCTATAGAAGTAAATATGACTTATGATCCAACATATTACAAAACCATTTAAATACTTTTTTAAGCTTGAAGCTGCTTCAGGTTTAGTTTTACTTTTTGCAGCCATTTTGGCTTTAATAATTAGTAATGGCAGTTTTAGTGATTTATATTTTTCAACATTAGATAAGTATATTCAACTTGGTAGTAAAGAATTCGGATTAAAGCTTAGCGTTCTTCATTGGATTAACGACGTATTAATGGCTATTTTTTTCTTTTTTGTTTCATTAGAAATTAAAAGAGAATTTTTACAAGGTGAACTATCGAATCCAAAACAAGCGTTATTGCCAATAATTGGAGCTGTTGGCGGAATGGCAATTCCAGCTTTATTTTATATTGTAGTTAATTATTCTGATAGCACGACGTTAAATGGTTGGGCTATACCATCTGCAACTGATATTGCTTTCTCTTTGGGGGTTTTATCTTTATTAGGTAAAAGAGTTCCTGTTTCTTTAAAAGTTTTTTTAACAGCATTAGCAATAATTGATGATTTAGGAGCAATAGTAATAATAGCTTTCTTTTACTCAGGTAATATAGAAGTAAAATATCTTGTATTAATGCTGACCTCTATAATAATTTTAATAGGTTTTAATAAATTTAAAATTAAAAATTTTTTACCATACTTGATTGTTGGAACTTTTCTTTGGGATTTTACACATCAATCGGGTGTACATGCTACTATAGCAGGAGTTATCTTAGCCCTAACTATTCCACACGATATTAAGAATAATAAAGAATCTCTATTATTGAAATTAGAACATGGCCTATCTCCATACGTGGCTTTTGGAATAATGCCAATTTTTGCATTTGCAAATGCTGGCGTTTCTTTGGAAGGATTAACATTTCAAACACTTCTAAATCCAGTACCTCTTGGCATTGTTCTAGGTTTATTTTTTGGAAAACAAATTGGTGTTTTTGGTTTATCTTATATTTCAGTAAAATTAAAATTAGCAGACATGCCTAATAATTCTTCTTGGCCAGCATTTTATGCTGTTTCAATTTTAACAGGTATAGGCTTTACAATGAGTCTTTTTGTGGGAAATTTAGCCTTTGCTAACAATATGGAGTATATGGATGGAGTAAAAATTGGCGTTTTAGCAGGATCTCTTCTATCAACTCTTTTTGGTTATTTCCTATTACTTCTTTTTTCAAAAAAATGATAAACTCACAAATAGTTAAAATTGCATCATTTACAAAAAATTCTGGTTTAAAAAATAATTTTACTCATAGATCCTCAATTAAAAATTCTATATGTGGTGATTCTATAAAAGCAGAGTTCATAGCCCATAATTCAAAAGTGAAGTCAATGAGATATGAAACAGAGTCTTGTGTTTTATGTGAAGCTTCAGCTAGTTTATTTTCAAGAAAAATTAAAAATGCAAAAATAAGAAATTTAGAAAAGGAAATAAAAAAAATAAAAAATTTTAAGCAAAACTCTAATCACAATTTTTCAATGAGATTTAAAGAATTCAATAAACTAATTAACAAAAGTAACATTAGTAGATTAAATTGTGTCATATTGCCTATGGACGCTTTTTTAAAAGCATTTAAAATTAAATAATGTTAAAAAAGTTATTCTTTTTTGTAATCATGTTTGGACTATTTACTAAAGCATCAGCTAATTACTCTAACTTAGCCTATGATTATGATTTTAATGGAATAGATGGTAACAAAATCAAATTAGAAGATTTCAAAAATAAAGTAATCATAGTTGTTAATGTAGCAAGTAGATGTGGGTACACTCCACAATACGAAGACTTGCAAGAATTGTGGTCAAACTATAAAGAAAAAAACTTAGTTGTAATTGGAATACCAACAAATAATTTTAAGCAAGAACCAGGAACAAATAAACAAATAAAAGATTTTTGTGAGACTAATTTTGGTATCAGTTTTCCAATGACTGAAAAAATAAATGTTATTGGGGCAAATGCACATCCTTTTTATAAATGGGCAAGACAAAATTATGGTATTGGCGCAATACCAAAATGGAATTTTCATAAAATTATTGTAGGAAAGGATGGTAAAGTTGCTGACACATTTGCTTCATTTACAAAACCATCTTCAAAAAAGTTTCTAAATTTAATAGAAAAAGAAATTAAAAATTAAAACTTAGGCCATCATATGCAGGTATGATATTTGAAGGAAGTATTTTCTTTAAATATACGTAATCTAAATCTGTATGCAAATTTGTTAAAATCGCTTTTTTAGGTTTAACAATTTTAATTAATTCTAATGCTTCATCATAATTAAAATGCGATGGATGTTTATTTTTTCTTAAACAATCTATTATTAGATATTCAAGGTTATATAAATAGTCGAAAGACTTTTTAGGTATCTTATTACAATCACTTATATAGGCAACTTTTTCAAAAAGAAAACCTGTCGCATTTATCATTCCGTGAATAACATTAAAAGCCTTAAGAGAGAGTGTTTGATTTTTTTTCTTTATTTTAAAATTATTTTTTATAACATTAGGTTTCATTATTGGAACGTAACCATGTTTAGGGAAAAAACAAAAAGTATATTTTTTAATTAGTGCTTTAACTGTTCTTCTACTGCCGTAAACTGGAATTTTATTTTTATTTTTCCAAAAGAAAGGTCTCATCTCAAAAATGCCTGAGGTTTGATCCGCATGTTCATGAGTATAAATTATAGCGTCTAAAGATCTAATTTTATTCTTTAAAAATTGACTTTTGATGTCAGGAGAAGTGTCAATTAATACCGATAAATTTTTATATTGAATATGAGCACAACACCTTGTTCTAATATTTTTAGAATTTTTTTTCAATTCACCTTGATAGTTAGTAATCCAAGGTGATCCCAAAGAGCTTCCACATCCTAATATAGTAAACTTGTTTTTCAATTTAGTTTACCAAATAAATTAAAAAAGTTCTGGGTTGTTGTCTCAGAAAATTTTTCATAAGAAATATTTTTTAGATTTGAAAGAAATTTAACAGTATGAGTAATGTAACTTGGTTGATTAGGTTTACCACGTAATGGTTCTGGCGATAAATATGGAGAATCTGTTTCTACTAATATTTTATCTGCAGGTATTGATTTAAATGTTTCTGCTAATTCCCTTGATTTTTTAAAAGTTACAACCCCACTTGCAGAGATATAAGCCCCGATATCGAGTAATTTAAAAGCAAAATCTCTTGTTCCTGTAAAACAATGAATTAAAATCTTAAAATCTTTTTTTTGTATAAATTCTTTTAAAATTTTCAGCGTTTCTTCTTCTGCAGATCTTGTATGAACAATTAAAGGTAAATCAGTTATTTGTGATGCTTTAATATGCTCTGAAAAGGAAGTTATTTGATCTTTTTTTTCAGAATGATTATAATAAAAATCTAAACCAGTTTCGCCTACTCCGATAATTTTTTTATTTTTTTTTACTTTTTCTACTATATGGTTTAATTTAATTTCCTTATGTTTTTTTGCTTCATGTGGGTGAATTCCGTAAGTTCCATATACAGAGCTATAATTTTCAACTATTTTTAAAATATTGTTAAATCCTTTATCCTCAGTAGATATTGTTAAAAGATACTTAATTCCTTCACTATTAGCTTTCTTTATTGTCTCATCTAAAGATGAGTACATAGGTTCGTATGTTAAGTGGCAATGTGAATCAATTATCATCTTCAATTTTATTAAACAATATATCTAAATCTTTTAATTCTTTATCATGATCAAAACAATCTAAACTAGTAATTTGATTAATAGATCTGTTTTCTTTTTTTATATTCATTGTTTCTAAAACTTTATTCGTAGAAATGGGAATTATTGAATTTAATAAAATACTAATATTCTTTATTTGTTCACAAATTGTAAATATAATAGCATTCATTCTTTCCGGATCTTTCTTTTTAACGGACCATGGCTCTGAGTCATTAAAGTATTTATTCGAGTCAAAAGAATAACTCACTACCGTCTTAATATATTCATTTAATTCTTGTTTATTCATTAATTCTATTAATCTAGGGATATTATTTTTTAAATGATCTAGCAACTTATTATCAGAGTCAGCTAGTTTATTTGCCTTAGGTATTTTATTAGAGCAGTTTTTTTTAACGAATGAAAAAACTCTTTGGCATAAATTGCCATAATTATTTGCTAAATCATTATTTATGCAATTTTTTAAGTTTTCTAATGAAATACTTCCATCATTGCCCAAGGAGACTTCTTTAACCAGATAGTATCTCAATTGATCAATTCCATATCTTTTAATAATTTCAATTGGATCTAAAATATTACCAAGAGATTTAGACATTTTTTTATCTTCTGAGAGTATCCACCCATGTCCAAATACTCTTGCGGGAAGAGGGAGTTTAGCTGCTAATAAAAAGGCAGGCCAGTATATTGCATGGAATCTTAAAATATCCTTTCCTATAATATGAATATTTGCCGGCCAAAATTTTTTATAAGTCTTATTATTTGTATCTGGGAAATTTAATGCACTAATATAATTAGTAAGTGCATCCAACCAAACATATATAACATGTTTTTTATTTTTAGGAACTGGTATACCCCAAGAAAAGGAGGTTCGGCTTACAGATAAGTCTTTTAAACCTTTTTCAACAAAATTTACAACTTCATTTTTTCTAGATGATGGCAAAATAAAGTCTTTATTATCTTTATAGTGTTTTAATAATTTTTCTGACCAAGATGATAATTTAAAAAAATAAGAATCTTCTTCTACCCAATCAACTGATGAGCCTGAAACTTTTGAAATTTTTTTTTCCACTAACTTCTTCAATTTCATCTTTATCGTAATAGGCTTCATCTGAAACTGAATACCATCCACTATATTTATCTAAATAAATATCACCAGATTCGACTAACCTGTTCCATATTGCCTCAACAGATTTAAAATGCCTTCTTTCTGTAGTTCTAATAAAATCGTCGTTAGATAAGTTTAAAATTTTTGTTAATTCTTTAAACTTCTTAGATAATTCATCACAAAATATTTTTGGATCTTTTTTATATTTTTCTGCTTCTCTTTGAATTTTTAAACCATGTTCGTCGGTGCCAGTTAAAAATAAAACATTATATCCTTCAAGTCTTTTAAATCTTGCAAAAATATCTGCAATGATACTGGAATAAGCATGTCCCATATGCGGATTTCCAGAAGGATAGTATATTGGGGTAGTTATATAAAAATTTTTATCCATTAGATAACTTATTGTTTATAGCATTAATTAAAGAATTTTGATTTAAATTATATGAAATAAATTTATTAATATTTTTAATTACAAAAGATTTATTTTCAATAACTTCTTCAATATTTTCAAATTTATTTTTTCTAAGATTGTAGAAATGATAATCTGTTAAAAGTAAAATAATATTTATCATATCTATATTTTTAGTTTTTTTATATAAATTAAGAAGTATTTCCAAATTCTTTAAAAAATTTTCATCAAGATTTATTTCATTTTCTTGAAAAATCTTATTAAATTTTAAAAAGTTTCCAGGAGTTAAATTTAAAGATTTAAAATCAATAAATACTTCTAAATTATTATCTTTTATCAATGACTCTATCACTTTGATTCTTTTATTATTATTTAATAATATTTTAATTTCCAGCGATCTCGAGTATATAGTTTCAATTAAAGGTTTTGTTTTATTGTTTATCAATATAAAAAAATTATTTTTAGCTGGTTCTTCTATTATTTTTAACAATGCATTTAAGCTATTAATATTAAAAAGTTCAATATCATCTAAAACAATAAATCTTTCTTTATTTAATATTGTTGTTTTAAGTATTGTTGATTTTAATTCACGTATATCTTCAATCTTAACGCTTTTATAATTACTTCCTGAAAGATAGATAATATTAGGAAAAATACCATTTGAGTATTCTTTATAAAATTTGGATTTATTATTAATTGATTTATTATCTAAATCATATTGATCTTTGTCATAAATAAAGGTTAAAAAATGATTAATAAGAGTGAATTTTCCAAGACCTTTTTCACCGCTAATCATGAGCACTTTAGGCAATTTTTTTGAATTATACAAATTTATAAGAAAATCTAAATTACTGCCAAGTTCAAAAAGAACTAAGGAATTTTTTGGGTCGTAATATGCATTTGTATTCATTTTATTTTAAGTTTTTGACAAACTATATTAAAAATTTTTTTTTCTAAATCATTATTATTTGAAGAAGAATCTAATACAAAGTAATCTTTTTTATTTTTTGCAATCTTTAAAAATGATTTTTGAGCTTTTGTATAAAAGGATTGAGAAAAATTATCATACCTATTTTTTGTTTTTCTTTTTTTTAATCTTAATTTTGAAGTTTTTGAAGAAACTTTTAAAATGAAAATTATATTTGGTTTAATGCCTTGTAATATAAATCTATGAATAAAGTCAATAAATGACTTGTTCACTTTTTTTCCATAAACTTGGTAGGCAAATGTTGAATCTATAAACCTATCACAAATTACAACTTTTTTTTCTTAAGTGCTGGCTTAATTTTATTTATTATATGTTCATTACGAGCTGCTAAATATAACAAAGTATCTGTATATTTATCAAATTTTTCTTCTTTTCCTTTATTAAAATAATCTTTAAGTATTAATGATCTTATTGACTCAGCGCTTCTAGTCCCTCCAGGTTCTCTTGTTAAAATTGAATTTATTCCTTTTTTTTTAAGATTTTTTATGAGTTTTTGACTCTGGTAGGATTTTCCACACCCTTCAACACCTTCGAATACTATTAAAAAAGGCTTTTTTTTATACATCTCCCCAAATCAAATAATTTAGAGATGTAATTAAACTTTTAAAGAAGTTAACCTTCGATATTTTTTCAGAAGCATAAAGTGGTAAAGTTTTAATAACCTCGTCTTTTTGCAAAACAATTAAATTAGCAATTTTTTGGTCTTTTTGTATTGGTGTTTTAATTGGACCGTCATACTCCAAGAATATTTTTAAATCTCGAATATTTTTCTTGTCTATTGTTAAATAGTAATTCTCTTTAGTAATAGCTTTTACTTTATTTTCTTTACCTAACCAAGTATCGAGTTCGAAAGAAGTCTCTCCAATTTTAGAAATTTCATAGGTGTTGGTGTTTCTAAACCCCCAGTTTAATAACTTTAAAGACTGTGAGCTTCTCAAATTTTTTGTAGGGAACCCAGACCCCACTGCAATTATTCTTCTAGTATCTTTCTTCATAGTGCTCGCTAACGAATATTTTTCAACGGCTAAGTAACCAGTTTTAATCCCATCGACACCAATTTTTTTATATAGTAAAGGATTTCTATTTCCTTGAGTTATTGGGTCACCACCTGTTCTATCCCAAGTAAAAGTTGTTTCCTTATACCATTCATAGAACTTAGGATAATTTGAAATTAAGTATTTAGACATCAAAGCTATATCTCTTACTGTAGAATAGTTATCAGGATCATTAATTCCTGACGCATTAGAAAAATTTGAGGATGTCATTCCTATTTCAGCTGCTTTTTCATTCATCATCTCAGCAAATGACTCTTC
>CACIRV010000012.1 GCA_902589155.1 uncultured Pelagibacteraceae bacterium | reverse complement strand
AACGTGATTAGCATAGCTCAAGCAGGAATAAATAATAGCTGGAAAATGAGAAAAGAACATTCGTCAAAGATAGACACTGCCTCCTTTAGCTACTTACCAAAGGTTTTTACGACATAAAAAGTGCGTCGAAATAAATGATTGAAAACAAAGGATTCCTTAATAAATTATACTTATGTTTGAGAAAAGAAAATGTAATTGTGAATGTAATTGCCAAGGAAACTGTATGGGAAGTTGTTCTTGTGTAGACTGCAACTGTAGAAGCTAACTCAAACCTTCTATAAAAAATAATAAAATCGAAGGTTAAATTTTAAAAGAACAGAAGTTCTAAATATGAAAAAAATATACGTAATACATGAAAACGATGAATGGTTAATTCCTTTAAGAAAAAGTCTTAAAAAAATTAACGCTCCATATGAAGAATGGCATATGAATAAAGCGAAATTCGATTACAAAAAAGCTCCACCCGAAGGTATTTTTTACAATCGTATGAGCGCTAGTTCTCATTCAAGAGGCCACCGATACGCACCAGAAAATACTAAAAATTTATTATCATGGTTAGAAGAAAAGAAAAAAAGAGTTATCAATAATTCAAGAGCACTAGAACTAGAAATAAGTAAAAAGAAACAATATGGTGAACTAAAGAAGTTTGATATAAAGTTTCCAACTACTTATTATGCTAATAATAAAAAAGAAATTATTGAAAAATCAAAAAATTTTACAAACCCATTTATAACTAAACATAATAGAGGTGGTAAAGGTCTAGGAGTTAGATATTTTGAAAACATTTCTGACCTTAAAAAGTATGTAAATAATAATTTTGAAGATTCAATTGATGGTATAACTCTATTACAAGAGTATGTTTCTTCTGATCCTCAAGTCATAACAAGAGTTGAATTCGTTGATGGAAAATTTCTATATGCAGTTCAAGTTGATGCATCTGACGGTTTTGAACTTTGTCCGGCAGATTTATGCAATACAGAAAACAAATTTTGTCCTGCAAATCCCGATGGAAATAAATTCATGATTATTAAAGATTACAAAAATAAACAGATTAAGAAATATGAAAATCTTTTAAAATCAAATGGTATTGAAATTGCTGGAATAGAGTACATAACAGGAAAAGATGGAACTCATTATACTTACGATATAAATACAAATACTAATTATAACCCAATTGCAGAAGAGAAAAGCAAAGAAAAAGGAATGGACTCAATAGCTAATTTTTTATATAAAGAGTTACGAAACTAAGACTAACAGGGGTGTCTATTAAGACTGAGAATATACCCTAAGAACCTGACCGGTAATTCAGTAAGGGAGATATGGAAAAAACATTTTTATCATTACAGTTATCAATTACAGTAACTTTATTAGTAGGATCTTTTTTTATTGCTTTAGGTTATATAAATTCTAAAAAAACCTCTAATAACAATAATTATATAGTTGGAGATAGAAGTGAAGATACTATTTCACTAACAACAAGTTTAACAGCATCAGCTCTTGGAGCTTGGATTTTATTTGGTCCTGCATCTGCAGCCACTTGGGGTGGAATAGGAGCAGTTATTGGCTATGCATTAGGTTCAGCTGCGCCAATGATTTTTTTATTCAACTTTGGTCCTAAAATTAGAAAGGAATTCCCTAATGGCTTAACTTTAACAGAATTTATTAGAAAAAGATTTGGACTAGGGATTCTTAAAATAAGTTTATTTTTGATATTTTTTTATATGGCAATATTTTTAATAGCTGAAGTTACAGCAATATCATTTTTATTAAATTATATATCCCAAGTACCATTATGGTTAACATCAGGTATTACCTTAATTATTTGTTTGCTTTACATACTTAAAGGTGGTTTTAAGCTTTCAATTATTACTGATAAATATCAATTTATTTTTATCATTTTAATAATTTTACTATCAATATTTTTAATTTTGGGAAATATTGAAATGACAAGTTATCAATTAATAAAAAAAAATTCGTCACTTTTAGTAGATAAAAAATATTTACCCAATTATACAGCAGGATTTACTTTTTTTGTCGCAGTTGCGGCTACTAATCTATTTCATCAAGGAAATTGGCAGAGAGTCTTTTCTGCTAAAAGCAATTCTACATTGAAATCTAGTTTAATTTATTCATCAATAATAATATTTTTTATAGTTTTTTGGATGGGATATACTGGTTTAATTGCCTATTCTTTAAATCCAAATCTTGTGCCTGATTTAGGTTTTTTCGATTTAATACTTAGAGATAAAAATACTCTTATAATTATTGGTGTATTAGTTTTAGCTCTTTCTTTAACACTGAGTACTATTGATACACTTATTAACTCAATATCAAGCTTAATAATAGTTAATGGAGAACAAGTTAACAGATCATTAAAAGGAAAAGAAATTAAAACTAAAGCAAATCGAGTAATTTTTTTATTAAGTATAGTAGTTTTTATATTAGCATCTAGAGGATATAGTATTTTATATTTATTTTTGTTAGCTGATTTATTATGTTGCGCGGCGGTAATTACTATATTTTACGGCTTTTTTAATAAGAAAATTAATTCAAATCTTGCTTTTTCATCCATATTTTCTGGTCTCATACTAGGGCTATTATTTTTTCCAAGTTTAAATTTTCAAACGAGTATCTTAGTTGGTAATTTAATTCCTCTTAATTTTTTTTCTGTTTTTATAAAAACCAACTTACTTTTTATTTCATTTGCAATATCATTGATTGTACCATTTCTAGTGATAAGCATTTATTCTTTACGTAATTCATTAAGATAAACAATTACAGCTATCCAAATAAAGATAAAACTGATTAGTTTATGTAAAACTAAAGGTTCATCATAATAAATGACCCCAAGAATAAATTGAGCAGTAGGTGTTAAAAAAAAAATCATACTTGCTGGACCTATACCAATTAAATTGAATCCTTTTGTATACCAAAACAAGGGTATCAAAGTCATAAAACCCGCCCAAAATAAATAAAAAGATAACTTAGGGTTGTTTATAGAAAAAATATTTAAGTTATTCATCGCTAAATAGTAAAATAATAAGATAACAATAGGCGTCATTAATAGTGTTTCAATTAATAGACCTATATCTGATGATACGTTAATTTTTTTTCTAATTAACCCATATATACTAAAGGTAAGTGCTACTGTAATACCTATCCAAGGGATACTTTTTAATTGAAATAAAAGATAAAATAACGAAAGAATTACCAATATTACTGAAATAATTTTGTTCTTATTATAAGGTTCATTTAAGAATATAATTCCAAAAAAAACGCTTAAAATTGGAAAAATATAATAACCTAAGCTGCCATCTAAAAGATTATTTGTGCTAACTGCATAAAGCCAGGTAAACCAATTAATTGATATTAATAATCCTGTTATTAATAGCATTAATACATTTTTAGGTTTTTTAATAAGCCTCCTAAATTCTGACCATTTTGAATAATAACTAGTTGTTATTACTAAAAGTAAAGCCGTCCAAATTGTTCTATGTATCGTTAATTCTAAAGGGGAAGCGAAAGAGACAAACTTAAAATAAAATACGCCTATTACACCCCACCAAAGTGAAGCTCCAATAGTAAATAATGAGCCCTTTAATAAATTTTTCTTCATTTGACCATTTTTTTGATTGATTTATAAGTTAATTATTAAATAAATAGTACTAAATAAAATTGGTTACAGGGAAGAGTGGGTGAGCGGTTGAAACCAGTTGGTTGCTAACTAACCGTACGAGTAAAATCGTACCGAGAGTTCGAATCTCTCCTCTTCCGCCAAAGTTAATTAAAAAAATTATCAATAGTAACTGGTTCTTTACTTAGCATATATTTATAAACATTAATGTTCTCTAGTACTCTTTGAACATAATTTCTTGTTTCCTTAAATCTAATTAATTCTATCCAATTTACATATGATAATTTTCCTTTTGACGGATCTCCATTAACTTTCCTCCATGTTTTTACCCTATTAGGCCCAGCATTATAAGCTGCTATAGCAAATGGATAAACGCCATTATAATCTTCAATTAATGAATTAAAATAGTAAGAACCTAATTTGATATTATATTCTGGGTCTCGTGTTAAATTACTTATGCTATAAGGTAGCTTTGCTTGCTTAGCAACAATTTTAGCTGTGTATTTCATCAATTGCATCATACCTCTTGCCCCAGCCCAACTATTCGCTTTCGAGTCAAATTCACTCTCTTGTCTTATAATTGCCAAAACAACTTCAGAATTTGGCATTTTTTTATTATTTATTTCCTTGGGTGTAGCTATGATAGGATAATTATATTTGTTATAAAATCTCTTTTCATAAGACGCTTGCTTTGATATTTGAATTGCAAAATCATATCTTCCAACATCTGTAGATAATTTCGCAGCTAAAACTTCACTACCTTTTTCTATATCTAAAGTAGCTAAATGTTTTAATATATCTTTTGCATATATTGTAGCGTCCAATTCCTTGAGTAGGATTACATGATTTATTAATCTATTCTTTTTAAATTCTTTTTCATATTCTTTGCTAAAAGTAGACTGATCAAGTAATTCAAAGTTACCACCAGGATTTATTTCATTAAAAGATAATTGACCATAATATGTCATCGGAAATTTAGCACCTTCTGTAAAATATTTTTTTGCTTTTTCATTATTTCCTAGTTCTTTATGGGCAGCTCCAAGCCAATAAGCACCTCGGGCTAAGCTAATAGGATATCCAACATTGTTATAAAAATTTTCAAAATGATTAATTGCATATTCAGCAGAATTTAAAAAAGACAAAGCTATCCAACCAGAAAGCCATTCGGCTTCAGCAAAAGAAGGGCCTGATGACAAAGAATGTTCGCTAGATATTTTATATGCAGTTTTATATCTTTTTTTATAGATTAATGATCTTGCTACACTTTTTCTTTGTTCCCACCATAAATCTGGTCTTATCATTTGTCTTTCAGTTCTATTTGCATTCTTATATAAAATTTCTAAGGAACCCTCTAATCTTCCTCTTCTATTTCTCCATCTTAATCTATCAAACTCTAATCCTGTATTGCTTTTAAGATGATCAGGGACTTTGGCTATTGCATTATCTACTCCATAAGAATTACTCATTAAAATTTGTCTTGCATTGTAAAGAGCTCTTTCGTCTGTAGGTAAATATTTTAGCATTCTTTTTAAATCCCAATATTTTCTTTCCCAGGCTAAATAATCTGCTCTTTTCAAATGATCATCTGAAGTTAAAAATTTTTTAAACTTTGCTCTATAATAACCTAAGTCATTTTTTCTTATTTCAGCAGTCGTCCAGCCATCTTTAATTAATTTTTCAACTTCTGCAATTTTCCCTTGTTCCAAAAAAGCTTCAGCTAATTTAATTTTTCCTAATCCTCCTAATGGTGGATTTTTTTCAAACCAATTTATTATTGATGTTGGTGAGCTATTTTTTAAATAAATTTTTTGTTCTGCGAGATATTTTATTCTATTAATTCTTGGATAATCTGGATTTTTTTCTATAAATTTTTTATAATCGTTAAATGTAGCTGCATTACCAGTTGTTTTAAGATACATCCATGTTATTAAAGTTCTAAAGTCTCTATCTTTAACTTTTTCAGCACTTTTTATTGCGCTATTCCATTTTCGTGATTTGATAAATTTGATTGTTTCTTTAGCTTTGGCAAAATCCTTTGCATTTAAGATTGTTGATTTCTTAGCTTGTTTCGATGTTGTTTTATATGTTGTTGGTTTTTTTTGAGGTAATATGAAATTATTGTCAACTTTTACAACTACTGTTTCTGGAACTATTTTCTTTTTTATTTCTTTTTTCTCTTTTATAACAATCTCATTATTGTTTTCTGACTGCAAGATTGGCTTTTTTTGAGGTAAATTGTTTTCTGTTTGTGAGGTAATTTTTTTTTCAATTTTTTTAAAAATTGAGGGTTTTTTTACCGGTAAAATGAAATCATTTTCAGAATAGGCTTTATTAATAATTAAAAAAAATAATAAAATTACTAGACTAATTAATTTATAAGGCATAAGTTAAAATTAATTACCTTATATTGTTTTATGCTTAAAGGATCAATTGTAGCCTTAATTACTCCGTTTCAAAACAACACTCTAAATGAGGATGTTTACCGTAAATTAATTCATTATCACCTAGAAAATGGAACAAATGGCATTGTGCCAGGAGGTACAACAGGGGAGTCACCTACATTATCCCATGATGAACATAAAAAGATTATTGAAATTGCAGTAAAAGAGTGCAGTGGTAAAATTCCTGTAATAGCTGGAACAGGATCAAACTCCACTTCAGAAGCAATAGATCTATCTATATATGCAGAAAAGGCCGGATCAAATGCTTTGCTCGTAGTTACTCCCTATTATAACAAACCAACCCAAGAAGGATTGTATCAACATTATAAAAAAATTAACGATAGTGTGGGCATACCTATTATTATCTACAATATTCCTTCTCGATCAGTAATAGATATGTCGGTAGAAACAATGACAAAATTATACGAGCTAAAAAATATAGTTGGAGTAAAAGATGCAACTGGTAATCTAAATAGAGTTGATCAACAGTTAAAAGCAATGGGAAAAGAATTTATCCAATTAACCGGAAATGACGATAATGCTCTAGAATTTAATAAAAGAGGAGGAACAGGCTCTATAAGTGTAACTGCAAATATAGCAGCCAAACTTTGTTCTGATTTTCAAAATTCCTGCGTGAATGAATTTAAAGACGCAGAAAAACTAGATAAGATTTTACAACCTGTACATTCTGCAATGTTTATAGAAAGCAATCCATCGCCCGTTAAATATGCCGCTTCGTTATTAGGAATGTGCAGTCCAGATGTACGATTGCCTTTAGTTCAGATCAAAGAAGAAAATAAAAAAAAAATATCCGAAGCCCTTAAAGTTGCTAAAATACTTTAATGATTAAAAGAATAGTTCCTGGTCAAAAAATTATTTGCTTAAATAGAAAAGCTAGTTTTAATTATTTTTTTATCGAAACTTTAGAGGCAGGTATTTCTTTAAAGGGTTCTGAAGTAAAATCTTTAAGAGATGGAAAAGGCAGTATAGCTGATTCCTACGCAATTGATAATAATGGAGAAATATTTTTAGTTAATTCACACATACCTTTATACAGACAATCATCATATAACAATCACAATCCAAAAGGAGATAGAAAACTTCTTTTAAAAAAAAAAGAAATAAATAAGTTGATAGGAAGAATTAATCAAGAGGGCTTAACGATTGTTCCAACCAAAATGTATTTTTTAAAAGGAAAAGTTAAAATAGAGATAGCAGTAGCTAAAGGGAAAAAACTTTACGACAAAAGACAAGTTAAAAAAACTAAAGATTGGAATCGTGAAAAAGCAAGATTACTAAGTCGAAACAATAAATGATACATATTAATATTGGATCAAATTTAAGTTCTAAATATGGTACAAGATTTGAAAATATTTCTATAGCAATTAATCTTCTTATTGATTCGAAATTAAAAATAAAAAAAATTTCAAGTTTTTATGAAACTCCATCTTACCCAAATAAACAATTACCTAAATTTGTCAATATTGGATTATTATGTGATTATGATTTCGATCATGTTAAACTAATTAAAGAAGTTTCATTAATTGAAAAGAAGATTGGAAGAGTCAAGACAAAGAAAAACGATCCTAGAGTGTGCGATATTGATATAATTGATTTTAATGGTCTAATAAACTCAAATATCTTATTAAAATTACCGCACCCGAGATCTCACAGTCGCAATTTTGTACTTTACCCAATTCAAGAAATAGATCCTGAATGGATCCATCCAGTTATTAAGAAAAATGTTGATTTTTTAATTAATGAATTAAGCCAAAATTCAAGGATTGAGATTACAAGATTGCGTAAAAGTGTTATTATTAAAACATGATTAATAATATTGAATTAATAGACAAAATTAAATCATATAATAAATTTTTAAATTCAGAGTCACTGAGCAAAGCTTACAACTTCGCTTTAGATGCTCATCAAAATCAAAAAAGGGATGAGGGCGTTCCTTACATCATTCATCCAGTAGCAGTGGCTAATATTCTAACAGATTTAAAGCTTGATAGCGCTACTATTACAACCGGTTTATTACATGACACAATTGAAGATACTAATGTAACGTATGAAACTGTAAAAAAAGAGTTCGGAGAAGAGGTTGCAAATTTAGTTGATGGAGTGACCAAGCTTTCAGCTCTGGAAGAAAAAGCATCAGATAATTCAAAAGCAGAAAATTTTAGAAAATTAATATTAGCCACCTCTAAAGATATTAGAGTTTTGCTCGTTAAATTAGCAGACAGGCTTCATAATATGAGAACAATTAAATTTTTAAAAGATAAGGAAAAAATTATAAGAAAAGCTAAAGAAACTATGGAAATATATGCTCCATTAGCGGATCGAATGGGAATGAATAGAATAAGAGACGAGTTAGAAGATCTTTCTTTTTCTGTTTTAAATAAACCAGCTAGAGAACTTATACTAGACAGGTTGAAATTTATAAAAAGTAACAGAGAAGACACCTTTAAACTAGTATCTGCAGAATTAATAGAATTATTAAAAGCTAACGGAGTAACCGCGACAATCACAGGTCGAGAAAAAACACCCTTTTCAATATGGAGAAAAATTCAAAATAAGAAAATATCACTAGAACAATTAACAGATATCATTGGATTTAGAATTTTAGTTAGTAATATTGATGAGTGTTATAAAACTTTAGGAATTTTTCATAGTAAATTTTCAGCTATACCAGGAAAATTTAAAGATTATATATCTACCCCAAAAATAAATAAGTATAAGTCGATTCATACTTCAGTAATAGGACCTAAAAAAAATAGAATTGAGATTCAGATAAGAACCAATGAAATGAATGAATTTGCAGAAAGAGGAATAGCCTCACATTGGAAATATAAGTCGTCAGAAAAATTTTCAGAATTATCGTGGAAAGAGTATGACTGGTTAAGAGATTTAGTAGAAATTATTGAAACAGGCAATAGTCCAGAACATTATTATGAGTTTACAAAACTTCAAATGTTTCAAGATAATGTTTTTTGTTTTACTCCGAAAGGTGCTGTAATTAAGTTGCCAAAAAACGCTACTCCTATTGATTTTGCTTATGCTGTTCATACAAAAATTGGAGAAAGCGCTATTGGTTGCAATGTAAACGGAAGGGTTTCTACCTTACAAACTGATTTAAAGAATGGAGATATGGTAGAGATTTTAACTTCAAAAAATGCTTCACCTTCTTTACATTGGTTGTCTTCATCTAAAACTGGGAAAGCTAGAGCCTCAATCAGACGATACTGGCAAGATAAGTCTCTTGAAAACTCACCGCCTAAAGAAAAGAATTATACTAGCACTATCATCGTTGATTTACCTCATAAACCAGGAGTTCTTGGCAATATTAGTTCTCTTATAGGAATGAATAAAGGCAACATATTGAATGTAGAAATGCTTAAGAAAAAAAAAGACTATTTACAATTTTCATTTGATTTACAAATTAAAGATTTAAAAAACTTTACAAACTTGATAAGTCAAATAAAACAAAATAACTTTAACTTTAAAATAGTTCGCCATAAACGGAAAAAAAATGCTTTCATACGAAGAATCTTTGAAAATTTTAAAAGAAACTAAAGCTTTAATTGATGGACATTTTATATTGTCTTCCGGTTTACATAGTCCAACTTATATTCAATGTGCTCAGTTACTTAGCAAACCTGAAAAGGCATCTATGATATGTAATTCTCTTGCAGAAAAAATTAAAAATTCATTTGAAAATTTTGATTTAATTTTGTCACCAGCTATGGGTGGAATTATCATAGGTTATGAAATTGGCAAGATCTTAAACAAAGAAACTATATTTTCAGAAAGAGTAGATGGGGAATTTCAGTTAAGGCGAGATTTTTCAATACAAAAAAATAATAAAGTTCTTATCATTGAAGATGTAATTACGACTGGTAAATCTAGCCTAGAGTGTTCAAAATTGATAACTGCCGCAGGCGCAAAAATAATTGGATTCGCATGCATCATAGACAGATCAAACGGACAGTCTTTTATAAAAGAAAAAATAGTTTCTCAAATTGAACTAGACATTCCTACATATACAAAAGATAACTTACCAAAAAGCCTTTCCTCGATTAAAGCTATTAAACCAGGCAGTAGAAATCTTTAATGAAAAAAATTAGACTTGGTGTAAATATAGATCATGTTGCAACTGTAAGAAATGCTAGAGGAGAAAAATATCCTAGTCCTTTAAAAGCAGCTTTATTAGCAGAAAAATATGGGGCTAATTCTGTAACTATACACTTAAGAGAAGATAGACGTCATATTAGGGAAGAGGATCTTAGGTCCATTAAATCTAGATTGAAAATTCCATTAAATTTAGAAATAGCAGCAACAAAAGAAATGTTGAAGATAGCTTTGAAGCATAAACCTCCTTTTATTTGTATTGTTCCTGAAAAAAGAAAAGAAATAACAACAGAAGGTGGATTGAATTTGAATTTTAATAAATTGTTTTTAAAAAAAATTATTTACAAATTGAAAAAGAATAAATCTCGAGTAAGTTTATTTATTGAGCCTAACGAAAAAGATATCAGAAAAGCAAAATTGTTAAACGTTGATTGCATAGAAATCCATACAGGAAAATTTTGCAATTTAGTAAATGATAATAAAAATTTCAAAAATGAATTAGACAAAATTAAAAAATCAGTAGCATTAGCTAATAAAATTGGTTTAGAAGTGCATGCTGGACATGGATTAACATATGCATCAGCAAAAATATTATCAAAAACAATAGGTATTAAAGAGTTTAATATTGGCCATTTTCTAATTGGTGAGTCAATATTTGTTGGTTTAGCCAGTTGCATTAAACAGTTTAAAAGAATTATTAAATAATGAAAATCTATGGAATAGGAACAGATATCGCAAACATTAATAGAATAAAAAAATCTTTAAAAAATAAAAATTTTATAAATAGATTATTTAATAAAAATGAAATTAAAAAATGTAATAACCAAATTAATAAAGCAAATTGTTATGCCAAAAGATTTGCCGCTAAAGAAGCATTTTCAAAAGCTATGGGAACTGGTATCGCTAAGGGCATGAATTTTAATGAAATTAGTGTTCATAACATAAAATCTGGCAAACCTAGTATTAGATTGTTAGGAAATACTAGAAAAATGGTTAAAAAAATTTTAAAGAAAAAAAAATTTAACATTTTTTTATCTTTATCTGATGATAAACCATTTGCAGTAGCTACTGTTGTTGTTTCTATATGAATAAAAAAAATTTAGTTAATATGATAGTAGATAATATAAAAACTATATTATTTGCACTGTTTATAGCTATAATAATTAGATCAATCATCTTTCAACCATTCTATATTCCCTCATCATCAATGGAACCAACATTATTAATCGGAGACAGAATCTTTGTAACAAAATATACTTATGGTTTTAGCAAACATTCTTTTCCATTTAGTCCAAATTTATTTAATCAAAGAGTATATTATAAAAAGCCACAATTAGGAGATCCAGTAGTTTTTAAAACTCCCGTAGATAATAGAACGGACTATATTAAAAGATTAATTGGACTACCAGG
>CACIRV010000011.1 GCA_902589155.1 uncultured Pelagibacteraceae bacterium | reverse complement strand
AAATCAATTCCGAAAAGTAAAAAAAGTTATATTGCTAATGCAATTGTAAAAATTATATTAGATAAGCTTTTGACGAATGACAAAAATATTAATTAAGAGACTATCCAAAGAAATTTCTTTACCTAAATATGAAACAAACGGATCTTCAGGTATGGATTTAGCAGCAAATATAGTTGATGATATTAATATTGACCCTGGTAAGACTGCAATCATTCCTACTGGATTAGCATTATCAATACCTAAAGGATTTGAGGTACAAATTCGACCAAGGTCTGGTCTAGCAGCAAAAAAAAAAATAAGCGTTTTAAATACTCCAGGAACGATTGATTCAGATTATAGAGGTGAGATAAAAGTAATATTAATTAATCTTGGTGAGGAACCTTTTAAAATTGAAAAAGGACTTCGTATTGCCCAAATGGTTGTATGTCCAGTGGTACAAGCTCAAATTCAAGAAGTAGAGCATCTTAGTGAAACAGAAAGAGGAAAAGGTGGATTTGGTTCAACTGGAAGTAAATGATTTTGCAAATGAAAATTAACTTCAACCAATTTAAAAGATTCGAAAAACAAATAATTTTAAAAAAGATTGGTTTAGCAGGTCAAAAAAAAATATTTTATGGAAATGTTTTGATTGTAGGCATTGGTGGCTTAGGTTGTCCTTTGCTTACTTATCTAGCTGCTTCTGGGGTTGGCAAAATTGGTATAGTGGATTTTGATAAAGTTGAAATTTCAAATTTGAATAGACAAACTTTATTTAATCCAGGTGACATAGGTAAATTTAAAGTAAACCAAGCAAAAAAAGCAATCAATAAAATAAATAAAAAAATAAAAATTATTACGTTTAAAAAAAAAATCACTTCTAAAAATATTAAAAAAATACTTAATGCATTTGATATTATATGTGATGGCACAGATAACTACAAAACTAGATATTTAATTAATGATTACTGCGTTAAATATAAAAAAATATTAATATCATCAGCCATAAGTAAATTTGATGGACAGCTCATGAAATTTAATTTTAAAAAAAAAGGTCCGTGTTATAGATGTTTTATGCCAAGTTTACCAGACTTTGAAAATAACTGTCAAACAGAAGGAATATTTTCACCCGTAGCTGGGGTAATGGGTTCTTTGCAAGCCAATGAAGTTTTAAAAACTATTTTAAGCTCTAAAAATAATCTTGATAATCATGTACTTATATTTGATGCTATTAAATCTGAATTTAGGAAATCTAAAATATCTATCAATCCGAAATGTGTAAACAAATGTTAAGAATAATTATTATTATTTCAAGCATTTTTCTTTTTGAAACATATAGCTTCTCTCAGGATGAATACTTTTTAACGCTAAGATATAATGAAGTAAATCTTAGACAAGGCCCATCCCGCGAATATCCAATTAAAATTTTTTATAAAAAAAAATTTTTACCAGTGTTGATTCAAGAACGATCCGATAATTTCAGAAAAATTAGAGATCACGAAAATAATACTGGTTGGATACATATTTCTCAACTATCAAAAAAGAAAGCGGCAATAGTAATCGATGATAAATTAATAATGTTCAAAAGTCCTACGGTTTATTCAAAGCCTATAGCTATACTTAAAAAAGGACGTCTTACAAAAATTTTAAAGTGTAAAGAAAACTGGTGTAAAGCCAAGTCAGATACGTACAAAGGTTGGTTAAAAAAAGATAGCTTATGGGGAAGACTTTAACTTTTTACTTTTGAAGCCCAGAATTTATCTAACAGAAAATACCAAACTGCATTAGCTAATGGCTCAACTATAGCATCAGTAAGCGCAATAGCAAAAGAAACATCTGCTACTGACATTAAAACAATAATTGCAATTGCAAAATGTCCAATTGTATAAATTACTGTTCTTAATATAGAGCCTTTGTTATTTTTATAAATATTTTTTGTTGTAGAAAATATTCCTTGTGTAAATTCAGTCACTTAATTTGTATCCCTCCTAGGATCCTTTATGTTTTTCATTTTATCTAAAATCCCAGATATTTTTGCAGTAATATATATAACATAAACAAGCGCAAATCCTAAAGCCATAGTAGATAAAACTGTATATATAGCTGCAAGTATTCTTTCTTCAAACCAATTTTCTACTCCTGAGTTTGAATGGTATAAAATATTCCAAAAAAGAACAAAACTTATTTCGTAGATTAATATTAATTTAAACATTGTTTAATAATTGAGAGTTAATTAATTTTTTACCTATCTGCATTCATTATTTTTGTCCATGCTGCTACAAAATCTCTAACAAATTTTTCTTTATTATCGTCTTGAGCATATACCTCTGCATAAGATCTAAGAATTGAATTTGATCCAAAAACCAAATCCACTCTAGTTGCTGTAAATTTTGTTTTTTTTGATTTTCTGTCTATAACTTCATAAAGATCTTTATCTAGCGGCTTCCAAATATTTTTCATGTCAGTTAAATTTACAAAGAAATCATTTGTTAAAACTCCAGGTTTATTAGTAAATACTCCATGTTTTGAACCGCTGTGATTTGTATCTAATACTCTCATTCCTCCAATAAGCACGGTCATTTCTTTTGCTGATAAGTTCATTAAAGATGCTTTATCTAACATCATTTCTTCTGAACTAACTGCATATTCTTCTTTTACCCAATTTCTAAAAGCATCATGCAGGGGTTCTAAAACTTTAAAAGAATCAATATCAGTCTGAGCTTGAGTTGCGTCTCCTCTACCAGGTGAAAAAGGTACATTAACTTTAACCCCGGCTTTCTTGATAGATTTTTCCAAACCAACATTCCCTGCCAGAATAATAATGTCAGCCAGACTAGCTTTAACTTTTTTAGCCACTTTCTCTAATTTTCCAAGAACCTTGTTTAATCTTTTTGGTTCATTTCCCTCCCATTTTTTTTGAGGTAATAAGCGAATTCTTGCTCCATTTGCTCCACCTCTTTTATCTGTTCGTCTATAAGTTCTTGCACTATCCCAAGCGGTACTTATTAAATCAGAGTTGTTTAGACCTGTAGCTTCGATTAACTTTTTTGCTTTATTAACACTAAAACCTTTTTTTCCTTTAGGCACTGGATCTTGCCAAATTAAATCTTCTTTAGGAGCATCAGGCCCAATATAATTTTTTCTTGCTCCCATGTCTCTGTGAGTTAATTTAAACCACGCTCTTGTAAAAGAGTCTGCCATATACTTATGGTCTTTTCTAAACTCTTCAGAAATTTTCCTATAGCTAGGGTCCATTTTCATAGCCATATCTGCATCTGTCATAATTGGATTTCTTTTAATTGATGGATCACCCAAATCAACTGGCTTATCCTCTTCTTTCATATTTATTGGTTCCCATTGGTTAGCTCCTGCTGGGCTTTTCTTTAATTCCCATTCATAATCCAATAAAAGTTTTAAATAAGTGTCATCCCATTTGTTCGGATGTGTTGTCCAAGCCCCTTGGATACCGCTGGTTACTTGATTGACACCTAATCCACCTCCATCTTTTCGATTCCAACCAAATCCTTGTTCATGAATTTCTCCTGCTTCTGGTTCAGGCCCTAGTAAAGATGCATCTCCGTTACCATGCGCTCTACCTACTGAATGACCTCCAACTGTTAATGCACATGTCTCCTCATCATTCATGGCCATTCGACCAAAAGTTTCTCTCACGTCATGTGCGGTTCTTAAAGGATCCGGCTTACCATCAACTCCTTCTGGATTTACATAAATTAAACCCATAACTACTGCAGCTAAGGGGTTAGCTAAAGATTTACGATTACCATTACTTGAATACCTTTTGTCCTGAAGCCATTCTTTTTCAGACCCCCAATAAACATCTTTTTCGGGATGCCATATATCTTCTCTTCCGAAAGAAAAACCATACATTTTTAATCCCATTGACTCATATGCTATATTTCCAGCTAAAATCATTAGATCAGCCCAGCTGATTTTATTTCCATATTTTTTTTTAATCGGCCAAAGTAATCTTCTAGCTTTATCTAAGTTAGTATTGTCAGGCCATGAATTAAGAGGAGCAAATCTATGGTTACCAGTTCCACTTCCTCCTCGACCATCTGCAATTCTGTAAGTTCCTGCAGAATGCCAAGCCATTCTTATAAATAGACCACCATAGTGACCTAAATCTGCTGGCCACCATTCTTGACTATCTGTCATTAATTTTAATAAGTCTTTTTTAATACCTTTGAAATTTAATTTTTTTACTTCTTTTTTATAATCAAATTTTTTATCCATTGGATTGGTTTTGGTGTCATGTTGATGCAAGATATCTAAGTTGAGGTTTTTCGGCCACCAATGAGTTGGGGTTGTTTGAGCTGTCATGCTTCCGTGCATAACAGGACACTTTCCAGAACCATTCTTTTTATATTCAACGCTCATAATATTTGTGTAAGTGAGTTATTGCTAGTTTATAATTATTCTAAACTAGTAAGTCAATACGAAATTATTTTTTTTGTAAACTGATTACAAGCTCTAAATCTTTAATCTTTTTCCCTTTAGGAGGATTTGGAATTTTCTTTAAGACAACTTCATGATAATCAATATCAGTTAGTTTTTTCGAGCTTGGGTCATAAAAATGATGGTGCGACTTAATGTTCGTATCATAATAACTTTTACTATTGTTCGTTAAAATTTCTCTTATATGTCCGGCTCTTTTAAAAGCTTCAACTGTATTATAGATTGTTCCTAAAGAAATTCTTGCATGTCCTTTTTTATTAACTGCCTTATTTAAGGTTTCTGCAGTAAAGTGAAAAGTTTCTTTTCTATCAAATAGTTTTTTTGCTATTAAGATTCTTTGTTTAGTTGGTCTAAGGTTTGAAGATCTTAATTTATTTATAATTTCTTTTTTTTGTTGCATAAACAATAGGTTTTTAGAAATATTTAAAATTTTCTATAATTATTTATATAAAATTGTATATAAATCAAGTAAAAACTACTAACTTAATCTATGCAAAAAAATAGTTTTAATTACGATGAATTAATCGCTTGTGCAAAAGGTGAATTATTTGGTGAAGGGAATGCAAAGCTTCCTTTGCCTCCAATGTTAATGTTCGATAGAATTACAGAAATAAAAAAAGATATAGGTGAATTTAAAAAAGGGTTTATTAAAGCTGAGTTAGACATAAAAGATAATCTGTGGTTTTTTGATTGTCATTTTAAAAATGATCCAGTGATGCCAGGTTGTTTAGGCCTAGATGCAATGTGGCAACTAGTTGGCTTTTATTTAGGTTGGTTGGGAGAGCCAGGAAAAGGAAGGGCTTTAGGTGTTAACTCTGTAAAATTTACTGGAGAGGTGCTAAAAAAAGCCAAAAAAGCAACTTATGAAATAAATATGAAAAGAATTTTAAAAAAAGAAGGTGCTACAGTTGGTCTTGCAAATGGTATACTGAGCGCAGATGGAAAGGTAATTTACAACGCAGAAAATTTAAAAGTAGGTTTGTTTAAATCATGAAAAGAGTAGTAGTAACAGGTATTGGAATAGTATCTTGTCTAGGAAATAACCAAGATGAAGTTTATCAATCTCTTCTGAATTCAAAATCAGGAATATCTTTTTGTGAGGAGTATAAAGAACATAATCTTAAAAGCCATATACATGGAAAACCTAATATTAAAATTCAAGATCACGTTGATAGAAAAACTATTAGATTTATGGGATCAGGATCAGCCTATAATTACGTTGCTATGAAAGAAGCGGTGAAAGACTCCGGCTTAGAAGAAAAAGATATAAGTAATGTTTCAACTGGAATTGTTATGGGCTCAGGTGGTCCTTCAATCGAAAATGTAATTTTAGCAGCAGATAAAACTAGAGCAAAAACTCCAAAACTAATGGGACCATTTATAGTTCCAAGAACTATGGCTAGCACAGCCTCTGCAACCTTAGCCGTTCCATTTAAAATAAAAGGAGTAAATTATACAATGAGCTCTGCTTGTGCTACAAGTGGCCATTGTATTGGAAATTCTGTAGAATTAATTCAGTCAGGTAAACAAAAGATTATGTTCGCTGGTGGGAGTGAGGAATTACATTGGGCTATGACGGCAATGTTTGATGCTATGACGGCTTTATCCTCAAAATATAATGATACTCCAGAAAAAGCTTCAAGAGCATATGATAAAACAAGAGATGGATTTGTTATTGCTGGTGGTGGTGGAGTTTTAGTTTTAGAAGAATATGAGCACGCGAAAGCAAGAGGTGCTAAAATTTATGCAGAAATAACAGGATATGGAGCTACATCTGATGGATTTGATATGGTGGCTCCCTCTGGAGAAGGAGCAGTTAGATGTATGCAGATGGCACTCAAAACATCTAAGAATAAAATAGATTATATTAATACTCATGGCACTTCTACTCCGGTTGGAGATATTACAGAGTTAAAAGCCATAGGCGAGACATTTAAAGAAAAAATTCCAAAAATAAGTTCGACTAAATCTTTATCTGGACACCCTTTAGGAGCCGCCTCTGTGCATGAGGCTATCTATTGTTTAATAATGATGAAAAATAATTTTATAACTGGATCAGCTAATATTAATGAAATGGATGAAGAAGCAAAAAAATTTCCAATAATAAATAAGACTGAAAAGGAAGTAAGTTTAAATTCTGTTATGTCTAATAGCTTTGGATTTGGTGGAACAAATGCAACTCTAATTTTTGAAAAGGTATAAATGAGCTTAGTTAAGGGTAAAAAAGGACTAATAATGGGTGTTGCCAATGAACGATCAATTGCATGGGGAATATCTCAAAAACTTTCAGGGGCCGGAGCTGAATTAGCATTTACATATCTTGGCGATGCCTTAAAAAAAAGAGTGGTGCCATTAGCTAAATCGTTAAATTCTGAATTCACATTAAGTTGTAATGTAGAAAATAAAGCCGAAGTTATTAAACTTTTTGAAGACATCAAGGCTAAGTGGGGACAAATTGATTTTATTGTTCATGCTGTAGCTTTTTCAGATAAATCAGAGCTTTCAGGTGAATATTTAAATACAACGAGAGAAAATTTTTTAAAAAGCATGTTAGTGTCATGTTTTTCTTTTACTGAGGTTGCTAAAGAAGCTTCAAAAATAATGAAAAAAGGTGGAAGCATGCTAACTTTAACTTACGAATCTACTAAAGCTATTCCAAACTATAATGTAATGGGAGTTTGCAAATCTGCGCTTGAAGCGAGTGTGAAGTATTTGGCAAGAGATCTTGGTTCAAAAGGAATTAGAGTAAATGCTATTAGTGCAGGGCCTATTAAAACACTTGCAGCTTCTGCTATTGGAGATGCAAAGTTTTTATACAAATGGAATGAAGATCATTCCTTTTTAAAAAGAAATGTGGACATTAACGATGTAGGAAATTCTGCTTTGTACCTATTAAGTGATCTTGCGTCTGGAGTTACAGGAGAAATTCACTATGTTGATGCCGGCTACAATAAAGTAGGAATGCCTGATCCTAAAAATATTTCTTAGCCTGCAAAAAATGCATACCTGAAATAAAATCATAACAATTATAATATAAAAAAAAAACTTTACTAATTTTAAATCAAAATGAAAAAATTTAATTTAAAAGTTAAACAAAAAATAGAAAACTTTTTTGACTGGGTTAAAGGTGCTGAATTAATCGAACTGGAAACATGTAATATAAGCGAAGACCCTGTCAGACCTGAGCTTGATGTTAAATTTAGAACTGAATATGGACGTAAGATATACGGCGTTAAATTTAAAAAAGAAATTTGTGCAATTATGTGCTTTGGATTTACAAATGATATTCCAAAAACGGTTGAAGAGCTAGATTTAATGACTAAAGATGCCCATTTACAAAGTACTCTTAGAGACCAAAAAACAGGTAAGATAGCAATTGCCTACACAGTTTGGTCTAAAAAAAAAGGTGGAGGAAAATTAATTGTAAAAGAAGTATTTAAAAAAATTAAACAATCTAATCATTTAAATAGATTGGTCACTTTATCTCCCTTAACTGAAATGGCTAGAAATTTTCATTTACGTAATGGTGCATTTGAGCTTCAAGTAAATGAAAAAACTCAAAATTTTGAGTATAAAATTTAAGATATTATGCTACGGCTTGCTTGATAGATAATTTTACTTTACCCCTGTCAAAGCCTACAACTTTTACTGAAACTTCGTCTCCTTCTTTTACAACATCTCCTACTTTTGCAACTCTTTTAGTAGCGAGTTCTGAAATATGAACTAAACCATCTTGTTTTCCTAAAAAATTCACAAAAGCTCCAAATTCCATAATCTTAACTACTTTTCCCTTATAAATTTTTCCCATTTCTGGTTTTGCTATAAGACTTTTTATAAATTCTAATGCCTTATTTCTTGATTCTTCATCTGGAGCAGCAACAGTAACTTCTCCTGTATCTTTTACATCTACTTTTGCTCCTGAACTCTCAACTATTTCTCTGATTGTCGCTCCACCTTTACCTATAACTGTAGCAATATCCTTTTTATCAACTTTAATTGTTTCCATTTTAGGCGTGTGTTTTGAAAATTCTTTTCTTGAAGATTTTAGAGCTTTATTCATCTCCCCTAAAATATGTTCTCGTCCAGCTTTAGCTTGATCCAAAGCTTTTTCCATAATTTCAAATGTAATACCTGTAATTTTAATATCCATTTGAAGCGAGGTAATACCATCTTTAGTTCCGGCTACTTTAAAATCCATATCACCTAAATGATCTTCGTCTCCTAAAATATCTGACAACACAGAAAATTTATCTCCCTCTTTGATTAATCCCATGGCGATACCTGCTACTGGTTCTTTTATAGGTACTCCTGCATCCATCAATGATAATGAAGTTCCACACACTGTTGCCATTGAAGATGATCCGTTTGACTCCGTAATTTCAGAAACAACTCTTAAAGTGTAAGGAAAATTTTCTTTTTTTGGTAGAGATGACTTGATAGCTCTCCAGGCCAATTTACCATGACCAATTTCTCTTCTACCAGTACCTATTCTTCCACATTCACCTACTGAAAATGGGGGAAAATTATAATGTAGCATAAAATTCGATCTTTGCATTCCGTCAAGGCTTTCTAATCTTTGCTCATCATCTGTCATACCTAATGTGGTAACTACCAAAGCTTGGGTCTCTCCTCTAGTAAATAAGGCTGATCCATGTGTTCTAGGCAATACTCCTACTTCACATTTTATTTGTCTCACATCTGCCAAACCTCTACCGTCAATTCTTTTTTTATCTTTTAAAATTGCTGTTCTAACTATATCTTTTTCAAGTGACTTTAATTGAGCCATTGCTTGATTTTCATTTATCTTCTCATCTTCTGCAAACATCTCTTTACATTTGGTGTCGATTTCTGAAATAGCAGTTGATCTTTTCTTTTTATTAGTTTCTTGAAATGCTTTTCTCAAATCTTTTTCAAAAGCATTAATAATTTTCTTTTTAACGTCTGAATGGTCTATTTCTTCAACTTCCCATTTAGGTTTTCCAGCTTTTTTAGCTAAACTTTCAATTGCTTTGATAACTGATAAAAAATTTTCATGTCCAAACTTTACCGCATCCAACATTATTTTCTCACTTAGTCCTGTTGTTTCTGACTCTACCATTAAAACTGCATCTTTTGTTCCTGCTACAACTAAGTCTAGTTCGGAATCTTGCAATTCTTTTGGTGATGGATTTAATAAATATTTTCCATCTTTGTACCCAACTCTGCTCGCTGCAATTGGGCCTTGAAAAGGGAGTCCAGATATAGCTAAAGCTGCTGATGAAGCAATTATAGATAAAATATCCGGTTGGTTTTCACCATCGTAAGATAGCACAGTAGGTAATAGTTGAACCTCATTCATGAAGCTTGATGGAAATAATGGTCTTATTGGTCTATCAATTAATCTTGAGATTAAAGTTTCTGCTTCAGTAGGTCTTGCTTCTCGTTTGAAATATCCACCAGGTATTTTTCCTGCCGCATAATATTTTTCTTGGTAATTTACAGATAATGGAAAGTAATCCTGCCCGTCTTTTAAATTTTTAGCTCCAACGGCAGTAGCTATTACCATTGTTTCGCCGCATGTAGCGATAATTGCTCCGTCCGCTTGTCTAGCAATTTTTCCTGTTTCTAAAGTGATTTTTTTTCCATTAATTTCGATTTCTTCTTTATTAATTTTGAACATTATTTCCTTAAATTTAATTGTTTGATTATTTTTTGATAAGAGTCTGAATTTTTCTTTTTTAGATAAACTAAAAGTTTTTTTCTTTTATTAACAGATTTTGTTAATCCTAAAGTTGAATGTTTGTCTTTCTTAAATTTTTTAAAATGGTCTGAAAGTTTTGATATTTTATCTGTTAACAATCCAATCTGTATTTCAGTAGATCCAACATCTTTATTATGGATTGCTAATGACTTAATTGTATCTTTTTTTTTCTGTGTCATTTATCTTTATTTTTCTTATAATTTTCTCAATCTTTTCAGCATATTCAAATGAGTTATCTTCAACAAATGTAAGTTTAGGAAGAAACTTAATATCTAGCCTTTTAGACAGCGCTTTTCTAACAAGATGGGAGTACTCCGTCAAGGCTCTAACTGTTTCTTTCATATCTATGCCGCCTAGAGGTATTACATAAACTCTAGCTGTTTTTAAGTCAGGTGTCATTCTAACCTCAGTCACGGTAATTAGTTTTGAATTAATCGAAGGAATTTTAGCTTCATTTCTAATAAACAGCTCTCCTAAATTTTGTTTAACCAGCTCTCCAACTCTCAGTTGTCTCTGACTAAAAGGTCTTTGTGAAGTTTGATTTCCCATTATATTGACCTTTGAATTTCTTCAGCATGATACGACTCGATTACATCTTTTTCTTTGAAATCAATAAAATCTTTAATGCTAATTCCGCACTCAAGTCCAGTTCCAACCTCCTTAACTTGATTTTTTTCTCTGTATATACTTTGAATCTCTCCATTGTATACAACTACTCCATCTCTAATAATTCTTGCTTTAGATTTATTTTTAATCTCTCCATTAATAACTTTTGATCCTGCAATTTTACCAGCGTTAGACACTTTAAATATTTTTTGTATCTCCGCAGAACCTAAAATCGTTTCTTTTATGTCTGGTTCTAATAGGCCTGATAATGATTTTTCTACATATTCAAGGGCTTCGTAAATTATATTAAAAAATTTGATATCAATTTTCTGTTCCTCAGCTAGCTTCTTGGCCTCCCTATTGGGTTTAACATTAAAACCAATCAATACTGCACTTGATGCCTTCGCTAACGAAACATCAGTTTCATTTATCATTCCAATGTCTGACAAAATAATTTTAGCTTCAACTTCCTGATGTTTAATTTTATTAATTGCTAGTTTTAGTGCCTCGCTAGATCCTTGAACATCTGATTTAATTATAATATTTAATTCATCTTTTTCTTTTGCTGATTCAAACAGCGTGGCTTTATCTTTTGCTAAAACTTTGTTTTGAGCAAAATTATTCTTTTTATACTCTGACATTTCTTTAGCTTCATTTTCATCTTTTGTTACTAAAAATTCTGCTCCTGCGAAAGCTGAGTTATTCATTCCTAGTATTTCGACCGGCATAGAAGGAAGCGCCTCATCTATATTTTTACCTTCATAATTAATCATTGCTCTAATCTTGCCCCAAGTATCCCCACAAATAAAATAATCTCCTCTCCTTAATTTTCCGTTGCTAATTAAAACTGTAGATACTGGCCCTTTGCCTTTATCTATTTTGGACTCGATAACAATGCCTTTGGCTCGTCCAGAGAAAGAAGCTTTTAAATCCAAAATCTCTGATTGTAATAAAATGCTTTCTTTAAGTTTGTCTAAATTAATTTTTTTTATTGCTGATACTTCCACAAATAAAGTATCTCCGCTTAAATCTTCAGCAATTAATTCGTATTGCATCATTTCATTTTTAATCTTACTTATATTTTTTTCAGGTAAATCACATTTATTGATTGCTACTATTATTGGAACTTTTGCTGCTTTAGCATGTTTAATAGCCTCAACAGTTTGTGGCTTGATACCATCATCCGCTGCGACTACTAAAACTACGATGTCAGTAATTTTTGAACCACGCGCTCGCATTTCAGTAAAGGCTGCATGACCTGGTGTGTCAATAAAAGTAATAACTTTATTGTCTTCAGTCATAACTTGGTATGCTCCAATGTGTTGGGTAATACCCCCATGTTCTCCTGAAACTACATTTGTATCTCTTAAAGAATCTAACAAGGAAGTTTTTCCATGATCAACATGACCCATAATTGTAACTATAGGAGGTCTAGTTTGTACATCACCCTCTAATTTTTCTTCTACTTTATTTGTATCTATTGTTGGTTGGTCCTCTAAAATTGGTTTATGCCCAAATTCTTTAACTATGTATTCTGCAGTATCTTTATCAATATTGTGATTAATTGTTGCTATTACCTTCATATTAAATAAGAACTTAATGATATCACTAGACTTCTCTGCCATTCGATTTGAAAGTTCCTGTATAGTAATTTGTTCAGGTATTTTTACATCTCTTATTACTTTTTTGAATTCTCTCTTCTCTTCACCTTCAGGTTTAATTTTTTTCTCTTTTAATCTAGCCCTCTTAACGGAAGCTAAACTTCTTTGTTTAATTTCAATTTCTTCAACGTTTAAAGCTCTTGAGACGGTTAATTTAAAATCTCTTTTATCAATTGGGCCCTTGAGCTTTAATTTACTTTTTCCTGTTGGTTTATCGTCTTTTTTTATGAAAGATTTAGTGGCTTGTTGCTCAACAAATTTCCTAGCGAAATTTTTCTTTTTTAAATCTGGGCTTTTGACTTGATTTAATGTCTGATTGGATCTGTTAGAGTTTTTATTTCCTCTAAATGGCTCTTTTTTTTTTACCGAGAAAGATCTTTTTCCACCTGTATTGATAGAGCTTGTATCAATTTTTTTTTTTAATCCTGATGAAATCGTAAGTGTTTTTTTTTTATCTTTTTCCATAACATTACTTGTACACAATCTCTCTAGCTGACATAATTAGGTCATCAGCTTCTTTTCTTGATAGAGAAAATTCTTCTAAATATCCATCAATCCTAATTTTCTTTCCTTTTATTTCGTCAAATCCACCAATTAATTCATCTGAGGACAAATCAGCAAAATCACTTAATTTTTTTATATTTTTTTGTCCTAAAATAACTAACATTCCTTGGGTCATTCCTTTTAAATTTATTAATGTATCTTCAACTCCAAGTTCTTTCAGTTTTTCAGCCACCGCTTCTTTTTCTTTCACCAAAGTTTCTTTAGATCTATTAATTAATTCTTTTGCAGTATCCTCATCTATTGCGTCTATTTTTGAAATATTTTCAGGTGTTGATTGAGCTATATCTTCAATGCTCGTGAAGCCTTCAGAAACTAAAAGTTGACCTAATGTTTCATCAACCTCTAAGTTTTTTATTAAAGTTTCTGTTCTATCTTTGAATTCAGCTTGTCTTCTTTCTGAGTCTTCTTTGTCGGTCAATATATCAATTTCATAATTAGTTAACTTCGAGGCTAACCTTACATTCTGCCCTCTACGACCAATTGCCTTACTTAAATTTTCTTCGGTTAATATAATATCGATTCTTTTATTGTCCTGATCTATTAAAACTTTTTGAATTTCTGCTGGTGAAAGAGACTCAGATATTAAAGTGGGCAAATCTTCTGTCCATTTAATTATATCTATTTTCTCTCCATGAAGTTCATTAACTATTGTTTGAACTCTGCTACCTCTCATACCTACACAAGCACCTACTGGATCAATAGATGAGTCCTGTGAATAAACACAAATTTTAGCCCTACTTCCAGGATCTCTTGCAACAGATTTAATTTCTATTGTTCCTTCATAAATTTCAGGAACTTCTTGAAAAAACAATCTTGCCAAAAATTGAGGGTGTGCCCTTGATAAAAATATTTGATGACCTTTAATTTCTTTTTTAACTTCATAGCAATATGCTTTTACTCTATCACCAGTTTTTAAAATCTCTCTTGGAATTAGCTCATCTTTTTTAATAACACCTTCAGCTTTTCCTAAATCGACTATAACATTTCCATATTCAAGTCGTTTAATAATTCCACTTAAGATTTGTCCTTGTTTGTCAATGAAGTCCTCATACTGTCTATTTTTTTCAGCCTCTCTTACTCTAGAACTAATTACTTGTTTTGCGCTTTGGGCAGCGATTCTTCCAAAATCAATCTGGGGCAATTCTTCAAAAATTTTATCTCCAATTTTAAGCTCTTCATTATTTTTTGATTTTACCTTTTTAGCGTCATCTATAGTAATCTCTCTTGCTGGATCCTCTACCTTTTCTACAATATCTAAAACTTTTTGAATCTTAATATCTCCACTTTCTCTATCTATTATTACCTCGATATTATTATCGTTACCAAATTTAGTTAAGGCAGCTTTTTGAATTGCACTTTCCATAGATCCAATGACAAGTTCTTTGTCTATAGATTTTTCATTAGCAACCGCGTCTACGATTCTTAATAGTTCTTGTTTATCTAATCCTCTATTTAACATTTTTAAATACTCCTAAAAAAAAATGGGCTAAAGCCCATTTGATATTATCCAGTTATAGGGTTTTTTTAATTGAAAATTATGGTTTTTTCAAGATTACAATTTAAATAAATCTTCTTTATCTGTTTTTTCCCAAGTAAATTCACCGGTATTTGATGGTTTTCTTCCAAAATGTCCATAAGCAGATGTAATTTCATATATTGGATTGTTTAGTTTTAACATCTCTCTAATACCTCTTGGTGATAAATTAAAATTTTGATCAATAATTTTTTTTACATTCTCTACCTTGTCTTCATCTCCTTCTGCAAGTTTTATAAAAATAGATAAGGGTTTTGAAACTCCAATAGCATAGGCAAGTTGTATCAAACATTTTTCAGACACACCTGCAGATACAATATTTTTAGCTAGATACCTTGCTACATAAGCTGCTGATCTGTCTACTTTCGTGGGATCTTTACCTGAAAAAGCTCCTCCACCATGTGGTGCAGCACCTCCATAAGTATCTACAATTATTTTTCTTCCTGTTAAACCTGTGTCACCATCTGGTCCACCAATTATAAATTGACCCGTGGGATTAATATAAATTTCTTTAGGATCTAAATCTTTTAAATATTTTTCAGGTATAGATTTTTTTATATATGGCATAACTAAGCTTTTAACTTTATCTTGATTCAGATCTTTTGAATGTTGAGTTGATATAACTATAGAAGTAACTTTATTTGGTTTATTGTCTTGATATAACATCGTAACTTGACTTTTAGAATCAGGTTCAATTCCTTTTAAAATTTTTTTCTTTCTATCTTCAGCCATTAATCTTAAAATTTTATGTGAAAAATGAATTGGTGCTGGCATTAAATCTTCTGTTTCTTTACATGCATAACCAAACATAATTCCCTGATCACCCGCCCCTTCATCTTTATTATCTTTTGAATCAACTCCCATTGCTATATCAGCAGACTGCTCATGAAGGAATGTTTCTATGTTAGCTGTTTTCCAACTAAACCCTTCTTGGTCATAACCTATATCTTTTATACAATTTCTTACTTTTTCTATGATTTCCTCTTTTGGTATTTTTGGTCCTCTTATCTCTCCAGCCAATACAACCTTGTTAGTTGTTGTAAGAGTCTCACAAGCTACTCGAGAAAAAGGATCTTTCGACAAGTAAGAATCAACTACCATGTCTGAAATTCTATCGCAGACTTTATCTGGGTGACCTTCAGAAACAGATTCACTTGTAAATAAATATTTATTATTTTGCATTAGTTTTTATTTTTAAAAATTAAAAAGATAAATAGATATGTAAATAAAAGAATAAAAAATATCAAATCATTTTTATTTTTATACTCCGATTTTAATAAGGGAATATCCATCTCTATGCTGCCAGTCTCATAGGTATTTAATTTTTTTGCGATTTCGCCTTTATTACTGATAACGGCACTAATCCCTTTGTTTGCTGACCTAACTAAAAATGAATTATTTTCAATGGACCTAAAAATTGCTTTCGCAAAATGTTGATGGGGGCCAATAGAGTCACCAAACCATCCATCTTCAGAAATATTTATTATCAAATTAGTTTCATTATTTGCTTTTTGTACAAGTTCTGGAAAAATGATTTCATAACAAATTAAAGGCAAAATATTTAAATTATTAAGCACAAAATTTCTTTGTCTCTTTCCCTTAGAAAAAGAACCATGTCCTTGGGTAATTTTTTTTAAACCTAATTTATTTAAAAAATTTTCAAACGGTAAA
>CACIRV010000010.1 GCA_902589155.1 uncultured Pelagibacteraceae bacterium | reverse complement strand
ATGCATTATATTTTTTACACAAATCTATAGTTAAAGTGTCAAATTGAATTACTTTAATTTTACTTTTATTAAGTTTTAAGTCTGTAAATAAGGAATTTTTTATTATAGAAAGTCTTTCATCTATAGAAAAATAATAATCTTTATTTATATTATTTGTTGTAGCTACAACTAATCTATCAAAAATTTTTAAAGATTTTTTTATTACATCAATATGGCCATAAGTTATTGGATCAAAAGTTCCTGGATAAATTGCAGTATTCATGGTTATTGAATATTATCTTCTATTTTGATTACAGAAACAACTTTTTCATTACCTGATAATTTCTTTATTCTAACTCCTTGAGTATTTCTACCAGCAACCCTTATCTCTTTTACTGCACATCTCATAATGCTTCCTTTGTCAGTAGATAAAATAATCTCATCTCCGTCTCTAACCACTAGGGAAGCTGCAATATTACCGTTCCTTGGAGAATTGATTATACCAATTATTCCTTTCCCTCCTCTATTTGTAACCCTGTAATCCAAATAGGAAGATCTTTTTCCATACCCATTTTCTGAAACAGACAAGATAAAACCATCAATTCCATTTTTTATTTTCTTATCTTTATTAATGGTTTTAGTGCTAATATTTGAATTATCTAAAACTGATAAAGATATAACCTTATCTTTATCGTTTAATTTTATCCCTTTTATTCCTTTCGAAGATCTTCCTTTAAATAATCTTAATTTTTTAGATTTAAATCTTATGCATTTACCAAATTGAGTGCTTAACAAAATATCTTGGTCTTCTTTACATATCTTGACACCTATAATTTTATCATCTTGATCTAACTTCATTGCTATTTTTCCACTATTGTTGATATTTACAAAATCTTCGAGAGTGTTTTTTCTTACATTTCCTTTTGCAGTGGCAAAAATAACCATCATATTTTTCCACTCTGACTCATCCTCTGGTAAAGGCATAATAGAACTAATAGAGTGATGGTTTTTAAGCGGAAGTATATTAAATATAGATTTTCCTTTAGAAGCAGCTGTTCCTTCAGGGATTTTGTGTGCTTTAATTTTGTAAACTAATCCTTGTGTTGAAAAAAATAAAACAGGTGTATGGGTGTTTGCTGTAAATATTTGAACTACAAAATCCTCTTCTCTTGTTGATATACCTGTCTTTCCTTTTCCTCCTCTTTTTTGAGCTTTTAGGGAACTTAGTGGGCTTCTTTTAATATAACCTTGATTTGTTATACTAATAACAACAGACTCCTTTTGAATAGTTTCTTCAATATTATAATTTAATACTGCATCAATAATTTTTGTTTTTCTAGGTGAACCAAATTTTTCTTTGATATTCTCTAATTCCCCAACTATTAGTTTATAAAGTTCTTTTTTAGAGCTTATAATTTTTTTATATTCAATTATTAATTTTGCTAATTTATTTATTTCAGACTCTATTTCACCAATACCATAGGCAGTTAATTTTTGAAGTCTTAATTCTAAAATAGCATTAACTTGTTCTAAGGATAGTTGATAACTAGAAATATTTTTTTTCTTTTCTATAGAAGTTATTAATTTAGAACTTTTTTTAATTTTCCATTTCTTTGATAAAAGATTTTTTTTGGCAATGCCAGCATCTTTAGAATTTTTTATTATTTTAACTACTTCGTCTATATTCTCAACTGCTGTAGCCAAGCCAATTAAAATATGAGCTCGTTCCTCAGCTTTTTTTAAATCAAATTTTATTCTTTTAGTAACTGTATCTTCTCTAAATTGTAGAAATTCAGATATAAATTCTTTTAGGTTTAATATTTTTGGTTTTTTATTAACTATAGCAAGAGTATTAAAACCAAAAGAGCTTTCTATATTAGTTAATTTGTACAACTGTCTTCTAATAGTTTCAGGTTCAATAGATTTTCTTAGCTCGATAACAACTCTAATACCTTCTCTATTTGATTCATCTCTTATATCTCTAATTCCTTCAATTTTTTTATCTCTAACTAGTTGAGCAATTTTTTCAATCAATACAGATTTATTAACTTGGTAGGGTATAGATTTAATAATTAGACATTCTCTACCTCCTCTTTTTTCCTCGAGATCTATCTCCCCTCTAATCTTAAAAGAACCTCTTCCTTTGTTGTAACCTTGTTTTAGAATATCTTTTCCTATAATTATTCCTCCAGTTGGAAAATCTGGTCCAGGAACATGCTTCATTAGCTGACTTATTGTAATATCTTTATTTCCAATATAAGCTACTGTAGCGTTAATAATTTCACTTAAATTATGAGGAGGTATACTGGTAGCCATCCCTACCGCGATGCCACCTGCTCCATTAACAAGTATATTTGGATATTGAGAAGGAAGAACCTCAGGTTCTTTTTCAGTTTCATCATAATTATTTCTGTAATTTACAGTATTTTTTTCTAGGTCTTCAGTTAAAAACTGTGCAATCTTTCCAAGTTTAGTTTCTGTATAACGCATGGCTGCAGGTGGATCTCCATCAATTGATCCAAAATTCCCTTGCCCAGATATTAAGGGTAAACTCATAGAAAAATCTTGCACCAGTCGAACTAAAGCATCATAAACAGATTGGTCGCCATGAGGATGGTATTTACCAATTACATCTCCAACAATTCTTGCAGATTTTCTAAATGGTTTAGACCAGTCGTATCCACCTCTATACATTGCATATATAATTCTTCTGTGAACAGGTTTTAATCCATCTCTTACATCTGGCAGAGCTCTACTTACTATTACGCTCATAGCGTAAGACAAATAAGATGAACTCATTTCATCTTGAACAAAAATAGGTTTAAAAGATTTATTCTCTATACTTGATTTTTCCATGAAAATTAAAACGGAATTTCATCATCTAAATCTGAATTATCTTGATTTAGATTGTCATTTGGTAAAGAACTTTTATTTTCTTTAACTAAATTAGAACCTTCATTTTTACTGTTTCTGCTATCCAACATAGTTAAGCTAGAATTGTATCCCTGGAGAACAATTTCAGTAGAATATTTGTCTTGCCCAGAAGCCTCATCTTTCCATTTTCTAGTACTGAGCTGCCCTTCCACATATACGTTAGCACCTTTTTTTAAATACTGCTGAACTACATTAACTAATCCTTCATTAAAAATTACAATTCTATGCCACTCAGTTTTCTCTTTTCGCTCTCCGCTAGATTTATCTTTCCATGACTGGCTTGTGGCTATACTAAGTCTAGCGACATTTTTACCGTTAACCATTTGTTTAATGTCAGGGTCTGCGCCTAAACGACCTATTAATTGTACTTTATTTAAACTACCTGCCATAATATTTTGACTAAATTTGTGATTTTATTTATTAAAAGTTTTAATACTTATATCATATTTGATTAATAAATATAAGATCATTATTATTTTATAAAAAAAATATGTTGAAAAAAATCGTTATAAAAGGCGCTAAAGAACACAATCTAAAAAATGTTTCTCTAGAAATACCAAAAGAGAAATTAGTGGTCATTACAGGTTTATCTGGCTCTGGAAAATCGTCTTTAGCTTTTGATACTATTTATGCAGAAGGACAAAGACGTTATGTAGAGAGTCTATCTTCTTATGCTAGACAGTTTTTAGATAAGATGAAAAAGCCAAAGGTAGATTTAATTGAAGGTTTAAGTCCTGCAATTTCAATAGAGCAAAAAAACACCTCAAAAAACCCAAGATCAACTGTTGCTACTGTCACTGAGATATATGACTATATGCGTGTTTTATTTGCTAGAGTTGGGATTCCTTATTCTCCTTTTACAGGTAAGCCAATTGTTTCTCAGCCTATAAGTGAAATGGTAGATAAGATTAAAAAATTACCTAAAGATAGCACTATATATTTATTAGCTCCTGTAGTCAGAGGTAGAAAAGGTGAATATAAAAAAGAAATCTTAAATTACAAAAAAAGAGGATTCTCAAAGCTCAAAGTTGATGGAAACTATATTAATATCGATGATTTTCCTAACCTTAATAAAAAAGTTAAGCACGACATTTCAGTAGTTGTGGATAGAGTTATCTTAAATTCAAATTTAGGAAACAGACTAGCAGATAGTGTGGAAACAGCTGTGAATTTATCAAATGGACTTTTGATTGTTGAATATGAAAATGAAACGTTACCTAAAAAATTCAGAAAACTTGATAGCATAACTTTTTCATCTAAGTTTTCTTGCCCAGAAAGTGGTTTTACCATAGAAGAAATTGAACCAAGACTATTTTCTTTTAATTCACCTTTTGGCGCTTGTGAAGAGTGCGAAGGAATTGGACACAATTTAAATGTAGATCCAAATTTAGTAATACCTGACCCTAAAAAAAGTTTACAAGATGGTGCTGTTGAACCATGGGCAAAATCAACATCCATGTATTATGCTCAAACACTTTCCTCTTTAGCTAAGCACTATAAATTTTCTCTTTCTGATCAGTGGAGAAAAATACCTAAAAAAATACAAGATGTAATTTTATATGGTTCTGATGACGAAGAAATAAAATTTTCTTATGATGATGGTTATGAGTCTTATAGCACAAAAAAAACATTTGAAGGTGTAGTCAATAATCTAGAAAGACGTTATTTAGAAACAGATAGTGAATGGAAAAGAGAAGAGATCTCTCAATACCAAAGTGAGTCTAATTGCGAAAAATGTAAAGGAATGAGATTAAAAGATGAAGCTCTTTGTATTAAAATTAATTCACTTAATATTAGCGAAATTACTGAAAAATCAATTGATGATGCGCAAAAATGGTTTGCTAATCTAATAAATGTTTTAACTGAAAGAGAAAATAAAATTGCCCAACACATTTTAAAAGAAATTAATGAAAGGTTAAATTTCCTACTTAATGTTGGATTAAACTATTTAACTTTATCTCGTGAATCTGGAACCTTATCTGGCGGTGAAGCTCAACGAATAAGATTAGCTTCGCAGATTGGCTCTGGGCTAACTGGGGTCTTGTATGTATTGGATGAACCTTCAATAGGTCTACATCAAAGAGACAACAAAAAATTAATTGCTGCTTTAAAAAAATTAAGAGATTTAGGGAACACCGTTATTGTTGTTGAACATGATATAGAAACCATGGAAAGCTCGGATCATATTATAGATATAGGTCCCGAGGCTGGACTAAATGGAGGTCAAATTGTTGCTGAAGGGAACGTTAATCAAATTATTGAAAATAAGAAAAGTATTACTGGAGATTATCTTTCAGGTAAAAAATTTATTTCAATTCCAAGAAAACGAAGAACAGCAAAAAATGGAAGATTTATAGAAATAAGTGGTGCGACAGGAAATAATTTAAAAAAGGTTAATTTAAAAATACCTGTTGGAACTTTTACTTGTGTAACAGGGGTTTCTGGAAGTGGAAAATCAACTTTAATACTACAGACATTATATAACGCGTTCAATTTAATATTAAATAAAAATAAAAGTAGAAAAGTTCCTAAAGCTTTTACAGGCTTTAAAGGAACTGAATTAATTGATAAGATAATTGATATAGATCAATCACCTATCGGAAGAACACCAAGATCAAATCCTGCTACCTATACTGGAGCTTTTGGACCAATCAGAGAATGGTTTGCGGCTTTGCCAGAATCAAAAGCTAGAGGATATAAAGTAGGAAGATATTCTTTTAATGTAAAAGGTGGTAGATGTGAAACTTGTGAAGGAGATGGTGTAATTACCTATGAAATGCATTTTCTTCCAGATGTATTTATTCCTTGTGATACTTGTAAAGGGGCTAGATACAATAGAGAAACTTTAGAAATTCGCTTTAAAAACAAGAATATAGCCGACGTCTTAGATATGACAGTTGATGAAGGATGTGTTTTTTTTGAAAATATTCAAAATATAAAATCTAAGTTAATCACTCTTAAACATGTAGGTTTAGGTTATATGAAAATAGGTCAACAAGCTACTACCTTATCAGGGGGAGAGGCGCAAAGAATTAAATTAGCAAAAGAATTATCAAAAAGACCGACTGGAAGGACATTATATATTTTGGACGAACCAACAACAGGTTTACACTCACATGATATTAAAAAACTTTTAGAAATTTTACAGGCTTTTGCAAATACTGGAAATACTGTTGTAGTTATAGAACATAATTTAGATGTCATCAAAACCGCTGATCATATAATCGATATGGGTCCTGAAGGAGGAGTAAATGGAGGAAGAATTATTGCTGAAGGAACACCAGAAAAAGTGTCTCAAGTTGAAAAAAGTTATACTGGGAGATTTATAAGAGAATTATTAGGTAATTCTAACATGAAAAAAACTGCTTAAATAATCAAATTATGGTATAAAGAATCATGGTCAGCATTCTACAATCTTTATCAAGAACAGTTCATTACTCTTTGGCAATCGCTTTAATCCTTTTTTTAGGTTTGCATTTTGGAGGAGATGGTTTTGCTTTTGATCGAAGTTTCTTTAGTTGGTTGTTTAGATATTTGCATGTTCTAAGTGGAATAATGTGGATTGGACTATTATGGTATTTTAATTTTGTTCAAATCCCATCAATGCCTAACATTCCAGATGAACAAAAACCTGCGATTGGAAAAGTAATTGCTCCAAAAGCTTTATTTTGGTTTAGATGGGCTGCCTTAGTGACAATAGTGTCGGGTTTAATAGTTGCTTACCTTCAAGGATATGTTCACCAAGCAATGATTTTAGGGATTGGTGCTTCTGATCCAAAAAGCACATCAATAGGTATTGGAATGTGGCTCGGTATAATTATGGCTTACAATGTATGGTTTGTAATTTGGCCAAATCAAAAGAAGGCTTTAGGAATTGTTGACTGTGCGCCAGAAGAAAAAGCTAAATCTGCAAAAACCGCTATGCTGTTTTCAAGAACAAACACTTTACTATCTTTTCCAATGCTTCTCACGATGGTTGCTGCTCAAAACCTTTACTAGTCAAGGAACTATTTTTTCTTCTTTTTTTTCTAAAGTTTTATAGCTGACTTTGAAAAATTTTAAAACTGGAGCTGCTACAAAAATTGATGAATATGTTCCAATTAAAACCCCAAGTATCATTGCAAAAGAAAAACCTCTAAGAATTTCTCCACCTAATATATAAATAGAGAGTAAAGCTAACATAGTAGTTACTGAAGTTATGATTGTTCTAGATAAAGTTTCATTAATAGAAAGATTAGCTGTTTCACTAATATTAAGTTGAGTATATTTATTTAAATTTTCTCTAATACGGTCATATATAACAACAGTATCATTCATAGAATATCCTACTATTGTTAAAACTGCAGCAATTATTGAGAGATTAATTTCTAAAGACAAAATTGAAAATATTCCTATAGTTATTATTACATCATGAAATAATGCTACAATTGATCCAATGCTAAATTGCCACTCAAATCTGATCCAAATATAAAAAAGCATCGCTGCTAAAGATAAAGAGATAGCAATTATTCCTGACTGTAATAGCTCAGAACTTACTTTTGGACCAACATTTTCCACCCTTCTAAAACTTATTTCTGCGTTTAAATTATTAATTAGAGTTTTTTTAATTTCAGGTATAAGTTCATTATTATTTCCTGCTTTAGCTTCGACTTTAATTAGAAAATCACCTTTTTTACCAAATTCTTTGACGTTAACATCGCCTAAACTCATGGAATTTAAAGAAGTTCTTATTTCAGATGTATTTACATTTGTATTATCTGATCTTAATTCTATTAGTGTTCCACCTTTAAAATCAATACCATAGTTAAGACCTTTGAATAAAATGAATAAAATACTAACTATAAAAATAAATAATGATAAAATATTAGCTAATTTAAATTTTGCGGAAAAGTTTATATTTCTATTCATTATAGATTAATCTCACCTTCTTTTTTTTTTAAAACAATCATTGAGGTCAAATGTCTAGCTAAAAAATATGCTGAATATAAAGTTGTTATAATTCCAATTCCTAGTGTAATTGCAAAACCTTTAACAGGTCCAGATCCGAAAGCAAAAAGTATAACTGCTGCAATTAGTGTGGTAATATTTGCATCAAGAACAGTTATTTTAGCTTTAGAATAGCCTATATCAAAAGCATGTACTATCGATTTTTCAGTTTTTAATTCTTCTTTTATTCTTTCAAATATAAGGACATTCGCATCTACCGCCATACCAACAGTTAAGATTATTCCAGCAATACCTGGTAATGTCAGGGTTGCTTCCAGGATAGTTAAGACGCCTACTAGCATAATTAAATTTGCGATCAAAGCTAAATTCGCTACTAGACCAAATATTTTGTATTTATAAATCATGAAAAGAATAACTAGAATAAATCCAATAATTAAAGATGTTAACCCTGACTTTATTGAGTCTTCTCCTAAATCAGGTCCTACAGTTCTTTCCTCTACAACGTCCAGAGGAGTCGGTAAAGCTCCAGATCTAAGTAATAAAGCTAAATCTGTTGCCTCTTGAAAAGAAAAATTTCCTGAGATCATTCCGCTACCAGAAGTTATAGGTTCATTAATTGAGGGTGCGCTTACAATTTTTCCATCTAAAACTATAGCTAATCTTTTCCCAACATTGTCTGTGGTTGTTCTGCCAAATTTTTGTGCCCCCAATCTATCTAAGGTAAAAGACACTGTAGGTTGATTTGATTGATTATTAAAATTAGGTTGAGCATCAATTAAATTTTCGCCACTCATTACTATTCTTTTGCTGACATTTAGTTCTTCACCATTTTCTGAGATTAATTGATCTACTCCAAATTCTTCATTATCAGCAACTAGTCTAAAATTTAATTGAGCTGTTTGTCCTAAAAGGTTTTTAATTCTTTCTGGATTTTTTAAACCAGGCAATTCAACTAAAATTCTTTTGTCGCCTCTTTGTAAAATTGTTGGCTCTTTAGTACCAACGTCATCAATTCTACGTCTAACTATTTCTATAGATTGTTTTAAAGCTGAATTATTTATCGTTAGTAAACCATATTTTGAGAATAAAACTCGTACATTATTATTTTCTAAAATTTCTAAATCTAATTCAAAAGAGTTATATTTATCAATATAAGGATTTAAAAAATTATCTTTTTTAGAAAAAAGTAACAACTTAAATTTCTCAACATCATTTAAAGAAAAAATTAAATCTTTTTTATTAATTGTAAAATTCGAATAATTTAAATTATTTTTTTTTAACAACTTTTTTAAAGGTATAACTTTCGATTGTATTTTTTCTTGAATTAAAGGATCAGAATCAATTTCTAAAAGAAGATAAGATCCACCCTGTAAATCTAAACCCAAATTAACTTTTTTATTAATTAAAGGATCTTTTTCATTTTGAAAATTTAATATTGAGAAAAAAGATATAAATAAAAAGATTAAATAGATTAAAAGAATATTTATTTTAGAAAAATTTAACACGAAAAAGAATTATTTTTTAACTTCTTCTTTTTTAAGTAAACTAGTTATTGTTGTTTTTATGACTTGAACTTTAACATTTTCGCCAATAATTACTTCGATACGATCATCTTCCATTACTCTATCGATTGTTCCTATAATTCCTCCTGAGGTAATTATTTCATCTCCTCTCTTTAAAGATTGAACCATAGCTTTATGTTCTTTTACTCTTTTTTGTTGTGGTCTAATTAAAAAAAAGTAAAAAATCACGAAAATTAAAATTAGTGGTATGAATTGTGCTATTCCTTGGCCGCTCATTAAAGGATAATTATAATAAAAGAGTTAGTTAAACAAGAGAATAATAATCAAATTTTATCTAAATTATTCATGTATTTTTTTAAAATATTTGGAATGGTAATTGATCCATCTTCATTTTGATTATTTTCTATCAAGGCTATCATTAATCTTCCTGCGGCTAAACCAGATCCATTTAGAGTTCCAACATACTCATTGCCACTAGACGTTCTATATTTTGCTCCCATTCTTCTGGCCTGAAAAGATCCACAAGATGAACAGCTCGAAATTTCTCTGTATTTTTTTTCTGAAGGTATCCAAACCTCGATATCAAAAGTTTTTTCAGCACTAAAACCCATATCTCCAGATGATAAAAGAACAACTTGATAGGGAATTTCTAGTTTTTTTAAAATCTCTTCAGCACAATTGAGCATCCTATCTAACTCTGTAATGCAATGTTTTGGCTCGACTATGCTAACAAGTTCAACTTTATAAAACTGATGTTGTCTCATCATTCCTTTTGTGTCTTTTCCATAGCTACCTGCTTCTTTCCTAAAGCATGGCGTAGCAGCAACAAATCTTTGAGGAAGTTCACTAATATCTAAATTTGTTTTTCTAACTAAATTTGTAAGGACAACTTCAGCTGTTGGAATTAAAAATTTTCTTTCTTCAGAATTCTCGAGCTTAATTTCAAATTGATCTTCCTCGAATTTGGGAAGTTGACCTGTACCAAACATTACATCTTCATTAACAATTAAGGGCGGTGATATCTCCGTATATTTAAACTGATTCACATGAACATCTAGCATAAAGTTAATTAAAGCTCTTTCTAGTAATGCAAACTTATCTTTAAGAACTACGAATCTTGATCCTGACAATTTAGTTGATGAGTCAAAATCTATTGATTGGTTCTTTTTCCCAAGATCGACATGTGATTTTATTTTAAACCCAAAATCTTTTAGTTTTCCATTTTTTTTAATTAATTTGTTATCTTTTTCATCTTTTCCAATTGGCACATCTTCATGAGCTATATTAGGAAGATTGAAGACAATATGATTTATATGTTTTTGAGATTTTTTTTGATCAACTGAAATTTTTTCAATTTGCTCTGAAATCTTCTTTGATTTTTCAAAATTTGATTTTTCTTTAGATTTAGATAGGCTCTTTTTTTCTTGTTCAAGAACTTCCTTTTTATTTATCAAGTCCCTATTGGCCTTATCTAATTTGTTGAATTCATCAATATCAAAATTTAAATTTCTATCTTTAAATTTCTTCTTAAAAGTCTCTAAATTTTTTCTTAAATCTTTAAGATTATGCATCTTCTACTACTTTATCTTTTTTTTCAGTAAACTTCACTGTTAATATAGACAATTCATAAAGTAATAATAATGGTATAGCCAGACCAATTTGAGTAATAGGATCTGGAGGTGTTAATATTGCTGCTGCTGTAAAAATAATAACTATAACATATCTTCTGGTTTTTTTTAAATAGGTTGAGTTAACAACACCTATTTTAGCCAATAAATTTAAAAGTATTGGAAGTTGAAAACTTATTCCAAATGCAAAGATTAATCTCATGATTAAAGATAAATATTCATTTACTTTTGCCTCTAGTTGAATTGGTAAACTTGTATTAGTCCCAATAGACTCAAAAGATAAAAAAAACTTGATGGCAAGAGGCATTATCAGGTAATAAACTAGCAGACCACCGAATAAAAAAAGAATTGGAGTAAATATAAGGTATGGTAGTAAAGCTTTTTTTTCATTTTTATAGAGGCCTGGCGCAATGAATTTGTATATCTGTATCAATAAAACTGGACTTCCAAAAAAAATAGCAGCAAAAAAAGCTACTTTTAAATAAGCAATAAACGTCTCATGTAAAGCAGTAAAGATAAGTCTTCTAGAATTATCATCATCTTTTACTGCATTAGCATAAGGCTCTACTAGAAAATTATAAATTTGCTCAGCAAAAATATAAGAAATAATAAAGATAACGAAAATAAATATTATTGACTTTAAAAGTCGTGACCTGAGTTCAACAAAATGACTAGTAAAAGAATTTGAATTAGTCATCTTTTTTATCTTTTTTTTCTGAATTTTGATCTTTAGTTATATTGTTTTCTATATCAATTTCATTAGTTACTGATGATATTTCTCTCTGAAAACTGCTAAAAGTATTTTTTAGTTTTCCTATATATGATCCAATTTTTTTTAGCGCGATAGGAAATTCTTTAGGGCCTAAAACTAAAATAGCAATTATAACAACTGCTAAAATCTCTAACCAACCAATTTGAGGCATTTTGATTATTTATTTTCGGAATCAGAATTGTCTGAATTGGTTTTGTTGTCATCGGTATTTGAAGAGTCGTCAGACATACCTCTTTTAAAACTTTTAATACCTTTAGCAACATCTCCCATTAAACTGGATATCTTGCCCCTTCCAAAGAGCAAAACTACAATTACTACTACTATAGCTATTTGCCAAAAACTAATTCCCATAATAAATAATTATATACAATAATTTAGATTAAATAGATATCTTTTTTATTTATCTGTTTCAGGAGCTTTCTCAATTGCGTTTTCAATATCTTCATAGATATTCTGTTTCTCATTCATTGACTGTTCTTTAAAAAATTTTCCTGTTCCAAATATTGATTGGTCTATAGTTGAAGTGTCAATTAAACCTGCTGAGCTTAATTCATCTACTGTAGGCAAATCAGATAATTTTTGTATATTAAAGTGATTTAAAAAATTCTCAGTTGTTGCATATTGAATAGGTTTCCCTGGAACATCTTTCCTGCCAGCCGGTCGTACCCAGTCAAGTTCTAATAAAATTTCTAATGTATTTGTTCCAAATGATACACCGCGAATTTCCTCTATCTCAGATCTTGTTACCGGTTGATGATAAACAATAATTGCTAAGGTTTCGATTGTAGCCTTTGATAATTTTTTTTGAGTAGATTTTTGTAGAGACATGAGTTTTGATAAATTTTCTGCTGTTCTAAAAGACCATTTATTTTTTATGCAAACTAAATTTATTCCTCTGTTTTTATAGTTGTCTTTTATTTTTTCCAAAATTTTTTTTATATCTGAACTTGTTTTGACTCTTTGCTCAATGGTTTCAATATCTAGAGGTTCTGACGCTGAAAAAAGAATTGCTTCGATCTGACGTTCAAGTTTTGATATACTTGAAGGAAAAGAAATAATGTTATCTTTATCTTTATTTTTCATTGATTTGTGTTTCTTTTAATCATCACATCTTTAAAAACATTTTTTTGTAAGATCTGAATATCTCCCTCTTTAGTAAGTTCTAAACTTGCCGCAAATATACCTGATAATCCTGTTTTTTTCATTTTTTTGTTAGAATAAAATTCTGGTATTAAAGATTTAATATTTGTCCAATCATTAATATTGTTCATATTTTTTTTAATTTGTTTTATTCCTTCTTCAGTAGATAAAACTGGCAATTTAGGAATATTAATTGTTTGAAAAGTTTTTTGCATTTGAATATTAGAATATGTTTTAAGTAACTCATAAAGTGAAATATTATATATAGGAGTATTAATTGATCTGATCCCACCTTTCATGCCTCTGGTAAAAATATGAACACCTAATCTTTTTTTTTGTAACATTTGATCTGAAAGAATCCTTATTAATTCTAATTTTTTTAATTGAATTTTTAGTCTCTCAGCAACTTCTAATGCTTTAAAGTCATCATCTTCTTGTTCTGGTAATAATAATTTAGATTTAAGATATGCTAGCCAGGTAGCCATAAGCAAATATTCCGACGCAGTTTCTAAATTTAAATCTTTATTATCTTTAATATAATTTAAAAATTGATCTGCAAGAATAGTGACGGATATTTCAGCAAGATCAACTTTTTGATTTTTCGCTAAATCAAGCAAAGTTTCTAACGGACCCTTATAATTTGGAATATCTATAGAAATTTGATCTAAATTATTTGATTCCATTCTACGATTTTATCTTAAAAACTTATAAAATTCTGAAGTTTTTTTAGCTGTAAATTTGTCAATAAATGGAACTTCTTTTATCAATTTATAAGTGTCTTTATAATTACCTGCGCAATACAAAACTATATTACATCCTGCTAATAAGGATTTTTTTGCATTCGTGACTAAATCGTATTTTAACGCTTTCATTGAAATATCATCAGAAATTAAGATTCCTTTAAAACCCAATTTTTTTCTTATTATATTTGAAATGATTTTTTTAGAAAATGTTGCAACATTTTTTTTATCAATTTTTTCATATAAAATATGAGCTGTCATAGCAAATTTTGACTGGTTCGATTTGAAAGGTAAGAAATCAATTTTATTTAAATCTCTATAATTCAATTTTACTTTTGGCATCTTTAAATGACTATCTAAAGAAGCGCATCCATGGCCAGGCAAATGCTTAATCACTGTAGCTAATTTATTTAATTGATATTGTTTAACACATATCTGACCTAGTTCTTTGACAATATTTGGATCATTGGAAAAACTTCTATTTCCAATTATCTTATTAGTATTTTTTCTAAGAACATCTAAAACAGGAACAGTATTAATATTTATACCAATCTTTTTTAAAAAATTAGTCAAATTATTAATATAGTCTTTATAAAAAAATAATGAAACTTCTTTATTTATCTTATAAATATCGCCTAAAGATTTTTGAGAAAAATTATGATTAATTATTCCTTTTAATCTTGAAACAGAGGAACCCTCCTCATCGATCATTATAGGAAATTTTGAGTCCTTTGTTAATTTTCTAATTTTTTTAATTAGTTTTTTTACCTGTCTTAGAGACTTAATGTTTCTCTTAAAGAGTATTAATCCCCAAGGTCTTTCCTTAGCTAATAAATTTTTTTCATTTATAGTTAAACTATAGCTTTTTATGCTAATGATAATTGCTTTCTTTTTCATTTCGTTTTTAATAAATTCCAAAAACTTCTTGGCTTATTATCTTTAATTTCATCTGAAAAAGATGAATTAAACTCTATTACATTATCTGTGTCATTTTCTAATATAGTTACGTCTAAAATTTTATTTTTAACAATTTTTTCAATATTAGATCTGTTTGAATTAATTTTTTTAATATTGTTGCTAGAAGAATAGTATGTATAAATATTAAATAAAAATAAACAAATAATAATCAAAAGAAATAAATTAACTATTTTATACATTACATCTTAGTAGGAAGTGAAACTCCTAGTATATTCATTCCTCTTTGTATTACTATTGCCACTAGAACGATAATTGCCAAAGTCTCATTTTTTTTTATTTTACTACCTTCAATAAATTTATATTTTTGATCTTCATTACCTTTGCTCCAATAAGCATGAAATAAAGTAGCAAGCTCATAGAGGTAATAAGGTATTTTATGAGGTTCATATTTAAATGAAGCTGTTTCTATTATTTTTGGCCACTCAAATACTTTTCTTAAAATTTTCATTTCATTTTCATTTAACGAAAATTCTTTTATATCTAAATCTATTTTATCATTTATATTTTTGTCCAACATTCTAAACAACGAACTTATTCTAGCGAAGGAATATTGAACGTAAAACACAGGATTATCTTTACTTTTTTCTAAAACTTTATCAAAATCAAAATCAAGTTCAACGTCATTACTTCTATTCAACATCATAAATCTTATTGAGTCTTTATTAACCTCTTTTAATAAATCCTGTGCTGAAATAAAATCTCCAGCTCTTTTTGACATCTTAAATGGTTTTCCATTTTTAAATAATTTTACTAATTGACAAACTTTACAATTTAATTTCACTTTATTATTTGAAAGAGCGTTTACAGCAGCTGTTATTCTTTTTATATATCCTGTGTGATCTGCTCCAAGAACATTAATAAGATTTTCATAATTTCTATTTACTTTATCCATATGATAACCCACATCATTAGCAAAATACGTCCAGGACCCATCATTTTTTTGCATTGCTCTATCAGTATCATCCCCAAATAAAGTGGATTTAAAAATTAATCTTTTAGTTTTTTTCCAAGTTTTATCTTTTTCTCCTTTCGGAGGGTCTAAATATCCTTCTTCAACATAATTGTTTTTTTTTAAATAATTCACTGCTTTATCAACCATTTTGTTTTCAATTAATTTTGTTTCTGAAAAAAAATTATCATGTTCAATGCCTAATTTTTTTAAATCTGATTTAATTAAATCCATAGAACATTTTAAAGACTCTTTCTTAAGCAATTGAAAAGATTTATCAAAATTCTCAAATTTTTCATTTTTATTTGTGTCAATAATTTTCTTACCTATTTCAATTATATATTCTCCAGGATAGAGATTTTCTCTTAAGACAAATTTTTCTTTGTATTTGATTTCTCTAATTCTTAAAAAAACCGATTTAGCAAAATTTTTGATTTGGTTTCCATAGTCATTGATGTAATATTCTTTTGTAACATTATTTCCATTGAATTTTAATAAGTTTGCTAAAACATCGCCATAAATAGCGCCTCTACAATGACCTACATGCATTGGTCCTGTCGGGTTGGCTGATACGAATTCTATATTGTAATTTTTATTAGAATTTTTTTTACCATAGAATTTTTTATTTTCTAATATTTTATTGATATTTGAAATTAAAGATTTATTTGTCAATTTTAAATTTAGAAAGCCAGGACCTGCAATATCAATGTTTTCAAAATCACTTAAATTTTTTAAAATTAAATCTTTCATTTTATTAGCTAGTTCTTTTGGATTAATCTTATTAATCTTTGCTAATACTAAACTTGCATTACAGGATAAATCAAAATTAAACTCTTCAGGGGGTATCTCTACAACAATGCCTTTGAAATTATTTAAATTATCTAACTTAAGAATTTCTTTATTTTTATCTACTAAAGTATTAATTTTCTTTAAATATTCTTCAAATATGTTCATTTTGATTTATTGTACAGATTTATTGCAAATCTATCTGTCATTCCAGCTATAAAATCACATATTGATCTATCTATATCAGATTTTCTTATATTTTTTATATTTAAATACTTTTTAGGGTTTTTTTTAATCTTTAAAAATAGACCCTTTATGACTTTCTTTCCATAATTAGTCTTTTTTAAAACACTTCTATTATAGTACATTCTTTTTTTTAGAAACTTTTTTATATTTATATCAAATAAATTCATTCTTTTAGAAAAATATACAATGGGCTGTGATGATTTGTATACGTCAATAATATTTCTAATATTATTTTTTTTAATGTTTTTTTTTGTATTAATTATTATATCTTTAACCATTTCGTTAATTATTTCTCTTATAACTTGTCTTAAAACTAAATCTTGTGAGAATTTTTTAAATTTTTTATTATGTCGTTTTAATATTGAATTAAGAACTGGAATGCCATTAAGATCTTTCAATTTAAATAATTGTGCTTTTAAACCATCCTCTAAATCATGACTATTATAAGCAATATCATCAGAGATCGATGCTATTTGAGCTTCTAATGAAGGACTATTTTGAAAATTTATTTTTTTTTTAAAAAAATTTTTTCCTAAAATATTGTTAATTTTACTTAAATTATGAATAGGTCCATTGTGCTTAATTAAACCGTCTAATGTTTCAAAAGTTAAATTAAGACCTTTAAAATTATAATATTTATTTTCTAAAAGTGTTACTATTCTAATTGTCTGAATATTATGGTCGAATCCTCCATTATTCCTCATACAATCATTTAAAGCTTCCTCTCCCGCATGACCGAATGGGGTGTGCCCTAAATCATGTGCCAAACTTAATGTTTCACATAAATCTTCGTTCAATTTAAAATATTTAGCTAGGGTTCTTGCAATTTGAGCTACTTCTAGCGAGTGTGTTATTCTAGTTCTATAATGATCTCCAGTAGTATTAACAAAAACTTGGGTCTTATGTTTTAATCTTCTAAAAGCTGTCGAATGAACTATTCTATCTCTATCTCTTTGATATGGTGATCTTAAATTACTTTTCTTTTCAACATTAAATCTTCCTCTGGATTTAATAGATATTGATAATTTAGAGAACCTATTTTTTTGCATATTTGTCTATTAAATTATATACTACATAATAACTAATTATGACAAAGAAAATAGAATTTACAGATAGAGCTAAAGAACAAATTGAAAAGATTATAAGTGCAGATCAACTTAAAAAATTTTTTAGAATTTCAGTAAAAGGTGGTGGCTGTTCTGGATTTAAATACGACTTTAGTTTTGATAATAAAGTTGACAGTAAAGATATTGTTTTTGGTAAGGCGGTAATTGATAAAGCCTCGCTTGATATAATTTCTGGCTCTACTATTGATTTCAAAAAAGAAATGATTGGTGAGTCTTTTGTTATTAGTAATCCTAAAGCTTCATCTTCTTGTGGTTGTGGGTTGTCATTCTCAGTTTAATGAAGATTGTATCATGGAATGTCAATTCTGTTCGTGCGCGAATTGAAAATATACTTAATTATATAAAAGATACAAATCCTGATATTTTATTTCTACAAGAGATAAAAACTGAAAATATTAATTTTCCTTCAGAAGCTTTTAAAAAAAATGGATATAATTCCTACGTATTCGGTCAAAAAAGTTATAATGGAGTAGCATTTTTGTCTAAATGTAAAATAACAAATGTTAAGAATGATTTAATTAAAGATAAACTAAAACAATCAAGAATAATTACTGGAGAAATTCTCGTTAATAAAAAAAAGATAAAACTTATCAATATTTATGTCCCTAATGGCAACCCTATTGATTCTGAAAAATATGAATACAAAAAAAGTTGGTTAACTTCTTTTGTCAAAAAAATTAAAAAAGAGTTAAGTTTAAATCCAAACTTAATCCTTTCTGGTGATTTTAATATAATACCTGAAGAAATAGATGTTTATGACTACAATAGATATAAAAATGATGCACTGTTTAAATTAGAAATAAGAAAAAAATTTAGAGAGTTAATCAACTTAGGTTTTAATGATGTCTATAGATACTTTAATAAATCTAAACAAGAATATACTTTTTGGGACTATTTTGCGGGCTCATGGCAAAAAAACTATGGAATGAGAATTGATCATTTTTTAGTTTCAAATAGTTTATTGGAAAATTTAATATCAATAAATATTAATAAGACACCTAGATCTAAATCAAAACCTTCCGATCATACGCCTATTGAATTAGAAATTAATTAACTCGACCATATATATCTTTGTAGCGAACTATATCAGTTTCTTTTAGAATTAAACCTAATTGAGCTTCCATGATCTTAACTGGCTTTTTATTAGGATTTTGAATTCTATGAATAGCTCCTTGAGGAATAAAAATTGTTTCACTGGACTTTCTTGAAAAAAGCTTTTTGTTTAAAGTAATTTTAGGTTTACCTTGAGTCACGACCCAATGTTCTGATCTATGAAAATGTTTTTGTAAACTTAAAATTCCCTTTGGGTTTACATGTATTTCTTTGATTAAAAAATTTTTACCATTAAATAAGTTGGTGTATTTACCCCATGGTCTATAAAAAGTATTTTTTTTGCTAAAATATTTGGCTTTATTTTTATGATACATTAAGAGAATTTCCTTCCAACTCCCTAGATCAGACCAAGGTATATTTAACTTTATAGCATTTATATCTTTTGTTTTTTCTAAAATTGCGTAATCAAAAGATTTTGATAAATTTTTACTGAATGCTTTTTTGTCTAAGTAATAAACATTATTTCTTAAATTACTTTTATTAACTGCCATTAGTGAGTTGAAATAAATATTTTTCTGATATTTTTTAAAATTATTAATAATCGAGTCTTTTCTTAAAAAAAACATTCCAGAATTCCAATAACCTCCTTTTTTAATTATTTTCTTAGCATTAGATTTATTAGGTTTTTCAAAAAATCTTATGACTTTATTTAAATTTTTTCTAATTTTTTTAGTGATTAAATATCCAAATTGATCAGACGGTGTATAGGGTTTTATACCAAAAATGAAAATGTTATTATCAGTAAGATATTTTTTCTTTTTTTTTATTTCGTTATTAAATTTACCTACTTTTTCAATCAAATGATCTGATGTAAAAAATATCATAGGTTGTTTAGCTGGTACATCCTCCAGCAATGCAGCTGAAAGAATAGCAGGCCCAGTATTTTTTTTTTCAGGTTCCAATATAATTTTGTATTTTTTAATTTTGTATTTTTTTAAATGCTTCTTAATATCACTGAGATATTTTGAGTTAGTGCTAATTATAGGAGTGTCAAACAAAGACCCTTTTATTCTCTCTAATGTTTTTCCAAGTAAAGTCCAACCCCCAAAATCAATAAATTGTTTTGCCTGATGTTTTTTTAGATTAGGCCATAACCTAGTTCCAGAACCACCGCATAAAATAACTGGCCTAATCTTCATTAGATCTTAGAGTATTCTTTAACTTCTTTTTTTTTACCAGGATGTGTTGGAGCTCCAAGATAAGCAGGGCCAACTGTTTGAGCATATTTCCATAATGTGCCAGAACCAAATGAGGATTTTTTAGCTTTCCATCTTTTTTTTCTAGAAGCTAATTGAGATCTATTCAATCTAACATTAATTGTTCCTTTTTTTGCATCAATATCTATTACGTCTCCATTCTTAAGTAATGCAATTGGTCCTCCTAAAGCTGCTTCGGGACCTACATGCCCAACACAAAAACCTCTAGTAGCTCCTGAAAATCTTCCGTCAGTTATTAAAGCAACTTTTTCTCCTTTGCCTTGACCATAAATTGCTCCAGTGGTTGATAACATTTCTCTCATACCTGGGCCACCTCTTGGTCCTTCATATCTAATTATAATTACATCGCCATCTTTATATTTCTTGGATTGTACTGCTTTCATAGCATCTTCCTCATTATCAAAACATCTTGCTTTACCAGTAAATTGTAATTTTTTTAAACCTGCTATTTTTACAATTGCTCCATCTGGAGCTAGGTTACCCTTTAATCCAACAACTCCTCCATCTGAAGATAAGGGATTATTATATTCTCTTAAGACTTTCTGGTTAGAATTAAATTTAATATCTTTTAAATTTTCTTTCATTGTTTTGCCAGTAACAGTTATGCAATCACCATGGATAAAACCTCCGTCATACAAAGTTTTTAACAACATGGGAACTCCTCCTGCTTCCCACATGTCTTTTGCAACATATTTTCCACCAGGTTTTAAATCTGCAAGATAAGGTGTTTTTTTAAATATTTTTGCAACGTCCATTAAATCAAATTTAACTCCAATTTCATTTGCTAACGCTGGCAAATGAAGAGCCGCGTTAGTTGAACCGCCTGTAGCTGCTACAATTGTTGCTGCATTTTCTAAAGATTTTTTTGTTACTATGTCTCTTGGTTTTATATTGTTTTCTAATAATTTCATTACTGTGGAACCGCTTTCAAAGGCATACTTGTCTCTTTCTTCATACGGAGCTGGTGTCCCCGCAGAGTAAGGTAACGCTAATCCTATAGCTTCAGAAACACATGCCATAGTGTTAGCTGTAAATTGACCACCACAAGCACCTGCGCTAGGGCAAGCTACTAATTCTAGTTCTCTAAGTTCTTTAGTTGACATTGCGCCTGAGGAATGTTTTCCTACAGCTTCAAATACATCAACAACAGTCACATCTTTACCTTTATATCTCCCAGGTAAAATTGATCCACCATAAATAAAAACGCTTGGAACATTCAATCTCAACATTGACATCATTAAACCTGGTAATGATTTATCACATCCTGCAATGCCCACTAAAGCATCGTAACAGTGTCCTCTAACAGTCAACTCAGCTGAGTCTGCTATAATCTCTCGTGAAATCAAAGATGATTTCATTCCTTCATGACCCATAGCTATACCATCTGTAACCGTTATAGTACAAAATTCTCTTGGTGTGCCACCAAATTGTTTAACGCCTTTTTTAACAGATTGTGCTTGTCTCATTAAAGCTGTATTGCAGGGCGCTGCTTCATTCCAAGTAGAAACGACTCCAACAAATGGTTTTGCTACATCTTGTTCTGTTTCACCCATGGCATAGTAAAAAGATCTATGTGGAGCTCTATCGGGCCCTAAAGATGTGTGACGACTCGGTAGTTTTTTCTTATTAATTTTAGGCATATTTAATCAATACTGGATACAATACTTCTTAATTTTTCATCTTCAACCGTTAATTCTTTGACTAATTTTTTGTCATTTTGAACAATTTCTTTAGGAGCATTTGTTATGTAAGCCTTGTTTTTAAGCTTATTATTTAGTCCATCAATTTGTTTTTTTAAACTCATCATTTTTTGCAAAATTCTCTCTTTTTGAGAACTTAAATCAACTTCTTCACTAAATCCTAGTGAAAGTTTTTCTTTTAAAACCAAAATATCAATAGAATTTTTGTTTTTATTCTTTTTTTCTATAATGTTATTTACCCTACCTACTTGTTTAATTAAATTATAATGATTATTTATCAATTTCTGAATTTTAT
>CACIRV010000009.1 GCA_902589155.1 uncultured Pelagibacteraceae bacterium | reverse complement strand
AAACTCTTACTTCCTAATGTAGGAAAAGGAGAGTATAGAAAACTTATAATGAGGGTGCCAGGATTTGGAAAATCAGCAAAACAAGTTAATAGCGGTTTTATCATTGTCCTTTTAGAACCTTGGTCAAAAAGAGACCGTCATGGAGTTAAAATCATGAGAGAGTCTTTTGGAAAAATAGGAAGAGTTCCTGGAGTGCTCGCATTTCCAATAATGCCTCAAGGGATTCGAACTGGAGGAATCGAAAGCCCAGTACAGTTTGTTATTTTAGGGAGTACTTACGATCAACTAATTAAGTGGAAAGAAATTATAAAAAAAGAGGCTAGAAAAAATCCAGGTTTAGTATCAATACAAGATGACTTTGACCTGAACAAACCTCAACTAAATGTGCAAATTAATCAAAAAAAAGCTGCAGATTTAGGAGTTGCCACAGAAGACATAGGAAGAACGATAGAAACTATTTTTGGTTCCAAGAAAGTTACCAACTTCACACGAGATGGAAAAGAATATTCAATTATTCTTCAAGGAGATATAAAAGATAGACAAGAACCTGACAGTATCAGCAAAGTATTTGTTAGATCAAAAAATAATGGTAAACTTATTTCCATTTCTAATTTAGTTGAATATAGTGAAGAGGGCGAGTCGCCTTTCTTAGCAAGATACAATAGACAAAAAGCAGTTACTATTTCTGCAAGACTAGTTGGAGATTATTCACTGGATGAAGCATTAAAATTTTTGGTAAAAGTTGTAGAAGAAAATACACCCCAAGCTAAAATTGCTTACAAAGGTGAGAGTGAAGAATATAAAAAAACGAATACAGAATTATATATTATTTTTGCATTAGCTTTAATTACTGCCTATCTTGCTATGTGTGCTCAATTTGAAAGCTGGAAACATCCGCTTACAATTATGTTAACTGTTCCCATGGCTATTCTTGGAGGATTGCTTGGTCTTTTGGTTGTAGGATCTTCCTTAAATGTTTATAGCCAAATAGCATTAATAATACTGATTGGGTTATCCGCAAAAAATGGAATTTTAATTGTAGAGTTTGCTAATCAACTAAGGAAGGAAGGAAAAAACCTTGAGGTAGCAGTATTTGAGGCAGCTTCTATTAGGTTAAGACCAATCTTAATGACAAGTTTATCTACCATTATAGGTGTGTTGCCTCTAATCATAAGCTTTGGACCTGGTGCTGCAAGCAGACTTACAGTGGGAATTACAATATTTGCGGGAATGATATTTTCTACTTTTTTTACTCTCTACGTAATACCAACTATATACACAGTTGTGGGAAAAAATACTCAAAGAATTGATGCTGTAGAAATTGAGCTAAATAAACAACTTAAAAAATAATATATTTATTTTTATCTAGATTTTTTTTACAGAGCGTAAGTTGTTTCCTGTATTTGTTGGCCATATCTCTTACTGACTTAGCATAAATAATAGCTTTTTTATCTTTTGAGTAATCTTTGTAATCCCCCCAACCTTTATAATAAGCTAGATATTGTCTGTAGGCATCTTTCTTAGAAATTTTTAATATTTTAGAAGTTTTATTAATATACCAGCCTATAAAATCGACTGAGTCTTTAAAACGAGCACGCGTTGCCAATGGGTTTTTAGTTTCTTTCTTATATTGTTCCCAAGTGCCCACTACAGCTTGAGAATAACCAAAAGAACTAGATGGTCTTTTGAAAGGTATGACCTTAAATAATTTTCTTCTAGGAGGTTTAGCCAACCAATTAAAATCACTTTCTTTTTTTACAAAAGCAAGTTGTAAGTGGATGGGTGCTCCCCATTTTTCATATGAAGCCTTAGCATGTTTGTACCAAAGATATCTTTCTTCAAAGATTGCACAGCTATTTTGAGTATTTTTTGGAATAGAAGAGCAGGCAGTAACAAAGAATAATAAAATTAATAAATAAAAATTTGTTTTGCGAATCACTCTTTGATTATATTTGATCTGACTTTATCTCTCCATACCCAAGGATAATCAAACTTCATTGTCCAGAAACCCAATTTATTATCTTTTGCATACTTTTCGTCTTTAGCATATTTTTTTTTAGAGTATTTTTTAAAATCAAACGCATAGCCATTTCGAACCATAAATTTTGATAAACTTTCACCATTGAGAAAGCATTCTCCCAAAAATCTCTTATAAATATCTTTATTTTTTTCTATTTTGCAAGATACTGAATTATTTTTTATTTTTTCTTTAAGCTTAGTTTTTGCAATATCTCCACATAAAATTTTTATTTCATTTAAATAACATGCTTGTTTTTTTCCACGATAATAACTCTCAGGCGAATCTATTCCTGAAAATCTTATTTTTATTCCCTTAACTTTTATTGTATCTCCATCAGTAACTTTGGCTTTTCCTTCAACTAAATTTTCTGACGCTAAGGTTTTTCTATCGAAATCTGGAATAGATAATATGAGTAATACTAAAAAAAATATTAAAATATAAGAAATTCCCTTTGTATCTTTCATAAAATCTTTTTATACTTTTTATAAAAAATAATTATAAATATTGCCATTAAAGTTCCGAGTAAATTAGCAAAAAGATCGAGAAATTCAAAAGATCTATTTGGAATTAAATAATGAGAAAGTTCTAAAATTATTGATAAAGATATTAAAAAAATATTGGTTTGAATAAAACTTTTAAGTTTCATGTAGCTAATTAAACCAAGCATTGATAAATATAAAAAAGCCAATGCATGATTAATAGACGTTCCAATGGGATTTGAAATAAGGCTTGGTTGTGTTCTTAAATCTCCGTAGAACAGATATCCAATGAGACTACCCGGAAATAAGTAAAGTATGAGCAATGCTATTAAAGATAAATAGTAAAGATACCTAATCAACTTTAAGACATTATTTTTCATTATAAGTTTAATATTACATAATATCTGATATTTATCTATTATGAGCAAATTAATCCTAGTAAGGCACGGTCAAAGCATATGGAACGCAGAAAACAGATTCACTGGATGGGTAGATGTTGATTTATCCGAAAAAGGAGTTTTAGAGGCTCAGAAATCTGGTCAATTAATTAAAAATCTAAATATTAATATAGATATTTCCTATACATCTTTTTTAAAAAGAGCCATCAAAACTCTTACTGCTATACTTCAAGAAAATGGTTTGGAACTTAAATTTAATACTTCTTGGGAATTGAATGAGAGACATTACGGATCTTTAACGGGCTTAAATAAAGAAGAAACTAAAAAGAAAATTGGTGAAGAGCAGTTTAAAAAATATAGAAGATCTTGGGATATACCGCCACCACCAATGGCTGAGAACGACAAAAATCATTCTTTATTTAGTCCTTTAAATCCAAGTATACCCGTGGGGATGATACCTTTTACGGAGTCTTTAAAAGATACATACAAAAGAGTAATTCCTTATTATGAAAAAGAAATTCAAAAAAATATTAAAGAAAATAAAAACGTTTTAATATCAGCTCATGGCAATTCACTAAGAACACTATGCAAATATCTATTTAAAATTTCTGATCAAAAGATAAATGAATTAGAAATTCCAACAGGAAATCCTTTAATAATTGAATTTGATAATAATCTTGAAATTAAAAAATATTATTATCTAGATGAGACTAGAGCTAAAACTATTATTTTTAATCAGTAATCTTCAAATTCAATATTTTATCGTACATTTCTTTTGTATTTAAGTGATAAAACTTTTTCTTACTTTCATTTCCAACTAAAAAATTGTTCTCAATTAAATAGTCCCAAATCTTGTTCATGGAAAATATTTTATCTTTTATGGAATTAAAAACACTTTCATCTAAAATTTGAAGACCAGTGAAAATGAATTCATTGGTATTGTCTCTACTAATCACACCATCTTGGAGATTAAAATCTCCCTTGAAAGAACTATCAAAACTCAAATTTTTATTAACTAACAATAAACAAGGCTTTTTCTTTTTAAAATAAAGATCTTCTAAATCTTTTAATTCATTACAGTAAGCATCACTCCATAAAGTATCAGGATTGACTGCTACAAAAGGTTTTTTGAAAGATCTAGTGGCGTGAAGTATTCCACCTCCAGTATCAAGCAACATATCCTTTTCATCAGAAATTATAATTTTTACTTTATATTTTTTTTTATTAATAAAATCTTTTATTTGATCTGACAGATGATGAACATTAATAGCTATTTCCTCTATTCCATGATTGATTAACAGCTCTATAGCTCTTTCTAATAAGTTTTTATTGCCTATTTGGATTAATGGCTTTGGAGTTTTTAAAGTAATCGGTTGCATTCTTTTTCCCAATCCAGCAGCTAAAATCATGCCTTGTTTAATTTTCATATTTTAACCTTTTTTAATTTTTTTAAAGGCAGATACTTTTTAAATAATATATTTAATTGATTAAAAATAGGGTTTCTCATTCTTCTTTCAAGAAGCGACCAGGTGTGGGGTAAATATTTTAGATAATTTGGTTTTCTGTCTCTTTTATAAAGACGTACAAAAATTCCAAGTATTTTTAAATTTCTTTGAACAGATAAAATATCAAAATCATTTTTTAAGTAAGATTGATCTTTAACTCTAAATTTTGATTTTTGTATATAGTGCTTAAATAAATTATCTTGTAAATTTTTTTGCATTTTAACCCTCACGTCATCAATCAATGAAGCAACATCATATAAAGGATTTCCAATTATTGCATCTTGGCTATCAATAAGACTTAATCTTTTTTTGGTTATCATAATATTTGATGCATGAAAATCTCTATGTGTAAAACAATTGTTTTTAAAATAAAGTTTTTTATAAATATTATTTAGCTCTTTCTTTAAAATTTTTTTAATCCTTCCAAGCTTTAAATTTTGAGAACAATACTTTAGATACCAATCAAAAAATAAATCTGACTCTTTGTGTAAATGGTTAAGAGTATATTTGGTAAATTTTATTTTTTTTCCACTAAAATAATATTGATTTTTAAGTTTAATCTTTTGTAATTTAATGATTAATTCAACGAGTTTTTTGTAATCTTTAAGCTTATTTTTTTTATTTATAATATAATCATAGAAAGATTTATCGCCTAAATCTGTAATTTCTATCATATTGTCTTTGTAATAATTTTTTAGAAGCTTAGGCGATGAAATATTATGGTTATTTAAAATTTTATTTACAGCGGAATAAACAATTAAATTTTTATATTGTTCTTTTCTTGCAAAGACTATTATTGAAGTTTTATTGTTTTTTTTGACTCTATAAAATTCCCTAAAAGATGCATCGCCAGAAATTTTTTTTAATTTATAATTCATTTTTATTAATATCTAGCCATTTTCCATGTCCTACAAGGCTTAATTCTCTTTCGTTATCCTTGATGGAATACTTTAAATTCAATTCTAATCTATTTGCTAAATTTGTCTTAACTAATTCTGGCCATTCAATTATTTTTATCGAATTTAAATCTTCTCTAAAAATGCCAAGTTGATCTAGCTCTTTGCTGTTTTTAATTCTATAAAGATCATAATGCATCACTTTCAAGTTTTTAATATCGTATTCATATAATAAGTTAAATGTGGGACTTAAAACTTCTGTTTCTTTAACACCTTCTCGTTTTTGTAAATAATTAATAAAATTTCTTGTAAAAGTTGTTTTACCAACACCAATTTCCCCAATTAAAAAAATGCAATCTTTTTCAGATACATTGTCTGCAATTTTATTTGAAATTAGTCTAAGGTGATCTAAAGATTTAATAATCATTAGCTACTAATCTAGTAGCGATAAGTATCTGGTTTAAATGGTCCTGATGGTTTAACGCTAATGTAATCTGCTTGTTCTTTTGACATTTTCGTCAATTTTGCTCCAACTTTGTCTAAATGTAACATGGCTACTTTCTCGTCTAAATGTTTTGGTAAAACATAAACCTTCTTTTCATATTTATCTGAATTATTCCATAATTCAATTTGTGCAATCACCTGATTAGTAAAAGAAGCGCTCATTACGAAACTAGGATGCCCAGTTGCACAGCCTAAGTTTACCAGTCTTCCTTCGGCTAATAAAATAATTCTTTTTTTGCTTGGCAATTCTATTTCGTGAACTTGAGGTTTAATTTCATCCCATTTATAATTTTTTAAAGCTTCAACTTGTATTTCATTATCGAAATGGCCAATATTGCATAATATTGCTCTATCTTTCATATCCCTCATATGATCTGCTGTTACAATATCTTTATTTCCTGTGGCTGTTACTACGATGTCCGCATCTTTAATTGCATCATTCATCAACACTACTTCATACCCTTCCATTGCTGCTTGCAGTGCACAAATTGGATCGGTTTCTGTTACCATAACCCTAGCGCCGGCTTGTCTTAATGATGCAGCGCTTCCTTTTCCAACATCACCAAATCCTGCAACAATAGCTACTTTACCAGACATCATAACGTCAGTTGCTCTTTTTATTCCATCTACCAGACTTTCTCTACAACCATATAAATTATCAAATTTGGATTTTGTAACTGAGTCATTAACATTTATTGCTGGTATTAAGAGCTCTTTTTTTTCTTCCATTTTTTTCAAAGCTAGAACACCTGTTGTTGTTTCTTCTGAAACACCCTTAATATTTTTTAACATACCTTTATAATCTTTGTGCATTAAGGCTGTGAGATCCCCGCCATCATCTAAAATCATGTTCGGCTTCCAATCTTTTTTTCCTTCTATAGTTTGTTTAACACACCACCAGTACTCTTCTTCTGTTTCACCTTTCCAAGCAAATACAGGTATACCAGCTTTAGCAATTGCTGCTGCTGCATGATCTTGTGTGGAAAAAATATTACAAGATGACCATCTAACTTCTGCTCCTAACTCTACTAATGTTTCAATTAAAACAGCCGTTTGAATTGTCATATGGAGACATCCAAGAATATGTGCTCCCTTTAAAGGTCGTTTCCCTTTGTATTCATTTCTTAATGCCATTAATCCCGGCATTTCTGTTTCCGCTAGAGAAATTTCTTTTCTGCCAAATTCGGCTTGGTTAATATCTTTTACTTTAAAATCTTGAGGCATATTTTAGAGTTATTTAACAACATAAATGAACGTTAGCAAGAAAGATTGCTAAGAAAATTTTGGCAGCAATACTTCAACCTGAGCTCCTCCTTTATTTAGTCTATTTGAGGCTGATATTGTTCCTTCATGTAGTTCTACAATATTCTTAACGATGTTAAGTCCTAAACCCGAGTGTTTTCCAAAGCTTTGAGGTCTATTACTATAAAATCTTTTAAATATTTTTTGAGGAGAAGTTTCAGAAAATCCTGGCCCTTCATCTTTGATTAATATTACTAAATTATTTGAAGTTTCCTCAACTTCAATTTCTATTTTCTTATTTTCATCACTAAATGAAATAGAGTTATCTAATAAATTAGCTATTACTTGTTCTAATCTATTTTCAATACCCAAAATATAATGACCATTTTTAGAAACTATTTTCTTTTTAATGCTTATATTTATTTTTTTATTTTGATTTTTTAAATCTTGTTTAAAATCATCTGCAACGTTGGTGATAATCTCAATCAAATTAACTTTACTCATTTGTTCTCTAGACCACGAAGCTTCATCTTTTAACATTTGAGAATAATCAGTTATTAATCTTTCAATTCTTTCTGCATCATGATTAATAATTTTTAAAAGTTTTTCACTTTCTTTTTTTTCTGTAGTTTTATCTAATAATTCTGATGCACTTTTTAAAGAGGCCAGTGGATTCCTGATTTCATGTGCAAGGTCATTAGAAAAAGTTTCTGCTCTAGCAGTTCTTTTCTGAAGTTCTTTCGTCATCTCATCAATGGATTTTGTTAATTTTCCAATCTCATCTTCTCTAACAAAAAAGTTTTTTATATCAATATTTTTGTTAGACTTTTTTTTAATTGCCTCACTAAATCTAACTAGCAAACCAATTGGCTTTAAAATATATTTGTTTAAAAAAAGAGAAAAAATTAAAATTACTAATGCCACAGCTACTACTGTTCTAAGTATAAAAGCTTTTCTTTCTTTAACTGCATTTAGAATATCATTGGCCTCTTCGGATACAACAATATAACCTGCCTCTTGTCCATTAAGTTTAATGCTATTCAATGTACTAACAAAAAAATTATTTTGAATATTTTCTGAAATTGTTATGGGCTCATTTTGATATTTATTTAATATCGTTTCTTTGATTAAATCTTTATTTTGTTCCTTAATTAACTTTTTTGAATTACCTTTTTCTTTTATTTGTCCATCAATTGTTTCTTCTATTATAACATCTGATCTTGTAAAAACATTTTGATCTAAATCTAAAATATTAGTATCCCCAATTAGATCACCATCGATACTATAAAATTGCACTCTATCTAGGCTTTGAAATAAAAACCGTGTTGACAATAAAAAAGTTCTAATGTCTTTCCCGTTAAAATTAATGTTCAGTCTTTGAAGATGATCAACGGTATTGTTGATTATAATATAATGATTGGCAGCTCTTTTTTTAACAAGATTGGGCTGAATGGCTTTTAAATAAACTATTGTAAGAAGTCCTAATATGGAAAAGACACCTAAATTAAATAATAGAAATTTTCTTAGTATGGATGCTGATTTTTTTTGTCTCATTAACTAACATTCCATCTATACCCACTTCCATATCTAGTTTCAATCGCAGAAAACTTTTCATCTACTTTTTTAAACTTTTTTCTTATTCTTTTAACGTGACTATCAATAGTTCTGTCCTCAATTTCAGTGTTTTCCTTATAGGCAATATCCATTAAATGAGCTCTTTCCTTTATTACTCCTGGCCTTTTTGCTAATTCTTTAACAATTAAAAATTCTGTAGTTGTCAATTTATCGGGAAGAGGTTTTCCACTCCATTCACACTCTAATTGAGATGGATCTAGTTTTAGTTTTCCATGACTTATTATATTTTTAGTTTCATCTACTACGTTATTCTTCTTTCTTAATTGTACGCGTATTCTTTCAATTAAAACTTTGGTTGAAAAACCTCCTGATTTTTTTACAAAATCATCCGCTCCTAATTTTAAGCCTAATAACTCGTCAACTTCTTCATCTTTTGAAGTTAAAAAAATAATAGGAATTGACATTTTTTTTCTTAATTTTTTTAATAATTCTTCTCCATCCATTCTTGGCATTTTAATATCCAAGACGGCTAAATCGGGGGGATTTCTTGTAAGTCCAATTAATGCTGACTCTCCATCTATATAAGTTTGAACTTTAAATCCTTCTCTTTCAAGTGCAATGCTTATACCAGTTAAAATATTTCTATCGTCATCTACAAGTGCTATTGTTTGTGCCATATAGTCATTCTCAAAATCTTAATGTCCAAATTTAGGCGTTTAATGAGCTTCACCCCAATTATTACCAGAATTAATACTTACCTCTAAAGGAATTGAAAACATATGATGCTCTGAACTGGAAATAGAGGTCATAGCATCTTTGATTATTTTTTTTATTTCATTCTCATCTTTTTTTAAACATTCAAATATTAATTCATCATGTATCTGGAGAAGCATTTTGGCTGGGTTATTCTGATCTGATAGAATCCTATCTATTTTCATCATAGCTAATCTTATTATGTCTGCAGCAGACCCTTGAATAGGAGCATTAATTGCTGCTCTTTCCTGAAAACTTCTTACGCTAAAATTTTTGTCATTAATGCCTCGAAGATGAATTCTTCTACCAAATATATTTGAAACATAACCTTGCTTCCTGCATGTTTTAATTGTTGAATTCATATAATCCTTAATCTCAGGAAATTTTCTAAAATAGGAATTTATAAAGTCTAGAGCTTCTTGATTAGATACAGTTATTTGTTTAGCTAAACCATATTGAGTAATTCCATAAATAATTCCAAAATTTATTGCTTTTGCTTTTCTTCTGGTTTCATTAGTAACTCTATTTAATGGCAATCCAAAAACCTGGCTGGCTGTCAAAGAATGGATATCTTGGTTATTTTTAAAAGCCTTTTTTAATTCTTTTACATCGGCCATGTCAGCTAGAATTCTCATTTCTATCTGATCATAATCGGCTGAAATAAGAATATTATTTTTTTCAGCAATAAAAGCTTTTCTAATTTCTTTACCATCTAAAGTTTTGATTGGGATATTTTGTAAATTTGGATCACTGGATGCAAGTCGTCCCGTATTAGTGGCGGCCAAAAGAAATGATGTATGAACCCTTTTTGTTTTATTGCTAATATGCTCTTGTAAAGCATCTGTATAAGTGCTTTTTAATTTTGATACTTGCCTCCATTCTAATACTAGTTTAGGAAATTTATGCCCTGTCAATGCTAAATCTTCCAAAATTTTTGCACTTGTGGCTAAACTTCCTTTTTTAGTTTTTTTTAATTTTGCAATTTTTAAATCGTTGTAGATTATTTCACCAAGTTGTTTTGGCGAACCAATATTAAACTCTTTTCCAGAAACTTTATAAATTTCTTTCTCTATTTTTTTCAATCTTTCTTCAAACTTTTTTGACAATTTTTTTAAATATGCTTGATCAACTTTAACTCCATTGATTTCCAATTTTGAGAGTAATTTGATCATTGGTTTTTCAAATACTTCGTAAATCTTTTTTAATTTTTCATTATCAACTCTTTCTAATAATAAGCTGTAAAGTCTCAAAGTTACATCTGCATCCTCTGCGGCATATTTAGTTGCCTCTTCTAAGTTTACATCGGAAAAGTTCAATTGTTTTTTTCCTGTGCCAACAACATCTTTATATGAAATGGTTTTATGACCGAGGTGTAACTCTGAAAGCGTATCCATATTATGCCTATTATTTCCTGCATCTAAAACATAAGATAACAGCATTGTGTCCTCCACAGGGTTAATATTTACTCTATTTTTTCCTAAAACAATAAGATCATACTTAATGTTCTGTCCTACTTTCTTAATGCTTGGATCTTCAAGTAAGGGTTTAATTTTTTTTAAAACTAATTCTTTATTAAGTCCTTTAATATTTTTATGCCCTAAAGGAATATAATAGGCTTCGTTAGCGTCGTAACTAAAAGAAATGCCAACTAGATCAGCCTCTAGAGGATTTAAAGACGATGTTTCTGTATCTACAGAAATAAATGACTTTGAAGTTAAAATATCTATTAATTTATCTAAGTCTTTTTCACTTAGAATGCTTTTGTAAAGCTTAGTATCTATTTTAGGAAATTTAGTTTTTTTTACATTAGAGCTAAAATCAGCTGAGCTATCTTCACCGTAAAAACTTATGGCTTGACTTAATAATCTATTAAACTCCATTTCTCTTAAAAAATTAAAAAGATTATCTCTGTTTATTTCTTGAATTATAAAACTGTTTGGATCATCTTTAACAGGTACATCATCTTTTAATGTAACTAACTGTCTGCTTAATAATGCTTTATCTTTATTTTTTAATAAAGTTTCTCGTCTTTTATTTTGTGGAATTTCAGAAGCTTTTTTCAATAAGATGTCTAAATTTTCATATTTGTTAATTAATTCAGCTGCAGTTTTAACTCCTATGCCTGGCACACCTGGAATGTTATCTGACGAATCTCCTGCTAACGATTGTACGTCAATAACTTGATTAGGTTTTACTCCAAATTTTTCCAAGACTTCTTTTTCACCAATAACTTTACTCTTCATTGGGTCGTACAATCTAATTTTATCAGATACTAACTGCATTAAATCTTTATCTGATGAAATCACTGTAACTTTTGCTCCAGCATCTGTAATTTGTTTTGCATAAGTAGCTATAAGATCATCTGCTTCGTAGTTGGGCAGCTCTATTGATGGTAAATTAAATGCCTTTACTGATTTTCTTATATATTCAAATTGAGGAATTAAATCATCAGGCGCTTCAGCTCTATTGGCTTTGTATTCGCTATAAATATCATTTCTAAAATTTTTTCTAGCTGAGTCAAATATAACAGCAAAATGTGTAGGCTTATGAATTGAGTCATCTGATCTTGAATCTTCTAGTAATTTAAAAAGCATAGAGCAAAAACCACTTACCGCACCTGTGGGAAGTCCATCACTTTTTCTAGATAGTGGAGGTAAAGCATAATAAGCGCGAAAAATATAACCTGACCCATCTATGAGATAATAATGATCTGTTTTTTTTATTGAACTCATATATATATATTACATTAATTTTTAACCTATATTTAATCAATCTATGAATAAATATGCTTTAACTGTTGAAAATCTTACAAAGGTTTACTCAGATTCTAAAAACAAAAAAGAAAATAAAGCGCTTAATGATTTAAACTTTCAAGTTAATGAAGGAGAAGTATTTGGTTTGCTAGGACCAAATGGAGCTGGCAAAACAACCTTCTTAAGTATTTTGGGTGGAACAGTGTCAAAAACAAGTGGGAATATAAATGTTTGGGGTTTTGACCTTGATAAAAATCCTAGACAAGTAAAAGCCTCTATTGGGATTGTTCCTCAAGAAGTTAATTTGGATGCCTTCTTTACCCCCAGAAAATTACTTGAATTACAAGCTGGCCTATACGGAATTACTAAAAGAGATAGAATTACAGACTTAATTTTAGAAATGGTCGCATTGAAGGACAAAGCCAATGCTTATTCTAGAAGCTTATCAGGTGGAATGAAAAGAAGACTGCTTATTGCTAAAGCAATGGTACATCAACCTCCTATTTTGATATTAGATGAACCAACTGCAGGTGTTGATGTCGAATTAAGAAATAACCTTTGGAGCAATGTAAAAGAATTAAATAAAGAAGGTGTTACAATTATTCTAACTACCCACTATTTATTTGAAGCTCAAGAAATGTGTGATCGAATAGCAATTATAAATAAAGGTAATTTAGTTGCTCTAGATACAACTCAAAGACTTTTAGATAGAATTCAAACAAAAAAGATACATTTTAAAGTTAAGAATATTGATAAAAATAAGATTCTAAAGATGGAAGGAATTCAATTTAAAGTTGGTTCAAATGAGTCGATTTCGGTTACTTATGAAAAAAATTCTCTTAATTTTGGAGAAATTATTAATTATCTTAATAAAAATAATGTAAAAATACTAGATATTGTAACAGAAGATGGGGATTTAGAGGATGTGTTTGTTCAACTAACAAATAAGTAGATTTAATCTAAAAAAAAGTTAAATTAAAGATATGGAATTAGTAAAAAGTTTTAAACAATCAAAAGTGGTAAAATACATATTCATTGCTTTGATAGGAAGTATAGTTTTAGCAATTTCTTCAAAAGTTAAAATTCCTTTTTACCCAGTTCCAATGACAATGCAAACTTTAGTTGTCTTAACAATAGGTATTGCTTTTGGTTGGAAACTTGGATTAGCTACAGTAGCGTTATATTTATTTGAAGGATTAATTGGTTTGCCAGTTTTTTCAGGAACACCAGAAAAAGGTGTTGGTTTAGTTTACTTCACTGGGCCTACGATGGGGTATCTAATTGGTTTTCTTGTTACAGTATATTTCACCGGAAAATTTAATTACAATTATAATTTACCTGAAACGTTTATCAAACTTTTGTTCGCTACAAGCTTTATCTATCTTTTGGGTATGTTGTGGTTAGGATTTTTAATAGGATGGGAAAAACCAATTTTTAAATTAGGAGCACAACCATTTTTGTTAGCTGAGCTATTTAAAGTTCTAATAGTTACCTTAACAATAAACCAGATTAAAAAAATAAGGAAGTTAGTTTAATTTTACCGAGGTGATCTTTTCGAAAGAATTCTTTGTAGAGTCCTTCTATGCATTTTAAGTCTTCTAGCTGTTTCAGAAACATTTCGATTACATAATTCAAATACTCTGTGAATATGTTCCCACTTTACTCTGTCAGCGGACATGGGATTCTCAGGTGGTTTTGCTTTTGAACCAGATGAAGCTAATAATGCAGCTTCAATATCATCTGCATCTACAGGTTTAGCTATATAATCTATTGCGCCAGCTTTTACTGCTGCTACAGCTGTAGGTAGATTCCCGTATCCGGTTAACATTACGATCCTAGGATCTTTTCTGTTCTTAGATAGCTCTTTAACTACATCTAATCCATTCCCATCTTCAAGTCTCAAGTCAACTACAGCAAATGCTGGAGGGCTATTTTTGACCATTTGTAGTCCCTCTGCCACGCTTTTAGCCTCTTTCACCTCAAAACCCTTCTTTTCCATAGCTCTTGAGAGCCTTCCTCTCAAGGGATCATCATCGTCTAGGATAAGTAGAGACTTATCTAAAAAATCAGAGAGATTTAGTTGTTCTGGGTATTTTTTCTGAGCTCTCATTTAGCTAACATATAGTTATTAAGTGCAGAATTACAACAGGCTAAAATGACATTTTTTTCTTTACATAAAGTAAAAAAAACCTTAAACGCGACTTAATAAGGTTTTTTTTATTAAAATTTTTTAAAAACCTTCTGTGTAAACAAACGAGGGACACATGAAATGCGAAAATTTAAAGACGTTAACGAACTAGTTAATGAACTGAAACCGGATTACCCCGTATACTGCATACGGCCAGAGTCCATAAAAAAATCAACAAAATTTTTTAAGGATAATTTTCCAGGCAAAGTTCTTTACGCCGTTAAAACAAATCCTAATGAAAAAGTAATTAAACAAATTATTTCGAATGGAATTGAAGATTTCGATGTGGCATCTCTAAATGAAATTAAATTAATTAAGAAAATTAAACCGGAAGCTAATTTATATTTTATGCATACGATAAAAAGTAAAGAGAACATTTTATCTGCTTACTTTGATTATGGAGTTAAAAATTTTGCATTAGATAGTAAAGATGAACTGAGAAAAATTCTTGAAGCTACTAATCAGGCTAAAGATTTAAATTTATATGTAAGAATAGCAATCTCTAATGAGCATGCTGAAATCGATCTATCAAGAAAATTTGGCGCACTACCTTCTGAAGCATTAGGTCTTGTAAGATTATGTAAAGAGTATTCTAAAAAACTTGGAATAAGTTTCCATGTTGGTTCTCAATGTATGCATAAAATTTCTTATTCGAAAGGTATTCGTGAAATTGGAAATATAATAAAGAAAACTAAAATTATACCAGATGTTATAAATGTGGGAGGTGGTTTTCCATCTATCTATCCAGATCTTAACCCTGAACCACTTAATAATTATCTTGATGAAATAAAAAAATCTCTTAAAAATTTAAATTTACCAAAACTACCTACAATAATTTGTGAACCTGGAAGAGCTATTGTTGCAGAAAGTGGGTCAACGATAGTAAAAGTTATATTGAGAAAAAAACAAAACTTATACATTAACGACGGCACTTATGGTTCTTTATTTGATGCTGGAGTTCCAAATTTTGTTTTACCAACTAAAATGATTACAAATGGTAGATTTCATTCTAAAAAACTAACTTCATTTAGTTTCTTTGGGCCAACATGTGATAGCTTAGATTATATGAAAGGGCCTTTTTTATTACCAAATAATATAAAAGAAGGTGACTACATTGAATTAGGTCAATTAGGTGCGTATGGATTAACTTTTAGAACAAAATTTAATGGTTTTTATTCAAATGAAATTTTCGAATTGAATGATAAACCAATTATATCTTTATACGAAGATTCAAGTAAAGTTGATTACTTGGTTGCTTAATGACAAAAAAAGATGGTCCTAATATCGGACATAATAAAAAATCATTTTTAAATAATCCTGTAGAACATATAGACATAACTTCTTATGATGCTCGAAAAATAATTGAAGGCATGGGTAAAATGTCATTTACCTCTAGGGATACTGCAAATGCAGCTAAAATTTATAATGAGATGATATCAGACGAAAACTGCTCTATTTTTCTTACAATTGCTGGTTCAACCTCTGCTGGTGGCTGTATGAAACTTTATTCTGATTTGATTAAATATAACATGGTTGATGCCGTGGTAGCCACAGGAGCTTCTATAATTGATATGGATTTCTTCGAAGCTTTAGGATTCAAACACTATCAAGGATCTCAATTCCAAGATGATACTGAACTTAGAAAAAATTATATTGATAGAATTTACGACACATATATTGATGAGGAAGAGCTTCAAGCTTGTGATCAAGCTATTTGTGACGTTGCTAATTCATTAGATCCTAAAGCTTATACCTCAAGAGAATTTATTAAAGAACTAGGTAAATTTTTGAAAAATAATGCTAAAAAAAAAGGTTCTTTAATAGAAACAGCATTTGACAATAATGTTCCTATTTTTTGCCCAGCTTTCACAGATAGTTCAGCCGGATTTGGTTTGGTAATGCACCAAGAACAAAATCCAAATAAACACATAACGATTGACTCTATAAGAGAGTTAAGAGAGTTAACTGAAATTAAAGTAAAATCTAAGCAGTCTGGTTTATTAATGGTAGGCGGAGGAGTGCCTAAGAATTTTGTTCAAGACACAGTTGTTTGTGCTGACCTTATAGGTAAAAAAGTTGATATGCATAAATACGCGATTCAAATTACAGTCGCTGATACTAGAGATGGCGCTTGTAGTAGTTCAACTTTAAAAGAAGCTAGCTCATGGGGAAAAGTGGATATTGCTAAAGAACAAATGGTTTTTGCTGAAGCAACAAGTGTGCTTCCTTTAATCGCTAGTGATGCATATCATCGTAAAAACTGGAAAAATAGAAAAAAAAGAAATTTTTCTCAAATATTTAAATCTTAAATGGACTATTTAAGTCAGAAAAAAGGTTTTCTTGGTTATGAAGCAAGTCAAAAAATTGAAAACAAAGTAGTTGTTGTTCCATTTGGTTTAGAAAAAACTGTAAGTTATGGTGGTGGAACAAAAAATGGACCGAAAGAAATCATTAAAGCTTCCCATCAAGTTGAATTATTTGATGAAGAATTGAATAAAGAACCATATAAAGAAATTGGCATTAAAACTCTAAAACCATTTCCTATAAAAAAGACAATTAGTTCTGCTCTAGATCAATTATCAAAAATCAATGAAGAAATACTATCAAAAAACAAATTTCCAATAATTTTTGGAGGTGAGCATTCAATCACACCTGGATCTATTAGGCCTTTTGTAAAAAAATACAATGAAATTACACTTTTACATTTCGATGCACATGCAGATTTAAGAGAGAGCTATAATGGAGAAAAATTTTCTCATGCTTCAGCAATTAAAAGATGTTTGGATTTTAAAAATATAAAAGTAGTCTCTTTTGGTATTAGAAATCTTTCTCAACCTGAAATGAATTTCTATGAAAATAACAGGAATAGAGTTGAAATTTTTTGGGGTAAAGATAAAAAAAATTGGGATTTAACTCGTCTAGAAAACATTTTTAAGGATAAAAACGTATATATAACTTTTGATGTTGATGGTTTCGATGCAAGCATTATGCCCGCAACAGGAACACCAGAGCCTGGAGGCCTATTATGGGAAGATGTGCTTCCAATAATTAAAAAGGTATGTCAAATATCTAAAATAGTAGGTGCAGATATAATTGAATTAGCTCCAATTAAAAATTTTGACTCGTACAACTTTTTAGTTGCAAAATTAGCTTATAAAATTCTAGCCTACACTTTTGAATTTAAACGTTAGATTTTAAATCTTTTATGTTCCAGACAATATTTACAGAGGCACCTCCTAATTTATTGTCTTTTAAAAAAGATAAACGTGCTAATTGTCTTTCCAAAAGTGTTTTTCCTAGAAAAGTTCCTAATCCTGTTCCAGCATTTGAAGTAACTTCTGATGATTTGGATTTAATATAGGGTTCCCCAAGAACTTCTTTTATATCGTCTGGGAAACCTGGCCCATCATCGTTTATTAAAACTTCTAAGTCCTTAGAATTGCATTTTATCTTTATTTCTACTGTGCTTTTCGCAAATTTTACAGCATTTCCAATAAAGTTTCTTAATCCATAAATTAATTCAGGAGATCTTTTAAATTCAAATTTTTTTACGTTTTCATCTAGATCTAATATTAATTTTTTAGAAGAGGTTTCTTTAAAAGAATCAATAATCTCATTAAGTAAGTCTTCAATTGAAGTTTTAGAGAAAAATTTATCTTCTTTTATTTGTTTTTTTGAAATTTGTTTTAATATTTCACCACATCTTTTGGTTTGACTAATCAATAATTCAATGTCTTTTGAATATTCTTTGTTTTTTCCTAATTCTTTTTTAAGCTCAGAGGCAACTACGTTTATAGTTGCTAAAGGAGTTCCTAAAGAATGAGCTGCTGCTGCAGCTTGACCGCCAAGCGACTCTAATTCATACTCTTTGGCTATAACCTGTTGTAATTTATTTATTGCTTCAGACCTTCTTTTGCTCTCACCAGAAAATCTAATCCCAAAATAACTTAAAAATATTAAACCAACAATAATTGCTAAAAAATATCCAGTTAAATAAAGTTTTGGAAAAGTAATAGAATGGTCATGTAAACCTGGTAAAGGATAATGGAAAATGGTTAACAAAAATAAAAAAATAATTGATAAAATCCCTAATATTATTGTTGTTCCCATGCTTAAAAATGTAGAAGAGACTATAGTTGGAATAATAATTAATATTGAAAACGGATTTGAAATTCCCCCAGTTAAATATAATAAAATTGAAAGTTGAATTAAGTCATAAATTAGAAATATACTTGCATAGAAATCTTTTAAAAGAATAGATTTAATCCTAAACTGCAAATATAAGTTGGTTACAAGACCTATCAATAAAATAGCATGGCAAAATAAAATTGGAAAATCTAACTTTAAATAAAAATAGACTAGATTAATTGCTGTAAACTGACCTATTATTGCTATCCATCTTAATATTACTAATGTTTTTTTATCTAAATTAAGATTTTCTCTCAGCCTAAAGAGAGTAGAAAAATTCATTTGAACTTTAAATATCTAGGTTGGTAACATCCAGCGCGTTACTTGTAATAAAATCTTTTCTTGGTGCCACTTCATCACCCATTAAAACTTCTATCATTTTTTGATCTTCTTTGGATTTTTCTTTCGTACCTTTAGTGTATTGAACTCTCAACATAGTACGATTTTCAGGATTTAAAGTAGTTTCCCATAGTTCTTCGGGGTTCATTTCTCCCAATCCTTTAAATCTCTGAATTGAAAGTTTTTCTCTTTGTTCTTCCATAAATTTATTGTACTCCGAAGACCCTTTTTTTATTTTTTTATCTCTTTTGTCTGAAGTTTTAAGAATGTATTCTTCTAGTGTTTTTTCATCTTTAATGTAAACACTCTTATTTGATTTTGTTACTTTAAATAAAGGAGGTTGAGCTAAATAAATGTGACCATTTTCTATTAATTGATTAAAAGGATAATTATTGAAAAAAGTAAGTAGCAATGTTCTTATATGAGATCCGTCGACATCAGCATCTGTCATTATAACAATTTTATCATATCTTAAATTCTCTATATTAAAATCTTTAGAGCCAGTTCCTAAAGCATTAATTAAAGTTACTATCTCATTTGATGACATCATTTTAGATAGAGCTTTTGTGGTATGATCGTCTCCATTTGACTTTCCGTTAACATAAGTATTTAAAATTTTACCTCTTAAAGGTAATACCGCTTGATACTCACGAACTCTTCCTTGTTTAGCAGAACCGCCGGCTGAATCTCCCTCAACGATAAATAATTCTGTTCCTTCTTTTTTTTGTATTTGACAATCAGCTAATTTACCAGGCAACCCTGATAATTCGAAAGCTCCTTTTCTTCTAACATTATCTCTTGCTTTTCTAGCAACATCTCTTGCCATCGCTGCTTGAGTTATTTTTTCTAATACAGTTTTAGCAATTGAAGGATTTTGATCAAACCATGTAGAAACTTTATCGCTGATTATATTTTCAACAATTAATCTGATTTCAGATGAAACAAGTTTGTCTTTAGTTTGAGATGAAAATTTTGGATCTGGCATCTTAATAGATAACACTGCGGTAAGTCCTTCTTTAATATCTTCTCCAGATAAAGTAATTTTGTTTTTTTTGTTATTTCTTTCATTAGAATATTTATTAATAACTCTTGTTAAGGCACTTCTAAAACCTAACAGATGAGTTCCTCCATCTTTTTGTGGAATATTGTTTGTGAAAGGAAGAACATCCTCGGAATATCCGGCATTCCATTCGAAAGAACATTCTAAAACAACATTATTTTTTGTTGCAGTTACATAAACAGGTTTTTTGAATACCTCTTTTTCATTCTTATTTACAAGAATTGGTTTTTTATTATTTATATGCTTGATGAATTCTATAATACCTCCGTCATATTTATGCACAAATTCCTTTTCTTTTTTAGATGATTGATCAAGAAGAGTTATACATATTCCTTTATTTAAAAAGGCTAGCTCTCTAATTCTTTTTTCTAAAATTGTTGGACTAAATTTGATTAAAGAAAAAACTTCTTTTGAAGGTAAAAAATTTATCTTTGTGCCTCTTTTCTTAGTTTTTCCAATTGGCTTTAATGGTTTTAATGTATTTCCATTTTTAAAAGCTATAAAATATTCTTTTCCGTCCCTGTAAATACTAAGCTCTAATTTTTCAGAAAGAGCATTTACTACTGACACACCAACTCCATGTAGTCCGCCTGATACTTTGTATGAGTCATGATCAAACTTTCCTCCAGCATGTAATTGGGTCATTATAACTTCAGCTGCGGACATCTTCTCACTTTTATGCATGTCTACAGGTATACCTCTACCATCATCTTCCACTGTGATAGTGTTATCTTTATTGATTATAACAGTTATATTCTTACAATGACCTGCTAATGCTTCATCGATAGCATTATCCATAACTTCAAAAACCATATGATGCAAACCGGAACCATCATCTGTATCCCCAATATACATACCAGGTCTTTTTCTTACAGCATCTAAGCCTTTAAGAACTTTTATGGAATCCGCACCATAAGATGGATTAGGTTTTAAAGCAGAATTTTTTGACATTGTTATATATTAGATAAGTAATTGTATCATTTTTTTAAGTTAATAGAAAATGGTTGAAGCTACTCATAGCTTAAAACGATCAAATACCAATGCTTTTAGCTTGAAATAAAAAAAAAATTGTAAATTCAAAAAAAATTAGATTTTCATAGGCATTATAACGTAATAACTGTTTTTGTCTGAAGCGTCTTCAATTAAAACTGGTGAAACAGAGTCTTTTAAATTCATTTTTAAATTTTTGTCTTCTACTTCAGAAGCAATATCAATCAAATATTTTGAATTAAAACTTATATTAAGATCATTTGAATTAAAATTTGCTTTAATAACTTCGTGTCCTTCTCCTGAATTTGCGCTATTTACTGAGAGTTGAATATTTTCTTTATTGATAATCAATTTTACTCCTTCTTTGCCATCCAATGAAACACTTGCAACTCTTTCGATTGAATTGATAAAATCTTTAGAGGGTACAACTAAAGATTTTTCATTATTAGCAGGTACAACCTTTTTATAGTCAGGAAATTTTCCATCAATAACCTTAGAAATCAATTTTATATTACCCAAAGTAAATTTAATTTTATTATCGCTTGTTTGCATAGATAATTTTTCGTTGGACTCCGTTAACAAGGTACAAAGTTGAAAAACAGTTTTTCTTGGTAAAATTAGCGATGAAAAACTACCAGCATTTTCTATTTCAAGACTACTAGATGACAGTCTATGACTATCCGTTGCTACTCCTGTCAAAAAGTTTCTTCCATGAGCTTCTGTTAAGTGTAAAAATATTCCATTTAGATAATGTCTCGAATCATCATTTGAAATGGCTATTTTAGTTTTATTTAGCAGCTTTAAAAATTTTATATTATTTAATGAAATTTCAGGTCCTTCAAATTCATCAGAAAATGTTGGAAAATTATCAGTAGGTAAACAAAGTAAATTAAAGTCTGCATTATCACTCTTTAAGCTAAGTTTATTTTCAGTTTTAAGATCAAAATTTAATTCTGAATTTGAAGAAATTTTTCTGAGAATATCGTAAAGTATAGCTGCAGAGGTCGTTGTGCTTCCCTCTTTTGTAATTTTAACTTCATTAATTTCATCATGAAAAACTATATCTAGATCAGTCGCCACAATAGACAATTTATTATCTTTAAGTTGCAGTAAAACGTTGGAGAGTATTGGAAGAGTGTTCTTTTTCTCAACCACGCCTTGAACAAAATTTAAAGATTTTAATAAAATATCTCTTTTAATAATAAACTTCATCTCAATTACTGTTCTAGCAAAAGACTTTTAATTTGGTTTATATTTTTTTTCATTTCATCGTCTTGCTCAGATAATCTCGTTATAGTTTTTACGGCATGAATAACAGTAGTGTGATCCCTATTTGCAAATCTTCTTCCTATTTCAGGAAGAGATCTAGCTGTCATTTTCTTCGACAAAAACATTGCTATTTGTCTAGGTCTAGCCAAAGGTCTAGAACGTCTTTGAGAGAGCATTTCATTTAAAGGAATATTGAAATAATTCGATACGACATTTTGAATTTTATCAACTGTAATAACTTTAATTTGACTAAAAACATCTTTCAAAATATTTTTACAATCATTCGTAGTTAAAATCTTATTGTTAACTCTCCCAAAAGCAATTACTCGATTTAAGATACCAATAAGCTCCCTGATGTTAGTTTTGCTTTCATTTGCAATATAATCAATTACATCATTATTAAGATTAATATTCTCCTTAAACTGATTTTCTATTTCTGAAATCCTTTTTTTGATAATTTTTACTTTTAACTCTAAATCTGGAGAGTCTATGTCTACAACTAAACCTCCGGCCAATCTTGATTTGATTCTTTCTTGTACCCTATCTAGTTTCATGGGTGTTCTATCGGCAGATATAACAATTTGAGACCCCTTGTCCATTAAGCTATTAAAAGTATGAAAGAATTCTTCCTGCAAACTTTCTTTGCCTCTTATAAATTGAATATCGTCAATAATAAAAACAGATGATTTTCTAAAAAAATCTTTAAAATTCACCATGTCATTCTTTTTGATAGATTTTATAAAATGATACATAAATCTTTCAGCAGAGATAAACATAACGTTATTTTCTGATTGAAGCTCAAGACCAATTGCATTGAGCAAATGAGTTTTACCTAATCCTACACCACCACATACATATAGTGGATTGTATCGTGATATGTGTTCACAAACTTTTTTAGAATAGGATAAAGCTATATCATTACTTTTTCCTTGAATAAAATTATCGAAATTTAAGTTAGGATTTAGTCTATTATAATTCAATATAGAGTCTTTAATCTCTGTAACTTTATTTAAATCGTTAATTTTGATTATATCAGAGGTGTTTTAGTCTCTTCAATTATCTTAAATTCGATTCTGTTAAGGCTAAGTTTAAAGCTTTTAACTTGTTCTAAAATTTTGTCCAAATATCTAGATACTATCCAATCTCTAAAGAACCTTGTAGGAACTCCAAGAATTAGATAATCATTGTATTCTTTAACTAAATAAATTTTTTG
>CACIRV010000008.1 GCA_902589155.1 uncultured Pelagibacteraceae bacterium | reverse complement strand
ATTTTCCGTAGTTATTTAACTCCCAAAAATATAGAATAAAAACTGGTGCTATACCAAAACTTACAAAATCTGTAAGGGAGTCTAATTCTTTACCAAATTCCGATGTTCCTTTTATCAAACGAGCAATTCTTCCGTCTAAGGCATCAAGTAAAGCTGCTAATAAAATAAAAATAACAGCTAAGCTATAATTGCCATCTATAGAAAATTTTATAGAACTAATACCAAGACATACTCCTCCTAAAGTTAGTATGTTTGGAAGCAAGTATCTTGTCTTTTTAGATGAAACTAATTTAAATTTTTTTTTCTCTTCCATTATTCAGAAGCTATTAAGCTTTCTCCAGCTACTACGTTTTGCCCAATCTTAGCTAAAATTTTTTTATTCTTAAAATAAATATCTACTCTACTACCAAAACGTATCATTCCTATTCTATCTCCTTGTTTTAAGTTTTGCCCTTGCTCAACTTCGCAAACTATTCTTCTAGCGATTAGTCCTGCTATTTGTACAATAATAATTTCTTCACCAGATTTGCTACATTTAATTTTATAATAGTTTCTTTCATTTTCTTCACTTGCCTTATCTAAAGAGGCATTTAAAAATTTTCCTGCTTTATAATTAATCTCTTCAACTGTTCCGGTAAGTGGTGTTCTATTTACATGGCAATTAAATACATTCATAAAAATACTTACCTTAGTATAAGTTGTGTTTTCCAATTCTAATTCTATTGGTCCAGTTCTTTCTGAAATATTTGTTATTAAACCATCTGCTGGACTAACAAGATAAGTATCATCATTTATAGGATATCGCTCTGGATCTCTAAAAAAATAATAAACCCAGATAGTTAATATAATCAAAATCGAACCAAGAAACTTCGAAAAGAGCAAAACTATAAATGTTGCTATTATAGAAATAGCTAAAAATTTATAGCCTTCTTTGTGAATATTTGGAAAAATCGTGTTAAACATAATTTTAAGTTTGCTAATTTTTTCCTAATATGTATAAAAATCCTGCTTAATCAATCTATATTTTATGGCAAAAATTAGAGTTAAAAACCCAGTAGTTGAGCTTGATGGAGATGAAATGACAAGGATTATTTGGTCATTTATCAAAGACAAGCTAATAAAGCCATACTTAGATATTGATCTTAAATACTATGATCTGGGTATGGAAAATAGGGATAAGACTAATGATCAAGTAACTATAGACTGCGCTAAAGCAATCCAAAAATATGGAGCTGGAGTAAAATGTGCGACTATTACTCCTGATGAAGCTCGTGTTGAAGAATTTAAGTTAAAAAAAATGTGGAGATCTCCTAATGGCACGATTAGAAATATTGTTGGTGGGACAATTTTTAGAGAACCAATAATTTGTAAAAATGTTCCAAGATTAGTTCCTCATTGGACTGATAGCGTAATAGTTGGAAGACACGCTTTTGGAGATCAATATAAAGCTACAGATTTTAAAGTCCCCGGAAAAGGAAAAATGACTGTTAAATGGGAGTCAGAAAATGGAAAAGATAAAATTGAACATGAAGTTTTTAATTTCGACGGACCAGGTATTGCTCTTTCTATGTATAATTTAGATAATTCTATTAAAGATTTTGCTAGAGCGTGCTTGAACTATGGTCTAGCTAGAAAGTGGCCAGTTTATTTTTCTTCAAAAAATACGATTTTAAAAGCATACGATGGAAGATTTAAAGATATTTTTGAAGAAATTTTTCAAAAAGAATTTAAAAATAAATTTAATGAAGCTAATATAACTTATGAGCATAGATTAATAGATGATATGGTTGCTTGTGCAATGAAATGGAGTGGAAAATATATTTGGGCTTGTAAAAATTATGATGGGGACGTTCAGTCTGATACAGTTGCTCAAGGATATGGTTCCCTAGGTCTAATGACAAGTGTGCTTAGAACGCCTGACGGAAAAGTAGCTGAAGCAGAAGCTGCTCACGGTACAGTTACAAGGCATTATAGACAACATCAGGCTGGCAAGGAAACCTCTACAAATCCTATAGCATCTATATTTGCCTGGACAAGAGGGTTGTCTCATCGAGGGAGTCTAGATGGAAACCAAGAATTAATTAAATTTGCCGAAACTCTTGAAAAAGTTTGTGTAGAAACTGTTGAAAGTGGATCTATGACTAAAGATTTAGCAATATTAATAAGTAAAGATCAAAAATTTTTAACAACTAGTCAATTTTTAGAGGCAATAGACTCTAATCTTAAAAAAAAACTTAATTAATTTTATTAGATATAGCTTTAAAAGTTTCATCTATTTTATTTTTATTTGTACCTCCGGCTTGAGCAAAATCTTTTCTACCTCCTCCGCCTTTTCCACCAAGTATTTCTGAAGCAGTTTTTACAAGGCTAACTGCATCGTATTTTGAAACAAGATCATTTGTAATTCCTATTGCTACTCCAACTTTTTCCTCAAAAGTAGAGATGCTAATAATTATACCGTTCTTAATATCTTTTTTTCCTTGGTCTATTACACTTCTTAATTCTTTGGGTGGAAAATCTTTAAGGATTTGTTGTCTTAATATAAAATTACCGATCTTTTTGTCTTGAATTTTATTTTTACTTTTATCGTTAATAACATTTTGAATTTTTATTTTTTCTAGTTGTTTATTTAAAACCTTTAAATTTTCTGCTAAGTCTTTGGTTTCATTAAAATCAGGTTTAATTTTATACCTTAGTAATTCTTTTTTAATTTTTTCTAATTGATCTTTGCTTGTTTTTTCTTTCGTTGATTTATCTTGTTTTTGGAATTTCTCATATTCTTGAAGTTGTTTATCTCTTAAAGCTTCCACTCTTCTAACCCCAGAAGCAATTGATGACTGACTGATAACTTTAAATTTTCCAACTTCTTTTGTATTTTTTACATGTGTTCCTCCGCAAAGCTCTGTTGAAAAAAAACCATTAGATTCTTTGCCCATAAATACTACTCGAACTTCTTCACCGTACTTCTCTCCAAAAAGAGCTAAAGCACCCATTTTAACGGCTTCTTTAGGTGTCATTATTCTTGTTTGTACTTCAGTTGACTCGTTAACTATTTCATTTACAGCTTTATTAATTTTAATCATCTCTTCTGTTTCAATCGGTTTGTTATGACTAAAATCAAATCTTAATCTCTCTGGAGAGACCAATGATCCTTTTTGGGTCACGTGTTTACCTAAAGTCCTTCTTAAAGACTCATGCAGCAAATGTGTTGCGGAATGATTAGCTTTAGAATTATTTCTATTTTCAACGTTTATTTCAAGATTAACGCTTTGACCAGTCTTTATTTTGCCAGACTCAATTTTTCCTGTATGAATAAAAAGATCTCCCATTTTTTTTTGAGTATCAGTGATATTTATTTTACACTCAGAGTTAAAAATTATTCCCTGATCTCCAACTTGACCTCCGGACTCTGCGTAAAAAGGTGTTTGGTTTGTAATAATTTCAACGTCACTTCCTGCGTCAGCACTATCTACAAATTTATTATCTTTAGAAATTTTTATAATAACTCCCTCTGCTTTATCAAACTCATAACCTAAAAATTCTGTTGGTTTTAGTTCTTCTCTAATTTTAAACCATTTTTCTTCAACTGACTTATCTCCAGAACCTTTCCAATTAGCTCTGGCTAATGTTTTGCTTTTTTCCATTTCTTTTTCAAAAGCAACATTATCAACTTGAATATTTTTTGTTCTTAAGATATCAGCAGTTAAGTCTACAGGAAAACCATAAGTATCATACAATTTGAAAGCAACAGAGCCAGGCAGTGTATTGTTTTGAACTTTATCTAAATTTTCATCTAAAATTTTCATTCCCCTTTCCAGAAGAGAAGAAAATTTTTCCTCTTCATTCTTTAAAGTTTCAACTATTAGATCTTTACCAGTATCTAATTCTGGATAGCTATTTTTCATCTCATTAAGCAAAACATCAAAAAGTTTATAAAAAACAGGTGACTTACTTCCTAACGAATGAGCATGCCTCATCCCTCTTCTCATTATTCTTCTTAGAACATACCCGCGACCTTCGTTTGAAGGTAATATTCCTTCTGCTATTAAAAAGCTGCTTGCTCTTAAATGATCTGAAATTACTCTATGGCTAGCAATCGTGCTTTTATTAAGAGGCGCTTTAATAATATCAGAGGAAGCTTCAATAATTTTTTTAAAGTGATCAATATTATAATTGTCATGAGTTCCTTGAAGAACTGCTGTCATTCTTTCAAGGCCCATTCCTGTGTCTACTGATGGTTTTGGCAAACTAATTCTTTTTTCTTTTGAAACTTGTTCGTATTGCATGAAAACTAAGTTCCATATTTCTATAAATCTATCTCCATCTTGGTTTGCGCTACCAGGAAGTCCTCCTTTAAGTTTGTCTCCATGATCATAGAATATTTCTGAGCAAGGTCCGCATGGACCAGTATCTCCCATTGACCAAAAGTTATCTGAGGTTGAAATTTTAATTATCTTATCTTCGCTTAAACCAGCAATTTTTTTCCAAAGTTTAAAAGAATCTTCATCTTCATGAAAAACAGTTACTAAAAGTTTTTCTTTTGGTAGTTCAAAATTTCTAGTTAGCAATTTCCAAGCGTGATCTATAGCTTGCTCCTTAAAATAGTCTCCAAAAGAAAAATTACCTAACATTTCAAAAAATGTATGATGTCTTGGGGTGTAACCTACATTTTCTAAATCGTTATGTTTGCCCCCTGCTCTCACACATTTTTGTGATGTTGTGGCCCTTTTATATGATCTTTTTTCTAAACCGGTAAAAACATTTTTAAATTGCACCATTCCAGAATTAGTAAACATTAAGGTTGGGTCATTATTAGGAACCAAATTACTTGAATCTACTATTTCATGATTATTTTGCTCAAAATAATTAAGAAATTTTTTCCTTATATCAGTCAACAAAAATTGGCTCATATAATATTAAATACAGATATTTGTGAAGTTGTCTATAAAGAGATTAGTTGGTTTTTTTCTGAGCGTTATCAACAACTACACAGATTTCTGACTTAGTAAGAAACCTCTTTCCGGTTCCGTTATCCAAGGAAAACATGCCCCCAATGCCTTTTACAGCATCTATAGTAAGATCTGTGTGTTTCCATTTTTCATATTGTTCTTCATTAATATAAAACGGAGTTCCATCTATATCTCCTAGTTTTACATCGCTATTTCCAACCATATATTCTTTTGCGGGAAAACACATTGGAGCGCTACCATCACAACAACCACCGGATTGATGAAATAAAAGATCTTCACCATGAACTTCTTTAAGTTCACTAAGTAATTTTTTTGCTGATAACGTGGCTGATACTTTCATTTTTATATTTCGGCCCATGATTTAGAATCATGGGCCATTATATATTATTGGTTAAAAGAAGCCCAATTTTTTCTCACTATAAGACACGTGTAAATTTTTAACTTGTCTATAATGATTTAACATCATTTTGTGAGTTTCTCTTCCGATACCAGATTGCTTGTATCCGCCAAATGCAGCATGAGCTGGATATGCATGGTAACAGTTTGTCCAAACTCTACCTGCTTGTATCTCTCTTCCCATTCTGTAGGCAAGATTACCATTTCTAGTCCAAACGCCTGCGCCTAAACCGTAAAGAGTATCATTAGCAATTTCTAATGCTTCTGCTTCATCTTTAAACTTAGTAACCGAAACTACAGGTCCAAAGATTTCTTCTTGGAATATTCGCATTTTGTTATTACCTTCAAAAATAGTCGGTTGGATATAGTTTCCTTTTTCCAAACCACTGTTTAATTTAGCTACACTTCCTCCAGTTAGAACTTTGGCACCTTCTTTCTTACCTAGATCTAGATAAGATTTAATCTTTTCCATTTGTTCTAATGAAGCTTGTGCTCCAATCATAGTTTCCATTTTCAAAGGATTGTCTTGTTTAACTGCTTTTGTTCTAGCAATAGCCTTTTTCATGAACTTGTCATAAATAGACTCTTGAATTAACACTCTGCTCGGACAAGTACATACTTCTCCTTGGTTAAGTGTGAACATAGCAAAACCTTCAAGACATTTATCAAAGAAGTCGTCATCTTTATCCATAACATCTTCAAAGAAAATGTTAGGAGATTTTCCGCCTAATTCTAAAGTTATTGGAATTAAGTTTTGAGATGCGTACTGCATGATTAAACGTCCAGTAGTAGTTTCACCTGTGAAAGCTATCTTCTTAATTCTCTTAGAAGAAGCTAAAGGTTTTCCTGCTTCAAGACCATAACCGCTAACTACGTTTACAACACCTTTTGGTAATAAATCACCAATTAGTTCCATCAAGATCATAATAGAAGCTGGTGTTTGTTCAGCTGGCTTTAACACTACACAGTTTCCTGCAGCTAGTGCTGGAGCCAATTTCCATGTAGCCATAAGTAATGGAAAGTTCCAAGGTATAATTTGTCCAACTACACCAAGTGGCTCAGGTATATGATAAGAATATTCACTATTACTTATCTCTGCTACAGAACCCTCTTCCGCTCTTATTACTCCTGCAAAGTATCTCCAGTGGTCAACTACCAATGGTAGATCGGCTGCCATACATTCTCTGATAGGCTTTCCGTTATCTAAACACTCTGCTACTGCTAAAAGATTAAGATTTTGCTCGATTTTATCAGCAATTTTATTGAGAATATTTGATCTCTCCCCAATTGAAGTCTTTCCCCATGTTGGAAAAGCTGCATGTGCTGCATCTAAAGCAAAATCAACATCTTTCTCATTCGAACGTGGCACTTTACAGATCACTTCATTTGTAATTGGACTAGTATTATCAAAATACTTTCCAGATTTAGGTTCTACAAACTTACCGTTTATGTAGTTTCCGTACTTAGCTTTGAATGGAAATTTAACCTTTAAATGAGAGGTGTCTAAAGAAGATGACACTTTCGAGCTTGTTTTTTGTTGTGTGCTCATTGTTTCCTCCTTTGTACGTAAACTGAATTGAACTAAATTTTAGATATTTTGTACACTAATTATTTTACAACTAGAGGTATTACATACTAAATGTTGATTTAATCAATTGTCAGTTGTTGTTTCATGGGAAACGGGAGATATGTATCTCCCGTTTTAATTTCAGATGGTAGTAGATTTACTTGTCTTCTTTATCTTCGCTAATTTTTTCGTTTGGTGAAGGATTTCCTTCTAATTCTTTAGAAATTGCAGACGCCTCATCACGAATAACTTTTTCGATTTCAGCAGCTACATTAGGATTTTTTTCTAAGTAGATTTTTGCATTTTCTCTACCTTGTCCTATTTTTTCACCTTTGTATGCGTACCAAGCGCCTGATTTTTCAACAACTCCTGCTTTCGCGCCAAGATCAACTAATTCTCCAACTTTGCTAATCCCTCTTCCATACATCAAATCAAACTCAACTACTTTAAATGGTGGAGCTACTTTATTTTTAATAACTTTAACTCTTGTTGAATTTCCAATTATTTGGTCTTTGTCTTTGATTGCTCCTATTCTTCTTATGTCCATTCTTACAGATGAATAGAATTTTAATGCATTTCCACCTGATGTTGTTTCTGGATTTCCAAACATGACACCAATTTTCATCCTAATCTGATTTATAAATATAACCATTGTGTTCGATTTAGAAACTGAACCAGTTAATTTTCTTAAAGCCTGGCTCATTAGTCTAGATTGAAGGCCTACGTGATGATCGCCCATTTCTCCTTCTAATTCAGCTTTTGGTGTTAATGCTGCAACGGAATCAACAACTAACACGGAGACAGAGCCTGATTTAATTAGTGTATCTGTTATTTCTAAAGCCTGCTCTCCTGTATCCGGTTGTGAAATTAAAAGTTCCTCTGTTTTCACTCCAAGTTTTTTTGCATAAACAGGATCCATAGCATGTTCAGCATCAACAAAAGCACATATTCCGCCTGCTTTTTGTGCTTCAGCAACAACTTGCAATGCTAGTGTTGTTTTACCAGATGACTCTGGTCCATATATTTCTATAATTCTTCCTTTTGGCAAACCACCGATTCCTAGAGCTAAGTCTAAACTTAATGATCCTGTAGAAATAGCTTCAACGTCTAATGCCTGTTGTTGGCCAAGCCTCATTACTGAACCTTTTCCAAAATTTTGGTCTATTTGGCTAATAGCAGCCTCCAAAGACTTCTTTTTTTCCTTTAATTCTTGGTCTTTCTTATTGTCGGTCTTTACAACTTTTAAATTATTTTTAGTCATTTTTTATCCTTTTTTTGTTTCGAATCGTTATAATAAATGTACACATTTTGTTCTTTTTTGCAAGAAATATTAAAAAAAGCCTTTAAAATAGGTGCTTATAAAGACTTAATAGAACTTGAAGATAAAGTGCCTAGCTGAAAAGCGAGTTCAAATTTAGAAATTATAAAATCTCTTTCTGCTTTAGCAAAAGCAATCCTAGAATTTAAAAGCAAACTTCTAGATTGAATGACTTCAAGTGTGGTTCTTGTGTTGCCAGAGTCATATTCTAGTGTAATTCCTTCATTTGCAATTTCAGCAGCTTTTAACTGGGACTCAGTTGCAATTAATACACTCTCAGATGATTGATATTTAGACCATGCATTAGTGATATCTGTAACAACTCTACTCTCTGCATCTTCTGATAACAATAAAGATCTTTGCTTTTTTAAAGATGATTTTTTAATCGAAGAAATATTTTCTCCTCCTTTGATTATCGGCCAAGTTATAGTTGCCTTAACAGTCTCCTGGTCTAACTCATCAATTGTTGAGCTATAGTCTTTATTTTCTGATTTAGAATAATTGATTGATGCTGATGGAGATAATCTGGCTTTTTCTATATTATAATCTTTCTCTGCTATTTGATAATCTAATTTAGCAATTAATAAATCAGCATTATTTAATTTCGCAAGATTTATCGCCTCTAGTAAGGTGCTAGGTAAATCAATCTCTATTCTCTCATTATCATTAATAGAACTAGGTACTTTTTTTCTAATTACTCTCTCAAAATTTGTTTTTGAAACTAGCAATTCTGTTTTAGCTTTTATAAGGTTTGCATTAGCGCCTGCAAGGGAAGATTCGGACTGAGCTAAATCAGTTAAAGTAATTTCACCTTTTTGTAATCTAGCGCTATCAGACTCCACTTGTCTTTCAAATAAATTTACATTGGATAAATTAAATTCTTCATTTTTAGTTTTAAATATAAAATCAAAATAAGCTGAAACAGCATTTAAAATTGTTAGCTGTTCAGTTTGTTTAAGTTTAAAATCTGCCTGTTTAACTTCCAATTCAGATTTTTTTAATAAATTATAGCCTTTAAAACCTTGAAATATTTTCTGGTCTATAGAAACAGTTGTTGTTTCAGTATCAAGATTTGAGTCAGGCAAATTTGATCCACTACTGTTGGTTTTGTTTGTTGACTGTGAACTGCTTTGATCTCCAGATAAAGAGATACTTGGTAAAAATTCGCTTCTTGAGATATTAATATTTTCTTTGGTTGATTTTTGGTTTTTTCTTTCTGCGTTTAATTTTAAATTATTTTTTAATGCAGCATCAATAAAATACTGAAGATGATTTTCTGCAGCTGCTACGTTATACAAAAATAATGTTAAGATTATATTTAATAAAAATTTCATTTATTTATAAAAACTCATCTTAGTCGATCTGTGTTTTTTATCTAAAAAAATAGTCAAATCAGATATTTTAGAAAAATCTTTCATCATATTTCTCGTTATTCTTTCATAAAACATTATAAACTCTCTAATTTTAGATTTTGACATAGTCTTTTTACTTTTTGAAGTCAATTTTAATTTTTCCTCCTGATGCAAGCGCCACTGAAATATATGATTAAAGCTTGGTGCTTTTAAATAAACTAATTTATCTATTTTGCTGAAAAGTTTTTTATAAGGTTTTTTTAATTGATTGTTCACTTTTTTTCTCCATTTTATATCCTTATCAAATTTTTTTTCAATCATGTTTAAGGGTTTTTTGAGAAGATTTTCTTTTTGATGTTTCGCTCCTACACACCATCCTTCAAAAATAATCACACTCGGAGGTTTTTTAATTTTTATCCATTGACTTTTTTTGAACCTATCATCGATTGATTTATCAAACTTTGGAATTAACACTGGTTTGAAAAATTTTTTTTTAAGGTTTTTAAAAGTCTTGCTTATTAAATTAACATCGTGTGTTCCTGGTACCCCTCTTGTTAAAAATAATGGGTGAATTTTCTGAGACATTTTTTTTCTTTCTGCTTTAGTTTTATAAAAATCATCTATTGAAAAGATGCATAGTTCTATTCCATATTTTTTTTTTAAAATGAATTTTAAAATTTCTGTAATAGTACTTTTCCCAGCTCCCTGCCCTCCAGATAATCCAATTATTTTTGTTTTATTATCTTTCTTGTATATAGAATAAATCCAATCAGAAAGTGGTAAATAAAAAGTATTAAATTTTCTAACTTTATTCACTATGGGTTTACCAGCTACTTCCTTTTTTTTTAAAAATTCTAAATATTCTTTTTTAATATTTAGATAGTCAGATCTTTTCAAATTCATTGTTGTTATTTTTTATCCAAAGGATGATTTTGACCATCATTTGTAGCTACATTTTCTAATTTGAAGATGTCAATATCATCTATGCATCCAACATTAAATCCTGTCATAGCAGGGTTAGATCTTGGATTATGGTGAGTATATATTCCGCAATTTGAGCAAAAATAATGTTTCGCAACTTTTGAATGAAATTGGTAAAGCTTTAATTTGTCTTTTCCTTTTATGATCTTAAAATCTTCGTTTTTTACCATAGACATAATTGTTCCTTTTCTCTTACAAATTGAACAATTGCATCTAAGAACTTTTTCTAATTTATCGAGAATATTTATTTCTGCCTGTACCGCTCCACAATGACAAGTTAGCTTTTTCATTTTTTCTCCTTTCCTAATTAATAAATAACCCAATGATTCTATTTAATATAGTCCACAATTATTCAAAAATTCGTAATAGATGTTCACCTTTTGATTCCTTTTTGACTCCAGAACAGACTCATTTTACAACCTCTTAGTGTAAACAGATATTATACCGGCGATTTGATTTTCAGAGTTTTTTAATCCTTCAATATTTTCACGCCTTGATAAAATAAATACACAAATTGTAAAAACTATTAGAGAAATTACAATAAAATGAGTTATGAAATTAGAAAAAAATAGTAACAAAGCAATAGAAAGCAAAATAGATCTTAGCAAAACTTGATATTTAAATACTGCCAAAATCGAAAAAGAATGAATCACAAGTTTTATAAAAGACATTTTTGACGGTTGAACATACCTCAAGCCTCTGATGCAAGGAATATTATCCAGGTTAGAAATAAATTTTTTTACTGTTCCCGAATAATTGCCCCAAAGACTTTCTTTTAAAGATATAACATCAACATCTTTCTTTGTTAGACAAGAATAATGTCCAAAATTCATATTTCTACCTGTGAAAACTAACGTTATTAATTTATGTATATTATACAAAATTGAAAAAATTAAACCTTCAGATCTTTTAACCCTTTTTGCTACTACTGAAATACCTTCATTTTTTAAAACTTTATCGACCATCAGTTTAATTTCTTCTGGTCGATCTTCTCCATCTCCATCCATTAATATTAAATAATCAAAATTTTCTTTTTTAGACAGATATCTTATACCTGTTGCGTTGCTCCTTGTGTGACCTTGATTTTTCTTCATATTAATAACTTTTACAGATTTAATATTTTTATAAACCTTTTTTGTTTCTGGCATTTTTTCATTAGAGCCGTCATTTACTATTAAAACTGAAAATTCTCCTTTTAATTCTAATATTTCTTTATCAATATTTTCTAGGAGTTTAAAAATTGAAGGCCAATCGTTATAGCAGGGCATTAGAATTTTAAACTTTTTCATTTCTGACCTATCATGCAATATCCTACAGGTTTAATAGTTCCATATACACCTGGGCAAATTTTTTCTAATATTTCTGGGTTTCCAGTATAAATTACCCCTTGAGAACTATTAATCTGAGAAGTTTTATCTTTCAATTCATTTATCCATGCTGGTCTTGAAATTAAATGATAAGAAAGATTTCCAGCATACCATTCATCTCCTACAACTATTTTAATTTCATTTACAAAATTTTTATCCCATTTATCTTGAACTAATCGTGCTATTTCTTGCCCTGGATAATCAGTCCTTTTGCTATCATTTAGAAGCGAAACACTAAAATAAGATATAGGGTACAATAAAAATAAAAAAGTAAAGATTAAAAAGAATTTTTTTAATTTATTAATTACTATATTTTTTTGAAAAACATAAATCAATAAAACTCCAAAAAATAAATAGAATGGTGTCATCCACATTGTTCTTATTTTCGCTCCCATTATCATTGAAGTAAGTAGCATAAAAAATATTGGAGCTATAGTAGTTAAAAGTAAAAAAACTAATTTTTTGTCTTTTAAATTAATTTTAGTTTTTATCTTTTTTATAAGCAAAAAAGACATTAAAAGAAAAGGAATTAGAAGACCAATTTGTTTAGCTAAGAAAATTATAGGATAAACTAAATGGTCTATAAAATTCCCTACTCCACCAGTCCTAAGTAGACCATAAGTAATGGTTATATAGTTATTTTCTGTTAACCAGATTAAGTGCGGCAATATAATTAATAGGGTTATCGGCCCTGCGATAAAGTAGTGTGAAAATTTAATTCCCCTCTTAAAGAAATAAAAGAAAACAAGCTTTACTCCTATAATCAAATAAATAAAAAGGTATTTTGATAGAATTCCTAAACCAACAAACAATCCTAAAAATACATAGTCGGTTGCTTTATCATACTTAATACATCTCCAGGTATAATAAACTGTTAAAGCCCAAAAAGGTAGTTGGGCAACATTTACGTTAAACTCTGGAGTTGTAAAATTATAAAAATAAATTCCCTCAAGCAAAAGTACTGACAGAAGGGCTAAATTTTTATTATCAAAAATTTCTTCGGAAAATTTATAAACAACAACAAAAGCAATTATTACAAAAATCTGGCTTAGAAAATAATACGCCCAGTCTTGATTGCCAAAAATTTGATAAAAAATTTCTACTGCAAAAGCACTTAAAGGCGGATGTTTGTTAAAACCCCAATCCAAATTACTTCCCCACGCTAAAGCTTCTATTGTATCTAATGGTAAATTTACATTTGATAGTGCAGGAACTAGTGTCCAAATCACTAAATGGGAGAGTAAAAATATTATTAAAATATTAGATATATTTTTTTTTGCGATCATTTCATCAAATTAATACAATTTATAGGCTATTGACACGAATAAATTCAAACATATACTCCTCAAATTCGAAAAAATGCCTAAGAAAAAAACTTCTAAGAAAAAATATACTCCAGATTCTAAAGAAAAGTATATGTGCGCCAAACATAAAAAATTCTTTACTGAGGAATTAATTAATTGGAAGAAAGATATAGTTAAAGCAAATAATTTAGGTAACCTATTAAATTCATCTGATGACAGTGTTTCATCGGCAGATATTGTTGATCAAGCCTCCTCATACACGGATAAATCTGTTGAGATGAAAGCCCTTAACCGAAGTAGAAAATTAATTTCTAAGATAAATTCCGCATTACAAAGACTAAAAGATGGTACATATGGTTACTGTGAAGAAACAGGTGAGCCAATTGGTTTAAAAAGATTAATAGCTAGACCAGTGGCTACACTCTCTATAGAAGCTCAAGAAAAACATGAAAGAGATGAGAAAATCTTTATCGAAGATTAAGCTTTTGGGATAACTTCTCCTTTTTTTAACAAATCATAACCTTTTCGAACTGCTTCTCTTTTAGAAATCTCCTCATACCATCGACTAAGATTATTAAATTTTCTTAAACCAATATCGTGCCATTCGTGTCTTGCGATCCAAGGAAAAGTTGCGATATCAGCTATGGTATAGTCTTCTCCAGATAAAAATTTAGAAACTGAAAGTCTTTCGTCCAATTCTTTATAAATTTTTTTAGCTATTTTAAAATATCGTTCCTCTCCAAATTCACTTTTTCCAGGATTGTAATGATGAAATTGATGATGTTGTCCTAAAAAAGGTCCAACGTACGCCATCTGGCCCATTAACCACTGATTTATTATTGTTCTTTGATCTTTGTTGTAAAATTTTCCACTTTTTTCACCAAGATAAATTAAAATTGCACCTGACTCAAAAATACTTTTTTTAGCATCATGATCAATAATTACTGGAATTTTTCTAAATGGACTTAATTTAATAAAATCTGGTTTAAATTGTTCGTCTTTGCTAATGTTTATTTTTTTTACTTTGTATTCAAAATTAATTTCCTCTAACATGATTGATATTTTTTTACCATTTGGTGTATTGGCAGTTAAAAGCTCAATCATTTTTTTCCAAGTCTGTCCTTAATAGTTGTTGAAGATGTAGTAAATTCAAACTTATATTTTTCATTTGGTCTAGCTCTTTTAAAACACTCAACTGAAGCTAAAGCAACTTCATGAAAGCCTGATAATATTAATCTTAGCTTTCCTGGATAAGAACAGATATCTCCTACAGCGAATATACCTTTTTTATTTGTTTCAAAATTTTCAGGATTTACTTTGATAGTTTTTTTATTCATATTAAGGCCCCATTCAGCGATTGGACCAAGCTTCATAATTAAGCCAAAAAAACCTAAGACTATATCAGTGTTAATTTTTTCTATTTTTCCATCGTCAAATTTAATTGTTATTGATTTTATATTTTTTTCTCCCTCTACAGACTCTAATTGACAAGGAGTTTTTAGTGAAACTTTCCCCTCTTTTTCTAATTTCTTTATTTCAGATAAAGTATGAGGAGCTCCTCTAAATTCATCACGTCTATGTATTAAATTTACTTTTGAAAACTTCGATAATTCAACTGTCCAATCTAATGCTGAGTCACCTCCTCCGAAAATTGAGATGTTTTTGTCTTTAAAATCTTCCTTATTTCGTACAGAATAAAATACAGATTTACCCTCAAATTTTTCTGCATCTTTGAGTGACAGCTTTCTTGGCTCAAAAGAACCTACGCCGCCAGCAATTATTATGTTTGGAGCAAAAAAATGATTATTTTTATTTGTTTTAATAATCCAGTTTTCTTTTTCTTGATTTACTTCATTAACTCTTTCATTCAAAAAAAACTTAGTTTTAAAAGGTTTAATTTGCTCTAATAATTTATTTGTCAATTCCTCACCTGTGCATTCTGGCACTGCTGGAATATCATATATAGGTTTATCAGGATAAAGTTCGATACATTGTCCGCCAGCTTTATCTAAATTATCAATAACTACAGCCTTAAGACCTTTAATCCCTAGTTGATGAACAGCAAACAAACCTACTGGGCCTGCGCCAATAATTATTACATCTGTTTTTTCCATCAAGATTGTTTTTCTGGTGTTGTTACCTCAAGTCCATCCATCTCATCTGTGACTATTAATTGACAGCTAAGTCTACTATTCTTTTTTGGTTCAAAAGCCATATCAATCATGTCTACTTCTCCTTCATCAGGTTTAGGTAATTTATTAAACCATTTTTCTTCGACATAAACATGGCAAGTTGCACATGCCATTGATCCTCCACAATCAGCGTCGATTCCAGGAACATTATTTTGTATAGCTCCTTCCATTACTGAAAGACCTTTTTCTACTTCTAAAGTTTTAGAATTTCCCTGTTTGTCTTTATATGTTATTTTAGGCATAAACTTTAATAGCAATATAAGTAAATAAAAAAAAAGGGCAAGTATGTAAAACATACTCGCCCTTTTTAAAGTTTATAATCTATTATCTAGAAGATAATCTTGTGTTTTGCATTGCTGCTGCCCAGATAACTAGACCGAATGCGATCTTGTTAACAAAGTCAGCTAAGTTGTAAATAATGTTCAATGCATTTGCATCTACGCCACCTGTTAGGTAACCAAATACATATCCTAAAGGATATATAGCCCAACCGATAGTTACGATTATTCTCATAGCACTGAAAGCAGTTGTCATTGCTCTGTTTCCAGTTTTAGAAGCTAATGTTCCTGCTTCACCAGAGAATATTTCAAACAAGATGTAGATCCATCCAGCCATTCCGATTACGAAACCTACAAATGGTTGAATGTAGCCAGCTTCACCTAAGTATCCACCGATTAACATTACTAATGAACCAATTAATAGTTTCCAGAATATTGAGCTTGGCACTTTTCTTACAGCAGCCAAGATTAGATAGAATTCTACCATTTGAAGTGGAACAGTGATTAACCAATCAATATATCTGTATACTGTTGGTGTATCGCCTGTAGTCACCCAAACTTCTCTCATGTACATGTAGTGAACGAATGCAACACCAGTAACTAGTCCAGCTACTGAAATTGATGTTCTCCATGATGCAGCTACTGTGTTTCTTTCTGCAAAGAAAAATACAGTTGTTGCAATCATACCCATTGATACCAACCAGAATGATATTCCTACGAAATCATCTGTTGCTAACATGGCAGTCGCTGCGTTAGCTGAGCTAGTAATACCTATAAAGGCAACAGCTGCTAAAGCAAATAGACTTAATTTTCTCATGAAAACCTCCCTCGTTAGTTAGTTTTCTTTTTTAGTTTAATATTAAACTATCCAATAAATGATTAACTCTTCATTTACGAATTAGTTGGCCGAACCATAATAAAAATTGAAGTTACAGTGAAGTGTTTTTTTGCTCAAAAAACCCTGTTTTTATTGGATTTTCTGTTTTTTTTTGGGGATATTTATGGAATACTCCAATTAATTTAACTATTTGGAGAGGGTGATTTGAATCAAAAATATAAGGATATTTACGAAAGTTCCATAAACAATAGAGAGGAGTTTTGGAAAAATATTTCTAAAGATATATTTTGGTATAAAAAACCTACCAAAATATTAAACTCAGATAATCCACCTTTCTATAAATGGTTTGAAGATGGAATAACTAACACGTGCTATAACGCTTTAGATCATCATATTGATCAAGGAAGAGGTGAAAAGCTAGCGATTATCTATGATAGTCCAATAACTGGTAGTCAAAAGAAAATTTCCTATAATGATTTAAGAAACAAGGTGGCTTTATTTGCTGGAGCTTTGAAAAAACAAGGAATTAATAAAGGCGATAGAGTAATTATTTACATGCCTATGATTCCGGAAGCAGTTATAGCGATGTTAGCATGTGGAAGAATTGGTGCTGTACACTCTGTTGTTTTCGGTGGTTTTGCTGCAAATGAACTTGCAAGTAGAATAGATGACTCTAAAGCAAAATTAATTATATCAGCCTCATGTGGTTATGAGCCAGGACGTACAGTGAATTACAAACCATTAGTCAATAAAGCTCTTGAACTTGCTACGCACAAACCAAACAAGTGTATAATTTTTCAAAGAGAAAAAGATAAAGCTGAATTAAATCCGGCAATGGACATTACTTGGGAGGATGCTCATAAAGATGTCCAGCCTGCAGAGTGTGAAAAAATGCATGCTAATGATTACGCTTACATTCTTTATACTTCGGGCACTACAGGATTGCCAAAAGGAATTGTAAGAGACATCGGTGGTCATATAGTTGCGTTAAAGTGGACAATGAAAAATATTTATAACATCGATCAAGATGATGTTTGGTGGTCTGCAAGTGATATTGGATGGATAGTAGGTCATTCATATATTGTTTATGCTCCGTTATTTTATGGATGTACAACAGTTCTTTTCGAAGGGAAACCCGTTGGCACTCCTGACGCTGGTGTTTTTTGGAGAGTTATCTCGGAACATAAAGTTAAATCTTTATTTACTGCTCCTACTGCTATTAGGGCTATAAAAAAAGAAGATCCTAATGGTGAATTTTTTAAAAAATATGATCTAAGTAATTTTGAAAAACTTTTTCTTGCAGGAGAAAGAGCTGATCCAGATACAATTAAATGGTTTGAAAAACTTTCAGGTTCTCCAGTAATTGATCATTGGTGGCAAACTGAAACGAGTTGGGCAATAACTTCAGACTGCACAGGTATAGAGTCTTTTCCTGTAAAATACGGTTCTGCCTTCAAACCAGTTCCTGGTTATGATTTAAAAGTATTAAATTCTGATGGAAAAGAAGTTGGTCCAGGAAAAATGGGTGACATAGTTGTAAAACTTCCTTTGCCTCCCGGTACCTTTCCAACACTTTGGGGTGCGGACAAAAGGTATAAAGAAAATTATATGTCAACTTATCCAGGTTACTATCTCACATATGATGCAGGGCACATTGATGAAGACGGGTATGTTTGGATCATGTCTAGAACTGATGATATTATAAATGTTGCAGGCCACAGGCTGTCCACTGGAGCAATTGAAGAGGTTTTAGCTGAACATAAAGATGTTGCAGAGTGTGCTGTCCTAGGAATTGCAGATAAACTAAAAGGTCAAATACCAATAGGGCTACTAGCTCTGAAAGCGGGTGTTACTAAAGATAAAAAAGATATAATCTCTGAATGTGTGAAAATGGTTAGGGATAAAGTTGGTCCAGTTGCTGCTTTTAAAATTGCTATTGTTGTAAAAAGATTACCAAAAACAAGATCTGGAAAAATATTAAGAGGAACTGTAAGAAAAATTGCTGACAACGAACCCTATAAGATGCCTGCTACTATTGATGATCCTGCAATTTTAGATGAAATAAAAAAAGATCTAAAAGATAACAATATTTTAAAAACTTAAATTATATATTGTCAATTTTAGCTACCATGCCAGCATCGTAATGGCCTGGAACATTGCACGCAGCTTCTACATCTACAGAGTTGCTAAATTTCCAAATTAGTTCAGCGCTTTCTCCTGGTGACAGCAAAACGCTGTTAGAATGTGAATGTGCCATTGCTGGGTTTTTTTTGGACATCTCTTTCATTTTTTTTTTATCAACTTTATCAATTAGAAGTATTTCGTTTTCTACCATCATCATCATTTCCGGTTGATGTTTTAAATGCATTTCTTTAGAGGCAATGTTGAATTCATGAACTAATTGGCCTTTATTTTCTACTACAAATTTAATTGTCTCATTATTTTTAATCTTGAACTTATTTGGTTGATAATAATTGTCATACATAGAAACTTTGATTACTCTATCAACATTTTCTGTATTTCCTTTAACACCTATAACTTTCGTTGATCCAGCAAAAAGAAAGTTTGGAATAAAAAGAAAAATAAGTATTAATTTTTTCATATTTTAAAATCAAGCGGTTTACCAACTTGATTAGAGGTTATTTTACCATTTTCCATTACGATTGCGCCGTTAACAATTGTCGCAATAGGAAATCCTTTAACTTTATAATTATTAAATGGTGTCCACCCACACTTACTTACAATCATTTCGTCTTTAATAGTTTGTTCTTTTTGCATATCTACTATTGTCAAATCAGCATCAAACTCTTCTTTGATAAAACCCTTATCTTTAATTCCAAATATTCTACAAGGATTTTCACACATTAATTTTATTAATTGTTCTAAAGAAAGCTTATTATTATTTACATGATCTAACATCACTGGAAAAATAGTTTGCACTCCTGGCATACCAGAAGGTGAGTTTGGGTATTCTTTTTGTTTGTTTTCTTTTGTATGGGGGGCATGATCTGAACCTAGCACATCTACAATGTTATTTTTAATTGCTGTCCATAATCTATCGTGATGTTCTTTTGTTCTTAAAGGAGGATTCATTTGAGCATACGTTCCTAATTTATCGTAACAGTCTGGTGCATATAAAGTTAAGTGTTGCGGTGTAGTTTCAAAAGTTACATTCTTTTTGTGCATTGCTAAAAAATCTACTTCTTCTTTTGTTGTTACATGTAACACATGAATTTTTTTATTATATCTTTCTGCAATTTTAACAACTCTTCGAGTAGATGACATAGCAGTCTCGCTGTTTCTCCATTCTGGATGAGAGTGAACATCTCCTTTTTTGATAAATTTTTTTCTTAAATTTAATATTTCTTCATCTTCTGAATGAATTGAAACTATTCTATCAGCTTTCGAAATTACTTTTTCTATATCTGCTTCCTTATCAACCAATAAATTGCCAGTTGATGACCCAGCAAAAAGCTTTATACCACAACATCCTTTTAAATTTTTAAGTTGAGAAAGTTGTTCAGTATTTTCTGGGGTTGCTCCAAAATAAAAAGCATAATTACTATGCATTCTATCTTTTGCTAGTTGAAGTTTTTTTTCAAACTCTACCAAATTAGAGGTTGGAGGATTTGTATTTGGCATTTCAAATAAAGCAGTAACTCCACCTAATACTGCAGCTCTACTGCCACTCTCTAAATCTTCGGCATTAGTAGATCCTGGTTCTCTAAAGTGAACTTGTGTATCTATTATTCCTGGAAGAACAACTTTGTTTGATGCATCAAAGACTTTAGAGCTATTTAATTCTATTTTGCCAATTTTCTTAATCTTGTTACCTGATAAACCTATATCTGTTTCGATTAGTTTACCGTTAATATAGCAAGATCCATTTTTGATGATAAGACTATAATTATCAGACATATTTTAAAAAATTATTATACTATATACTCTATTAATATGGAAAAAGACCAGATTATTATTTTAGAAAATAGAGGATTAATATCTATTAGCGGAAATGATGCTAAAGAATACCTACAAAATATAATTACAAACGATATAAATAAAGTCTCAAATACTAACTCTTTATTTTCTGCTCTATTAAGTCCTCAAGGTAAATATCTTTTTGAATTTTTTATTATAAAGTCAACCAATGGCTATTACTTGGATTGTGACAATAAAGCTACCGAAGAGTTATTAATTAATCTTTCTAAATATAAGCTTAGGTCTGAAATTAAAATAAAAGATTTATCTAACGAATTTGTAATTGGAATTATTAGTTTGGACAAATTTAAAGAAATACAAAATTTTGAAAAAAATAAAAGCAACACCATTATCTATAGAGAAACACCGATCTTTATCGACTCAAGAAAAAAAAAGCTAGGTGCAAGAATTTTGTCTAGTTTAGAAAAACTTTATCTTACTATCAAAAAATTAGATCTCAAGATAGCTGATATTAAGATTTATCATGATCTTGCCTATCATGAAGGAATTCCTATAAAAGGTTTGGAAAATTTAAAAGAAAAATTATTTGGTCTTGAAGCTAACTTTGAAGAGCTTAATGGAATAGATTTTCAAAAAGGTTGTTATGTTGGTCAAGAGAATACAGCAAGGATGAAGCTAAAAAATAAAATTAGAAGGAGATTACTTGCTGTTAAATCTGAAGGAAAAATTAGTGTCGGAAATGAAGTTGTGTTTAATAATAATAAAATTGGAAAAGTTTTAATTGGTGACCCTTACCCTTTTGCATTAATTAAGATGTTTGACCCAGATTATTCTTTATTTAAGAAACAAAATTTGTTTATAGAAAATTACAAGACTAAGATTATTAATAACTATTAATATAGTCCTTTAAGTTTTTGTTTTCTTCTTTAATTTTATTAATTAAGTGAATAACAACATCTCCTATAGATACAATTCCTAAAAGTTTTTTATCTTCCATAATCAAAATATGTCTAATTTTTTTTTCGGTCATTTCATTCATTAGTTCTGTTACCGAAGTGTTTAAATCGCACGAAACCAAATTTTTACTCATGATCTTGGTCACTGGAAGATTCATGTTGAACTTTTCGGTGTAAATTAATCTAGATAGATCTCTTTCAGAAATTATTCCAACTACAAAGTTATCTTTATCTAATATTGGCATACAGCCAACTTTTTTTTCGTGAAGACTTTGGCTAGCAGTTTTAACTGTATCAGTTTCACTTAACGTGTAACATTCTCTTTCAGACATCCTGCTAACTAATTTACCAGGCATATTGGCATTTAATTAAATTAAACCTGTATAGTCAACAAGTTAATAATAATTATAAAGCATTTAATAACCTTGATAGTGAAGCTAGAATTCCATACCCGCTTAATTCTATAAATAAAACTATTAAGACTATTAATATTATCTTTTTATTTTTATGTAAAAATTCCATAAATTTGTCCTTGCAAAGAATACACATTAAAATTCATTTCATCAAAAAATTCTTGAAAAAGCACACTCATAATGCGATAAGAATGTAACTGAAACCTTTATTTAATGAATTTTAAAATAATTTTATCAATTTTTATTTTTTTTCTATCCAGCGTAAAAGCTTATGCTTATTTAGACCCTGGCACAGGAAGTATGATAATACAAGCTTTGCTTGGAGTTTTAGCAGCTATTGGAGCATACATTACTTTGTACTGGAGGAAATTTAAAAACCTAATTAATAAAATTTTTCAAAAAAAGAAGGACTCATAAACTATAATAATCTCTTGATGAGTTTTTTTTATGCACTATTAGGATTCTTATCTTATCTTAGATTGGTAAGATTAAATAAAAATAAAAAGGTGATTTTTTTTTCTGAATCTAAAAATTATAGAAATTACCTTTTAAATTTAATCAAAATTCTTGGAAAAGAAAATAATCTATCTGTAATATATTTAACTTCTGACTTAAATGATCTCAAAGAAATACCAAATAAAATAAATCCTATTTACATTGGGGCAGGTTTTTTCAGAATTTTAATATTTACATTTATTGAATGTGAAATGTTAATAATGACCTTAACTGATTTAGGAAATCATGAAATTAAAAGATCAAAAAATTGTAAAAATTATGTTTATCTATTTCACTCACTTGTAAGCACTCATAAACTTTATACTCATAAAGCTTTTGAAAATTATGATATAATTTTGAGCAATGGAGAGTATCAAAAAAGAGAGCTAGAGATTTGTGAAAAATTATTCAAATTTAAAAAAAAAAAAATTTTTAATACTGGCTATATATATCTTGAACATTTAATTGAAAACAAAATTCATACCATAAATAGTAGTGATGAAAATAAAATTTTAGTAGCGCTTTCATGGAATAAGTCTGCAAAAAATTTATTTGATGATTATGCTGAAAATATCATTAAAAAATTAATTGATGAAAAGTTTCATGCTATCTTAAGAACACATCCTGAAACTTTAAAAAGATCAAATAGAGCTTTAAAAAATATAAAAAAAAATTTATTAAAATTTAATAATTTTGAACTTAATACTGATCTTACAAACCTTAAACCCATTAATGACTCTTCCTTGTTAATTACAGACAACGGAGGGATGGCTTTAGAGTACTTTATTGCTCAGAAAAAACCTGTTTTATATATAAATTATTCTGAAAAAATTCATAATGAATTTTTGGAAAAAATTGACCTTCCCACTGTTGAGGATAGATTTAAAGAAGATGTAGGAACTACTATGCAAATAGATCAATTAAATGAACTAAAATTATTTATTAAAAAAACCAAAGATAATTTTAACAAAAATAAAGAAAAAATTAATAGTCTCGTATTAGATAACAAAATAGTTTTGAAAAACCAGTCTCAAAATTCCAAGAGAATAATTTTAGAATTATTGTTTAAAAATTAAATTTTAATTTTTAAAAAAAACTTTTCCGTAATCTATGTGTCCTTCAGGAAAACTTTTAAACTGTTTATCTTTTAAATAATTTAAATTAGAATTTTCGCTACAATTTAAAGCAAATCTAATTACGTTTACTATAGAATTTGGCGCTAAAATTTCTTTACATTTAGACGGCACTTTGTAAGCAAAAAAAGTTTTAAATCTATTGTCAGATTTTTCTAAATTATTTTTTTTCATTGTTTCATAATCGAAGGACCAACCATGATCTCCCATAATGAAAATTAAATTTTTTTCATTAGTTTTTGAAATCTTATTTGTAAATACTTGAGCCATATTTAACAAGCAATTGTAAGCGTAACTATAATATTCCACATCCATTTTATTAGTCTTCAAATTTTTCATTAAATCATTTTTTATTTCACAATTTTTATTTAAATAATAAGGAGGATGAGGATTAAGTATATGTATTAGATAAATTTCATTTCCTTTAAATTCTTTCTTTGGATTAACCAAAAATTCTATAGACTCAAATCTATTATCGTATTGACTTAAGAGTTTATTAAAAAAATAAATATATACACTATCGTAATAAAAAAGGCTCACAATAGAGAGGTATTTGATAGCTTTATTCTCCCTTACGCAGTTAACATAAATATTATTCAGACAGCTCGAGTTGGAATTTCCCAACCAAAAAAACTTTTTGTCTGTTTTTCTCAAAATTTTAAAGAAATTATTATCTTTTTTTTGATTCATTAAAAAAAATGGAAAATAATTTTTTCTTGTACGGTATTTTTTTGAGGCTTCTGTTACAGGATATGATCCTATTAATAACGAGGATAAACTTAAATATGTTGAATCATAATTATTTAAAAAGTTTTCTTTATAAATTATTTCATCTTTTTTTAAGGAGGCTACAATTTTTTCTTTATTATCGATTATTTTCAATTTCTCGGCAGAGTCTAAAGTCATCATTCCATCAAAAACTATGAAAAAAATATTAGCCGA
>CACIRV010000007.1 GCA_902589155.1 uncultured Pelagibacteraceae bacterium | reverse complement strand
TTCTCTGATCTTACCCATCTTATATATAATTTTCCAGCTTTTATAGTCTATAGGCATCACGGACAGTCTGCTCTGCTTTATAAGAGGCAGATGAGAAATAGCCTTGGTTTTTTTAATTTTTATCAAGGAAATTGGAGAATTAAATTCCTCCACAAACCTAACCTGAACAGCTAAAAACCTCTTTTTTTTATCAGTTTTATCTGGAAAAGCTTTTTTTATTACCCTAACAGTACCTACGATCTCTTTGCCAATGTTTGAGTGATAAAAAAAACAAAGATCTCCTAATTTCATTTTCTTTAAATTATTTCTGGCCTGATAATTTCTAACCCCATCCCAAGCAATTCCTTTTATACCTGCTTTTTTCTGCTGTGATATTGACCAAACATCAGGTTCAGATTTAAGTAACCAGTATTGCATTAAAATTTTAAGCCAGGGCCTTTCATATATGGAGCATTACTATCAAGTGGCCATCTAGATTTTGCAGAAATATCAACACTATCAATTAAATCTTTTTTAAATCTTTTTATTCCCACCCACGCTATCATCGCAGCGTTATCTCCGCAGAATTTTAAGTCAGGGTAAATAGCTTTACAGCTCATTTCTTTTGATAGTGTTGTCAAATTTTCTCTAATTGATTTATTTGCAGCTACACCACCTGCCACAACTAATTGAACATTTTTTTCCTTAGTTTTATCTTTAAATTGTTGAATTGCTATTTTGGTTTTTTTATATAAAATTTTATTAATGGTACTTTGAAAAGATGCTGCAAGATTATATTTTAATTTTTGATCACCATTTATTTTTTTGGATTCTCGTAACACTGCTGTTTTTAAACCAGCAAAAGATAAATTGCACCCAGCCTTATTAATTATTGGCTCAGGAAGTTTAAAGTAATTTTTTTCACCTAATTTAGAAAATTTTTCTACAGCAGGCCCACCAGGATATCCCAAATCTAACATCTTTGCTGTTTTGTCGAAAGCTTCTCCAAGCGCATCATCTATTGTTGTGCCTAACTGTTCATAATGATTTATATCTTTAACAATTAAATATTGTGTATGGCCACCAGATATTAGAAGAAGCAAATAAGGAAATTTAATTTTATTTTCTAATCCAGGACTAAGTGCATGACCTTCTAAATGATTTACACCAATAAATGGTTTGTTAGAAAATGCAGCTATAGATTTTCCTATGTTAAGCCCAACTGTGAGACAAACAATTAATCCTGGTCCAGCAGTTGCAGCAACTCCATCAATTTCTTTTAGGGAAATTTTGCTTTCTTTTAAAGCCCTCTCAATAATAAATTCTATATTTTCCAAGTGAGCTCTTGCAGCTAATTCAGGAACAACCCCACCAAATTCTTTATGTTCCTCTATTTGACTAGATACCACATTAGATAATATGTCTGCGGTACCTTTTTCATTTTCTTTAATTACTGCTGCGGCTGTTTCATCACAGCTTGTTTCAATTCCTAAAAAAGTAATTGTTTTATTCATTATTTATACGTTAAAATTTAAAATAGTATAAAATACTTTCATCAAATATATAAACTAATAATGAAAAAAATTACAATCGGTTCCAGAGGAAGCAAATTATCCTTAGCTTATGTAGCAAAAGTTAAGAATCTCATTTTAGAAAAATCAAAAGATCTCAATGACAGTGATCTTGTTATAAAAACTATCAAAACTTCTGGCGATATACATTCTGAAGTAAAATTATCAGAAATAGGTGGAAAAAACTTATTTTGTAAAGAGATTGAAGAAAACTTATTAAAAAGTAATATTGATATTGCTGTTCACTCTTTAAAAGACATGGAGTCCGAACAACATGAAAATTTAATGATAGGAGCATATATTAAAAGAAATGATCCTCGTGATGTTCTTATCTGCAAAAAAATTAAAAATTTTAATGAACTAGCTATGGAAGCAAAAATTGGATCAAGTTCAAGACGTAGAGAGCTTCAGCTAAAAAAAATTAATAAAAATGTCTCTGTATTAAATATCAGAGGAAACATTGAAACCAGGATTCAAAAACTAGAAGATCAAAAATTAGATGCAATTATTTTAGCTGCTGCTGGAGTAAAAAGTCTAAATTTAGAAAGTAAAATAGGTTTAGTCTTTGATACAAATCAAATTCTTCCAGCCGTTGGCCAAGGAATTATTGCTGTTCAATGCAGAAAAGAAGACGAATCAATTAAAAATATTATAAAAAAAATTAACGATACAGAAACCAATCTTTGTGCAATAGCAGAGAAAAAAATGCTTCAAACAATAGGCGGTGATTGCGAAACAGCAATTGGTGGATTAGCAGAAATTGCCAATAATAATCTTACACTACAAGTGCAACTATTTTCTGATGAAGGAGATGAAAGCTTTGATTATAAGTTTAGTGGTCGCGATGTAGATGCTGTCAATATTGGAAAAACTGTTGGAGAGAAATTATTACATTTAGCTGGCAATAAATTTAAAAGAAGATGAATATTTTAATAACTAGGCCATTAATTGATTCAGAGGACCTAATGGGAAAGCTTTTTTCTTTAGGTCATAAAATAATTCATATTCCAACATTAAAAATATCACCCACCAAGACAGAGTCAGTAGATATAAATAAATATGATGCGCTTATTTTTACTAGCGCAAATGCAATTAGGAATCTTAAAATTACAGGTGAAGATAAAAGTAAATTAAGTTTTTGTGTCGGATCCATTACTGAAAAAATAGCAAGACAGTTAGGTTACCACAATACTCTTTCGGCCGGCGGCACTGTAAACGCATTAAAAAATTTAATAATGAATTCTAATCAAATTAATGAAAAATCTAAGTTAGCTTATTTTTGTGGAGATAACGTAACTTATGATTTAGATCTAGAACTTAAAAAAGAAGGTTTAAAAGTCAGCAAGATTATTAATTATACATCGGAAAAAATTACTGATTTAAATGATCAAAATAAAAAAATAATTTCTAACCACTCTCCTGACATAATATTCGTTTATTCTCTACGTAGTGGAGAGAGTTTTATTGAAATAACAAGAAATCATTCTCTTTATCCATTAATGACAGAGTCCAAAGTTATGTGTATAAGCAAAAAGGTGGCTAGTGTATTTAAATCTGATGGGTGGAAAAAAGTCGAAGTTTTTAATCCAGGAGAAGAACTATTAAAGTTATAGGAATTAAAAAATGAATGTATTAGAAAACTTTAAAAATCTATTTTTAGAAATTTGGCAGCAAGGTATTGCTGGAGTTAATTTTACTCAAATTGCATTGGCAATTGTAATATTTTTATTTTTTTTACTATTACGCGGTTTGATTGCAAAATTTATACTTCAAAGATTAAAGAATTATGTTGCTAAGACTTCAAATAAATTTGACGATGCTTTAGTAGAGGCATCAGCAGGACCTGTAAAATTTATACCAATAGTACTAGGTATATTTATGGCGACATCTTATATGGATTTTGAGGGGAAAATGTCTATTTTTGTAGATAATATAAATCGATCTCTAATCACAATTTTGATATTTTGGTTAATTCATCAAATTGTTGAACCTATAACTTTTTTAATTAAAAGAGTGGAAGAACTATTATCAAAAGATTTACTTAACTGGGTTATTAAAGCAAATAAGATTTTAATAATTTTTTTCGGTTTTGCCGCCACACTAGATATTTGGGGAATAAAAATTGCCCCTATAATTGCTGGCCTCGGTTTATTTGGTGTTGCTGTCGCTTTGGGGGCTCAAGATTTATTTAAAAATTTAATTTCTGGTATTTTGGTTCTAGTAGAAAAAAGATTTAAAATTGGAGATTGGGTATATGTAGAGGGCATTATAGAAGGAGTCGTTGAAAGAATAGGATTTAGATCTACAGTAATAAGAAAATTTGATAAATCAATTGCTACTATACCTAACGCATCATTTGCTGAGAATGCAGTAGTTAATATTTCTGAGACAACAAATTGGAGAATTAGTTGGATTATAACTTTGCAGTACAGCTCTACAGTTGAACAGTTGAAAAATATTAGAGATCAAATAGAAAAATTTATAACTACGAGTAAAGATTTTAAAATTGGAGAAAATACAGAACATGCTATTCGAATAGATAAGTTTTCTGATAGCTCTATTGACATGTATGTAAGGTGTTTTACGGTAACAGACGATTGGGGAGAGTGGCTAAAAGTCAAGGAAAGATTGGCTGTTAAGATAAAAGAAATTGTAGAGAGTAATGGAGCTTCATTTGCCTTTCCAAGCACCTCTATTTATGTGGAGAAGAAATAATGAAATCAATTTTTATATTATTTGATAATATTATTAACCTTTACATTTGGGTGTTAATTATAAATGTTATAATGAGTTGGTTGGTTGCATTTAATGTTTTAAATACAAGTAATCGATTTGTATATTCTGTTTTAGATGTTTCACAAAGGATGACTGATCCACCTTTAAATTTTATCAGGAGATATCTTCCTAATTTAGGGTCAATAGATATTTCTCCAATAATACTTATTTTAGGACTTATGTTTTTAAGAAACTTGATCTTTGAAATGTTTGCGCCTTCGTTATTTTAATCATGATTATTGATGGAAAAAAAGAAGCTGAAATTTTAAGGGAAGAGATCAAAAAAGAAATTATATCTATTAAAAATAAAACTAATAAAATACCAGGATTAGCTGTAATTTTGATCGGAGATTTTGCTCCAAGTCAAATATATGTCAAAAATAAAGAAAAAATTTCTAAAGAAGTTGGAATTAATTCTAACGTGATCAAATATTCAAAAGATGTGAGTGAAGAAGAGATTTTAAAAAAAATAAAGGAATTAAATAATGATAAAAATGTATCAGGTATCTTGGTGCAACTTCCTCTACCTGATCAAATCAGCAAAAAAAAAATTATTAATTTAATTGATCCATTAAAAGATGTAGATGGATTTAGTCCAGTTAATGTTGGAAATTTAGCATCAGGATATAATGCGATTGTTCCCTGCACACCTTTAGGATGTTTATTGTTGATTAAAAAAGTCGAAAAAAATTTATCAGGAAAACATGCGGTAATTATTGGCAGATCGAATTTAAATGGAAAACCAATAGCGCAACTTTTATTGAAGGAAAATTGTACAGTTACAATTACTCATTCAAAAACAAGAAATTTAAAAGAAGAATGTGTAAAAGCAGATATTTTAATTGCTGCAGTCGGAGTGGCAAACTTAGTAAAAAAGGATTGGGTTAAAAATGGTTCAATCATAATTGACGTTGGTATAAATAAACAAGGAGATAAAATTGTTGGAGACGTCAGCTTCGAAGAAGTTAAAGATAAGGTAAAAGCTATTACCCCAGTTCCTGGAGGAGTGGGGCCTATGACTATAGCCTGTTTATTAAAAAATACTTTAGAGTGTTTTAAAGCTCATTTGACTTAGAATTATCAATCTTTAAATACTTACTATTTCTGAATCTAATTACTACTGTAGCTATCGCTACTATTAATATAGCAATTGAAATATAAATCAGGTTTGACGGATCACTTTCCTTATCTTGCAAAATAATAAATCGAGCAAGAGCGGTTATCGCTATTACCAAAGGATAAGTAATTCTTACAGATCTTGTCTCCCAGTATGATTTGACCAAACCAATAACTTCAATATAGATGAACATTAGAAGTAAGTCTGCTAACTCAATATTTTTGTTCTCATACATCTCTCTGACTTCAAGCAGGAATGCAATGATGGTTGATACCAAAACAAAAAGAACTGCAGTTAATTGAATATTTCGAATCGTATTATTCATTAACTAATTACTATCAGAATTTTAAGATTTGTATAACTGTTTAGAGTGGTATTTGATAAATTTTTCAACTTTAGACTTTTTAAAAGATTTATTTTCCTCGAAAGAAACTTTTTTCATAGAATAAGCTTTATTTTTTGTTCTTCTGGATAATATTGTCACGTTACCCTTATACAAACTTAAAACAACATCACCAGAAACTAGATTTCTATTCTTATCAATTACTTTTTGCAGATTAATTCTTCTTTTGGAGAACCAGTAACCGTTGTAAATTAGTTCAGCATATTCAGCCATTATTCTTTCTTTTGCATGGACTGTATCTTTATTTAAAGTAACAGACTCTATAGCTCTATGTGCTATATATAAAATTGTTCCACCTGGTGTTTCGTACACTCCTCTTGATTTAATTCCGATAAATCTGTTCTCTACTAAATCAACTCTTCCAATACCATTTTTTCCAGCTAATAAATTTAACTTTTCTAAAAGTTTTTCCGGGCTTAATTTAATTCCATTAACGGCAGTTGGGTCACCATTTTTAAAAGTAATTTTAACTTTTGTTTTTTTATTTGGCGCTTTCTCAGGAGAAACAGTTCTTTGATATATAAACTCCGGAGCAGAGTTTTTTGGATTTTCCAATACTTTACCCTCGGTAGAAGTATGAAAGATATTATCGTCTATAGAAAAAGGTGGAGCTCCCTTTTTATCTTTTGGGATAGGTATATTATTTTTTTTTGCATAATTTATTAAGTCAGTTCTTGATTGCAATTTCCACTCTCTCCATGGTGCTATAACTTTAATTTTTTTTCCACCAAAAAAAGCATATCCCAGCTCAAATCTCACTTGATCATTTCCTTTACCAGTTGCTCCATGGGAAACCGCAAATGCATTTAATTTTTTTGCAATAGCTATTTGTCTTTTAGCAATTAAAGGTCTCGCTATAGATGTTCCTAACAAATAAACCCCTTCATAGACTGCATGCGCTCTAATCATGGGAAAAACATAGTCTTTAACAAATACATTTTTTAGATTTTCAATAATTATTTTTTTTACACCTAATCTTTTTGCATTTTTAATAATTTTCTGTTTATTCATCTCTTGGCCAATATCAGAAGTATAGGCAATAACTTCAGCTTTATAATTCTCTTGAAGCCATTTCAGAATTATTGAGGTATCAAGCCCACCTGAGTAGGCCAAAACAATTTTTTTCATTTAACTACAAGTTTTTTTTGCAGTGTTGTAAGCTTTTGTAAATCCCATCATTGAATAATGATCAGTAGTTTCTGCACCCTTAGTTGTTCTAGCTTTAATTATTAAATTGGTTGCTTTTTTCATTAATTTAATAAAATTTCTTTCTTCTTGGTCGTCAAGTAGCCAAGCAAAACTTTTTTGCGAAAAAAAAGAGTATCTTTTTTTTCCTGAGCTAGCTGTAACCGTTGAAGATTTGTAATCATGACCACTCGTTAAGCTAACTTCATCTTTAATGTTTTCAGATGGTCTAAAAGTAACAAATAATTTTGATTTCTCTCTTTTAATTGAAGACGGAGCTCTTTTTGTTGGAGTAGTTTGAGCAAAGCAAATTTTTCCCTTATCTGTTTGAGCAGTAAAGCTTTCCCAGTTTTTGTATTTTCCAGTTGATTTTGGAGCATTAGCATTTGCGCTAAATGAGAACAGGGTAAATAAGATTATAATAAAAAATTTTTTAAATAACATAAATTTATTTTTATACTAAAAATTATCTATTTCAATGGTTTGAATTAAGGAGCCGGGTTAGGATTGTTATTGTGTATAATATTGATCTTTTCTAATATTTCTTCAGTCAATTTAATATTCATACTTCCAATATTTTCTTTCAGCTGAGCCATGGTTGTCGCTCCAATAATATTGCTTGTTACGAAAGGTCTAGAATTAACAAAAGCCTGCGCAAGTTGAACCATCGTAATATTATTATCTTTAGCTAGTTTATAATATTCATCGTATGCTTTCATCGCTAAGGGATTAATCATTCTTTCCCAACCTTTAAATAAAGTCATCCTTGCGTTTTTTGGCATTTGTCCTCCTCTGTATTTTCCAGATAAAGCACCCGAAGCCAAAGGATAATAAACTAATAAGCCACACTTTTCTCTTATCGATATTTCTGACATGCCTACTTCATAAGTTCTATTTACTAAACTATAAGGATTTTGCACTGACATCATTCTAGGCAGTTTTTTGTTTTTAGATATCTCTAAATATTTAGATAGACCATAAGGAGTCTCATTTGACATTCCTATGTATCTAATTTTTCCACTTTTTATGAATTTATCTAATGCATTTAGAACACTCTCAAAATCGTTCCATTCTTTTTCATTTTTATTGATTGTATATTCTCTTCTTCCAAAAGTATTAGTTGATCTTTCAGGCCAATGTAATTGATATAGATCTATATAATCTGTTTTTAATCTTTTAAGACTTCCTTCAATAGCCTTACCAATCCCTTTTTCATCAAAGCTATTTTTACCATCTCTAATCCAATCTAAACCAGGACCAGCAATTTTTGATGCTAAAATAATTTTATCCCTATTCTTTTTTTTTTCAAACCAATTTCCAATCATAACTTCAGTTTTTCCGTATGACTCTGCTGTAGGGGGAATAGAATAAAGTTCTGCAGTGTCAAAAAAATTCACACCTTGATCCAGTGAATAATCCATTTGTTCAAAAGCATCTTTTTCAGAATTCTGGGTTCCCCAAGTCATAGTTCCAAGACAAATTGAACTAACATTCAGATTTGTATTTCCTAATTTTTTGAATTTCATAAAATTGTAATATTAAAGGTTTTTTTAAAGTAATTATTACCTATTGAAAAGTTAATAAAAATTCATATATTGTTCTTATGGAATTTAATAAACAATCTACTTCGGTTAGATCTTCAGCGTCAGAAGCTATTATTGACCAAGGCTTAAGAGCCTATATGTTAAAAGTTTATAATTACATGGCATCCGGCGTTCTTTTAACAGGCATTATTTCTTTGCTAGTTTTTAAATTTTCAGGGGGAATGAATATAACATTAGGTCCAGCAGGTTTTAATGGATTAACCGACCCATTTGGAGAGCTAATTTTTAATTCAGGTTTTAAATGGTTAGTAATGTTAGCACCTCTAGGAATAGTGATGTATTTAAGTTTTGGAATATCAAAGATGAGCGCTTCTAAAGCACAATCAACATTTTGGGTTTTTGCGGCATTAATGGGAGCATCACTAGCTTCAATATTTATTGTTTACACACAGATGAGTATTGCTCGAGTATTTTTTATTACCTCTGGAACTTTTGGTGCGATGAGTATTTATGGTTACACAACAAAAAGAGATTTAACTAAGTTGGGCTCTTTTTTAATGATGGGCCTATTTGGAATTATAATTGCATCTATAGTTAATATTTTTATGCAATCTTCAATGATGTATTTCGTGATTTCAATCTTAGGAGTTTTAATTTTTGTTGGGTTAACTGCTTACGATACTCAAAAAATTAAAAATATGTACTTAGCAAGTGATAGTGGAGAGTTAATGGGTAAAAAAGCTGTAATGGGTGCTTTAACTCTGTACTTAGATTTCATTAATTTATTTATTATGCTTTTGAGACTTTTTGGTCAACGAAGATAATTACTTTACTAATCTTAAATTATTCCAGCTAGTTTTATTGATCAGGCGATTTAAATTTTCTGATTTTTTCAGAACATTGCCATTCTTGTCTTTTATTAAGAATTTTTCATTATAATCTTTAGGTTTGAGATTTTTTAATATTCTTAGAACTGGCTGATCAGATGTTCTTTGATAAACATCAAATGATATTTCTTTTGATCCTGATGAAAAAGAATAATCTTTCCAGGTCCCATTCGAAACCATTTTTGCGTATAGATTTAAAATACATTGAAGTTCTTTTTTTACAAAAAATTTTTCTTTTTCTTTTTTTAAATCATTATTAATAATTAATTTTATATTTTTCATATCTTATGTTTATTAATCATTGGCAATTGTGAGGCTGTAAATATAAAGGTCAAAGGCAATATACCCCAAACTTTAAAATTTACCCATGTAGACTCGGGTTGAGTTCTCCAAATTATTTCATTCAAGATTGCCAAAAATATAAAGAAGTAAGCCCATCTGTTATTTAACTTATTCCATCCTAATTGATCCAACTGAAAAGCAGTTTTAAAGAAAAATTCAAGAAAGTTTTTATTGAAGAAAGTTTTGCCTACAATCAAAGTGAATGCAAAAATAATATTTATTATCGTTGGCTTCATATATAAAAAAACTGGGTTATCAAAATATAATGTTAAACCCCCAAACAAAGAAATAATAATACCTCCTAAAAGCGGGATATAAGGTATTTTTTTTTCTAAAAAATAGATTGCTGTTACAGCAACAATAGTTGCTATAATTAGTGGCGGTATTGCTACACTAAGATTGTTTCCACTTTTATAATAGATTGTAAAGAAAATTAATAAAGGTCCAAAATCAGCAAGAAATTTTAAAAAAGACTTATTCACATTAATTGTTTAACATATAATAAATTTTTAATAAATTAGATATTGATTTTAATAAAAAAATTATTAATTATTAGATATGGCATCTAGCAATAATGCAAAATTTTCAATAGGAGAAGTGGTAAAACATAGACACTTTGATTTTCGAGGTGTTATTTATGATGTTGATTTTGAATTTAATAATTCAGAAGAGTGGTATCAGTCTATACCAAAGGATGTTAGACCTAGGAAAGATCAGCCTTTCTATCATCTCTTAGCTGAAAGCAATGATGTAACTTATGAAGCTTACGTTTCTGAACAAAACCTATTATTAGACAAATCTAAAGAACCAGTTAAACATCCATTAATTGAAGAAATTTTTTCTGGAAAAAAAGGGTCAAGTTATTTTAAGCTATCTAATTAATTTATCTAATTTTTTATCTAAGACATTATTATAATAATTGAAGGTTCAAAAAAATGAAAAGAAAACACGATAATTTATACTTAAATGAAAATAATAAAAAAGTTAAAGATTCGTTTGTTGCAGTAGCAGATGTTATTTCGAGACAAAAATTTTCCTCAATAGCAGATGTTGGATGTGCAGCAGGGGCATTTCCAGGTTATTTAAAAAAACGTTTTCCAGGTAGTAATATCGAAGGTATCGAATATCTTGACTCGTTGTTGAAAAAAGCTTTGAAAGATTTCCCTGAAATTTCCTTTTCCAAAGGTAACGTATTAGATAAAAAATCGGTTACAAAAAAATTTGATGTTATTACAATGCTTGGAGTCTTAACAATATTTGATGATTATAATACTGTATTAAAAAATGTTTTAAGTTGGTTAAATCCAAAAGGAAGACTTATATTACATAACTTGGTAAATGAATATGACATTGATGTTTTTATAAAATATAGAGCATCCAAGGACAACTATGAAGAAAAGGATTTAGAACAGGGTTGGAATATAATTAGTAGAAAAAGTCTAGATCTTTTCGCTGAAAAAAATGGTGCTAGACTAGTTTCTTGCGAAGATTTTTCTATTGGCATTGACTTGCATAAACAGAAAGATGTAATGAGAAGTTGGACTGAAAATAATCTCTCAGGAACCAAAGATTTATTTAATGCATTGCACATAAGACAGCCATACAAGATAGTAGTAATTGAAAAATTGCCTCAAATTTAACATTATTCATTCAAATCTATGTCATAGATTTATATTACCTTTAGGTGTTCTTGCCTAATTGGGAATTAACTCATACTTCTTTAACTCCCTCTCAATTCTCAATTAGGCTTATATTCACTCTTCACATAAAAATAATATTATAGTAGTCAGAAGGTATGTTTGATTTAATAAATCCAAGTAGAATTTTTAATTGGATTGAAAAATTAATTAATTTTATTAATTCAATTTTTTTTATCCTTTTAATTATTGCTCTGACATTTGCTTTAATACTATCACCACCGGATTACTTACAAGGTGATAGCGTAAGAATTATGTATGTTCATGTGCCGTCCGCATGGATAGGTTTAGCTTCATTCTCAGTAATAGCCTTGTTATCCATATTAAATTTTGTTTTTAAAATAAAAAATTTAAATTTGATTACAAAAAGTATTGCCCCTATAGGACTACTGTTTACTTGTATAGCAATTATTACTGGATCATTATGGGGACAGCCAACTTGGGGTACTTGGTGGGTTTGGGATGCGAGAATAACTTCAATGTTAGTACTTTCAATTTTTTATATTTTATTTATTCTTGCTCATAAGTTAATTGAAAGTGAAGGCAAAGCTAACAAAGTCGCAAACTTAATCGCAATTATCGGATCAATAAACATACCGGTTATTAGATACTCTGTTGATTGGTGGAATACTCTTCATCAACCTTCAAGCATTAAAATAGATGGTACTAGTTCTATACACCCCTCTATGTTATTACCTTTAATACTGATGTTATTAGTTTTATTATTATATTGTGCGTTAATTTTGCTAATGAAATACAAGACAGAAATCATTAGAATAAAGAAAAAAAATATTAAAAGAATATGATCCAAAATTTTATTTTAATGAACGGTTATGGTTTTTTTGTATGGTTGTCCTTTGCTATTACCTTTTTAGCTTGTGGAATAGTTTATTACAAAACTTACAAAACTTTGAAAAAATACGAAAAAGACTTTGCAAAAGAATTAGACCAGCTTTCAGAGACAGAAAGAAAATTAGTTTTAGACAAATCTAAAGTCGCCTCTCAGTTTCTAGCTTCGTACAACAAATCGATCTAAAGCATTTTAATGCTTACAAAAAAAGTTAAAAAGAGAGTTTCTTTTTTAAGTTTACTACTTGTTTCTTTAGTTATTGCAGTTTTTTTTATTTTAAAATCTTTAACTAGCAATATCCTTTATTTTAAATCACCTACAGATATTCAACTGAGCAAAGATATTATTTCTAAGAAAAAAATTAGAGTAGGCGGGATGGTAAAAAAGAATTCTATCAAAATTAATAATCAAGAAATTAAATTTATAATTACAGATTTAAAAAATGAAATTTTTGTTAGTTATAGCGGTACAGTACCCAACCTATTTTCTGAAGGAAAAGGTGTTGTAGCTGAAGGGAAGTTGAAAGATAAAAATTTTTTTATTGCTGACAGAATACTAGCAAAACACGATGAGAATTATATGCCGCCAGAGTTAAAAGATTTAATGAAAAAAAATGTTAAGTAATATAGGCAATACCTTACTATCTTTAAATATATTAATAGGAATATCTATAATTTATTTTTCATTTCAAAATTTAAGCAGTAGCAAGGTTTTAATTGGTAGAAAGATTTATCATCTTTGTTTATTTCAAAGTACATTTATTATAATTTGTTTTTTAACTTTGGTGTCTGCTTTTATTGTTTCTGATTTTTCGATAATTACTGTTTATCAAAATTCTCATTCTTTAAAGCCATTACTTTATAAGATTTCTGGAACTTGGGGTAACCATGAAGGCAGTTTATTATTATGGGTTATTATTTTAACAATATTCTCTTTCTTTTTTCTTTTGTACAATAAAAATCATCCAAAAAATTATAAGATTTATAGTTTAATTATACAAAACATTTTAATACTTGGTTTTTTATTTTTTCTTTTGTTTAGCTCAAATCCATTTAGTATGGTTTCACCGATACCTAAAGAAGGTTTAGGTTTAAATCCTATTTTACAAGATCCTGCTTTAGCTATTCATCCACCATTGCTTTATGTCGGCTTCGTAGGTTCGTCCATTTATTTTTCAGCTGCTATAGCTTCTTTGATAACTAACTATTCGGGCAAATTATTTGCCCAATCGATTAAAAATTGGGTTTTAATTTCATGGTCTTTTCAAACGCTTGGAATTTTAGCTGGATCTATTTGGGCTTATTATGAATTAGGTTGGGGAGGCTTTTGGTTTTGGGATCCAGTTGAAAACGCATCTCTTTTGCCATGGTTTGCGATGACAGCTTTATTACATTCATTGATTGTGTTGGAGAAAAGAAGTCTACTTTATTTTTGGGTAATAATACTTTGTCTGTTAACTTTCATTCTGAGCGTTACTGGAACTTTTTTGGTAAGGTCTGGAATTTTAAATTCAGTTCATACTTTTGCTAATGATCCATCTAGAGGTCTTTATATACTAATATTTTTAAGCTTAATGATTTTTGCCTCAGTTTTACTTTTTTTCAATAAATTTAAAAGTAGCAACTATAATTTAAATTCTAATAGCAAAGAGACTTTTATTTTAATCAACAATTGGTTTATGATTTTTTATCTACTTACAGTATTATTAGGAACTGTTTATCCTATTTTTACCGAAGTTTTAACGGAACATAAAGTTTCAGTAGGACCTCCTTTTTATAATACAGTTATAATACCTATAGTTGTAATATTTTTATTTTTTATGTCAGTGGGTCCAAGGACTCAGTGGATTAAAAATAAATTTTATAATCTAAATTTATTATTCAAAATTTTAATAGTTTCAATTTTTATTAACTTTTCTATTATTTATATATTTAAAAGTTATAGTTTAATGTCCAATTTCATAATAATTTCTGCTCTCTTTCTTATATTTGCTTCTTTAATAGATTTATATAAATCGTTGAAAAAACAAAATATAGAATTTCCTAGAGTAATATCTCACCTTGCTTTTGGATTTTTGATATTATTTATAGGGCTTAATTATAACTTTTCCATAGAAAAAGATTTTAATCTAAAAGTAGGGGAGAAAAAAAACTTTGAAAATTATTCTATAGAGTTCCAAAATCTTAAATTAGAAGATTTTCAGAATTACAAAGCAGTTATTGGAGAATTTAAAATTAATAAATCTGATGAAAACTTAAATCAATTTCTTTTTCCAGAAATTAGGATTTACGAAAAACCAAGCACAATAACTTATGAAGCTTCAATAAGATCTAACTTATTAAAAGACTATTATATAACTATGAGTAATATTGATAGATCAGAATATTATAATATTAAATTTCAAAAAAAACCTTTTATGATGTGGATTTGGATATCCGTAATCTTTATTTCATTAGGTGGTTTTTTAAGGTTCTTTAAAAATGCAAAAAAATATTATTAAATTATTTATAATTTCATTAATCATATTTGTTATTGGTGTATTTTTTATTGGTTTAAACAAAAGCTCAATTTATGACACAAAAGATTTAGTTGGTCAGAAAATATCAAAGATACAATTAGATCATTTTAGTGATAATAGAATAATCACTGAAGAGGATCTTAAAAAAAATGATTTTACGTTAATTAATTTTTGGGCATCTTGGTGCGCTCCTTGTCGAGATGAACATGCGATGTTGCTTAAATTAAATAATGATGAAAAAAATCTAAAGATATTAGGTGTAAATTTTAAAGATAAAAAAGATAATGCTCTAAAATTTTTAAAAGATCTCGGTGATCCATATGATGATCTTGCACGAGATGAGTTTGGTAAACATTCAATAAATTTTGGAATTTACGGCATTCCCGAAAGTATATTAATTGATAAAGATTTAGTAATTATAAAAAAGTTTATCGGCCCTATTTCTAAAAATGATTATAGCTTCATTAAACAGATTGTAAGAAAACAATGAAAATTAAAATAATAATTTTTTTTATTATACTAAATCTAAATGCTGTAAATGCAGAAACATTTTTAGTAGACTCTAATAAAATTTTTAAAAACTTACGATGCCTAGTTTGTCAAGGGCAATCTGTAGGCGACTCAAATTCAGAATTTGCTCAAACAATCAAATTAGTTGTAAGAGACCAAATCAAAGATGGTAAAACAGAAAAAGAAATCTATGAATTTTTGATTGAGAAATATGGTGACTGGATTGTTTATAAACCTCCATTAAATAAAGTTAATTTTGTATTATGGCTATTTCCTTATTTAGTTCTCGTGGCAGGTGGGACAATAATTTTTTTACTTTTAAAAAAAAGGGACAATCATTAGTTGAAAGATATCTATACTTGTGAGATATTTACTAATATTTTTTTACTATGAAATTTAAATTTGTAATATTTTTAACTCTGCTAGCTCATATGATAAGTCCTGCTTTTGCGGATAAATCAAATAAAGATATATCTTTTTATATGGGGACTTTTGATGTCATTGATAAAGAAGGAGATGATCAGTCAACTTTGTTAGGCATGGAACATAGAAACCCAGATTTATTTAGAGATACTCCTTTAGGAAAATTTTCTCCAGTTTCAGGAGGATTTGTGACAGGAAACAATTCACTTTATTTGTATACTGGAGTCGAAGGCCAGTATGGTATTGGGCCGATAAAAATTTTACCAAGTTTTACGCCAGGATTTTATGAAAAAGGTGACGGAAAAGATTTAGGAAGTGTTTTAGAATTTAAAAGTGAAATCAAAGTAGGCTTTGATCTTTCTGAAGATTCACAATTGGGTTTAAGCTACAGCCATATTTCAAATAATGATTGGGGTGACACCAATCCAGGTACAGACAATCAGCAAATTACATTTTCTAAAAACTTTTAAAAAATGAACTTAAAGGATTGTCATAACTACAAAGATTTTAGAAAATTAGCAAAAAAAAAATTACCTTCTCCTATATTTCATTATATTGATGGTGCAGCCGACGATGAAGTGACTTATGCCAGAAATACAAGTGCTTTTGATGACGTAGATTTAGTTCCGAATGTGTTAAGAGGTGTAGAAAATGTAGATCTATCTACTACAATATTTGGAAAAAAACTTGATCTACCTTTTTATCTCGCGCCAACAGCTTTACAAAGACTTTTTCATTATGAAGGTGAAAGAGCAGTAGGGAAAGCCGCTCAGAAATTTAATACTATGTTTGGTGTTTCAGCATTAGCCACAGTGAGTGTCGAAGAAATATCCTCAATGATTGATACGCCAAAGATGTTCCAATTTTATTTTCACAAGGACAGAGGTTTAAACGATTCGTGTTTGGAAAGAGCAAAAGCCGCTAAGTTTGACGTTATGGCTTTAACTGTAGATACAATTACCGGAGGAAATCGTGAAAGAGATTTAAGGACAGGTTTTACCTCTCCCCCTAAATTAACATTATCTAGTTTGTTTAGTTTTGCTACAAAGCCAATGTGGGGAATAAACTATTTAACAAGAGGCAAGTTTGAACTACCTCATCTTCAAGATTTTGTTAAAGAGGGAACTAGCACTAATTCTTCGATTGGAAATTATTTTTCTACAATGTTGGATCAGTCTATGAATTGGAAAGATGCTGAAAAACTTTGTTCTAAATGGGGTGGCCATTTTGCATTAAAAGGAGTGATGAGTGTTGAGGACGCTAAGAGAGCAGTTGATATTGGATGTACTGGTATAATGGTTTCTAATCATGGAGGAAGACAACTTGACGGATCAAGGTCCCCCTTTGATCAACTTGCCGAAATAGTTGATGCAGTTGGCGACAAGCTTGATGTAATTTGCGAGGGTGGAATTCACAGAGGAACTCACATGCTCAAGGCATTATCACTAGGAGCCAAAGCTTGTTCTGGAGGACGATTATATTTATATGCTTTAGCAGCAGCAGGTCAAGCAGGTGTAGAAAGAGCTTTAGCGCAATATAAGGCTGAATTACAGAGAGATATGAAATTAATGGGTTGTACAAAAATTAGTGAACTTAATAGAAATAATTTAAGATTTAGAAGATAATGAGTTTAAAAAATTGTCACAATTTTGAAGATTTTAGAAAGTTAGCAAAAAAAAAATTACCTTCTCCTATATTTCATTACATTGATGGAGGAGCTGATGATGAATCAACTTTAAGAAGAAACACTGACTCCTTTAATGATTGTGATTTAGTTCCCAATATTCTTGCCAGTGTAGGAAAACCTGATCTATCAACTACGTTATTCGGTAGAAAAATTGGCATGCCAATTTTTCTTTCACCAGCTGCTATGCAGAGACTTTACCATCCAGATGGAGACAGAGCGTCAGCAAGAGCAGCAGAAAAATTTAATACTTTTTATAGTATGTCGTCTATGGGCAATAACACTATTGAAGAAGTCTCAAATATTTCAAGTGGGCCGAAGCTATTTCAACTTTATGTTCATAAAGATAGATCAATTTCTGATGACCTGATTGAAAGATCAAGAAGATCTGGTTTTGATGCAATGTGTTTAACGGTTGATACTTTAGTAGCAGGTAATAGAGAGAAAGATCATAGGACAGGATTTACTACTCCTCCTAAACTTACAATTCAAAGCCTAATGAGTTTTGCGATGCGACCTCGATGGGTATTTAATTATTTAACTGGAAAAAAGTTTGAATTATCTAATGTTAAAAAAAAAACTGATAAAGGAACAAATATATCCAAATCCGTTATAGAATACATTAATGAACAATATGATCCAGCCATGGGCTGGAAAGATGCTGAGTATTGTGCAAAAAAATGGAATGGCCCTTTTGCATTGAAAGGGGTTATGTCTGTCGAAGATGCTAAAAGAGCTATCGATATTGGATGCACAGCAATAATGATCTCTAACCATGGAGGGCGCCAACTCGATGGATCTCGATCTCCTTTTGATCAAGTTAAGGCAATATCTGACGCCGTAGGAGATAAGTTAGAAATTATTTTAGACGGAGGTGTTAGGAGAGGAACACATGTATTAAAAGCCATTGCAGCAGGAGCTAAAGCTTGTAGTTTTGGCAAGATGTTCTTGTTCTCTTTAGCCGCAGGCGGTCAACAAGGTGTCGAACATTTATTACAAAACATGTACGATGAGATTAATAGGAATATGGTTTTAATGGGGTGTAAAAATTTAAAAGAGTTGAATAGTGCAAAATTAATTTATAGAAACAAAACCTGAAAAGAATAATTTTTTAACAATGAAATTAGCAAAAAATTTAGAAAGATTGGGTACAGAATCAGCTTTTGCAATTTTGGCAGAAGCCAAGAAACTTGAAGCACAAGGAAAACCAATGATTCATTTAGGTTTGGGTCAACCAGATTTTAAAACTCCAAAACATATTACGGATGCAGCAAAAAAAGCAATTGATGACGGTCATCATGGCTATGTACTCGCTAATGGTATTTTTGAATGTAGACAGGCAGTATCCAGAAAAATAAAAAAACTTTACAATAAAGACATTAGTCCCGAAAGAATAATGATAATGCCAGGCGGGAAACCTACAATGTATTTTGCAATCAGCATGATTGGAGAATCAGGAGCAGAAATAATACATCCAACACCTGGATTTCCAATTTATGAATCTATGATAAATTACTCTGGAGCAAAAGCTGTGCCTTATGATTTGACGGAGGATAAAGATTTAAAATTTAATCCAGAAAAAATTTTATCATTAATAACAGACAAAACTAGATTACTTGTATTGATAAATCCTAATAACCCTACAGGAAGTTTTGTAGAAAAGTCTGCAATTGATTTTTTAGCTGAAGGGTTAAAAAAACATCCGCATGTAGCAATTTTAAGTGATGAGATTTATAGTAGACAAATTTACGACGGTAAAGAAATGCCAACATTTTTTAACTATCCTGAATTAGAAGATAGACTAATTGTTTTAGATGGATGGAGTAAAGCATATGCAATGACTGGTTGGAGAATGGGGTGGAGTGTATGGCCAGAAAAATTAATTCCACATATTACCAAACTTGCGATAAATAGTTTTTCATGCGTTAATGCTCCCTCTCAATTTGCAGGTGTTGCTGCTTTAGATGGTCCAGATGATCCAATTCATCATATGATGATGAAATTTGATCAAAGAAGAAAACTTATTCATAAATTATTGAATGATTTACCAGGGGTAGAATGTAGCCTGCCTGGAGGAGCATTTTATGCTTTCCCAAAAGTTATTGGAACAGGAATGAACGGTTCGGAATTTTCAAAAAAATGTATGCATGAAGCAGGTGTTGCTATAGTTCCAGGTACCGCATTCGGTTCAACTTGTAAGGATTACGTGAGATTTAGCTTTGCTGCATCTCAAGATAATATTTCTCAGGCTTTAGAGAATATTAAAAAAATGTTAGCTAAATAACTGTATTTTTCTTAAATTTTAACTAAAATCAATTTAATGAATGAACAAGTTCAATTAGAACTAAAAAAAATTTTTAATGGTAGGTTTTCCACATCTATTTCTACCAGAACAAATTATTCTAGGGGAGAGGATACTTACGATCCGGTATTATCAGAAGCAGTAGTCTTTCCTGAAACAAATGCAGAAGTTTCAAAAATTTTAAAGCTTTGTAACGACCATAAGGTGCCCGTAGTTCCATTTGGAACAGGAACTTCTTTAGAAGGGAATGTTGTTGGTAATGAAAGTGGAATAACAATTTCTCTAGAAAAAATGAATAAAATTTTAAGTGTAAACGTGGAAGATTTTGATTGTAGAGTTCAAGCATGCGTAACCAAAGAACAATTGAATGATTATTTGAGAGAAGATGGGGTTTTCTTTCCGATAGATCCAGGAGCTAACGCTGCCATTGGAGGTATGGCATCTACTTCAGCATCAGGCACGATGGCAGTCAAATATGGAACAATGAAGACTGTGATCACAGGTTTAACTGTAGTTCTTCCTAATGGAGATATTATAAATACTGGTAGTAGAACAAAAAAGACTTCTGCTGGTTATAACTTAACAAACCTATTCATTGGTTCAGAAGGCACCCTTGGAATAATTACAGAAATACAATTGAGATTATCTCCTATCCCTGAAAGCATTATGAGTGCAGTTTGTCATTTTCCTTCTTTAGAAGATGCTGTTCAAACAGCTCAACAAATTATTCAATATGGAGTACCGATTGCTCGTATTGAAATGTTGAATAAAGATCAGATGGATATAAGTATTAACTATTCAAAGTTAAAAGATCTTAAAGTTTTACCTACATTATTTTTTGAATTTCATGGGTCAGAATTATCTAATAAAGAAAATATTAAGATAGTTGAAGAAATATCTAATGAAAATAAAGGGAGTTCTTTTAAATGGGCAAAAGATTTAGAAGAGAGAAATAAATTATGGCGGGCACGTTGGGATGTTTATTATTCGGTAAAAGCATTAATTAAAAACGGAAGAGTTTATTCAACGGATGTTTGTCTTCCAATATCAAAAATAACAGAATGTGTAAATTTTGCTGAGATAGAAACGAAAAAATTTGGACTTAGGGCACCAATGGTAGGGCATCTAGGAGATGGAAATTTTCACGTACTGTTGCCTTATGACCCATCAAAAAAAGAAACCTATCAAAATATAAGAAAGTTTAGTGACTTATTGATTAATAAAACCTTAGAGTTAAATGGAACAATAACTGGTGAGCATGGTGTTGGTCTCCACAAAAAAGAATACTTATTAAAAGAACACTCAGATAATATCCCAATCATGAGGTCTATAAAAAGAACTATTGACCCCAATAATATAATGAATCCTGGTAAAATATTTGATTTAAATTAATAATCGAATTTTATGAAAAAAATATTAATTACTAGAAAATTATTACAATCTAATGAAGATAGATTAAAAGAATTGTACGATGTAAAATTAAATTCTAATGACGAACTTTACTCTCAAAAAAAATTAATTGAAATGTGCGAAGGTTGTGATGGAGTGTTATCAGCTCTTACTGATAAATTAGATGAAGAAACTATCAATAAATTACCTTCCACTGTAAAAATTTTATCTAATTTTGCTGTTGGATTTGGAAACATTGATTTAGAAGCAGCTAAAAAAAAAAATATTACAGTTACAAACACACCTGAGGTTTTGACTGATGCCACTGCAGAAATTGGAATTTTATTAATTTTGGGTGCATGTAGGAGAGCATCAGAGGGCATTGAAGGTGCGAGATCATCTAATTGGAAATGGTCAGCTGACTATTTGATTGGTAAACAACTGACTGGAAGTAGACTAGGAATTCTAGGAATGGGTAGAATAGGAAAAAAAATTGCAAAAATAGCAAAATCACTTGGAATGATAATTCATTATCATAATCGCTCAAAGCTAGGTGCGGATAAAGAAGATGGAGCTATCTATCATAAAGATCTAAAAAGTCTACTAAGTGTTTCAGATGTTTTGTCAGTATGTTGTCCTGCTTCAAATGAAACAGTTAATATGATTAACAAAGAAACTTTAGAATTTTTACCTAAAGGAGCAGTTGTTACAAACGTTGCTAGAGGAGATATAGTTGATGATGAAGCTTTGATAGATGCCCTTAATAGAAGAAAAGTTTATGCAGTGGGTTTAGACGTATATAAAGGAGAACCAAATTTAAATCCCGGCTATCTAAAACATAAAAGTGCATTTATTCTTCCGCATTTAGGAAGCGCAACAAAAGAAACGAGAACTGCGATGGCAAATCTAGCTATTGATAATCTCGAAGAGTTTTTCAAAACTGGAAATTGTAAAAATAAAGTAAATTAAATATTTTTAGCACTACTCAAGGTTGTGCGCGACAAAAATTAGTTCAATTTGGGTGGGACTCTCTCAAGTTTATATGTTTAAATATTTTTAATTATTAATAATTAAGGGGGACGTATGTCAAAAAAAACGATCAAAGGAGTTAAAACTCCTTCAAGACGTAAGTTCTTTAAAGCAGCTGCAGTAACAGGAGCAGCAGCGGCAGCAACAGTTGCAATGCCAAACATTGCATTCGGTGCTCCGAAAACTTTAAAGATGCAAGCAGCTTGGCCTTCAGGAGCAAATATATTCTTCGAAATGGCTGGCGACTATGCAAAAATGGTTAGCGACATGTCAGGTGGTGAGTTGAAGATAGATCTTCAACCAGTTGGTTCAGTTGTTAAAACTGGAGAGATTGGTCAAGCAGTAAGTTCAGGTGTACTAGATATGGGACACTGGGTAACTGCATACTGGTATGGTAAAAATGCTGCCGCTTCATTATTCGGTACAGGTCCATCATACGGAATGTCATCTCAAGAAGTAATGGGATGGATGGAGTATGGTGGAGGTAGAAAACTATATGAAGAAACACTTTCAAAAGTTGGTTTCGATTATATTGGTTTCTTCCATATGCCTATGCCTGCTCAGCCTTTTGGTTGGTTCAAAAAGAACGTAACTAAAGTGTCTGATGTTAAAGGTATGAAGTACAGAACAGTTGGTTTAGCGACTAACGTATTAACAGCAATGGGAATGGTAGTTAGACAATTACCTGGTGGTGAAATTCAACCTGCAATGAAAACAGGATTAATTGAAGCTGCTGAGTTTAACAACCCAACATCAGACTCTCAGTTTGGTATGCAAGACGTTTCTAAGCATTATCACTTAGGAAGCTTCCACCAATCTCAAGAGATGTTTGAAATTCCAATAAATAAGAAAACATTTAATAGTTTATCGCCTGCGCATCAAGCGATACTAAAAAATGCTGCTTATGCTGCGAATACGGATAACTACTTCAAAGCGTTAGTAAGATACTCAGCTGATTTATCTAAATTGATGAATCAACACAAAGTTAATGTGTATCAAACATCTGATGAAATCTTAGCTCAACAATTAAAAGGTTGGGACAAGGTTATAGGAGACTTTAATAAGAAGGATCCTTTCTTCAAGAAAATTGTAGATTCTCAGAAGAAATACGCTAAGAGAGTTATGAAATACTTACTAATGAATCAGCCAAATTACAAATTGGCTTATGAGAATGAGTTTGGAAGTATTGCAAAAGTTAAAATTTAATTAACTTTTTTATAATTTTAAAAGGGGGCTTTTTGGCCCCCTTTTTTTATGGAAAAGAATAAAAATTTAGAATAGTTTATTTTTATGAGAGGATTTATCAGCTTCGCAGATCATTTAAGTACTTCGGTAGGAAAAGCATTTTCTTGGTGCATAGTAATACTAATGGGCGGAACTTGTTACGAAGTGGTAATGGCTTATGCATTTAATGCTCCTACTTTATGGAATTTTGACTTTAGTTTGCAAATGTATGGAGCAATATTTATGATGGCGGGCGCTTACACTTTATCGACAGAAGCTCATGTAAGAGGAGATGTAATTTACAGACTATTCAAACCTAGAACTCAAGGTTACATAGATTTAATTTTATATTTTATATTTTTCTTTCCCGGTGTTCTTGCTTTAGCATTTTATGGATATGAATATGCTGCATTAGCTTGGAAGATTAAAGAAACTAGTTGGAATAGTCCGGCTCAAATTCAAATTTATATGGCAAAAGCATTAATACCTTCTGCTGGAGTTCTTTTAATAATTCAAGGTATAAGCGAAGTCTTTAGATCAATTATTTGTATTCAAACTGGTCATTGGCCAGCAAGAATGGTTGTTGCCGAAGAAACAGAAAAAATGTTAATGAGAACTTCACAAGACGAGGATCAAAAAGATGTTATTTAGTTTAACCAATCCTGAAGTTGCAATAATGATGATGGCAATATTTTTATTTGCTGTTCTTCTTGGATTTCCCATAGCATTCACTTTAATGGCTATGGGAGTTGGTTTCGGTTATTACGCTTACTTTGATCCAACTCGAATGGAACATCTTTTAGATAATAGAATTTTTCAATTATTTGTTCAAAATACTTATACCGTAATGGACAATACTGTGTTAACCGCAGTCCCCTTATTTTTATTTATGGGTTATCTTGTAGAAAGAGCAGGGATTGTTTCTAGATTGTTTTTTGCAATTAGATTAGCCTCACATAAATTGCCAGCATCGATGGCAGTAGCAGCTTTAATCACTTGCGCACTTTTTTCAACTGCCACTGGGATTATTGGTGCAGTAGTTACTCTGATGGGCTTGTTAGCTTGGCCTGCTATGATCAAAGCAGGATATGATAAAAAATTTGCTTCTGGAGTAATCTGTTCAGGAGGGTGTCTTGGAATATTAATTCCACCGAGTATTATGCTAATTGTTTATTCTGTTATTGCTCAACTATCACCTTTAAGATTATTTGCTGCTGCAATACTCCCTGGTTTATTGCTTGCAGGATTATATATAGGTTACGCAATTACTAGAGCATATTTTAATCCTTCTATAGCACCTAAACCGCCTGCAGAGGAGATACCTCCAAGATCTGAAATTTTAAAAGAAGTCTTAGTTTCTTTTCTTCCTTTATTCTCTCTTATTATTTTAGTGCTTGGAACAATCTTAGGAGGTTTAGCAACACCAGCTGAAGCAGCAGGGGTTGGTGCCTTTGGTGCAATAGTTCTCTCCTTTTTTTATAAGACTTTGAAATGGAAAAACTTTAAAGAGTCAGTTTTTCTTACTGCAAAAACAACAGCAATGATAATGTGGTTATTCATAGGTTCTTGGACTTTTTCTTCTGTTTTTTCTTATCTAGGAGGCCACGAAGTATTTGAGCACTTCTTTAAATCTATGGATTTAGCGCCATGGCAGTTCTTAGTAATTACTCAGATTATAATTTTCTTACTTGGATGGCCATTAGAATGGACAGAAATACTAATTATTTTTGTCCCAATATTTTTACCACTGGTGGAGTTTTTTGGAGTAAATCCTTATTTCTTTGCAATGTTAATTGCTCTAAATTTACAAACTTCATTTTTAACACCCCCCATGGCAATGTCAGCTTATTATCTTAAGGGTGTTCAAACTAAAAATGTAGAACTTCTTGATATCTTTAGAGGTATAATGCCTTTTTTAGGAATAGTAATTTTTGCAATGGTTTTAATGTATCTATTCCCAGGCATTGCTCTCTGGCTACCCGATACTTTATTTGCAAATTAATAACTTAAAATGATAGATACAGCTTCTTTAAATGCCAATGAACTGGTTTCTAAGTTAAAATCTGGTGATATTTCTTCTGTAGATTTATGTAAAGCCTATATAAAAAGAATAGAAAAATTTGAAAAAGATGTCCAGGCTTGGGCTTTTTTAGATAAAAAAATTCTTTTAGAAAAAGCTGAAGAAGCCGATGAATATAGAAAGTCAGGCAAACCTTTAGGGGCTTTACACGGTCTTCCAATAGCGATCAAAGATATAATTGGAACTTACGATATGCCGACTGAGTGTGGAACTGTTTTTAGAAAAAAAATGTCTAGCTCCCAAGACTCCGAAATAGTTAATTTATTGAAGACTGCAGGTGCTATCATTATGGGAAAAACTGTAACTTGTGAATTAGCTTATATTCACCCAAGCAAAACAAAAAATCCACATGATTATTCAAGGACACCAGGAGGTTCATCTAGTGGATCAGCTGCGGTAGTAGCTTCTCACATGGCTCATTTATCAATTGGTTCTCAAACTGGAGGTTCGATTATTCGACCCGCTTCATACTGCGGAGTAGTAGGATACAAACCTTCTTACGGATTAATTTCAAGAAATGGTGTTTTAAAAACTTCTGAAAAACTAGATACAATGGGTGTATTTGGAAAAACTGTTAAAGATGTTGCTTTACTTGCAAAAACGTTAATAAAAAAAGATTTATATGATCCCGCGACTATTCATTTTGCAGCGGATGATATGATTAAAGTATGTGAAGAGGGACCAGTTTTTGAACCAAAGTTTATTTTTTACAAAACTGACAATTGGAAAAATATAGATAAAGAATCTCAGAAAGCATTTGAATTTTTAATTAAAAAATTAAAAAAAAATATTGAAGTTTTTGATACACCCTCATATTTTAAAGAAATTCCAAAATACCATCAAATTATTCATGAAACAGATTTAGCTAATAATTTTCAAGTCTATTATAAAAAAGATAAAAACAAACTTTCTAAAGAAATGAGAGATGCGATTGAAAGAGGAATGAAATATTCTGCAAAAGACTACACCGATGCAATTGATTTTATGAAACAAAGTTATGAGTCTTATAAAGAAGTTTTTGAAGATTATCATGGAATAATAACTCCTTCTTCTAGCGGAGTAGCTGAAAAAGGTTTAAAATCAACTGGAAGCGCAGACTTTCAAAAAATTTGGACATATTTAGGTTTACCTACTATTTCATTGCCTTTACTAACTGGAGCAAATAATTTACCATTAGGAGTTCAGTTAGTTGGAAATAAACTTGATGATTTAAGATTTTTAGGTACAGCTAACTGGTTGGAGAAAAACTGTAAAGATGAATAAAATAACTTCAATAATTGGCTGTGTTTTCTGTATTGCTTTTCTTATTGGTTTAGCAACAACATTAACCAGGTCTATGATGATAGGTTTTAAAGATGTTTTGCCAGTTTATATTCTAATGGGCTTAGTAATAGTAATGATGTTATATGAAGCCTTTGGTGACAAAAAGAAATAATTTTTACCCGTATCTACTTTTATTTATACAGCCAATTTTTATGGCTTCAAATATTATTGTTGCTAGAGGAGGAGTCGAATACGTTCCGCCAGTGTCGCTTGCATTTTGGAGATGGCTTGCAGTTTTCTTAATTTTAATGCCTTTTTTTTTTAATGAAATTATTAAAAAGAAAAAACAATTTAAAAAAGAGTCTTTAAAACTTTTTTTCTTAGGGCTTATGGGTTGTGGCGTTTGTGGTGCATTTCCTTTTATAGCAGGCATGTCTACTACTATGGCTAACATGGGAATAATTTATACATCTTCACCAATATTTATCATTATTTTATCAGTTTTATTTTTTAATGATAAAATCAATTTTTCTAGAATCATAGGCTTAATTCTATGTCTTTCAGGTGTTATAATAATAATTTGTAAAGGAGATCTCTCTTATCTATTAAATTTTAAATTTACTTCTGGAGATTTATGGATGTTGGGAGCTGCAATTGGATGGGCAGTTTATTCTATCTTTCTTATTAATTGGAAAAGTAGTTTTAGTCTTATGGCTAGGTTTACTTTAATAGCTTTTTTTGGTGCGATTTCTTTGATGCCATTTTATTTGATTGAAGAAACTTACTTATTAAATACAACATTTAATAACAATTTTTTATTTTGGGTTTTATTTGCGGCTATATCTCCAGGAATAATTGCTTTCACTTTATATACTAAAGTTCAAAAATATGTTGGAGCTTCTTTAGCAGGATTTACACTTTATATATTTTCAATATATTCAGCTATTTATGGAATAATTTTATTCGACGAAGCTCTTTTAAATTTTCATTATTATGGAGCTGCTTTAGTTTTTATCGGAATTTATTTAGCTAGAAAAATTGTTAAATGAAATATTTGTACCTTATTTTATCATCTATAATAATTGCTTATATAGTAGTAATAATTTTTATATATTTTTATCAGAGAAATTTACTTTATCATCCATCAGAGAATAACTACCAAGGTGATAAAATCCAATTTGATTATGACGAGATTTTTATAAAAGTTGATGAAGAAATAAAACTAAAATCCTGGATAATAGAAAAAGATTTTAAGAAACATAAAACACTTGTTATATTCCATGGTAATGCTGGTCATTTATCTAACAGAATATACAAACTTAATGAGCTATATAAATTAGATATAAATATTTTAATAATCTCTTGGAGAGGATTTAGTGGTAATAAAGGATCTCCAACCGAACAAAATCTATATAAAGATGCTGAAGCAGCAATAAAATGGCTTAATGAAAAAAACATTAACAATAATCAAATTATTCTATATGGAGAGTCTTTAGGAAGCGGAGTTGCAGTAGAGTTAGGTAAAAAAAATAATTTTAATAGTATAATATTAGAGTCACCTTTTACATCTATAGAAAATTCTGCAAAAATCTATTATCCATACTTGCCAGTAAGACTTCTTTTAAAAGATAGGTATGACTCAATTGGTAAGATTAAAATGATTAATACTCCAATTTTAATAATGCATGGAGAGAAAGATGATGTGGTCCCTATTTCAATGGGTAAAGAATTATTTGAAAAGGCTAACAGTCCTAAACACTCATATTTTACTTCCGAAGATGACCATATGATGGAATTTAATTCAAGTTTATTAAATGAAATAAAAAGTTTTATTCTGAAATATTAAGAGTTAAATCCTAACAATGCTTTAGCAAAATATTCAGCTTTAAATGGATGTAAGTCTGTATCTTTTTCACCCATTCCTACAGCAACAATAGGTAAATTGTATTTTTTACAAATAGCTAAAATGATTCCACCTTTAGCAGTGCTATCAAGCTTAGTAACTATTAAACCTGTAATGTTGTGTATCTTACTAAATTCTTCAACTTGATTTAAAGCATTTTGTCCAGTGGTAGCATCTAAAACTAAGATTACTTCATTAGGAAATTTTTCATCAATTTTTTTAAGAACATTTATAATCTTTTTATATTCGTCCATTAAATTTTTTTTATTTTGCAATCTTCCGGCAGTATCTATTAAAGCAATATCTATTTGATTTTTTTTTGCAAATTCTGCAGTTTTAAAAGCCACTGACGCTGGATCGCTATTGATTTCAGATTTAATTATATCTACTTTTACTTTTGCAGCCCAAACCTGAAGCTGATCTATTGCTGCAGCTCTAAAAGTATCTGCTGCACCAAATACAACTGATCTATTATTGTCTTTAAAATATTTCCCTAATTTTCCTATTGTAGTTGTTTTACCTACTCCATTTACTCCAGACACAACAATAACAGATGAACTTGCATTACCCATAAGACTTAAATCTTTTTCATATTTAAGTAAGTTAATGGCCATCTTATCTGCTATTAACTTTAAAATTTCTTGGTGATTATCTAATTTTTTATCAATTTTAAAATTTTCAAAATCTTTCCTTAATTCTTGAGCAACATCTATCCCTGCATCAGAGGAAATAATTAATTCTTCAAATTCAGTTAAAACACTATCATCTATAACTTTTTTTGAAAAAATATTTTTAAAGCCTTCTGAAAGACCAGAAGAGCTTTTACCAAGCCCTAATTTAAATTTATCAAATAATCCCATATCAAATATTTATTTTTATATTTTTAATGTCAGAGACAGGCCCAGTCATAAATATATTTTTAGATTTATCTATCTCTATATTCAAAAAACCCTCTT
>CACIRV010000006.1 GCA_902589155.1 uncultured Pelagibacteraceae bacterium | reverse complement strand
TAAAATTATCTAACTTACGTTTTGCAAAAAGGTAAAAATCTAAATTATTGGTTGTTACAGCTCCTCCAAATAGAGCTGAAATATTTTTCATAATATTAAAGCTATAAATTGTGAAATCCCCTAAAGATCCACTATTAAATTGATTTTTACCTTTTTGACTATAATTATCAAAATAAATTGCATTATCTTCAATTAAAAAAACTTTTTTTTTTTTACAAATATTCTTGATTGCTTTTGACTCCTCATATGAATTAAACATATTAGTCAACAATATAGCACAAGTTTTTTTGTTAATATTTTGTGATAATTTTTTAAGATCAAAAAAACCAGTTTTATAATTAATGTCTGAATAAACTATTTTATATTTTAGATTATTCGCAACGTTGATCATTTCAGGTAAATTATATGGAGATAATATTATTTCATTTTTATTTTTATATTTTGACTTTAAAAACATTAAAATTAACATAAAAGAAACCCTACATAGTGGTGTGAAGAGTAGATATTTTTTATTACTTAATCTTTTTATAATTTTATGACTTTTTTCCTCTTTGATTTTTGGGTACGAAGAAAAAAGAGATTTAAAAAAAACTTTTAATGAAAGATAAAGATTTATTCTAAACATTTTTTATTTAAATATTTTTGCTACTCTTCTAGCATTGGCCATAACTAGTCCAACTGGATATTTATTTTCTTTAAAATCTAAAACCGATCCGTCAATAATGTATATATTTGGATATCCATTTAATTGACAATTTTCATTTACTGATAATTTTTTTTTATTTTTTGATATTGGTATAGTACCAAAGTAATGGAAGTCGTTTCCATATCCTCCAAAAAAATTATTTGAAAATGGAAAAACTAAATTTTCTTGTTTTAAAATTCTTAAGAAACTGATGTGAATTTTTCTTAAGATTTCTTCTAAATTACTTTTCTTTGAGTATATGTAGGTTTTATTTTTTGAAACTTTAATGAATAAATTACTAAACTTTGAGTCTAATAAAATATTAGAAAATATTAAATGATTTTTAAATAAATTCAAAATAAATTTAAATGGCATTAAGAACTTTTTTAGTCTAATAACGGACTCCACAATTGTCTCGTTTCCTGTTCTTAGATCAATAATGAAGGAATTCACTTTACTTTTAGAACGAATATTAAGTTGTGAAGCCTGCAATTTTTCTAAATTTTGAATTTTTCTTTTTGAAAAAAAAGCAGAAACGAGTCTTGGGTGATGTTTAATCTTAACCTCATTTTTAATTTTTAAAAATTTAAGAATAATTTTTGTAGTAACAATTGTTCCACACCCAAAAATAACTTTCTTCGCAAAGATTACTTTTTCTTTTTTATTTGCGTCAACACACTTAATTGTAATTTTATTTTTATTATAAAAAATTTCTTGAACAGACAAGTTGTAAATTTTTATTTTTTTTTTATTTATATATCTCCTTAAGTATAAATCGGCGGTTAATTTTTGTTTTTTCGAGTATGCAAGAATAGGTTTAGAAACCAATAGATCATTAAATTTTTTTTTCAATAATTTATTAAAAAAAGCATCAACTTTGTAATTATTTAAATACTCTTTATTTTTAAATTTAAAATTCCCTTTTAATTTAAATTTTCTTAATATTTCAAAAAAGGAATCAATTATATCTTTTCTTGTTTTACTGCTTAGATATTTAATATCATCAATTATATTATTATCTATTTGCATTCCCCAATAGTTTGATAAACCACCAAGCCCTAAGATACCAAGAATTTTTGAACTTTTGTTGACCGCAATGTTATTTGACTCAAAATAATTATTAATTTTATTTTTATTTTTGATTATATGATACGGCAAGTTTTGAAGTAAATGTATATTGGCACTATTTGAGTCATATAAAAAATCTTTATCTGGAGAAATAATATCTATTTTTTTATTTTTTTCTAGGTACTTGTCTATGAAGGACAAACTTGATAATCCAGTTCCTATAATGACAGTTTGTAGTTCCATAATTAATTATTTTCTAAAAGGAGATTTCTACACTATAATAATTTGAATATGAACAATATTAAAGATTTTCCTACAGCTAATTTTCTTGTAAAGATAAAAATATGAAGATTAAAAATGTAGCAATAGTTGGTTCTGGCACAATGGGAAGCGGTATAGCAGCACATTTATGCAATGCTAATATTCCAGTTACCCTTCTTGATTTAAAAACAGAAATTGTAGAAAAAGCAAAAGAACGAATATTAAAATCTAGACCACCCTTACTGTTTGAAAAGTCTAAAATTGACTCTCTAAAAATAGGCAACATTACTGATGACTTTGACATTATTTCAAAAGCTGACTGGATTATTGAAGCTGTTGTAGAAAGAATTGATATCAAACATAAAATTTATGAACAAATCTTTAAGAAAAGAAAGATAGATTCTATAGTTTCATCTAATACCTCGACTATACCTTTAAAGATACTTTCTGAAAAGTTAAGTAAAAATGACAAAAAAGATTTTTGTATTACGCATTTTTTTAATCCAGTTAGGTATATGGGCTTACTAGAGATCGTTAGAGAACAAAATAATAATAAAGATAAAATTAATTTGTTAAAAAATTTTTGTGAAGAGAAATTGGGAAAAGGTGTAATTATTTGTGGAGATACACCTGGTTTTTTAGGTAATAGAATTGGTGTTTATGCAATGCAAGTTGCTTTGACTGAAGCAATAAAAATGAATTTGTCAGTAGAAGAAGCAGATGCAATTTTTGGACGTCCTATGGGTATACCAAAAACAGGAGTTTTTGCTTTGTACGATTTAATAGGTATAGACTTAATGTCTGATGTATTAAAAAGTTTTAAAAAAGAATTACCTAAGCATGACAAATTTCAAAAAGTTGTTGAAGATCTTCCAATAATAAAAAAATTGATAGAAACTGGCTATACAGGCAGAAAAGGAAAAGGTGGATTTTATAGAGTTAATAAATCTGATGGAAAAAAAATTTTAGAAGCTCTTGATATATCAAAAAATGAATATTTCCCTTCAAAAAAAATTGATCTTCAAATAAAAAAAATAGATCTTTCAAAATTGATAAATCGTGATGATAAGTATGGTTCTTATGCTTGGTCGGTTATTTCAAAGATTATTTTATACTCTTCTTCTTTAGTTCCTCAAATAACTAATGAATATAATGACATAGATGAAGCGTTAAGACTTGGATTTAATTGGTCTATGGGACCTTTTGAAATGCTAGAGTCTATAGGTGTTGATCATTTTTTCACTAAAATCGGAGAAGTAAAAGATAATCATTTTTTGGAAAATTTAAAAAAGAAAAATTTAAAGAAATTTTATGGCGAAAGACAAAAATATACAAACATTGAAACATTAGCGAAAGCAAAAAAATTAGTAGTTACAACCGACAAAAATGACTCAGCAGAAATTTTTAGATTTAAAGAATTTAATATAGTTGAGTTTAATACTAAAGCAAATGCTCTTGATTATAATTCAATGGATGCATTAATGAAAGCAACTGATAAACCTTTAATTATTATAAATGAAAGTATGCAATTTTCTGCGGGTGTGAATTTAAATTATGTTATGGAGTTTGTTAAAAAAAGAGATTTAAAATCGGTAGAAAAATTTGTAAAATACTTTCAAGAAACTTGTAAGCATTTAAAATATTGTGAAAATCCTGTCATATCAGCGCCTTCAGGTCTAGCAATTGGTGGAGGTGAGGAAGTGTTATTACAAAGCAATTATGTAGTGTCTCATACAAATATTGTTATGGGTTTAGTAGAGACAATAGTTGGATTAGTTCCTGCTGGCGGTGGTTGTAAAGAACTTCTATGGAGGTGGACGCAGACAGATAAAGCTAAAAATGATCCTGATTTTGCACCATTAAAAGTTTTTGATATAATTGGCTATGCTAAAACTGCATCTTCACCGCAGGAAGCAAAGCCTCTTTTATTTCTAGATAACAACCATGAAGTAATAATTAATAGAAATAATCTATTGCCTGCGGCAAGGTCTTTTATCTTGAAAAATAAAGATTTAGCTACACCCCAAAAATGTGAATTTAATTTATCAGGAGAACAAGTGAGAAAAAAAATGATAAAAATTCTTGAAGATTTATACAATAAAAAGAAAATTTTAGATCATGGTATGGATGTTGGTAAAGAATTAGCATATGTTTTGAGTGGAGGAAATACTACTCTGGGTAAAGAGGTAACAGAAGATCAAATGTATAAACTAGAACTAGATAGCTTTATGAAATTAATTGAAACAGATAAAACTCAAAAAAGAATTAATCATACTCTGAAAACAGGAAAACCGTTAGTAAATTAGATGACTATATATAATGCTCCAATTGATGAAATGATGTTCTTATTTAACAATCTTAAGGACAATGAAAACTATAATGAAATAGAAAAATTTAAAGACATTAATTCTGATTTAGTAAAAGATATATTAGATCAAGCTGCTAAAATGAATCAAGAAATCATTCATCCCTTAGCCCAAGTTGGTGATGAAAATCCATGCGTTTATGAAAATGGAATTGTTAGATCTCCTCCTGGTTACAAAGAAGCTTATTCAAAATTTATTAATGATGGATGGACATCTTTATCATGTGATCCCAAGTACGGTGGTCAAGGCATGCCAAAAACAGTCAGTACTTTTTTTGAGGAAATGTTATCATCGGCAAGTTTATCTTTTAAGTTATATAGTGAATTAAGTATTGGAGCATACAATTGTATTCTTCATCACGCTAATGAAAAAATTAAAGATAAATTTCTTCCAAAAATAGTTGAAGGAAAATGGAGCGGAACTATGTGTTTAACAGAGTCTCAATGTGGAACAGATTTGGGATTAATTAAAACTAAAGCATCAAAACAAAAAGATGGTTCCTTTTTACTTACAGGTCAAAAAATTTTTATAACTTCAGGAGATCATGACTTAACTGAAAATATTATTCATCTTGTTCTAGCTAAGGTCCCAGGTGGGCCAGCTGGAACAAAGGGAATAAGTTTATTTTTGGTTCCAAAGTTCAATGTAAATGATGATGGATCTGTAGGTACAAAAAATGGAGTTAACACTTTATCTATTGAGAGCAAAATGGGAATAAAAGGATCACCAACCTGTGTGCTTAATTTCGACAATGCTAAAGGTTTTCTTATAGGAGAAGAGAATAAGGGCTTAAGCTCAATGTTTACAATGATGAATCTTGAAAGGATTATAGTTGGCATACAGGGACTTGGAATTGCTGAAACCGCTTATCAAAATTCTTTATCATATGCTAAAGAAAGAAAGCAAGGTAAGTCAAATAATAATAAAAACAATCAAACAGATGAAATCATTAAACATGCCGATATTAGAAGAAGTTTATTAAGCATGAAATCAATTATAGAAGGTCAAAGATCTTTAGCTTTTTGGCTATCCCAACAAATAGATGTGAGCTTAAATCATTCCAATGAAAAAATCAGAAAATCGGCTGAAGAATTGGTTTCTTTAATTACACCTGTCGTAAAATCTTTTTTTACTGATATGGGAACTGAAATTACAAATGAGGCAATTCAAATATTTGGGGGGTATGGCTATACTAAAGATCAAGGAATAGAACAATTATTCAGAGATAATAGGATAACACCTATATATGAAGGGACAAATTCAGTTCAAGCTATAGATTTAGTTTTTCGAAAAGTTTTAAATAATAAAGTCTTATCAAATTTCATATCTATTATTAAAAAAGAAATAAAAGAGGAAAATGGAAAACCAGAATTAGAAAAATTTTCAAAAATATTAGGAGTCAGTATCAATCATTTAGAGGAATTTGCTAAGTGGCTTGAAGAAAAAAATAAAAATAAAAAAGACGATGTAAGTTCAGCATGTAATGATTTTTTAAAAGTATTAGGGTATGTTTCTCTTGCTTATTCTTGGTTTAAAATTACAAAAGTAAGTTTGGATAGACTAAATGAAAATAAAAATTTTTATGAAGAGAAAGTTAATACTGCCAACTATTATTTTGATAAAATTTTACCTAGAGTAGAAGCACACTATAAGTCAGCTAAAGCTGGTAGCGACTCTATTATGAAAGCAAAATTTAACTAAAATGAATTCTTACGAAACCAATTTAAGCAAAAATAAAGCGAATTTTGTACCTTTATCGCCCTTATCATTTTTGACTAGAGTTAAGGACATATACCCAAATTACGAAGCAATAGTATACGAAGATAGAAAATATAAATGGAAAGATGTTTATGAAAGATGTGTAAAATTTGCGAGTGCTTTAACAAAGATAGGAATCAAAAAAGGTGATACAGTTTCTTTTCTAGCATTCAATACCCCAGAGATATTTGAAGCTCATTACTCAGTTCCTATGACAGGAGGAGTATTAAATACTATTAACATCAGGTTAGATGCTAAAACAATATTATATATACTAGAGCACAGTGAAGCAAAAGTTTTGGTTGTAGATAGACAGCTTCACGTTGAAGTTAAAAAAGCTTTAAATTCTTTAAAAAAAAAAATTACCATTATAGATATTAACGATAAGCATGCAGATCAATCAAAATTGGAAAAAATTGGCGATTTAGAGTATGAGGAGTTTTTAAATACAGGAAATAAAGATTTTGATTGGAAAATGCCTGATGATGAGTGGCAAGCAATATCACTAAGCTACACATCTGGAACTACAGGAAATCCAAAAGGAGTAGTTTATCATCATAGAGGGGCATATTTAATGTCTACTGGCAGTGCTACAGCATGGAATATGCCTAATGGACTTAATTTTTTAACTATTGTTCCAATGTTTCATTGTAATGGCTGGTGTTATCCTTGGACTGTTCCAATGTTAAATGGAAGAACAATTTGTTTACGTAATATTGATATTAAAAAAATATTTGAACTAATTGAAAAATATAACATTACCCATTTCGGAGGTGCACCAATAGTATTAAATATGATAACAGGTGCAGCGGAGAATGATAAAAGAAAATTAAAACAAAAAGTTTATGTCTTAACAGCGGGAGCTCCACCACCAAGTATAATATTTAAAAAGATGAAACAACTTGGTTTTGAAGTAATGCATGTCTACGGTTTAACTGAAACATATGGACACGTAACACAATGCGCCTGGAATGATGATTGGAATGAATTTGATGAAGATAAACAAAATGAAATTAAAGCTAGACAGGGAGTAAGATATCCAAACACAGAGGGTATAACTGTTATGAATCCTGAAACAATGAAAGAAGTTCCAAATGATGGAAAAACAATAGGCGAGATTATGATTAAAGGAAATGTAGTAATGAAAGGTTATTTTAAAGATAAAGAAGCAACAGAAAAAGCTATGAAAGATGGTTGGTTCCACTCGGGAGATTTAGCAGTAATGCATCCGGATGGTTATGTAAAAATTCAAGATAGATCAAAAGATATAATTATTTCGGGAGGTGAAAATATATCTTCCATCGAGATTGAGAATACTTTAGCCAAACACCCATCTGTATCAATAGCAGCTGTTGTTGCAAAACCAGATGATAAATGGGGAGAAGTTCCTTGTGCTTTCATAGAAATTGTAAAAGATAAACCAGCCACCGAAAAGGAACTAATAAGTTTTTGTAAGGAAACATTGGCTAATTTTAAAGTACCAAAAAAGATAGAATTTTGTGATCTCCCAAAAACGTCAACGGGGAAAATTCAAAAATTTGAGCTAAGAAAAAAAGCTAAAGAAATTAAGTAAGCTTATGTCAAAAATATCTATAGATTTAATATGGGAGCTTGGTAATGGAAAAATGACACCAGGAAATTATTCTAATCAGCATGAGATTACTTTTACACCTAAAATAAAAATTATAGGTGACTCCGCTCCTGATTGGAAAGGTGATAAATTAAATAGTAATCCAGAACAAACATTAGCAGCTTCTTTAAGTAGCTGCCATATGATGACATTTTTAGCTTTAGCAGCAAAAATGAAATGGCCTATAATTAAATATAAAGATAATGCGATTGCAACTTTAGGAAAAAATTCTAAAGGTAAAATGTCAGTTATTCAATTAGAATTGAATCCTAAGGTTTCATTTTCTGATAAATTTACAATTGATCCTGATGAAATAAAAAAGGTTCAAGATAGGGCCCACAGGTACTGTTTTATTGCTAATTCATTATCTGATGAAGTAAAAGTTTTAATTAATTAAATTATTATGAATTTTAAAAAAGATAACAAAATTTTGAAAACTTCTATCAGCGCTGATGGAATTTTCTTTCTTACACTAAATAACCCTCATAATCATAACGCTTTATCAGAAGATATGATGTTTAATATTCAGTCAGCGTTAGATGAGTCTATTAATAATAAACAAATACGAGTGATTATAATTTCAGCTGATGGTCCTACTTTTTCAGCTGGTCATGATTTAAAAGAGTTAACAAGTGCTCGGAAAAATCCTGATAAAGGAAGAAAATATTTTAAAGAAATAATGGGCAAATGCTCTAAGTTAATGCAAACTATAGTTAATTGCCCAAAACCAGTAATTGCAGAAGTTGCAGGTGTAGCAACAGCAGCAGGCTGTCAATTAGTTGCTAGTTGTGATTTAGCTTATGCAAGTAGAACAGCAACATTTGCTACACCTGGTGTAAATATTGGTCTATTTTGTTCTACACCAATGGTAGCAGTATCAAGAAATATATCTAATAAACATTCTATGGAAATGCTTTTAACTGGAGATTTGATATCTGCAGATAAAGCGGAAAGAATTGGTTTAATTAATCAAGCAGTGGATGGAATTTTATTAAAAAAACAAACATTAGAAACGGCTCAAAAAATATCTAAAAAATCAGCTATGACTTTAAAAATCGGGAAAGAAGCATTCTATAAACAAATTGATATGACATTGTCCGAAGCATATGATTATGCATCGAATGTTATGGTAGAAAATATGTTAAAACTTGACGCTGAAGAAGGAATAGGTGCCTTCATAGAGAAACGTAAACCCAGCTGGCAAGATAAATAATAATCAATAATTATAATATTAGGGCTTAAATTGAATTTTTTAATTAACAGTAATGAAGTTTTCTTGATGGACACCGGGACAGAGTTTGATCCAAAAAAACATTCTATAATATTATTACATGGTAGCGGTCAATCGCATGTAGTATGGTCTCTAACAACTCAATATTTGTCTGATCAAAATTTTAATGTATTTGCTATAGACTTTCCAGGCCACGGGAACTCAGAGGGTGAATGTTTAAAAACAATAGAAGAAATGGCAGTATGGTTAGAAAAAGTTATTAATAAAATAGGCATAAAAGATCTTTCTTTAGTTGGTCACTCTCAAGGATGTTTGGTAGCTTTAGAGTATGCCAGTAGATATCCTAAAAATTTAAAGAACATTATTTTTGTTTCTGGTTCTTATGAAATTCCAGTGAATAAAAGTCTTATTGATTTAGCTTACTCAGGTGATATGGAGTCTTTAAATCTAATGATGAAATGGGGCTATGGAAAATCTAAACAATTTATTGGAGGGAATCCCTTACAGAAGATTCTAAATTCTGCTAGGGAAATAAGAGAGGTATTAGCTGTAGATTTGATAGCTTGTAATAATTATAAAAATGGAGCAAAAGCAGCAAAAAAGATTAATTGTTCAACTTTTTTTATTTTGGGAGAATTAGATAAGATGATTAAAGTTGAAAAAGGGAAAGAATTTGCTGGATTAATTCCCAATTCAAAAATACATATAATAAAAAATTGTGGACATATGATAATTTTAGAAAATGCTTTTGAAATGAGAGAAAAAATTAATGAATTCTTAAAAAAATGAAAACTATTATTACAAGATCTAGAAGATTAAGAGGAACTCCATTTACTTCAAGACTAGAAAAACATGGAGTAAAAAGCTTTACGGTTTACAATCATATGTTATTACCCACAACTTTTTCATCACCTGAGGAAGAATATAATCATTTAAAAGAACATGTTCAAATTTGGGATGTATCAGTGCAAAGAGAAATTGAGATTACAGGAAAAAATTCCTCAGAATTAGTTCAGTTAATGACTTGTAGAAATTTGTCAAATTCAAAGATAGGCAGTTGTTATTATGCGCCATTAGTAGATTCAGATGGAGGTCTGATTAATGACCCATTAATTTATAAACTAGAGGAAAATAGATGGAGAGTTTGTATAGCTGACTCAGATGTATTGTTATTTGCAAAAGGAATAGCTTCTGCAAAAAAATTCAATGTTAATGTTTTTGAAGCAAAAATTGACACTTTAGCTATACAAGGACCAAAATCTATAAAAATAATGGAAAAAGTGTTTGGTAAAGAAATTAATAATTTAAAATTTTTTAGATTTGATTATTTTTCTTTCAATAATAAAAAATATTTAATTTCTCGTTCAGGATATTCTAAGCAAGGAGGATTTGAAATTCATACTGACAACCCAGAAGGTGCTTTAGAGCTTTATGATTATTTTTTTGAAATTGGTAACGAATTCAATTTAAAACCAGGAGCCCCTAATCATCCTGAAAGAATAGAAGGGGGATTGTTATCATATGGAAGCGATATGGACATTTTTGACAACCCTTTTGAATGTGGATTTGATAAATATGTTGATTTAAATTCTGATATAGTTTTTTTTGGAAAAGAAAGTTTAAAAAAAATCAAAGAAAAAGGGATTACTAGAAAACTTATGGGTGTAAAGATTGAAACAAAGTCTATTAATGTTTCCCAAAGCATTCCTATGCTTGATTTAAAAGATAATGTAATAGGCCAATTAAGATCTGCTGCTTATTCACCAAATTTTAATAAAGTAGTTGGTATTGCAATGGTTAAAAAAGAATTTTGTAACATTTCAGAAAAATTCCAAATTAAACTTAACAATAATTCGATTTCTGGAGAGATTTGCAATTTACCTATTTTGTAATTATGAAGAAGGCTAAAATTTATATTCCAACAAAAACAGCAATGCAGTCGGGTAGGGGTAAATTAAAAAAATGGGTTTTAGAATTTAGAACTAAAGATAGTTCTATTAACCCCCTAATGGGCTGGGAAACTTCTACAGATACTCTTGGTGAAATAATTCTTAAATTTTCATCTAAAGAAAAAGCTGTTGAATACGCAAAATCAAATAATATTTCTTATACTGTTATAGAGCCTAAAAAAAAGGAATTTGTTATAAAATCTTATGCAGACAATTTTCTTAAGGATTAATTATGTGGCGTAGTTTTTTTACAGATAAAAAGTGGATGTATTGGTGCTATGGTGGCGGTTCACTTATCTTAATCTTAATAGTTTTTCAAACATGGTTGTCTGTACAATTTAACACTTGGTATGGATCTTTTTATGATTTATTGCAAAAACCACCAGAGACAGGGGGTCTTGAAAAATTTTACGAAAGATTAATATTTTTTCTATATTTAGCTATCCCATATGTAACCACTATGTCGTTTACAAATTGGTTTACTAGGATGTGGACTTTCAGATGGCGAGAAGCTATCACATTTTCATATATGCCTTATTGGCGTAGCGTTGATGCAAAAGTTGAGGGTGCTTCACAAAGAATCCAAGAAGATTGTAGAGATTTTGCAAATATAGTTGAAAATATAGGCCTTGATATTGTTAGAGCTTTAATGACCCTAATAGCATTTTTACCTATTTTATGGGTACTTTCAGAAAATGTCGTTGCGCCTTATTTAGAAAATATTTCAGGTTCATTAGTTTGGGTCGCTTTATTAGTTAGCGTAGGAGGGCTTACAATAAGTTGGTTTGTTGGAATAAAATTACCTGGATTAGAATATAATAATCAAAAAGCTGAGGCTGCATTTAGGAAAGAACTTGTCTATGGTGAGGACGATAGAATTGGTTATGCTCAAGCACCAACTGTTTTAAAATTATTTACCGGTATAAAATTTAATTATCACAGACTTTTCTTGCATTATGGATATTTTGATTTATGGTCAATACTATACAGACAAGTATTTGTAATTGTGCCCTTCTTAATTATGGGACCAGGTTTATTTACAGGAGCCTATACTTTAGGAATTATGATGAGGGCAGTAAATGCTTTTGGCGAAATTAAAGATGCATTTAATGTTTTTCTATACAACTGGGTACAAATAAACAGATTAAGATCTATACATAAGCGTCTCATGGAATTTGAAACTGCTATTAATTTTAAAAAGAAGTTGAGAAAACCTAATAAATCTGATGTAAGAGCTTAATGGAGCTCTATCTCAAACTTGTAGACGTACTATTTCCAGTCTTTTTTGTAATAGGCGTAGGATATTATTTAGGTAAAAAAGACCCAAATTTTGATACTAAATTTATAACTAATTTTGCTGGAAATATTGGAACTCCAGCAATGATTTTTTATACGATTACTACAACTGGAATAACTCTTGAAATATTTATTGAATACTTTATTTATTCATTGATTATAATTACTGGTTTTTCATTAGTCGGATTGCTCTCTTTGTTTTTGCTTAAGAAAGATATCGTAAGTGAATTGCCTCCTTTAATTCTGCCTAATACAGGGAATATGGGTGTCCCTATATGTCTTTTTGCTTATGGAACAAGTGGCCTAGGAGTTGCCTCGGCTGTTGCTTCAGTAATAATACTTCTTCATTTTACATTAGGAGTTTTGCTAGCTAAAAAAAGTTTTTCAATGGATATATTAATTAAAAATGTTCCAATTTATGCTATTTTAGCATCAGTAATCTTTTTGTATTTTAAATGGGATGTTCCAGGGTACATTGAAAACACCACTTTTCTTCTGACGTATACAACTATTTTTTTAGTTTTAATGTCTTTGGGAATAGCTCTATCAAGATTTCAGGTTGTTTCTTGGACTAAAGCATCAATTTTAGGAGCTGTGAGAGTTATAATAGGACCCATAATAGGATTAGGATTAATAAGATATTTAAATTTAGATGGGTTTGCAGCTGGAGTCTTGTTAATTCAATCTGCGATGCCTAGTGCAGTTTTAACTTATTTAGTAGGCTCTATGTACTCAGAGAGGAAAGTTGTAGATAGTGTAGCAAGTGTAATTGTAACTTCTACGGTGATGTCATTAATTACAGTTCCAATAGTTGTATTTTACAGTTTAAAATATTTTCAATAAATACAATGAGTTAAATTCAATTAATAATGTAAATTATTAATATATAAGTAAGTAATATTTACTTATATAGGTAAAAAGGTAAATAAACGTTGATGAATATAGTTAATTTAAGCATCTTTTAAAGTTTAAAATAAAAAAAAAGGGGGAATTAAAAGCTAAAACTAGCTAATAACAACACAAATATTAAAAAGAGGGATAAAATAATCAATAATAACAACAGTTTTAGTCGAGTTAAAAGCCGCTAATAGCAATATTTCTGGGAGCATTGCAGTACGGGAATATACCGTTTAAACGTCCATAGAGCATCTATTTTTTGCAATTTCTTAATATGGAGTACAACTAACCGGTGTATCCAATAAAATAGTAGGCGGAGTAGGGTAGATCAACTAAAACGCCCGTCTAATAACAATTCTAGACGATTATACCTTCTTTTTTTAGGAGTTTTTTCTTAGTTTTAATCCCACCTTTACCGGAATATCCTCCCAAAGAACCGTCTGATCTGACCACTCTATGACAAGGTATTGTCGGAGCCAAGGGGTTTTTCCCAACTGCATTTGCTACGGCTCTAGCTGATTTAGGCCTATTTATACCTATAGCTACTTGTTTATAGGTCATTACAGAGCCTTTTTTAATAGTTTTTACGTAATTCCATACCTTTTTTTGAAATTCAGTGCCTTTAAAAACCTTATTTAATGCGTGATTTGGATTCATTTAGAGTATTTTGCAAACTGTTTAGAACCCTTATTTGGCCCAGCTAATAGCAGTGTCCAAGCCGGTTTACCTTTGGGAATCTTCAAACTATGCCTATCTGAGGCATTTCTAAAGCCTATATAGCCAGGACCTCTCCAGAAAGTGCCATTTTCATTGGTTTCCCAGTACCCACCTTTAAGGATAATTGTTATGTATGACCAATAATGATCGTGTAAATCACCCAAATCACTCTTCAAGATCTTATGAAGAAGAATATTGAAAGGGAACCATTTAGGTCTTTTCCGAAAAAGCAAATAGTATCTAACCATGAACGGCTCAGCTTTGTCATAGTCTGGCCAACTGGGCCCACGATCCAAAAGCAATCTTTTTCGACTCTCAAACATGATCTCAATTTAAACACTTGACACTAGAAATCATCTATTATATTACTAACGATAATTAATGGTTATCAATAGTAATAAACTAAAGTTATGAAAAATTTAGTTACTGATATTAAAACACTACAAGAAGAAACTTTAAAGAATTTACAAAGTTCAAAGGCAAATAATACTGTCAGAGCTTATAAGTCTGATTTTAAAGATTTTGGTTTATTCTGTGTTAAAAATAGCTTTAAGAGCCTGCCGAGTGATCCAAAAATTATCTCTTTATATTTAACTCACTTGTCTACAAAAGATGTTAAATTAAGCACAATCAAACGTAGACTGGTATCTATCGGGGTAATTCATAAAATGAAAGGTCATTATTTAGATACAAAACATCCAATAATCGTTGAGAACTTGTTAGGAATAAAACGAAGAAAAGGGTCAGTTCAAAAAGGAAAAAAACCTATATTAATCAATATATTAAGAAAAATTCTTAATGTTATAGATGAACAAAATTCACCAGATATAAAAAAATTAAGAGATAAATCAATAATATTAATTGGATTTTCAGGAGGTTTTAGAAGAAATGAAATTATTTCCTTAGATTATGAAGATCTAGATTTTGTATATGAAGGACTTAAAATAACTGTTAAAAAATCTAAAACAGACCAATTTGGAGAAGGTACAATAAAAGCTTTGCCGTATACAAAGGAAAGCCCCTATTGTCCTGTAACAACTTTAGAGAGATGGCTTAAAATATCAAAAATCAATAAAGGCCCAATATTTAGAAGGTTTTCAAAGGGATCTAACTTATCTAACAATAGATTAACTGATCAATCAGTAGCTATAATAATCAAAAACTATCTAAATGAAGCTGGCATTGATAGCAAAAACTACTCAGGACACAGTTTGAGATCAGGATTTGCTACTACAGCTGCAGAGTCAGGTGTGGAAGAAAGAACTATCATGGCTATGACAGGTCATAAATCTACAGAAATGGTAAGAAGGTATATAAAGGAGGCAAATTTGTTTAAAAATAATGCTTTAAACAAAATTAAAATTTAAAAATTCTTTAGGTAATAATCATTATTAATGTTTTTTAAAAGCTTAAAATTTTTTTGATTGAGGAAATTTAGAATTTCATCTCGTAAGTGAGGAAAAATTTCAATTTGCATAAAGACACTATTATTTAACAAAAGATTAAGAGCTCCATTCAAAACATTTAATTCATGTCTTTCTACATCAATTTTAAAAAAAAGTTTTTTATTTGTTAATTCGAATAAATCATCTAATTTAATACAGTTTATCGTTTCATAAAAAATTTTATTAGTGTTATACTTTTTTAATTCCTGGTCATCGACTGTAAGAACTGAGGAACCACCCCTCTTATTTTTATCAGTAAACCATAACTTGCGTTGTTCTTTTTTATCTGAACAAGCATAATTATAACAAGAAATCTTAAATTTATTAATTTCAACATTCTTTTTTAATCTAGAATAATTTAAGTTATTAGGTTCAAAAGCAGCAGTATTTTTAACTAAATGATTAACAACCAAAGAATAATAACCTATATAAGCGCCAACATCGAAAAAATAATCAAATGAGTCTTCACTTAAAATGTTCAAAACATAATTTATTTGATTTGTTTCATAAGAGCCCTTTAAGAAAATTTCTCTGTCGATTGAAGAAGCTAAATATAGTAAAATTTTAAAATTCATAATTTGAATTTTTTGATGAAAATTAAAAACTGACATAATTCTTAACAATGAAGGAATAACTCTTCTTAATGTATTAAAAGAATATAAATAAATTATAAATTTTCTAAACATTTGATAAAATTCTTTTAAACTTGATTAAAATTTTACTTGAAAAGGGTTTTAAAATTAAAAAATTATATTTAATATTATCAGGTTTATATTCTCTAAAAGCAATTTTGTTAATTGTATCATCGAAAATATCAATCACTGGTATATTTAAATATGAAGCAGCTACACTCATAGTCCCATGGGGTGTTATAACTAAGGATGATTGTTTAATAACGTGAAAAAGATCGATACTTTTAATATTTTCTAAATAATTTATTTCTTTATTAAAAATTAGAGAAAATTTCTTATTAATAGGATTTTCAAAATTGAAAGTTGGGTATATCTTTTTAAAGTAATTATTAAATTCAGATTTTTCAATATCACTAGTTAATAAAATTTTGTATTTATTCTCATTTAATATTTTGAATAATTCTTTAAGATTTTCCAAATCCCATTTATTTTTAACATAAATACCTCTTTTAAAATGAAAATGGCAGTACCTATACTTATTGAGAGTTAATAATTCTCTATTATAATGAGGGTTTATATTTACTAGTTGATTCTTATATTCATTTTTTGACTTACAAAGTTTGTATATCAAGTTAGATATACTATCGCCTTTTTTTTTATAATTTCTGTCATTTATTTCTTTTCTAAAAAGGAAGTTTCGTAAATATTTATTTGGCCTAAATTTAACACCTTCATTTACACAAATTCCATAAAATTTAATTTTCCTTTGAATGTAGGGTAAAAAAAAAAGAAACTTTTTTGGTGATAAAATATAAACTTTTTCAATTGAAGGATTAAAAATTTCAATTAACAAATTTATTTTTTCTAAAAAACTAATTCTATAATCTAGTATTTTAATCTTTATATTTTCTTTATTGAATAAAAAACTGAAACCTTTCGAATAATTTGATAAATAAATATCAATTTGATAGTTCATATGCTCATTTAAAAGTTGATTAATGCCTTTTAATGAGTGGAATAAATCACCCACCCTATCATTCTTAAAAATAATTATTTTTTTCATTTTAAAAATATCTCAATCCATTTATCTGCTATACTTGACCAGCCGTTTTTTAATCTAGAATTAAACATATTCATTTTTAGATTTCTTAATAACTTATCATCATTCATTATTTTCATAGTATAATCTGAAAATTCTTTTGCATTTTTAGCTATAAAACCATTAACACCATGACTTACTCTTTCTTTTACAGATCCAGTGCCGTAGGTTACTACTGGAACACACAGTCTTATTGCTTCTTCTACAGTTAATGTGAAAATATCAGACTTATGACCTAAATATAAAAGCACCCTAGACTCCCTTAATTCTTCAATCATTCTAGATCTATTACCAATCGTACGTAAAAAAATATTATTTTTTTTATGTATATCTGAATAATTAATTAAATTTGGAGTGATATTTAATCGTAAACTTTTATCTTTTGGATAAATATACTTCGTCCAGATATTAATTAGCTCATCTAAATTTCTATTTGATCTTATGTTGTAAATTGCAATCTTATCTGGAATTTTATTTATATCTACTTTTTCATTAATAAATGAATTGTCAACTGTAATAGGTATAATAACTTTTCCAAAAGGTGAAGTAATGAAGCTTCTCTTTTTAAATTGATAATCGCATAAAGTTACAATAGTTGGCTTGTATTTATAGGTAGATATTAATTGTTTTTTTCTGAAAAATTTTTCAAATGTTTGATTACTTACTGAAAAGATTGCTTTTTTTGAAGACTTTATGTTTTTAAATAAATTTGCATTTGAAACAGCTATTGCTAAATTGAAATTTTCTTTAAGAGCATTTGACTCAAAATTTATATAATTTACTCCATTTACTTCCAGTTCTTTAAGTGTTTTTGTAACAAAAAAAACATCAATATTCTTTCTAACAAACTCTTCTGCGAGCAATATCAAAGAAGTTTCTGTACCTCTTAAAAAAGTTCCATTAATATCCTTTCCAGTAAAAGCTTGATTAGAATTATCAATTATTAATATTTTTTTTTTAACAGTCATTAAAAAATAAATCTCTTCATTTTTTGTATGATAAAAGAGATTGATTAACGCTTTTAAATTTTTTTACACCAAGTCTTTTCAAAAAAGTGTTATCTCCAAAAATATCTTTGCCTCTTTTCGTATCAAAGGATATTTCTTTTTTTACAAATTTTTTGTTTAGAATTTTACAAGCATTAATTAGATTAATTTTTTCTCCACTAGATAGATTGATAGGATTTTCAATTTTTTTTTCTATCAGAAGTTTAATCGATTTTGAAACATCATCTATATGTATGAAATCTCTGAATTGATTAATGTTTTTTATCATTTTTATATTTTTCATTTTAGAAATCATATCAGGTACAAAATATCCTTTTTTTTGTTTTGGACCAGTTATATTGAATATTCTAGCTATTCCAATTTTAAAATTAAATTTTTTTCTATTATTGATAATATAATCTTCAACTTTTTTCTTTGTTTTCCCATAAATATTTCTAGGGACTCTTTTTTTTGTTTCTTTAATTTTTACCTTAGAATATCCGTAAACGTGTGAGCTTGAAATAAACAAAAAGTAACTAAAATCATTAATTTTTTTCTTATTAATAGTGTTTAAAATTCTTATAGGTGATTTGACATTAACTAAGTTAAGAATCTTTTTAAATTGTTTACTTTCATTCTTAGTAATTGCAGCGAAGTGAATAAAATGATTAAATTTTCGTTTTGATATCCATTTTTTGAATTTTTTAAACTTTTCTATTCTGTGCGGATATTTTGTTATCGAATAAATATTTTTATATTTCTTGTAGAAATAACTGCCAAGTAGGCCAGATCCACCGGTTATTACAATTTTTTTTTTATATGTCTTTTTCAAAGGCTTTAACCAAATAGTCTAGTCTATTTTAGACAATTCATATTTAATCATATCTTCAATCAATTCATTAGTAGAGATGGAAGGTTTCCATTTTAGATATTTTTTTGCTTTTGAGTAACTTCCTTTCAAGAAGTCGACTTCACTTGGTCTAAAATATTTTGGATCTATGTCTACGATTGTTCTACCTGTTTTTCTGTCTATACCTTTTTCCTTTATTCCAGATCCTTTCCAAATTATATCTATAGATAGTTTTTTTGCAGTAGCATTAAGAAATTTTTTGACAGTATTTTCTTTATTAGTAGCAATAACCCAATCATCAGGTTTTTTGTATTGTAAAATTTTCCACATCGAAATAGCATAATCTTTTGCATGCCCCCAATCTCTTACGGCATATAAATTTCCAAGTGTAAGTTTTTTTTGAATCCCCTTTTTTATTCTAGTTAAGCCTTGAACAATTTTTTTGGTAACAAATGTTGGTCCTCTTCTTGGCGATTCATGGTTAAAAAGGATACCATTACTTGCAAAAATTCCATATGCCTCTCTATAATGCACAGCTGTATGGTATGCAAAAACTTTTGAAACTCCATAAACAGATCTAGGGTGAAAAGGAGTAAGTTCATTTAAAGATTTTTTGTTTTTAACTAAACCATACATTTCAGAGCTTGAAGCTTGGTAATATTTTGTTTTTTTTAAATTAAGAATTCGAATAGCTTCTAATATTCTTAAAGCACCTAGCGCCGTTATATCAGCTGTATATTCTGGAATATCAAAGGAAACCCTAACATGACTTTGGGCAGCTAAGTTATAAATTTCGTCTGGTTTAATCTTGTTAATTATATTTAAGGTGCTTGTTCCATCAGATATATCACCATAGTGAATAAAAATTCTTTTATTGCTAAAGTTTACGCTATCAAATAAATGATCTATTCTTTCTGTATTAGCGCTTGAAGATCTTCTTTTAACACCATGAATAATGTAATTTTTTTTAAGCAATAATTCTGCAAGATAAGATCCATCTTGCCCTGTAATACCAAATATTAATGCAATCTTTTTTTTTAATTGTGCCATAAAAAAGATTTCTTACTATTTATATTCATTGTTTTATTAATTATGTATTCAGCTACTAAATCTGAATTAAAATATTTCATATACTTTTCTTTTCCTTTTTTAGCAATACTTCTTCGTTTTTTATCATCTCTAGAAATTTTTAATATTTTTTCTGATAAATCATTAATATTTTTATAAAACACCATCTCATTATCGGAAAAAAAATCTCTATATTGGGTTTTTTCATCTATTAAACAAACTAATCCGTTTCCTACAATTTGTGTTATTCTATCGCTACTGTAATATTTGATCGCATCTCCTCTGCTTAAATTTAAACCCATTTTTGCATTACTGATAGTTTTAAAGTAATGATCTGCCCAAATAGGTTGGATTCTGTCGAGCCCATATATATCAAATTTAGTATCGGGTGTCTTTTTTAATAAATCTTTTATAAACTCTGCTCTATCATCCATTTTTCCTCTTTTTAAAACCCCTCTATGAACTCCATGGCTAAGAGCAAAGAATACATCAACAGAGCAAGATTTATCAAAATTATTCAAAGTCTCAAAGGATCTATCGCTTGGGTTTGGTATATAAAATGATTTGCTTTTATTTGGTAAAAAATTTAAAGCTGATGGACTTGTAGTTATAAAACTTGAGTCGACACATTCAATTTTATTCAATACTCTTTCTTTGTTTCTATAATAATCAGGTCCATTAGGATTAAGAGGATCTAAAAACCATTGACCTACTCTTACATTCGGATAATCATCTTTTAGTTCATTTATTTGATCAGGAGAAATAAGATCGGCATGTCCTAGAACAATTAAGTCCGGTTTATAATTATAACAAGTTCTTTTAAGTTTATCATTTAAAATCTTAGAACCTTTAAAGTCATTAATAGATCTATAGTACTTCTGTATATCTCTGTCACTAAATCCTAATACACTATGACCCATTCTTATAAATCCATTATTTATTCTTCGACCAGTATTAAAAAATAATCTTCCATCTAATCGTTCATTAAAATTGGTAATATGTAAGATTCTAAGCTTAGATTTCTTTTTAGGAATATAAATTTTCTTAACACTTTGAATTTTATCTTGCCTATAATTATCTATATTATTGGCTACAAATTTATGTGTTAAATAAAAATTTTTTATTGATAATCTCTGTAGATTTTTTCTTAGAAAACTATTTTTAATTAATGAGTTTAATAGTTTTTTTAATTCGATGCTTGATAAGTTCTTTAATATTTTTGCGTTTGTTATGGTTTCGGGTAAACCACCTCGATTAGTTATGATAACTGCGCACCCATTTGCAGAGGCTTCTAAACTCGTTCTCCCAAATGGTTCTTCCCATCTAGAGCAAACAACTGCTATACTTGATTTTTTGAAAATGTTAATAACATCTGAATGTTTTTTAAAACCTAATAAATTTGCATTTTTATGATTTAATTCAATCTTTTCTCTTTTTTCATCACCAATGACTTGAGCTTTCCACTTTGGATTTTTATTTAAAACGTCTTTAATAGCTTTACAAAAAATATCATAACCCTTGGCTTTATTAAGTTTACCAACAAAGGTTATCCACTTTTTTTTATTTTTTAATAATGAAAAACTACCTTTATTAGCTGATTGATAAAAGACAGAAAGTTTATCGCTGTTTACAAATTTGCCTTCCATACCTTCTAAAAACCTTTTTTTAGACCAATTACTATTAAAAATTATTTTATAGCAAGTTTTTAAAAGAAATTTTCTATCTTCAATGGATTCAGATCCATCCATAGATAAAGGATCATTATGAAAATAAAGAGATATTATTTTTCTTTTTAATTTGGATGATAAAATTTTTACATAAGTTGGTCTATTATGAATTTCAATAATAGAGGAACTATTAGTTTTTTCTAATAATATAAATTTCTTTACATAAGTTTTTGTTTGACTAGATAAGAGATTTTTGGATGTTTTAATATTTACATATTTAATCGGGAATATTTTTTTATAATCCGTATTACCAAAAACAGTAATATTTTTTCTAAATTTACTTATTTTTGTTGTTTCATAAACAAATAACGAAACTGCCCCAGGATATTCAGGCGAAAAATTTTCTTTATAAGGTAATAATATTGAAATTTTCATTTATATTTATTTTTTACTTTATTTCTAAATGTCTTATTTTTCTTTATATAATATTCTCTAGAAATTGCTTTACTTTTTGATTCAAAAACTTCTTTATAAATCAACCTCCATTTTCTTCCCCTAGTAAATTTCGCCCCTTTTCCTGAATTATGAAGACTTAGTCTTTCTTTAATGTTTTTGGTGTATCCTACGTAAGTAACCGGTTTAATGCCTTTAGATTTAAGCATATAAACATAATAGCTCATCTATCTTAATGAAGACCTAAATGAGTATATTTAATATTTAAATAATCTTTGATAGCCATAGAGCCTCCTTCTCTTCCATAACCAGTTTGTTTAATTCCACCAAACGGTGCTTCGGGAAGAGCAACAACTCCTGTATTAACAGCTACAGTGCCTGTTTCCATTAATTCTGAGGCTGTATGTGCTTTTTTAAGATTATTAGTATAAATATAGCTAGCTAGTCCAAGAACATTATTATTTGCTCTTTTAATCACTTCATCAAAATCCTTGAAAGATAGAATTGGAACTAAAGGCCCAAAAGGCTCTTGATGCATGATCGTATAATCATCTTTAATGTTATCAAATATTGTGGGTTCATAAAAATATCCTTTGTTAAACCCCGCTGGTTTTTTTCCACCGCAAAGAATATTTGCCCCTTCTTTTTTTGTAGTCTCAACTAATGCTTCTAGTTCTTCCAATCTTTTTTTAGTAGTTAATGGACCTAAAACTGTATCCTTATCCATTCCATTTCCTATCTTTAATTTTTTTGTCTTTTCAACCATTAATTTTATAAAATCATTTTTTTTACTTTCATGTATATAGAATCGACTAGGAGAAATACAAACTTGCCCATTATTTCTAAATTTAGCGGATATTGCCATATCAGTAACTTTATCTAAATTTACATCATCAAAAACTATAAAAGGAGAATGGCCGCTTAATTCCATTGTTACTCGTTGAACTTTTTCAGCTGCTTTTTTTAAAATAAGTTTTCCAACACGTGTAGAGCCAGTGATTGAAACTTTTTTAATTATATCTGAAGAAAGGAGTTGGTCTGAAATATATGCTGGATCGCCAGATAAAAGATTAACCACACCTTTAGGAACCCCAGCTTCATTGCAAATATCAACTAATTCCATCACAGAACCTGGAGTTATTACATCTGGTTTTACTATTACCGAACATCCTGCAGATAAAGCAGTAGCAATTTTTCTTGATGCTAGAGTGATTGGAAAATTCCAGGGAACAAGTGCTGCAACAACTCCTACAGGTTGATAGTAAACATGTATTCTAGTTTCTGGTGATCTTCCTTGTAAGGTCTCACCATAAATTCTTTTTGCTTCTTCAGAACTCCACTCAAAAATATCTGCTGCACCACTAGCTTCAGCTGATCCTTCATTGATTGGTTTTCCTACTTCCAAGGTTAACCATCTAGACAAAACATCATTTTTTTTTCTAATTAAATCTGAAATTTTTCTTATTATTTTAGATCTTTCCCAAGGTGAAATGTTTTTCCATATCTTGAAACCCTCTTCTGCGGAATTAAGACAAGAATCGATATCTTTTTTATTTGCTTTCGAAGCTTTACCTATTAATTCTTCTGTTGCAGGATTAATTACATCGAAGGTTTCTCCACCTGATGATTTTTGCCATTTGCCATTTATAAATTGACCAAATTTTTCGTACATATTATTTCTTAAAAAGTAGATTATATATAAAATCTTTTCTTTTCAAGTTGGCGGTCCCAAGGGGAATCGAACCCCTCTTTGTTGGATGAAAACCAACTGTCCTAACCGATAGACGATGGGACCGTATTTTTGTGGTTCTTATTAACAGATATGTCATCGATAATAAACTCTACATTTTTTTGTCCCCTCCATTCATTTAGAGACAATTTACCAGCTATATTGAATAACTTATTGTTTTTTTTAAGCAGATAAGCTCCTAGTTCATTATCAGTAGCATTAAAAGCTATTGTTTTAAGACTCGTGCCCTCTGGGCCAACTAAAACAGATTTAATATGTTTCTCTCCAACTATTTTGCTATTTACTTGCTTTAAATCTTCAACAATGAATTTAGGTTCTGGGTTTCCGGATCCAAAAGGAGATAAAGCATTCACTTTATTATAGAACTCTAAATTAATTGCTGATGGGGCAATTTTACTATCAAGAAATAATGGTTTTTTTTCAAACAAATTCTCATTAATTTTTCTAAACTTACCAAATATAAATTGTCTAAATCTTTCTATATTAGAAATATTTATTGAAAATCCCCCTGCCATTTTGTGACCTCCACCTTTAAGTAAAATTTTTTCTTGAGTAGCAGAAATAATTGCAGATCCAATGTCAAAACCAAAAATTGATCTAGCTGATGCTTTTCCTATATCTCCATTTATTGAAATGATAATAGTTGGTTTATTAAATTTATCTTTTAATCTAGCTGCCACAATACCGATAACTCCTTCATGCCAATTTTTACCTTTTAAAATTAAAACTGGATCTTTTGAATTAACCTGTGATTCTGTTAATATTTTTTCTACTAAATCTTTTTCTAACATTTTTCTTTCATTATTAAACTGATCTAATTCTGTAGCTAGTTTGTAAACTTCTTTAGGGTTTGAATTTAATAATAGGTTCGCTCCATGTGAGCATTTGCCAACCCTTCCGCCAGCATTTATTCTGGGTCCTAAAATATATCCTAAATGATAAATAGATGGACTAACTTCAATTTTACAAATATCTAATAAAGTTTTTAAACCTAAATTCTTTTTTGCTTTTAAAATTTGTAGTCCTTGTTTTACTATAGCTCGATTTAAACCAATTAAAGGTACCACATCGCATACAGTTCCTAATGAAACTAGGTCTAAATAATTTATTAAATTTGGTTCATCTATAACATTTTTGTTAAACCAACCATTTAGTCTTAGATGTCTATTTATTGAAACTAAAAACATAAATGTTACTCCTGCAGCACATAAATATTGAAGATTAGATTTATCATCAAGTCTATTTGGATTAACTACAGAATAAGCTTTTGGTAAATTAATTTCAGATTGATGATGATCTAAGACTATGACATCTATATTTTTACTTTTTGCATAATCTATAGCTTCAAATGAAAGTGTTCCACAATCAACTGTAAAAATAATCTTAACATTATTTTCAATTAGTTGTTTAAAAGCTTTTATAGATGGACCGTAACCTTCGGTTTTTCTATCAGGTATGTATATTTCATAATTTAATTTAAGTTCATCAAAATATCTTCCTAGTAATGCTGTAGAAGTAGCTCCATCTACGTCATAGTCACCAAATACACCTATTTTTTCTTTATTGCTAATTGCTTTTAAAGTTCTCAAGGTAGATTTTTCCATATCTAATAAAGTGTTAGGGTTTGGTAAAAAATTTTTTATTGATGGATTTAAAAAGCTCTTGATATCCTCTTTTTTAATATTTCTTAAAACGAGTAATTTTGCAGTAATTTCGTCCAAGAAAAAATTATCTTTTAAATAAATTATTTCTTCTTGATCAAATTTCCTTAATATCCAATTTTTTCCAGTAACCGATACTGAATTCATTTTTTATGTTTATTCTTAAATAAGGTATTAATATTGCCATGTTTATGCATAGCTATTGTACTTGTTTCGTAGAAATCATTTTGAACATCAATTCCTTTTGCTAAATCACCATTTGTTATAGCAGTAGCACAGAACATAACATCACCTTTTATCATATCATCAATATTGTACTTTTTTTTTAAATCGGTTATTCCCATTTTTTTTGCTCTAACAGACTCCTCGGCGTCTAATACAAGCCTAGTTTGAATTTGAGCTCCGTAACAACTTAATGCCGCAGCAGCTAAAACTCCCTCTGGGCCTCCCCCAGTCCCCATATACATATCAACTGGGGAATTTTGATCAACTATGTACATAACTCCTGAAACATCACCATCAGTGATTAGCTTTAATTTTACATTCAATTTTTTTAATGAAGTTATTATTTTACTATGTCTAGGTCTGTCTAAAACACATACAGTTAACTTATTAGGTGCTGTTTTTTTAGCTTCTGCTAAAAGAGATACATTTTTTTCTACGCTGTTATCAAGATCAACTAAATTCCTTGGTAAGTCAGACCCTATAGCTATCTTTTCCATATAGGTGTCAGGAGCAAAAAATAAATTATTTTCTTCAGAAGCTGCAAGAACAGAAAAAGAATTTGGTAAATTTTTTGCTACAAAATTTGTTCCTTCTAATGGATCAACAGCAATATCTAGCTTTTGACCTTTTTTAGTTCCAACTTTTTCACCAATATAAAGCATTGGCGCTTCATCCATTTCTCCTTCACCAATAACTATCTTGCCGTCCATATCGATATTATTAAATTCTCTTCTCATATTGTCGACTGCTGCTTGATCAGCTGCAATTTTATCATTTTTGCCTATAAATTTAGACGCACCATAAGCAGCTTTTTCAGTGGCATTTACAAATAACTTTAAATACTCAGGTTTGATTGACATTAATTAGTTCCAATTCTAATTAATTTTGGTTTTTTAATTATGTAAGGTTTTTTTTGAGTTTGTTTAATTATTTTATTTAAAGATTTATCTTTACAGATATGAGTAATTATAATGATTGATGAAAACTTTTTTGATTTATTAGGATTTTGAATGAGCCTTTTAATTGAAACTTTATTTTTAGAAAATATTCTTGTAATATTTGATAAGACTCCAGGTTTATCTAATACTTCAAATCTCAAGTATGCAGAAAAAGATCTTTCAGATATACTCTGATATTTCAATTTTTTTCTTTCTTTACTTGAAATAGAAAAAGGAAATTTAATATTTCCCCTTAAAATAGATGAAATATCTGATATTAACGCTGACGTAGTTGCTTCTGGCCCAGCACCTGCTCCCTGGATGACGTTTTGGCCAACAGGTTTCCCATCAACTATGACGGCATTTAAAACACCATCTATACTGGCTATATAAGATGTCTTTTTAATCAACGTAGGATGGACTCTTTGATACACTTTATTATTAATAATTTCAGAAACACCTAACAATTTTATTTTATACCCAAGTTTATTAGCATTATCTATATCTAATTTATCTATAAAACGAATCCCTTCAACATGAATATTATCATCAATAAATGAATTAAAGCATAGAGAAGATAATATTTTTAACTTTGCAGCGACATCATCACCATTCAAGTCAGCTAAAGGATTTGACTCTGCATAACCTAGTTTTTTTGCATCTGCTAAAACATCAACAAAATTTTTTTTTTCTTTATCCATTGTTGAAAGGATATAATTAGATGTTCCATTAAAAATTCCATAAACTCTACTAATCTTATTTGCTATTAAGCCTTCTTTTAATGACCTAATAATAGGAACGCCTCCGCAAACAGCAGCTTCAAACTCTAAATTAACATTATTTTCTTCAGCAATTTTAGATAATTGATCACCATATTTCGCTATTAGAGCCTTGTTGGCTGTAACAACATGTTTCTTATTTTTTAATGCATTAAAAACAAGTTTTTTTGCTGCTCCTTCAGATCCACCAATCAACTCAACAATAATATCTACATTCTTTGATTTAGTCGCATCTAAGTAATTATTTAGCCATTTTTTTTTGTCTATCTTTATATTTCTTTTTTTATTCTTATTCCTTGCAGATACAAAGATAATATTGGGAATACAATTATTTTTTTTTGATAATATTTCTTTATTAGTTTTTAAATATTTATATAAATAACTACCAATATTACCTAATCCTACAATAGCTATGTTGAGTTTTTTATTTATCATTCATTTTCTCTTGTAGTAATATCGGGAAATTTTTTCTTTTTACCCTGTTTAACTAAATATTTAGATATTTCATCAATACTACATTTTTCTAGTATAGAACAAATATCAGTTATTTCTTTAGTGCTTTTATTAACAACTTCTTTTGATTTTATTATACTAACTTGAGTTTTTTCTTTTTTTTTTATTTCCTTCAATTTTGTTTGTTTAGATATTTTTGTATTCTTAATTTCTTCATTTTTAATTTTTTTCTTTTTTCTAATTTCGGCCTTTTTTTCTTTAATTTCTAAATTTGATAAGTCTTTTAATTTTTTACTAGTTTGTTTTTTTTTAATAACACTAACAGCTTTTTTACCTTCCGGACTTGATTCTAAATTAATCTCAACAAGATTTATTTCCTTAGATTTCTTATTGTTTATAACTTTAACCTCCAATGTTAGATTTTCTTCAAAATACTGCTCTGCCTCTGCTTTATTTACACAAACATGATCTCCGCAGATTAAAACTGTTTTAGGTTTGTTACACCCAAACATTACTAAAACCATAAATAAAAATAATAGCTTTTTCATTTTAAACCTAAACTTTCGGGATATTTGAAAATTAAATTCATATTCTGAATTGCTTGACCTGATGCTCCTTTAATCAAATTATCTATAGCTGAAAAAATAACAATTTTATTTTTAACTCTAGTGTTACAAATAGAAATTTCACAATTATTAGTATTTATCACGTTACCTGAACCTAGTTCTGAATTTAATTTTAATATCTTTATAAATTTATCTTTTTTATAATATTTTAATAATTCACTTCTCAGCATTTTAGAAGATGAACCTTTTTTTAACTCAACATATATAGAAGTTAAAATACCTCTAAATGTTGGAAGTATATGTGGATTAAAACTATAATTAACATGTTTTTTTGTATATTTTTTAAGTTCTTGATCTATTTCCAGAATATGTCTGTGATATTTAGTGCTGTAGGCATAAGTCGAGGAATATAAATTTTTATATTTAAATTTTTTTTTAAAATTTTTACCTGCTCCTGAATAACCAGATTTTGAATCTATAGTTAAATGTTTAGTATTAATTAATTTTTTCTTAATCAATGGCATTAAAGGGATTTGTATTGAAGTCGGGTAGCAACCTGGATTTGCTATAATTCTGTATTTATTTATATCTTTTTTTACAAATTCTGAAATTGAATAGATTGAGCTTTTTATAAGCTTCAATGCTCTGTGTTTTTTTTTATAATTTTTTTTGTATTCTTGTGAATTTGTAATTCTAAAGTCCGCAGACAAATCAATAAATTTAACATTTTGATACTTATAATAAATTTTTTTTATAAGCTTCTGAGCTTCTCCATTTGGCAATGAAAGAAAGACTATATCAATTTTTGACCAAACTATTTTACTTACAGAAGATATTTTTGGTAACTTTTTTTTAATTCTTTTATCAAAAAAAGATATTCTTTTCCCTAAATTTTGTGTAGCACATAGGTTAATAATATTTGCTTTTGGATGTTTAGAAAGTAATAAAACTAAATCTAAACCTGTATATCCTGTGGCTCCTATTACAGCTATATTAATCTTTTTTTTAGACATTTGATCTTATAACACTGTCAAGTTAATTGTTAAATTTAAATGATTATCTTTTAGAGAATTGGAAACTTCTTCTGGCTTTTCTATGCCCGTATTTCTTTCTCTCAACAACTCGTGAGTCACGGGTGGTTAATTTATCTTTTTTAAGATTTTTTTTTAGAATTTCGTCATGAGAAATCAGTGCCTTTGATATTCCTAAAATTATTGCGCCAGCTTGACCAGATAAACCTCCTCCTTTAACAGAACACCTTACGTCATAGTTTGTTCTTACTTCTGATATTTCCAAAGGTCTTGTAACAATAATTTGATGAACTGGTCTTTTAAAATAATCATTCATCTTGATTCCATTTACATAGATGTTGCCTGAACCTTTTTTTACCCAAACTTTTGCTATAGATCTTTTTCTTCTTCCTGTAGCATATTTACTATCTTTAAAATCAAGTTTTAATTTTTTTGAGTTCGTGTTTGCAGTGCTTAAATTTTCCATTAATTTTTAACTAAATTTCTTTTGTTTAATTTTTTAAAGTCTACGACCTTTGGTTTTTGAATTTCATGTGGATGATTTTCACCATTATATATTTTTAATTTTGTTAATTGTTTTTTTGCTAAAGGTCCTCCCGGCAACATTCTTTTAACAGCTAACTTTAAAATTTCTTGTGTTTTATTTTTTTCTCTCAATATTGAAGGAGTTGTTTCTTTTATTCCCCCAGGGTGACCGGTATGTTTATAATATTTCTTATTTTGAAATTTTTTCCCAGTAAATTTAATTTTATCAATATTAGTAACTACTACGAAATCACCGTTATCAATATGTGGATTGAAAGTAGGTTTGTTTTTTCCTCTTAGTACTTTTGAAATATAAGACGCAAGTCTGCCTACTGCAGCATTTTCAGCATTTATAATATACCAATCTTTTTTTATTTCTTTTTTTTTAATAAATGGTGTCATTTTAATAGAGCGATAAATACTCAGAAAAATTCACAAAGTCAATTAATTAATGGATTTAAAATAAAAGTTTAATGAAAAAATTATTAGGAAGATACTAGAAATTTGGTGCATAGAAGCTATAGCTATGTGTAAGTTACTAATTAGAGCTAAAACCCCTAGTATTATTTGTATAAAGATAAATCCTAATAAATATGAATAAGATTTGTATAAATGCTTCATCTTTAATTCCTTAATCTTATAGCCTATATAAATAATAAAGAATAAAATAAGATAAGCTACGTTTCTATGGATAAATTGTACTACACTTCTGTCATTTAAATCTAAAAAATTCCTGTAATCTTTAAAATTAACGTCACTAGGAAAATATGACTCATTCATCATAGGCCAGGTTTGGTAAATTTTTCCTGCATCTAAACCAGATACGAATGCTCCAAATATTATCTGTAGAAAAATTAAAAAAATAAAATATTTAATAGATATTAATTTAGTATCATTTACTAAAAAATTCTTATTTGAGTTGTTTTTTAAGTTTAAATAATACCAGACTAAACAAGATAAGATCAAAAAAGCGATAAATAAATGAGCAGACAATCTAAAATGACTAACGTCTACTCTATCAACTAGACCACTTGCAACCATATACCAGCCTACAAACCCTTGAAAACAAACTAAAAGAAAAACGAGGTATAAATTAATTAATCTTTTTTTGTTTATTTTAAATGAAAAAAAAATTAGAGGAATAAGTATAGACAGACCAATTAATCTTCCTAAAAATCTATGTATCCATTCCCACCAAAATATTACTTTGAATTCTCTCATAGTCATCGAATAGTTTTGCAATTTAAATTCTGGTATTTCTTTATATAGATTGAAATAGTAAACCCATTCACTCTCTGTATAAGGAGGCAATATTCCAGAAAAAAGTTCCCACTGAGTGATAGAAAGTCCCGAGTCTGTAAGTCTTGTTAAACCACCTACTATAATTATCGAAGCAACCATTAAAATTAACGCGATTATCCAAGATATAAAGATCTTCTCATAATTCTTATGTAAATTAACAATCATAAACAAAGTATATAATTAAATTAAAAAATGAATATAATATTATTGTCGCGATGAAAAATAAGAAGATCAATATAATTAGAAAAAAATTAGATAAGTTAGATCTAAAGATGCTTTTTATTATTAAAAAAAGAAGTCATTTAGTTAATAAAATATTAAAACATAAAGAATTTAAAAATCAAATTATAGATCAAAAAAGAATTAAGATAATACTAAATAAAATTAATAAGGAGTCTAAAAAAAAAAAAATTGATCCTAAGATTACGAATACTATTTGGAAAAGTATGATTAGAGCTTTTATTAATTATGAATTTAGAAATTTCAAAAAAAAATAATTATTTACTGTGTGGAGGTAGTTTTTTTTCAACAAAAAACTCGTGTTTTCTAGTGTTCGGATTATACTTTTTTAATTTCAATTTCTCTTTTACCTTTTCACCTTTAGTTGGTTTCTTTGCATAATAAATAAATTTACTGTCAGGATTGCTTTCAGGAACCATACGAACTTTGATATGTGTTTTTTTGGCCATTTTTATTTCTTAAGTTTTTTAATTTTTTCTAAAATAGTTTTACTTTTTAACTTAATATTTTCTTTAAGATAATCAGCTTTTAAACTATATGAATTATAATCGTCAAGACTATTTATATTAGATTTAAGTATATTTTTTACTCCATTTATTGTCATTCCTTTGTCTTTTAATAAAAACTTAATTAGCTTAATGGTGTTTACTTGTTTTTCTGAATAATAACGTCTTTTGTTCAAAATAGTGGGTTTAATTTCATTGAATTCTTTTTCCCAGTACCTGAGAACATAATTCAATGGTTTTTTTGTTTTAGAATTAACTAAATTTAATAGATTAGCTAGTTGAGTTATATTAATTAATTTAACCATTAAATGTTTTTAATTTTAGAACGTAGTTTTTTTGATGCTACAAAGCTTAAAGACTTTCTTGCATCAATATTGTAAATCTTTTTATTTTTTGGATTGCGACCTGTTCTTTCTTTTTTGTCAATAGTTTTAAATGAAGCAAAATTTTTAATGTTTATTTCTTTATTTCTAATTAAAGATTTTAATATGTTAATAAAATCATCGGTAATTTGTTTGGCGTATAAATTTGACAGCCCTGTCTTTAAGTTAATTTTTTTAGATATATCTTTTTTTGTTAAGCTGGTTTTTTTAATCTCTGCCATTTAAATGATCTAAATTACTTTTGATCTGATCCATTAAATTACCTTTAATAATCTTATAGCATAAATCAATTGAGTAATAGAACCCAACTTCACTAGTAGACCCGTGGCTTTTTACAACAGGCCCATTTAATCCTAAAAAAATTGCACCATTGTACTTATTTGGATCTAATTTTGATTTAAATTTTTTTAGTGAAAAATATGAAAAAATCAATGATAACTTTGAGAATATATTTTCAGTTAAAGATTTTTTTAGACTATCTACAACAAATTTAGCAGTACCTTCAGCTGTTTTAAGAGCAACGTTACCAGTAAACCCATCAGTAACTATTACATTGGTTTCACCATCCATTAACTTATTCCCTTCTATATATCCTTTAAATATAAAATTTTTATCACTGCTTAGACTTTTTAGTTTAGCATAAGTTTTTTTTAATACTTCTGTTCCTTTTATTTCTTCTGATCCTATATTTAAAAGAGAAACGTAAGGTTTTTGATTTGGAAAAATAGATTTAAATAAAGCCGCCCCCATTTCTGAAAAATCAACTAAATTATTTTCATCACATTCTATATTTGCCCCTAAATCTAAAACTACACTCATACCTTTTTTACTAGGCCACAATCCAGCTAAAGCTGGCCTACTTACTTTGTTCATCATCTTCAAAATCATTTTGGAAATTACAAAAAGAACACCTGTATTTCCTGCTGATAAACTAATGTCAGCTTCACCATCAACCTGAGCATTTATAGAATTCCACATGCTTGTGTTCTTTGAATTCTTTATTGCCGTTAATGGTGTCTCTTCATCTGACACAACAGAGTCTGAATGAATAATTTTAACTAAATCACTTGATATACCTAATTTTGAAAGTTCTTTATCTAAAATTAATTTGTTTCCATATAAATGAATAACAAAATCATTTTTAAACTTATTCTTATTTAAAAATATATTTAAACCCTCAATATTTTTTTTTGGTGCATCCTCACCACCCATTGCATCAATAGCAATAGTAATTTTTTTTTTCATTTTAAAAAGATTAAATATCTAATATTTTTTTTCCGTTATAGTAACCGGATTTTAAATCTACATGATGAGATAATCTGTATTCACCACTTTTTTTGTCTTCGATAATATTTACCGAAGAAAGTTTATAGTGAGACCTTCTCATCTTTTTTTTGGAAACTGATGTTTTTCTTTTTGGTACAGCCATTTTTTAAACCTTAAAATTTAAGGCATCTTTTATCATAGTTTCAGGATGTAATTCAAAACAAAAATTGTAAAAATTAATGAAATATTGATTAAAATACTCATATTTTTTAGAGTTGGAATCATCTAATTGGGGAAAATACTTTATAACCAAATTTTTGTTTATTATAAGGTTGTCATTTGACTTATTTATTTTTAATAAAATATCATAAAAAATTTTGTTGAGATTTTTCATTTTTTTATTAACAGCTACGTCTCCCAAACCTAATTCGCGTAAGTTATTTTCTATTGCGTTAAATAAATCGTCATATGAGTCTTGAGAAAAATTGATTTTATTTCTCTTATAAATTATTAGAATTAATGAAAAATGTATAAACATTAGATAAATTCTGGTTTCAAAGGTGTCTTTTAAATTGATTTTATTATAAAAATACAAATTTCGAGACAAACTCAATAATGTGTTATAAAGATCTAAATTATGATTTTTAATTTTAAATATCATGTCAAAAAAATTCTTTTTTTTACATTTTTTATTTTATTAGGCTGTCAATTACAAGAGCCAGCTAAAAACCATGGAATACTATTTTTGGACAATAGATCAGATAAATTAACTATTAATAAATCTAATAAAAATGACGTATTAAATATATTAGGACACCCTCATGCTAAAACCTTTGATGAGGATGATGTTTGGATTTATATAGAGAGAACTTTGTCTAAAGGAAAATACCATAATTTAGGTCGCCATAAACTAAAAACAAATAATACATTAATATTATATTTTGATAAATATGGGGTGTTAAAAACAAAAAATTTTTATGACAAAAATGATATTAACAAAATCAAATTTTCTGAAAAAACTACTGTAAATGATTTAAGAAGAAGAAGTTTTGTAGAAAACTTCTTGCAAAGTGTTAAGAATAAAATGTACGGAAAAAAATAACTTAATGTGCGATAACAGCTAACAGCAATAAAGCTACAATATTAGTTATCTTAATCATCGGATTAACTGCTGGCCCGGCTGTATCTTTGTAAGGATCTCCAACAGTATCGCCTGTGACAGCAGATTTATGAGCTTCAGAACCTTTTCCACCAAAATTTCCATCTTCAATATATTTTTTAGCATTGTCCCATGCACCACCCCCTGCAGTCATTGAGACAGCTACAAATAATCCGGTAATTATAACGCCTAACAACATAGCGCCTAAAGAAGAAAGAGCGGCTTCAAGACCACCTATTTGCAAAATTATAAAATATAAAATAATTGGCGACAAAACTGGTAGCAAAGATGGTATAATCATTTCTTTAATTGCTGCTCTTGTGAGTAAATCAACTAATTTTCCATAGTCTGGTTTTCTTTTACCTTTCATGATTCCAGGTATCTTTTTAAATTGTCTTCTTACTTCAATTACAACTGCTCCACCTGCTCGTCCTACTGCTTGCATTCCCATAGAACCAAATAGATATGGTAACATACCACCAATTAATAACCCAGCTACTACAAATGGATTAGATAGATCAAAAGTTACATTTACACCTTCTAAAGCTGAATTTTTAACTGTAGAGAAATATTTAATATCTTCAGTATAGGCCGCAAATAAAACTAGAGCACCTAGTCCAGCTGATCCTATTGCATAACCTTTAGTTACAGCTTTAGTTGTATTGCCTACGGCATCGAGCGCATCTGTAGTTTTTCTAACATTTTTTGGGAGCTTAGACATTTCAGCTATTCCACCAGCATTATCTGTGACCGGGCCATATGCATCTAAAGCGACAACCATTCCCGTTAAAGCCAGCATTGCTGTTACAGCTATCGCAATTCCAAAAAGTCCAGCTAAACTATTTGTATATAAAATTCCCGCAACTATAATCAAAGCTGGTATTGCTGTTGCTTCCATAGAAACAGCTAAACCTTGTATAACATTTGTTCCGTGCCCAGTTGTTGATGACTTTGCTACAGATTTGACTGGCCTATAATTAGTTCCAGTATAATATTCAGTAACCCAAATTAATAAACCTGTAATTATAAAACCAACTACTCCACAAATATAAAGATCTAAACCAGAAAAAATTGCCCCTGCATTATTATTATAAGTACTTTTTAATCCAACAATAGCTTCTGTAACTGGGTACAAAACTAACAAAGATGTAACTGCTGTTACTATAAATCCTTTATAAAGTGCTCCCATGATATTTTTATTTTTACCTAATTTAACAAACCATGTACCGACTATTGAAGTAATTATACATGCACCACCTATGGCTAAAGGATAAATCATAAGATTATAATCTTGAGGTGAAAATATAGATGCTAAAACCATAGTAGCAACGATTGTTACAGCATATGTTTCGAATAAATCTGCAGCCATTCCTGCACAGTCGCCAACGTTATCTCCAACGTTGTCAGCTATAACAGCAGGATTTCTTGGATCATCTTCTGGAATGCCAGCTTCCACTTTACCAACTAAATCAGCTCCAACATCAGCCCCTTTAGTAAATATACCACCGCCCAATCTAGCAAAAATTGAAATCAACGAAGCTCCAAAACCCAATGCGACTAAAGCATTAATGATTTCTCTGCTATCTACATCCAATTCAATTAATATTATATAATAAATTGTAATAGCTAATAATGCCAATCCAGCAACTAACAGACCTGTTATTGCACCTGATTTAAAAGCAATTGTTAAACCAGCTTGTAAACTTTTTCTGGATGCTTCTGCGGTTCTTACATTGGCTTTAACAGAAATAAGCATGCCAACATATCCAGCGACTCCAGACAAAAATGCTCCAATAAAATATCCTAAGCCTACAAGATAATTAAAAAAATAGGTCACGATTGCTAATACTATAATTCCTACGACTGCTATTGTTTTGTATTGACGATTAAGATAAGCTTTTGCACCCACCTGTATTGCTTCAGCTATTTCTTGCATTCTATTATTCCCTGGACTTGATGAAAGAATTTGACCTGATAATAGATAGCTATATGCTACAGCGAGAATTCCTGTGAATGATATTAAGTATAGTAATTCTAAATAGTTATTCATTTATATGAGGGATAAATGCCAAAAATATTTAAGAAAGGCAAGTTAAACTTATCCCTTATTAGTGGCAAAATGTCAGTTAATCACTCTTTTCTGATAAGTTTCGACAACTTATCTAAAATAGCATTCAGGTAGCTTATTTGAGACTTTTCCAAAAAGAATTCGGAAGCTTTAACGTACTCACTAATAACAACATTTTTTGGCGTATTATGTTTGAAAATGAGTTCGA
>CACIRV010000005.1 GCA_902589155.1 uncultured Pelagibacteraceae bacterium | reverse complement strand
TTTCCGAAAAACTATCTAAAACTTTTAAAATATTTTCACTATTATCAATAAATATATCTCTCCACATAACAGGGTCTGAGGCGGCAATACGAGTAAAATCTCTTAGTCCACTAGCACTATATTGAATAATTTGATCTTTCAGCTTATCTTCTTTGTTAATGACTGTTCTTACAATGCTATACGCAATCGCATGAGGTAAGTGGCTAGTTAATGAGAGAACATGATCGTGTTCTTCAAAGGTCATAAATTTTACTTTACTTCCAGTTTTTTCCCAAAACTTTTTTAATATTTCCAATGTTTCTTTTTGTTGCTGATCCTCCCCAGATAAAATACACCACCTGTTTTCAAATAATTCTGCAAAACCTGCCTCTGGGCCACTATATTCCGTACCTGCTATAGGGTGAGATGCTATCCAAAAAACATCTTTCAAATTAAGATTACTAATAACTTTGTTCACTTCTTTTTTTGTTGAACCTGTGTCTGTTAAAATTACATTTTTCTTTAAGCCTGATTTAATAGATAATAAAATTTCTTTATAACTACTAAGAGGAGTAGATATTATAACTAAGTCTGAATCTTTTACTGACTCATTGATATCATCAAATACCTTGCCCGGAAGATTATCTTTTACAAATGATTGTGTTTCTTTTGATTTATCAAAAACATTTACTTTTTTAGATAATTTTTTTTTGTCGATTACTCTTAAAAGGGAAGAGCCAATTAATCCACATCCAATAATTGTTATTTGATCAAACATTTACAATTTTCCTTAAAATAGAAATTAACTTTCTATTTTCTTTACTCTTTCCAATGGTTATTCTTAAAGAATTTTTTATTCCATAAACATGCATAGTTCTAACTAAAATACCTGCGTTTGCTAATTTTTGAAATACTTTCTTTGAACTTATATTAACTCTATCAAAATTTAACAGTAAAAAATTTGTTTTACTCTCATTTGTTGCAATTTTCATTTCTTTAAATCTTTTAAATAATAACTTATTCCATTTACGGATATGATTAACTTCCTTTTTAAGCCAATTAGTATCTTTTACTGCTGCAGAAGCTGCGAACAAAGCTGGTCTATTTACATTAAAGGGAGGTTTAATAAGATTTAAAGTATTAATAATCTCTTTAGAAGCATATCCCCAGCCTATCCTTAATCCTGCTAATCCGTAAACTTTAGAAAATGTTCTTGTAACTAAAACATTCTTGTGTTTGGAAAATAATTTTAGACCGGATAGATAATCTTTTTGTTTTAAATATTCAAAATACGCATCATCTACTACAAGAAGAATATCGCTTCTAAGTTTTTTTCTTAAATACATTAGTTCTGTTTTATTGATGTATGTACCTGTAGGATTATTAGGATTAGCTAAAAAAACTACTTTAGTCTTTCTAGTTACTTTAGAGAGTATGTTTTTAACAGATATAGTAAAATTTTTTTCATTAGCAAAAATAATTTTTGCACCATTAATCTTACTGTAAATCCTATAAATTATAAAACTGTATTTAGGAACAATAACTTCATCATTTTTTTTTATAAAGGCGTTACAAACAAATTCAAATATCTGATCTGAGCCAGACCCAAGTATTATTTTATTTTCATCTAAATTAAATTTATTGGCTATAATTCTTCTCAAGGAAGTGCCATTGGTATCAGGATACCTTTTAAAGTTCTTAGAAACCTTGTTGTATTCCCTAATGGCTTTAGGACTAGGGCCAAGAGCAGACTCGTTTGCAGATAATTTAATTTTGACCTTTTTTCGCTTGAATAGACTTAGGCCTGTCACATACTTTTGGGCTATAATCTTTTTTGGTTTAGGTAATCTCATATTAATTCAATGTATTATATAAAATGCTCGATGATTTCTATAAAACTTTCATCTCATATAAAATTGACAAGTTTAAGACGATTTAGTAAACATTAAGGGCGCTGATTTAACCATATTGCAAGCGCATAATAAATTTAGCTAAAAAGGGGTTCGCCCAGTTTAGCTGGGCTTTTTTTTTGGATGAACTATAAAACTGAAAATATTAAGACAATTAATGTCTCTCAACCACTTAGATTAGATTGTGGTCAAACTATTAAAGATTTTCCTTTAGCATATGAAACTTATGGAAAACTAAATAAGTCTAAGGATAATGCTATATTAGTTTTTCATGCTCTTACAGGTGATCAATTTGTTAGCGGAATAAATCCAGTAACAAAAAAAGAAGGGTGGTGGGTAACTGCCGTTGGGCCAGGAAAAGCAATTGATACTAACAAATACTTCGTAATTTGTGCAAATGTTATTGGAGGTTGTATGGGTTCATGGGGTCCAAAAGAAATAGATAAAAAGAAAAATGAACCATATGGATTAAATTTTCCAGTAATAACGATAAGAGATATGGTTAAAGCTCAAGTAGCTCTTTTAGATTATTTAGGAATAGAAAAACTTCTTTGTGCCACTGGTGGATCTATGGGTGGAATGCAGTCACTTGAATTTTGTACAATATTTCCAAATAAAACATTTTCTGCAATTCCTATTGCTTGTAGCACAAGTCATAGCGCTCAAAACATTGCTCTTAATGAATTAGCCAGACAAGCTATTATGGCAGATCCAGTATGGGAAAAAGGAAGATACTTACTAAAAAATGTACAACCTAAAAATGGATTAGCTGTAGCAAGAATGGTGGGTCACATTAGTTATTTATCTGAGAAAGGAATGCAAGAAAAGTTTGGAAGAAAGCTACAAGAAAAAGCTGATTATGAATTTAGTTTTGATGCTGATTTTCAAGTTGAGAGTTATTTAAGACATCAGGGTAGTGCCTTTGTAGAAAGATTTGATGCAAACTCTATCTTATACATTACTAGAGCGATGGATTATTTTGATTTATCTAAACATTTTAAAGGTGGCCTTCTTGAAGCTTTCAAAAATCAAAAAACAAAATTTTTAGTCATCTCTTTCTCATCAGATTGGCTTTACACAACAAAAGAAAATAAAGATATAGTCATTGCTCTTAATGCTTCAGGAGCTGATGTTTCTTTTTCTGAAATTAAAACTGATAAAGGTCATGACTCTTTTCTTCTTAATGAGCCAGAATTTCTCAAAACTTTAAAAGGATTTATTGACTCAATGTATATAAAATTTAAAAATGAAAAAAGAATTTAAAGTAATTGCAGATTTATTACCTAATAATGTAAGAGTTCTAGACGTTGGCTGCGGAGACGGCTCTTTAATGAGTCATCTAATTGAAGAAAAAAGTATAGAGGCACGTGGTTTAGAGCTAAAAAAAGATAACGTCACTAAATGTATTTATAAAGGTCTTCCAGTTATTGAAGGAAATGCAGAAACTGAGCTTCATCAATTTCCAAATCAGTCTTTCGATTTTGTTATATTAAGTCAAACACTTCAAGCGTTTTATAATCCTGAAAAGGTTTTAAAAGATCTTTTAAGAATTGGTAAATCGGTAATTATATCAATACCTAATTTTGGATATTGGAAGGTTAGAACCAGTTTGTTATTTTTTGGGAAAATGCCTATTACAAAAACTTTACCAAATTCTTGGTATAACACTCCTAATCTACATATGTGCTCAATTAAAGATTTATTTCACTTTTGTGCAGAAAAAAATATTGAAATTAAAAGAGCTATAGGAATTAATGAAAATAAAACTTCTGAAATTAAAAAAGGAAACCTTGAAATCAAAAACTTTTTTTCTAAACTCGGAATATTTTTAATAGGATAATGTTAAATATAGAAATTATCTCATGTTTAAATGACAATTATAGTTATCTACTCCACGACAAAGATACAAATGTAGTTGCAATAATTGATCCTTCAGATTTTGATCAATGTAATCAAATAATAAAAAAAAGATATAATAAACTAGATTATATTTTAAATACACATCATCACCTTGATCATGTAGGTGGAAATCAAAAACTTAAAGAAAAATATAAATCAAAAATTTTAGGATCTGAAATAGATAAAGATCGTATACCAGGTATAGATATAAATCTTAAAGAAAAACAAAATTTTAAAATTGGCAAAGCTTCTTTTGAGGTCATTTTTATTCCTGGTCATACAAAAGGGCATATAGCATTTTACTTTAAAGATGAAAAAATAGTTTTTACCGGAGATACACTATTTTCTTTAGGGTGCGGTAGAATTTTCGAGGGTACTTACGAACAAATGTTTAACTCTTTAAATAAATTAAAAAATTTACCTGATGAGACAAAAATATATTGTGGACACGAATACACAAAAAAAAATTTAGAATTTTGCCTAAAATATGATTTTAATAATGAATCATTAAAAAAAAAGGTTAATTGGATTAAATCAAATACTGATTCTAACTTACCTACTATTCCAATCTCTCTTGAAGAAGAGAAAAAAACTAATATATTTCTAAGATGTAATGAACCTTCAATTAAAAATGCCTTAAATTTAAATAGTGCATCAGAGCAAGAAATTTTCTCCAAATTACGTGATTTAAAAGATAGTTTTTAATCTCATTCATCTTGACTTGCTAGTTCTGCGAGATATATTGCCGTAAATTTAAAGAAAGATAATTTATGTCATTTGCAATAATTGAAACAGGTGGAAAACAATACAAAGTTTCTGCAAGTAAAATTTTAGAAATTGAAAAGGTTAATGCTGAAGTTGGAAAAACCATAAAATTTAAAAATGTCTTACTTTTAAACGATGACAAAAATACTGAAGTAGGTAATCCTAACATTCAAGGTGCATATGTTGAAGCGAAGCTATTAGAAAATGTTAAGGACAGAACAGTTTTAGTTTTTCATAAAAGAAGAAGAAAACACTCAAGAAAAAAAAATGGGCATAGACAGAGGCATTCTAAAATACAAATAACAAAAATTTTATCTAAAGATGGAAAAATTATTTCAAGTGCTGAAAGTAATATTGCTAAAACTAAAGTAGCAACGGATAAAACTAAGAATAAAGAAAAAACTATCACTAAAAAGGTTTTAAAAAAATAGAGATTATTTATGGCAACAAAAAAAGCTGGTGGATCATCAAAAAACGGACGAGATAGTAAAGGTAGACGTCTTGGGGTTAAAAGATATGGAGATCAATTAGTTATTCCAGGAAATATAATTGTTAGACAAAGAGGAACGAAAATTCATCCTGGCAATAATGTAGGTATGGGAAAAGACCACTCTATTTTCTCTCTCATTAAGGGAAAAGTAAAATTTAAAAAATCTAAATTAAACAGGACTTTTGTTTCTGTAATCCCCAATTAAATTTATAAATAACTTTAGTTATTTATAATATATCCATAATGAAATTTTTAGATCAAGCAAAAATATACATAAAAGCAGGTAACGGGGGCTCTGGCTCAGCTAGCTTTCGAAGAGAAAAATTTATTGAATACGGTGGGCCTGATGGCGGAGATGGAGGAGACGGGGGTTCTATTATTGTTGAGTCCGATCGAAATTTAAATACTTTGATAGACTTTAGATATGCCCAACATTTTAAAGCACAGAATGGAAAACCTGGAAGTAAAAGAAACAAAACAGGAGGCAACGGTAAAGATTTGATTTTAAAAGTTCCTACTGGAACACAGATCTATGAAGAAGATAACAATACTTTAATTTATGATTTTACAAAAAATAAAGAAAAATATTTAGTAGCCTCTGGTGGTAAAGGAGGTTTAGGCAATGTTAGATTTAAAAGTTCTACAAATAGAGCTCCAAGAAAAAAGACTAATGGTAAAATTGGTGAAGAATTTTGGGTTTGGTTACAATTAAAAGTTATTGCAGATATAGGTATAATAGGAAAACCTAATGCAGGAAAATCTAGCTTGCTTGCTGCCTTAACTAGAGCAAAACCAAAAATTGCTAATTATCCTTTCACCACTGTTAATCCAAATCTAGGAGTTACTTATTATGATGGAAAAGAAATAACTTTAGCAGATATACCTGGATTGGTTGAAGGTGCACATAAAGGTATAGGTTTAGGAGATAAATTCTTACGTCACATAGAAAGATGTAAAATACTATTGCATTTAATTGATTTGTCAGAAGAAGATTTAATAAATAGTTATAAAAAGATAAAACTTGAGCTTTCTGAATATGATAAAAATTTAGATAAAAAAAAAGAGATAATATTTTTTAACAAATCTGATTTGTTAGAAAAAGATACTATTGATAGAAAAATGAAAGAATTTAAAAATAAAATCAAAACAAAAAGCGAAGTGATTTCAGTATTTTCAAATAGAGATATTCTAAAAGTTAAAAAACTATTGATCAAATATGTTAATTAAAAACTCAAAAAAAATAGTAATAAAACTTGGCTCATCCACTGTTGTTGATAGCAAAGGTAAATTTAAAAAAAAATGGGTGTTAAGTTTAATAAAAGATATTAAAAAATTTAGAGGAAATAGTGATTTGGTTATTGTTTCCTCCGGAGCAATAGCTTTAGGTCAAAATTATCTAAAAATTAAAAAAAAAAGAATTAAACTAGAAATGAGTCAGGCAATTGCTGCAGTTGGCCAGATACATTTAGCTGGAGAATTTCAAAAACTATTTGATAAACATAAAATTAAAACAGGTCAAATATTAATAAGCCCAGATGATACAGAACAACGCAGAAGAGCGTTAAATGTTAGAAGAACTTTTGATAATTTATTTAAATTAAATGCTATTCCAATAGTAAATGAAAATGACACTACCGCAACTACGGAAATTAAGTACGGAGACAATGATAGATTAGCTGCGAGAGTTGCTCAAATCATTGGCGCAGATACACTCATCATTTTATCAGATGTTGATGGACTTTATGATAAGTCCAAAAGTAGAAAAATCATCAAAACTGTTTCTAAAATTGACTCAAGTATAAATATTTTAATTGATAATAAAAAAAATGCTTATGGTTCTGGGGGGATTAGCACTAAGTTAGATGCGGCTAAAATTTGTATAAATGCAGGATGCCACATGTTTATTGCAAATGGAAAAAAAAATAATCCAATTAAAAATATGGTTAAAAATAAAGTTTATACTCACTTCATTCCAAAAATTTCTAATTTAGACGCTAGAAAAAAATGGATTATTAGTTCTTTAAATTCTTCAGGTAAATTATATATTGATCAAGGGGCAGCTCGAGCATTGAAAGAAGGTAAAAGTTTACTTCCAGCAGGAATTATTAAAGTAGAGGGTTCTTTTGAAAAAGGGGAAAATATACTTATCTTGGATGAAAATGAAAAGAGTATTGCTAGGGGATTATCCTCATTCGCATCTTCTGAAATTGATAAAATAAAAGGCAAACAAAGTAAAGAAATAGAAAATATTTTAGGATACTTAAGTAAATCTGAGATAATTCATAAAGATGATATGGTAAAATTATAAAATGAAATATTTAGAAAAAATAGGTTTAAATGCAAGAAAAGCTTTTGAAAAACTAAAAGATATTAAACATAATAAAATTAAATTAGTTTTAAACAATTACAATACAGTAATTTTAAAAAACAAAAAAAAGATAATAAAAGAAAATTTAAAAGATGTTAAAAATGTAAAAAGAAAACATTTAATAGATAGATTAATTTTAAATAATAGAAGAATTGATCAAATTAGACACTCAATAAATGAAATAGCAAAATTTAAAAATCCAATTGGTAATGTATTAGAAGAATGGCAAAGACCAAATAAACTTAAAATTAAAAAAGTTGCTACTCCAATAGGAGTTATAGGTGTAGTTTACGAGAGTAGACCTAATGTTACAGCAGATGTTGCGGCCTTGTGTTTAAAATCTGGAAATTGTTCTATCTTAAGAGGTGGGTCAGAGGCGTATAATTCAAATAAATTACTTGCAAATCTATTTCGTGACTCATTAAGTAGAAATAACATTGATAAGAATTGTGTCCAGTTTATAGAAAAAAAGGGAAGAAAAATTGTTGATTCACTTCTCTCAAAAATGAACAATTATATTGATGTAATTGTGCCGAGAGGAGGAAAAGGACTGGTAGAAAAAGTTCAAAAGTTTTCAAAAATTCATGTGATTGGTCACCTTGAGGGATTGTGTCATATCTACTTAGATAAAAGTGCAAATTTATCCATGGCCAAAAAAATTATTATTAATGCAAAAATGCGAAGAACAAGCATTTGTGGTGCACTAGAAACTTTGTTAATTGAGGAAAAAGCATTAAATTCCCATGGGAAAACGATAATAAATTCATTGATCTCATCAGGCTGTGAAGTACGTGTAGACAGAAAAATTAATAAACTTTTTAAAAATAAATTAAAAAATGCAAAAGAAATTGATTGGAAAACAGAATATTTAGACGCAAAAATATCTATAAAAACCGTTAGAAATGTTAAGGATGCAGTTAATCATATTTTGAAGTATGGAACTATGCATACTGATAGCATCATCACAAACAGTTCTAAAGATGCAAAAATATTCTTAAATGGCGTCAATAGTTCTATAGCAATGCATAATGTTTCAACTCAGTTTGCAGACGGAGGTGAATTTGGATTTGGGGGAGAAATCGGAATTTCCACCAATAAGCTTCCTCCTAGAGGTCCCGTTGGAATTAATCAGCTAACTTCATATAAATATATTGTTTCTGGGAAGGGAATTATTAGATCTTAGTTAATGTTAATCCACAATAAAAAAGCAATAGGTATTTTTGGTGGAAGTTTTGATCCTCCACATAAAGGACACGTTGAAATTTCTAAAATTAGTCTAAAAAAAATAAAGCTTAAAAAAATCTATTGGGTTGTTACAAAAAAAAATCCTTTTAAAAAAAGACCTTTTTTTTCATTAAAACAAAGATTATCAAGATCCAAAAAAGCTGTCAAAAAATATAAAAAAATTAAAGTTTTATATTTAGATGATAAAATCAAATCCTCTAATACAATTAACGTAATTAATTATTTTATAAAGATTAAAAAACAAAAAAATTTATGTTTAATTTTAGGTTCAGATAACTTATTGGGTTTTCACAAGTGGACAAGTTGGAAAAAGATTGTTAAATTGACAAAATTAGTTGTTTTTTCTAGGAGGGGATATGATAAAAAGAGCAAAGAATCTATTGTAGTGAAATATCTAAATAAAAGAAACATTATCTATATAAATAACAAATTAATTGATGTTTCCTCATCAAATATTAAAAAAAATTATTTAAAATATTTTTAATGAAAATAATAGACATAAAAAGAAATATTGAAAAAATTTTAGATAGAAATAAAGCTACAAATATCACCACTATAAATTTAAAAAATAAATCTTATATAGCTGATTATATGATTATAGCTTCAGGTACTTCATCTAGACACCTGCAAGCTCTTTCAGAAATTCTTGTAACTGAACTAAAGAAAATAGGATTAGAAGAATGTCGTATTGAAGGAAGACAAAGCAGTGACTGGAAATTAGTTGATACAAATGACATTATAGTCCATATTTTTCATCCTGAAAAAAGAGAATTTTACGATTTAGAAAAAATGTGGTCAGAAGAAATACCTAAAGAAAAGGCAATGATATGAAAAAAATTACACTTTATATAATATTATTTTTAAATTTAACTTTTACATATTCTTATTCCAATAATAAGCTTTACGAAAAAATTGATCTTTTTGGAGAAGTTATTGAAAAAATCAAAAAAGATTATGTAGATGATGTTAATGAGTCTACAATGATGGACTCGGCAATTAATGGGGTTCTTCAATCTCTTGATCCTTATTCGGCATATATGTCCCCTGAATTATTTAGTGAAATGCAAACTGATACTCGAGGTGAATTTGGAGGATTGGGTATAGAAATAGGTATGGAGTCTGGAGTAGTAAAAGTTATATCTCCAATAGATGACACGCCTGCAGCAAAAGCTGGAATAAAAGCAGGGGATTACATAGTGAAGATAGGTAATGAACAAGTTCAGGGAAAATCTTTAATGGAAGCTGTTAAACTAATGAGAGGACCTGTAGGGACTTCTATAGAGCTAACTATTAGAAGAAAAAATGTAAAAAAACCGTTAAAGTTTAAAGTTACTCGAAAAATAATAGAAATCAAATCAGTAAATTCTGAAATCGTTGGAAAGAGAAAAAATTTGGGCTACATAAGACTCAAGTCATTTAATGAAAACAGCGATAAACAATTTCTTGATATTGTAAAAAAATTAGAAAAAGATTCGAAAATAAATGGTTACATATTAGATTTAAGAAATAATCCTGGAGGATTATTAACACAGGCTATCAATATTACAGACTTTTTTTTAAATGATGGTGAAATAGTCTCTACTAAAGGACGAAAAGCGTCTGAAACTAGAAAGTTTTTTGCTAGAAAAGGTGATCAAGTTAAAGGCAAGCCTATAATAGTCTTAATTAACAATGGTTCTGCGTCAGCTTCTGAAATATTTGCTGGAGCACTTAAAGATCATAAAAGAGCAATTATTTTAGGAGAAAATTCTTATGGCAAAGGTTCTGTCCAGTCAATCATTCCTTTGCGTAACGGTGGAGGTATGAGACTTACAATTTCTAAATATTATCTGCCTTCAGGTGACTCTATATCGGAAGTAGGAGTTACTCCTGACATTATAGTTGAGGAAAAAGGTGACGATTTTAAAATAAATTCAAAAAGCGACAATCAGTTAAACTACGCTCTAAAATTATTTAACTCTTAAAAATATGGTCAAAAAAACACTTCCTTTAAGAATTGGTGTAGGTGCAATTGTTCTAAATCAGAAAAATAAAATCTTTGTAGGAAAACGTAAAGATAATCCTGTCGATAAATGGCAAATGCCTCAAGGTGGAGTGGATAAAAATGAAAATTTTTTAACAGCAATGAAAAGAGAATTGCATGAAGAGACAAGTATAAAAAATATTGAAATTATAAAAGAATTAGACGGATGGTTCCATTACGAATTGCCTAAAAATCTTCTAGGAATTATTTGGAAGGGTAAATTCAGAGGACAAAAACAAAAATGGTTTGTAGTTAGATTTAACGGAGAGGAAAGTGAAATCAATTTAAAAACAAAACATCCTGAATTCATTGAATGGAAATGGATAGAAATGAATGAACTGCCTAGCGTAATTGTTGATTTTAAAAAAGATGTTTATGAAAAATTACTGATAGAACTAAAAAAATTTATCTACTAATATCCTTAAGTATATCAATCTTATAAGACAATAAGTATCGTTCTTTGTCACTTATTTCATCTTTATTTATTTTTTCTTCAGAATTTTTTATAATTATATCTATAGAATTTTTATCTAAATTATCTAAATTTTTAGCTGTTGTAGTAAGTATTAATAAATTATTATTTGAGAATTCTACTGTCCCATCTTCTATAAAAAATTTTTTTTCCACACTATTTTCTTTGATTATTATTAAACCAGGTCTTAAAAACGTAATTAAAGGTATGTGATCTTTCAAAATTCCCATTTGCCCTTCATATGAAGGAATTGTCACTTCTGTAGCTTCTGATTTTAAAATTGATTTATCTGGACTTATAATTTCTACTGTAAAATTCTCTGACATTATTATTTATTGTCTTTTGACATCTTTTCTGCTTTTTCTACAACTTCTTCTATACCGCCAACCATATAAAAAGCTGCTTCTGGTAAATGGTCGTACTCACCTTTACAAATTGCATCAAATCCTTTTATTGTTGAGTCTAAATCAACTAACTTACCTGGTGAACCAGTAAATACTTCAGCAACAAAAAATGGTTGAGATAAAAATCTCTGAATCTTTCTTGCTCTTGCCACGGTAAGTTTATCTTCCTCTGAAAGTTCATCCATTCCTAAAATTGCAATAATATCTTGTAATGATTTATAAGCTTGTAGAATTCTTTGCACATCTCTAGCTACTCTATAATGTTCTTCTCCAACAATTCTTGGATCTAATATTCTTGAAGTTGAGTCTAAAGGATCTACAGCAGGATAAATTCCAATTTCTGCAATTTGTCTTGATAATACTGTTGTTGCGTCTAAGTGTGAAAATGAAGTTGCTGGAGCAGGATCTGTTAAATCATCTGCAGGTACATAAATCGCTTGAACTGATGTAATAGATCCTTTGTCAGTAGAAGTAATCCTTTCTTGGAGATTTCCCATATCTGTAGCTAAAGTCGGTTGATAGCCTACAGCAGATGGAATTCTACCAAGCAAAGCAGACACTTCTGAGCCTGCTTGAGTAAATCTAAATATATTATCAATAAAGAACAGCACATCTTGCCCTTCTTTATCTCTAAAATATTCTGCAACTGTTAATCCTGTTAAGGCTACTCTTGCTCTTGCTCCAGGAGGTTCATTCATTTGACCATAAACTAATGCTGCTTTTGAGCCTTTTCCATCAGTCTTAATTACTCCTGACTCTATCATTTCATGATACAAATCATTTCCTTCTCTAGTTCTTTCACCGACGCCTGCAAAAACAGAAAATCCTCCATGTGCTTTTGCGATATTATTGATCAACTCCATTATAGTAACTGTTTTACCAACACCTGCTCCGCCAAATAATCCTATTTTTCCACCCTTTGCATATGGAGCCAACAAATCAACAACTTTAATCCCTGTTACTAATTGTTCTGTTTCAGTTGCTTGGTCTGTAAATTTTGGAGCTGATCTGTGTATAGGCCATTTTTCTTTGGTTTTTACATCACCTTTTTCATCAATAGACTCTCCTACTACATTTATAATTCTTCCTAAAGTTTCTGGTCCAACTGGTACACTTATTGGAGAACCAGTGTTAATCACCTCATCTCCTCTTTTTAACCCCTCTGTTGCATCCATTGCTATTGTTCTTACGTCATTTTCCCCTAGATGTTGGGCAACTTCCAATATTAATTTGTTTCCTGAATTATTAGCTTCAAGTGCTGTATAAATTTCAGGAAGATCGCTATCGAAGTTTACGTCTACAACCGCTCCAATAATTTGTGTTATTTTCCCATTTTTATTCATAGTTATAAACTTTCTGCTCCTGATATAATTTCTATTAATTCTTTTGTAATTGAAGCTTGTCTACTTCTGTTATAATTAATCGTCAGTTTATCGACTAAGTCTCCTGCGTTTCTCGTGGCATTATCCATCGCTGTCATTCTTGATCCTTGTTCACTTGCTGCATTCTCTAAAAAAGCTTTAAAAACTTGGGTAGATATATTTTTAGGTAATAAGTCTTCCAATATTTCATCTTCTTCTGGTTCAAACTCATAAAAGATAGGATCTTTTTCTTCCTTTGTTGATGAGTTATTTTCTGCTGGAATAATTTGTTGGGCTTGGGGGATCTGAGTAATTACATTTTTAAAATTATTAAAAAATAAAATACATTTATCAAATTGATCTTTTTTAAATAAATCTATAATTTCTTTTCCTATTATTTCAGCTTCATTAAATGAAATTTGTTTCTTATTTTTAAAGCTAAATTTTTTAATTACGTATTTTCCATACTCTCTTCTAATCTGATCTAAACCTTTTGTCCCTACTGTAATTATCTTTAGCTCTTTTCCTTCATTTAAAATTTTTTTGAAATTCACTTTTGCAAGTTTACAAATGTTAGAATTAAAACCTCCACATAGTCCTCTATCAGCTGTTAACACTACGCATAAATTAACTTTATCTTTGCCTGTACCAACAAGAAGCTTGGGAGCATTTTGTGGATCGCTGATAGTTTTTGTCAAATTAAGAATTATATTTTGCATTTTTTGACTGTAGGGTCGTCCTTTTTCAGCACTTTCTTGAGCTTTTCTCAACTTTGCTGCAGCTACCATCTTCATAGCTTTGGTAATCTTCTGTGTAGATTTAACACTTTTAATTCTCTTTTTAAGATCGTCTAAACTTGGCATTATTTATTTCCTGCTTTGTATTCATCAATTATTTGGGAAAGAAGTTTGTCAGTATTTTCTTCAAGTTTTCCTGTGGACTCGATAGAGTTGATTATTTCAGGCCTTTCAGATTTAATCTTCTCAATAATATCTTTTTCGAATTTTTTTATTTTATTCAACTCAATATCATCAAGATAACCTTTTACTCCTGTAAATACTGAAATTACTTGCTCAGCTACAGTCATTGGAGAGTATTGATCTTGTTTTAAAAGTTCAGTTAATTTTGCTCCTCGATTCAATAATTTTTGAGTTGAAGCATCCAAATCTGAACCAAACTGTGCAAAAGCAGCCATTTCTCTATATTGAGCTAATTCTAACTTGATTGAACCTGCTACTTTTTTCATCGCTTTAGTTTGAGCGGCAGAACCTACTCGCGATACGGACAATCCAACGTTAACAGCTGGTCGAATTCCTTGGTTAAATAGTTCAGTTTCTAAAAATATTTGTCCGTCTGTTATAGAAATAACGTTGGTAGGAATATATGCTGAAACATCTCCCGCCTGTGTCTCAATAATTGGTAAAGCCGTTAAAGAACCTCCACCACTTTTATCGCTTAATTTTGATGCACGTTCTAACAATCTGCTATGTAAATAAAATACATCGCCTGGATACGCTTCTCTTCCTGGTGGTCTTCTTAGTAATAAAGACATTTGTCTATAAGCAACGGCTTGTTTTGATAAATCATCATAAACAATTAAAGCATGCATACCATTGTCTCTAAAATATTCACCTATGGTACATCCTGTATAAGGTGCTAAAAATTGTAACGGAGCAGAGTCCGATGCAGTAGCCGCAACTATAGTTGTGTATTTTAGTGCGCCCGCCTCTTCTAAAGTTTTTGTAATTTGAGCTACAGTAGAACGCTTTTGACCAATCGCAACATACACACAGTATAATTTTTTCTTTTCGTCCGAAGATTCATTTATTTTTTTTTGATTTATAATTGCATCAATTGCTACAGCTGTTTTTCCAGTTTGTCTGTCACCTATAATCAATTCACGCTGTCCTCTTCCAATAGGTATAAGAGAGTCTATTGATTTTAAACCTGTTTGCATAGGTTCACTTACAGATTGTCTCGGAATAATACCTGGAGCTTTTACTTCAACACGTTTTCTATTTTTAACAGAAAGTCCTCCTTTTCCATCTATAGGATTTCCTAGTCCATCAACTACTCTTCCTAAAAGTTCTTTGCCTACTGGAACATCTACAATTGCATTTGTTCTTTTAACCGTATCTCCTTCTTTTATTTTTCTATCGTCGCCGAAAATAACAACACCAACATTATCACTTTCTAAATTTAGAGCCATTCCTTTTGATCCATCTTCAAACTCTACCATTTCACCGGCTTGAACATTATCTAAACCAAAAACACGCGCAATTCCGTCACCGACTGAAAGAACTTTTCCAATTTCTGAAACTTCAGCTTTTTCTCCAAAATTTTTAATTTGATCTTTTAATAATTTTGTAACTTCTGATGGATTAATTGTCATTTTAGTCTTCTAACATTGCTTGTTTATATTTTTTTAATTTATTTTTGATAGAGGTATCAATCATAAAACTACCTAGCTGTAGTTTTAAACCTCCGATTAATTCTTTATCAACTTTATAGTCAAATTTTATTGTTGATCTCATTGAACTAGATAAATCTTTACTTATTTCATCAAGTTCAACTGAAGATAATTCTTTTGATGAAATTAATGATGCTTTGATTTCACCTCTTTTTTTAGAACATAATTTTAAAAAACTTTCAGAAATTTTTTTTACAAAGAATATTCTTCTTTTTTCAATTAATAACAAAAAGAAATTTTTTAAATTTTTAGAAAAATCCAATTTCTCTGATAATAGATTAATTACGCTATTTTGAGTATTTTTACTTTGAGTGGGATTTTGTATAAAATTTTTTACCTCAAGGCTAGAGTCAAAAAGTAGTTGAAAATTTCTAACATCATTCTCAATTTTATCTAGTTCTTTAGTCTCATTTGCTACTTCAAATAAAGCACGAGAATACCTTTCTGATGTTTCGGATGAGAAAGATTTATTTGTACTCATTTTTAATTGTTAGATTTGATCGTGAAATATTGTTGTGGTGTTACCATAAGAGAATAACTTGATCAAGTTGCCAATTTTGAATTTAACTGAAGTTGATCGGATCTACATCAACCGTAAGTTTAATTTTTTGTGAGATTTTAAGCCCATTTAGTACTTTTGTTATTTTTTTTTGCATAAAAATTTGATTATTAAACTTAATTAATAACCTAGATCGAAAATTTTTTTTAATTTTTAATAACGGAGAGTCCACTGGTCCCAAAACCTCAAGATCATGGATTTGGTTTAATCTAACTTTAATTTCTCTAGCTCCCTGCAAACTTAAGCTGCGATCTTTTGAAGACACAATGATAGCAATCAATCTTGTAAATGGAGGTAATTTATTTTTTTCTCTTAGTTGGAGTTCATTTTGAAGAAGCTGTTCTGATTTATTTTTAATTAATTCATTAAGAGTCGAATTATAAGGAGTTAATGTCTGATAAATTATTAATGATTCTGAGCTAAATCTTCCAGCTCTACCACTTAACTGATGATACAGCTGAATATTTTTTTCTGTTGTCCTTAAATCATAGCCTCTACCAGAAAAGTCAGCATCAATGACTACAATACAATTAAGCTTTGGAAAATTGAACCCTTTTGAGATCATTTGGGTTCCAATTAAAATGTCTACTTCATTTTCATTTATCTTTCTAAATAAATTTTTTGTTTCATCATTTGTTTTTAAATAATCACTTGAAAATATGTTAATTTTTTTGTTAGGAAATATTTCTTTAATTTCCTCAAATATTTTTTCTACACCAGGACCATACATAATAAATTCACAGTTGCCTGTTGATTTGCATTTTGTTTTTATTTTTTTTTCAAAAGAACAATGGTGACAAATTGCTTTGTCTTTTATTTTATGAAATGTTAAATATAATGAACAGTTAGAGCAAACATGTTTAAAGCCACACTTTTTACAAATTAAATATGGAGCAAAACCTCTTCTGTTGATAAAGAAAAGTATTTGATCACCCCTATCTAAGAAATTTTTAACTAAATCTATTGTCTCATTAGCAATAAATTTATCTTTTATTTTATTTAAATTTAAATTAATTATCTTTGCCTTGGGTAAAGGATAATCTTCAAATCTTTTAAAAATTTTTATATGTCTATATTTTTTATTTTGGATGTTGTTATATGTTTCTATCGAGGGAACAGAAGTAACAAGATGTATAGGAATTTTCTCAAAGCTTGCTCTTGAAATTGCCATATCTCTAGCATTATAAATTACTCTTTCGTCCTGTTTGTAAGACGTGTCATGTTCTTCATCTACAATTATGATTCCAAGTTTTTTAAAAGGCAAAAGTAAAGCCGATCTAGCTCCAACTAGTATTTTTATTTTATTTTTTAAAACTCCTTTCCAAATCAGTCTTCTTTGTTTAGGTGTTATTTTGGAATGCCAAATTGCTGGCTCAAAACCAAAAAAATCTTCAAACCTAGATTTAAAATCATTAGTTAAAAATATCTCTGGCAATAAAACTAAGGCCTGATTATTTTTTTCCACAATTTTTTTAATTCGTTCAAAATAAACTAGAGTTTTTCCTGAACCAGTTGTTCCTTGCAAAACTGACACATCAAATTTATTATTTACCTTTTCAAGAAATTTAAGTGCTGATAACTGCTCTTCATTCAAATTAAAATTATTTATTTTAGTTTTTTTTACTACAATTGAATTATCTTTTATTCTTATAAATTGATTTGTACTTCCTATTGCCATTTTCAAAACGAGACCTACAGGAACCATATTATAGGAGGAGAACCATTCTATATAGTCAACTAGCTTTTTATCAATTGAGTATTCAGTTTTATTGCTAATATCTTTTATTTTAATATTTTTTGGTACGGTATAATTATTTTTCCAAATTACGCCTATTTCTTTTTTTGCACCAAATGGAACTTCTACTAAATTTCCAATTTTACATTTAACCTTAGAATTATAAGTAAAAGGAAAATTAAAAACTTTTGGCAACAAAACTTGTGCTTTCATAGAATAATAGTATTAGAATTAATTTTAATTAAAAATGAATTGGTCTTTTATCAACAGCTAATGCAGCTTCTTTTATTGCTTCCGTGTGAGTTGGGTGAGCGTGACAGGTTCTGGCTATATCTTCCGCACTTGCCCCAAATTCCATTGCTAAAGCCATCTCCGCAATCATATCTCCGCAATGAGGGCCAATAATATGTACACCTAAAACTTTATCTGATTTACTATCAGCTAAAATCTTAACAAAACCGTCAGTTTCATTATTAACTTTTGCTCTTGAGTTAGCTAAGAAAGGAAATTTTCCGACTTTATAATCTTTATTTTCCTTTTTTAGTTGTTCCTCAGTTTTACCTACTGCGGCTACTTCAGGAGAGGTATAAATTACTCCCGGTATAACATCATAATTAACGTGCCCTGCTTGTCCTGCTAAAATTTCTGCTACCGCTATTCCTTCCTCCTCTGCTTTATGTGCTAGCATTGGTCCTTTTATAACATCTCCAATAGCATAAATATTTTGAATTGATGTTTGTAATTTTTCATTAATTTCTATTCTTCCTTTATTGTCTTTTTTAACACCTACTTTTGTTAGATTAAGTCCTTCAGTATATGGCTTTCGTCCAACAGAAACTAACACCTTATCAACTTCTAAAGTTTCATCTTTTGAGTTTTTAATATCTGTATAATTTATTAATACCTTTGAGTTAACATTTTTAACTGAATTAACTTTTGATCCCATCTTAAATTTTATGCCTTGTTTAATTAAAATCTTTTTGAATTCATTAGAAATTTCTTTGTCCATTCCAGGAGTTATGAAATCAAGATATTCAATCACAGTCACTTCCGATCCTAGTCTGGACCACACAGAACCCATTTCTAGACCGATGTAGCCACCACCAATCACTGCTAATTTTTTTGGCACTTTGTTAAGTGATAAAGCACCAGTTGAAGAAATTATATTTTTTTCATCTATTTTTATACCTGGTAAAGAAGCTACTTCAGAACCGGTAGCAATAACAATATTTTTTGTCTTATAGTTAGTTTTTTTATTATTATCGTAAACTACAACATCATTTTTTGAAAATATTACTCCTTTTCCTTTTAAATAAGTTACCTTGTTCTTTTTAAATAAAAATTCCACTCCTTTGGTAAGAACTTGAATTGATTTATTCTTATTCGACATCATCTTTTCGATATTAAGCTTAATGCCCTCAATCTCAATTCCTTGTTGGTTGAAATCTTTTTTAGCTTTGTGAAAGTTCTCAGACAAATTTAGTAAACTTTTTGAAGGAATACAACCAACGTTTAAGCAAGTTCCGCCTAAAGCTCCTCTGGACTCTACGCAAGCTGTCTTTAAACCAAGTTGAGCAGCTCGTATAGCACAAACATAGCCTCCTGGGCCTCCACCAATTACTACTAAATCAAAATTATCCATGGTTAAATATTTAAAAAGAGTCTTTTAGGTTGTTCTAAGGATTCCTTAACTATCTTTAAAAAAGAAACTGCTTCCTTCCCGTCTATTATTCTGTGATCATATGATAAAGCCAAATACATAATAGGTCTTACCTCAACATTTCCATTAACAACAATTGGTCTTTGAACTATATTATGCATTCCCAAAACAGCTGATTGAGGCGGGTTTAATATTGGCGTAGATAACATAGAGCCATAAATTCCTCCATTTGTAATAGTAAAGGTTCCTCCTTGAAGATCATCTATCGTGATTTTCCCATCACGAGCTTTTTCTCCCAACTTACTAATACTCTTTTCGATATCTGCAAACGACATTTCATCAGTCTCTCTAAGAACGGGCACTACTAAGCCTCTGTCTGTTCCAACAGCTATACTTATATTATAATAATTTTTATAAACTATTTCATCGCCTTGAATTTCTGCGTTCACCACTGGAAAGTTTTTTAATCCTATAACGCAAGATTTTACAAAAAACGACATAAAACCAAGTTTTACTGAATACTTATTTTGAAATTCTTCTTTATATTCATTTCTCATAGATATCACTTCGCTCATATCTACTTCATTAAAGGTTGTTAACATAGCTGCGTTTTCTTGGGCTTCTTTTAATCTTTTTGCGATTGTTAGTCTTAATCTTGTCATTTTAACTCTTTCTTCAGGACCATGTTTAATTTTTCTATCTGAAGGAGATGGTTTTGATCCCATTAGGCTCATAATGTCTTCTTTTAAAATAACACCATGTTTTCCTGAACCTTGAATTTTATTTAGATCTACTTTAGCTTCTCTTGCCATTTTTCTTGCAGCAGGAGAGATGGATGGCTTGGAACTTTTTACTTTTTGTTTTTCTTTTACTTCTTGCTTTTCATGAAAATTATCTAATATTAATGGTTCTTGTTGTTTAATTTGAGATGGTGCAATATCTTCCTGCTCAAGTTTTAATGGTTCAGCTTCTTCTTGCTCAAGTTTTAATGGTTCAGCTTCTTCTTGCTCAAGTTTTAATGGTTCAGCTGCTTCCTTAGGTTTTTTTAAGATTGAAGTTTTTTTCTTTGGTGGAGAATAATCTTTTACCTCCTTAACTTCTTCATTTATTTTCTTGCCAGATCCATTTATCATACCAAGTAAAGCGCCTACATTTACAGTTTCACCTTCTCTTACTGATATGCTTTCTAAAACACCATTAGATGGAGCAGGAACTTCTACATTTACTTTATCTGTCTCTAATTCTACAATAGGTTCGTCCACAGAGACTTTTTCACCTTGATTTTTTAACCATTTTGAAACCGTTGCTTCTGTTACAGACTCGCCTAAAGTTGGTACTAATATTTTTTCGGACATGAATTAAAATTTTCCTATCACCTTTTCTAATATTTCATTTTGCTCTGCAAGGTGTTTTTTAAGATATCCACTAGCAGGAGATGCAGCAGGATTTCTACCAATATAATTAACTTCTTTGTTCGCAGCTTTTATATAATTCAAGCTCCACTGAATATAATTTCTTACTGTGTTCCATGCGCCCATATTTTTAGGTTCCTCTTGGCACCAAAAAAATTCAGCTTTTTTGCTAAATCGTTTTAACTCTTTAGCAAGTGTTTTTACAGGAAATGGGTATAATTGTTCTATTCTTATAATAAATACATTTTTATTTTTATTTTTTTCTCTTGCTTGAAGAAGATCAAAATAAATTTTTCCAGAACACATAACTACCTTCTTTATTTTTTTATCTTCTACAAGTTTAATTAAATTATTTTTTTTAGAGTCTGCATGATCCATTAGAACTCTATGAAAAGTATTCTTTTTAGTGAAATCTTCGATGTTAGAAGTACACATTTTATTTCTTAACAAAGATTTTGGGGTCATAATTATTAAAGGCTTTCTAAAATCCCTGTGAATTTGTCTACGTAAAGCATGAAAATAGTTTGCTGGTGTTGTGCAGTTCACAACCTGTATATTTTCTTGAGCGCACAATTGTAAAAATCTTTCAAGTCTTGCTGATGAATGTTCAGGGCCCTGTCCTTCATAGCCATGAGGTAATAACATCACTAGACCATTAGCTCTAGCCCACTTTCTTTCTGCAGAAGCAATAAATTGATCTATAATTACTTGAGCTCCATTAGCAAAATCCCCAAATTGTGCCTCCCAAATTACAAGAGTGCTAGGTTCAGATAAAGCATAACCATATTCAAAACCAAGAACAGCCATTTCAGAAAGTAAACTATCTATTATCTCAAAATTTTTTTGATTTTTTGAAATATTATTAAGAGGAATATATTTTTTTCCATTCAATTGATCTTTCAATACAGAATGGCGTTGGCTAAAAGTTCCTCTTGCAGAATCTTGTCCAGAAAGTCTGACTGGATAACCTTCTTCTAATAATGTTGCAAATGCTAAATGTTCCGCTGTCGCCCAGTCAAAACCTTTTCCACTTAGAAGCATTTTTTTCTTATTTTCAAATATTTTTCTTAAAGTTGGATGAAGATTTAAGTCTTCTGGTATTAAAGTTATTTTTTTACCAATTTTTATTATTTTATCTAAAGGAACTCCTGTTACTCCTCTTTTATCTTTTCCTTTTTCTGGTTTAAATCTTGACCATACTCCTTCGTACCACTCTAATTTGGGTTTATACTCTTTAGCTGTTTTAAATTGTTCCTCTAGAAGACTTTTAAATTTTGTCTTCATACTATTAAACTCTTCATTGGTAATAACACCTTCATCGATTAGTTTTTTTGCATAAATGTTAAGTGTTGTAGGATGTTTTTTTATTTTCCTATACATAGTGGGTTGAGTAAAGGATGGTTCGTCTCCTTCGTTATGACCAAATCGTCTGTAGCAAATCATATCTATAACAACGTCTCTATTAAACTTTTGCCTATAGTCAGTTGCAATTTTTGCACAATGAGTAACTGCCTCGGGATCGTCTCCGTTAACGTGTAAAATTGGTGCATCAACCATTTTTGCCAAATCAGAAGGATATGGGGAAGAACGGGCAAATTTAGGGCTTGTTGTAAATCCTATTTGATTATTAACAATTATATGTATTGTACCTCCAGTATTATGCCCTGGTACCCCAGACATTGCAAAACATTCAGCAACTACGCCTTGTCCTGCAAAAGATGCGTCTCCATGAATTAAAACTGGAATAACCTGTCTTCTTTTTTCATCTTTATGAAAAAATTGTTTTGCTCTTGTTTGTCCTAACACTACTGGATTAACTGCCTCAAGATGTGATGGATTGTCGGTTAAAGATACGTGAACTAAATTACCATCAAATTCTCGATTTGAAGAAGCTCCTAAATGATATTTTACATCACCTGTAGAGTCAGAGCTAAAAGATGCATATTCTCCTGCAAACTCATTAAACATTCTTTTATAAGACTTTTGCAAAACATTAGCTAAAATGTTTAGTCTTCCTCTATGAGGTTGACCAATTTTAACTTCCTTAAAACCTAGATGACCTCCTCTTTTTATGATTTGTTCCAATGCAGGTATCAAAGCTTCCCCTCCATCAAGTCCAAACCTTTTAGTTCCTACAAATTTAACAGCTAGAAATTTTTCAAATCCTTCTGCTTGTATCAGCTTATTTAAAATTGCTTTTTTTCCGTTAATAGTAAATTTTAATTGGTTTTCTTCTTTTTCCATTCTTTCTCTAAACCATTTTTTTTCTATAGGATCAGAGATGTGCATATATTCGACACCAATTTTTGAACAATATATTTTTTTAAAGAAACTAAGAATTTCTTTAATAGTAGAATATCCTCCTCTCATATATTCCCCTACATAAATTTTTTTATTATAGTCTTCTTTTTTAAATCCATGGTCTGCCGGGTTGAGATCTTCAAGATATTTTCTTTCCATCATTTCAAGTGGATCTAAATTAGCTATCAGATGACCTCTTATCCTATATGCTCTAATTAAGGCTATGGCTTTTACAGATTCATTGATTGATTTTAAATCAATTTCAAATTCTTTTTCTTCTTCTTTAAGATCTTCTGTATTAAATCTAATTTTCTTATTTTTTCTTTCTGGTGACCAACTAGGACCTTGTAAATCATCATAAATCAATTTTTGTTCTTCACTTAATCCTTCAAAAAATTGTCTCCAACTTTCTGGTACTGATTTTGGATCAGAAAGATAGTCTGCGTAAAATTCATTGATAAACTCTGAATTATTGCCAACTAAAAAAGAAGTCTTTTTGTAGGTAGTATTGTTTTTTGATGATGACATTTATTCGTTTATTTTAACATGAATTGTGGAAATTCAACCATTAAGTTTTTGCAAAAGTGTCTTACCAATATCTGCAGGGGACTTTGAGATAGTGATTCCAGCAGATTTCATAACTTCTATTTTATCTTCAGCTCCACCTTTTCCTCCTGATATTATGGCACCTGCATGACCCATACGTTTTCCTGCCGGGGCTGTTAAGCCAGCTATAAAACCAACCATAGGTTTTTTTATCTTTTCCCTTTTTAAGAATTCAGCTGCCTCCTCTTCAGCTAAACCACCTATTTCTCCAATCATAACAATTGATTTGGTTTCTTTGTCTTTTAAAAAAAGTTGTAAACAATCTATAAAATTAGTGCCATTGATTGGATCTCCTCCTATTCCTATGCAAGTAGACTGGCCCATTCCATTTGTTGAAGTCTGCGCAACAGCTTCATATGTTAACGTCCCAGATCTTGAAACAATACCAACAGTTCCCTTTTTATGAATGTTCCCAGGCATAATTCCTATTTTACATTCGTCTGGAGTAATTATACCTGGACAGTTAGGGCCAATTAATCTTGATCTACTGTTTTTTAATTCTTTTTTTACTTTAATCATATCTAAAATAGGTATCCCTTCAGTTATGCAAACTATTAATTCAACTTTTGCATTTATAGCTTCTATAATTGCTTCAGCAGCAAATTTAGGAGGGACATATATCATAGTGGCATTTGCATTTGTTTCGTCTTTAGCTTCCTGAACTGTATTAAAAACCGGAAGACTCAAATGTTTTTGACCACCTTTTTTCGGAGTTACCCCTCCTACAAGTTTTGTTCCATATTTAAGTGCTTGTTCGGAGTGAAAAGTTCCATGTTTTCCAGTGAAACCTTGGCAAATAACTTTTGTATTTTTGTTTATTAATACTGACATTTATTTTACAGCTTGAACAATTTTTTCTGCAGCATCATTTAAGTCTGATGCTGATAAGATTGTTAAATTTGATTTATCTAAAATTTCTTTTCCTTTTTTAAAATTTGTTCCTGCCAATCTTACTACTATTGGAACTGATAAATTAACTTCTTTTGCTGCATCTACAACTCCTTGGGCTAAAACATCACATCTCATTATACCTCCGAAGATATTTATCAAAATACCTTTAACATTCTTATCTGACAAAATAAGTTTAAAAGCTGCAGAGACTTTTTCTTTAGATGCTCCTCCACCTACATCCAAAAAGTTTGCTGGTTCTTTTCCATAAAGTTTTATTATGTCCATCGTAGCCATTGCTAAGCCAGCTCCGTTAACCATACAACCTATAGATCCATTAAGTTTGATATAAGAAAGGTCGTATTTTTTTGCTTCTATCTCAGTCGGATCTTCTTCATTTAGATCTCTTAACTTTAAAATTTCTGGTTGTCTAAAGATTGCATTATCATCAAAATTCATTTTTGCATCTAGACATAATAGTTTTTTATTTTTTGTAATGATAAGAGGATTGATTTCAATTAAACTTACATCTTTTTGAATTAAAATTTTGTACAATGCCCGTATTAATTTTTCAAATTCTTTTTTTTGATTATCATCAAATTTAAAAGGGGAAATTATTTTTTCTATCTCTTGATTTGCAATATCTTTACTGAGCTCAATCTTAGTTGTAATAATTTTATTTGGTTGCTGAATTGCCACTTTTTCAATATCCATTCCACCTTCTGTACTACTAATAAAAACAATCTTAGAACTTTCCCTGTCTATAAGACACGAAAGGTAAAACTCTTTCTCTATTTCTGAAGCCTCTTCTATATAAAGTCTTTTTACTTCTTTACCCTCAGGACCAGTTTGATGAGTAACTAATACTTTTCCTAACATTTCTTGGGCTTCCTTTTTAAGTTCATCAATACTTTTTACTAGCTTAACTCCTCCTGCTTTTCCTCTTCCCCCAGCATGAATTTGTGCTTTAAGCACAAACTCCTTTGAATTTAAATATTGAATTTTTTTTTCTATTTCTTCTAAATTATAAATTACTACACCTTTTGAAACGGGCGCCCCAAAACTTCTTAATAGATCTTTTGCCTGATGTTCGTGAATATTCATAGAAATAAATATTTTAATTATATATATATTTAATTTCTAATGCATTATATAAATTTCAATATGATAAAAAAAATAAGTAATTTTATCAATTTTAATAAATCTATAATATTTTTAGTTTTTATCGCCTACTTTATTTTAGGTTTTTTAATATACAAAGATTATGGATTTTATACTGATGAAAAATTTCACAGATCTAATGGTTTTTTTTGGCTCACTTACATTGCTGATTTTTTTGGATTAGAGAAGCTAAAATTATCTTCAGCTATTAAAATGAGTGAAATCCAGGGATTTACATTACCTGATATTGAATTGTGGAATAAGTATGGAATTATATTCGATTTGCCAGCGGCTTATTTAGAAATTTTACTGGAATTAGATGAACCCCTAAAATATTATCAATTAAGGCATATATTAATCTTTATTTATTTTTTTATTGGTTCAATTTTTTTTTATAAAATTTTATTAAATAGATATAAAAATAAAATAATTAGTTTATTAGGATTATTTCTATTAATTATTACTCCAAGAATATTTGGAGATAGTTTTTGGAATAATAAAGATATAATTTTCTTAAGTTTATATATAATTTCAATTTATTATTATTTTAAAGTTATAGACAATCCATCAAATAAAAATATTATACTTCTTAGTTTATTTTCAGGAATATCAACTACAATAAGATTAGCAGGTTTTTTTATTCCCATAAGTTTAATATTATTTTGGTTAATTAATTTTATTTCAAATAAAAAAGATTTAAATTTTTTGTTAGTTTTAAAGCATTTAATTAGTTATTTTTTCTTTCTTTTTATTTTTTGGCCTCATCTATGGGATAATACTTTTACTGGTATAATTGGCTCACTAAATTTGGATATGGCATGGAGCGGTAAAGTTAATTTTTTAGGAGAATACTATCATAGTAACAAGCTGCCTTATTATTATCTTGGATTTTGGATTTTAGTTTCAACACCCATATTGCACCTATTATTGTTTTTCCACGGATTTTCAGCTTATTCCCTAAGAGTCATTGGACGTTTTTTTAAAATAAAAAAAGACAGCATTTATAATGATTTATGGCGCGCTAAAGAAGAAAAAAAAGATTTTTTTATTTTTATAAATTTAGTATTTTTTTTTACAGGATTATCGCTATTAAATATTAGTTTGTATAATAGTTGGAGACTTGCATATTTTTTATATATTTTCATAATTTACTTCTCAACTTTAAGTATCTATTTTTATTTCAAAAAATATAAAAATAAAAAATTTATCAATATTTCACTAATACTTTGTTTTATTATTCTTGCTACTTCTATAATTTTAAGAATTTATATTTATCATCCATATCAATCCTTTTACTTCAACTTTTTAACTACAGAAAAAATTAAAAACAATCTTGATGTAGATTATACAGGGTTATCAGCAATAGAATTTTTGAGAGAAGTAATTAAAAATGAAAAAGGAAATCATGAGATTATAGTAAGTACAAATTCCTGGTATCCATTATGGTTTATGCATGATCTGCTTGATGCAAATGAAAAAAAGAGAATAAAAATAATAGTAAATGATGAAAAGGCTAATGCGGACTATGTTTATTCAAACAGAGTTTATAATATTGATAAACGATACTACAAAAAGTATGATATGCCATCAAGATTTAAAAAAATTAAAGAACATAAAGTTGATAATACAATAATTTACGAAATTTATAAAAAATCAAAATAATGAAACTATTTTTTTATAAGACAATATTTGTGGCATTTGTTTTTTTTATAACCTTTAAAATTACAATAGGTTCAACAGTTAAATATGTTGAAAATAAAATATATAGCTTATCGTCAAAAGAAAATCTGGAATATATAAAACAAAAAATTAAAGATGAAATGAAAGTTGCTGTCTCTAAAGAAGAGTATATCAAAAAAGATGATGCTATATTAATTAATCAATTTATCAAAAAAATACAAAAAGACTTAAATAATCAAAATTAAATATTTTAAATTGAAAAATTACACTTTTTTATTATATTTATCTTTAACAAACCTAATAGTTATTTTGGATTTACTAAATTCATCAAAAAAATTTAAAATTTATTAATGAGAAGAATTATTATTTATACGACTAACGATGAATTCTTATCTCTAAAACTAGTAGATAAAATTATTTCAAACGATATTTATAAAAATTTTAAGATTGACATTCTTATTACTAAAGCAAACTTTATTAGAAAAATAAAAATTATGTTTGTCTTCTTATTTTTTGGATCATTAAAAGATTTATTCCTCAATTTAAGATCAAAAGTTTCAATTAAAGATATCGTAAAAAAGAACAAAAATTGCAAAATTATAGACGGTGTTAATCAGAAATATGAATATGGGTTAAGTGTTTACTGCACAAGTAAAATTAAACTACAAGATTTTAAAATTTACAATTTTCACCTCGGCAATTTACAGTCTCAAAGAGGTTCTTTTATATTTTTCTATAAATTTATAAAAGATTGGAACTCTGTTACTTTGACTTTTCATGAAATTAGTGAAAAATTTGATGTTGGAAAAATTGTTAATGAAAAAAAAATTTTATTAGAAGAGAATTGTAAAGCTACAGATATTTTCTTTATCTATATCAAGAATTTTGACTTTTTAATTGAAAGCCTAAATCTTATAGAAAGTAGTAGAAAAAAAGAATACCTTGAATATGATAAGATTAATGTTGTCCCAACATTTATAAACTTGATTAAATTAACCTTTTTAAATTTTTTTAAAAAATAATTATTTAAAATAAATTATATTAAAAATCTTAACATGTTTTTAGACTTAGTTTGGTAAGAATTTTATTCATTTTCTTTAAATCATAACAATTTTTATCAAATACAACTTTGATATATTTTTCTTTATCTAATCCCACTGTATAAATATTCTTTATTTTTTGTGATTTAATTTTAGATAGATAAAAATCTTTGTACTGTTCAAAAAATTTACTTTCTTTCGGTGGAACACTTAAATCATCATACCATTTATTTGGGCTAACATTTTTATTTTTAATAATTACTGATAAAAATTGATAATCTGTAATTAATATCTTTGGGGTTTTATCTTTTATTAAAATATTTTTTGCTTCATTCAGATAATTAATTTCTTGAAGCGGCGTTTCTGGATATTCAGGAGTAATCCATTTTAAATTAGAAAATTTATCATCAATTATTTTTGCGTCAACAGCAAGATTAAAATCTACGTTTACAAGTTCCATAAATTTTTTATTGTGATTAAATCTAATATGATATTTCGTTAAGGATATGCAAAAAATGAATATTATAAAAAAAATTAAATATTTTTTTTTATAATATTTACTTACATAAAGATTACCAATTCCAAGATAAAAAGGTATTAAAAAAAATATTAAAACTTGATTTTTCGTAAGCAATTGACCGTATATAAATATTAACGGTGTGGTTAATACAAATACTATTACAAATAAATCTTTTTTTTGTTCAGTAGCATTTCTTTTATTTTTTATTATTGAGAAAAATACTAATATTAAAGGCATTAAGGCAAAATAAATGAATTTAAATTGTGAAATTGTATTTTTAAAATCAAAATTTAATTTATCTAATCTATTGTCACCAAGAGACATTGGATAAAAAATGTATTGTATTAAAAAGTTTTTAATCGGAACATCGTTTAAAAAAAAAATTATTAAAAAAATTGAGATACCTAATATTCCGCCCAAAATAAAAAATAATAAATCAATGAAATGCTTCTCTTTAAAATAAATTTTATAAAAAATTATAGATATAGATAATAAAAAGATTAAATATGCAGAAGGAATTTGTTTTGAAAAGAAAGAAAAAACAATAAAAAGAGAACTTAAAAACCAATATTTTTTTCTCTCTCGATTTATCCCTATAATAAAACAACAAGTAGAAACTAAACAAAATATTACAGCATGATGATCCACAAAAGGTGTTCCTGTTGATGGATAGGCTAATATTGAAATAGCTATTGCATAAATAAATGAAAAATTTGGATTTAATTTAATTTTATTAAAAAAATAGAAAATAAAAATTGCTAAAATGGTATTAATGAAAGCAGCATGCATAACATAGCTTAGCCAACTAACATCAAACATTAAAAATAAAGCAAATTGTAAATAATCTAATAAGGGTCCTGTTATTGACCAATAATCTTTAAACGGATGAAAGTTGTTTAATACGTTGTATCCAGAATTGAAGATTACAAAACTATCTATAGGAAATATTCCTCGATATCCATAATACAAAGTAAATATTAATGAATTAAAAAAAATAAATATGTAAAAAAAAAATTTTTTATCTTTTAATTTATTTAAGTTCTGGATCAATTTTTTTTGCTGCATCAAAAAGATCTTTAACTGCATTAATTGAATTATCAAACATTTTCTTTTCTTCGCTAGATAAATTAATTTCTATGACTTTTTCTACACCATTTTTACCAATTTTGACTGGTACTCCAGCATATAAATCTTTAACACCATATTCACCATCTAAGTATGCAGCACATGGCAATTCTTTTTTTAAGTCCTTTAAATAACTCTCAGCCATTTCTACCCCCGAAGCAGCTGGTGCATAAAATGCTGAACCTTTCTCTAAATATTTAACTATTTCTGCGCCTCCTTTTTTGGTTCTATCTACTATTTCCTCTAATTTTTCTTTAGAAATTTTTCCTTTATCCACTAATTCATTAATTTTTTTTCCATCAATAAATGTGTGATCTAACATTGCTACCATGCTATCTCCATGACCTCCTAAGACTAAAGATTTAATTTTTTGAACAGAAACTTTTAATTCTTGAGATAAAAAATAAATAAACCTCGATGAATCTAAAATTCCAGCCATGCCAACCACTTTATTTTTAGGTAAATTGGAATATTTTTGAAGAGCCATTACTATTACATCAAGAGGATTAGTTATACATATTACAAATGAATTTGGTGATGTTTTTTTTATTCCATCAGCAACTTGTTTAATAATTTTAAGATTAATACCTAATAGATCATCTCTGCTCATGCCTGGTTTTCTTGGTACTCCAGCGGTAATAATAATTACATCAGAATCTTTTGTATCTTCATAGTTATCTGTTCCTGATAGATTTATATTAAATCCACTCACTGGCGATGATTGCGCTATATCTAGAGCTTTGCCTTTTGCAATGCCAGTAGCAACATCAAATAATACTACATCGCCTAATTCTTTAAGGGCAATTAAATGTGCTAATGTTCCACCTATTTGCCCAGCTCCTATTAATGTAATTTTTTTTCTCAATTTTTCCCCTTTTTTTATTTCATGGTTGGCATTACAAACTCTGGGTCAGATCTTAATCCAGAGGGCCATCTTGATGTTATTGTTTTTAACTTAGTATAAAATCTTACTCCTTCAGGGCCATGCATATGTTGGTCTCCAAACAAAGATCTTTTCCAGCCTCCAAAACTATGAAAAGCCATTGGGACTGGAATTGGAATGTTTATACCCACCATACCTATTTTAACTTTATTAGAAAACGTTCTCCCAGAGTCACCATCTCTAGTGAATATGCTTACTCCATTACCAAATTCATGATCATTAACTAGTTGTAAGGCCTGGTCAAAATCTTTAACTCTAACAACTGAAAGAACTGGACCAAAAATTTCTTCTTTATAAATTCTCATGTCTTTTGTTACATGGTCAAATAGACATCCTCCAATATAGTAGCCGTTCTCATAACCTTGGAGTTTAAGATTTCTTCCATCAACGACTAACTTAGCTCCTTCTTTCTCTCCTATATCAACATAACCTTTTACTTTGTCTAAGTGTTCTTTTGTAACCAATGGCCCCATTTCTGATTTCTTATCCATTCCTGGCCCAACTTTTAATGCTTCAACTTTTTTTGCTAAATTGCTAACTAGTTTGTCTCCAACATTGCCTACTGCGACAGCAACTGATTGTGCCATACATCTTTCTCCAGCTGAACCATATGCCGCTCCCATTAAACCATTTACAGCTTGATCTAAGTCACAATCTGGCATCACCACACAATGATTTTTTGCTCCTCCTAATGCTTGAACTCTTTTTTCATTTTTGGCACAGTTTTCGTAAATGTATTTTGCTATTGGAGTAGATCCAACAAAACTCATTGCCACTACATCTTTGTTATTTATTAATGCGTCAACTGCTTCTTTATCTCCATTAACAATATTAAACACTCCATCTGGCAGTCCAGCTTCCTTCAAAAGCTCTGCTAATCTTATAGAACAAGATGGATCTTTTTCAGATGGCTTGAGAACAAAGGTATTACCGCATGCTATTGCCATTGGAAACATCCACATGGGCACCATTGCTGGGAAATTAAAGGGTGTAATACCTGCACAAACTCCTAAGGGCTGTCTAGTAGACCAACTATCAACACCTGTTCCAACATTTTCTGTAAATTCACCTTTAAGCATTTGAGGTATTCCACAAGCATACTCAACAACTTCTAACCCTCTAATTAAAGACCCCTTAGCATCTTCGTATACTTTTCCATGTTCTGAAACAATAATCTTGGTAAGTTCATCGGAGTTTTTTTCTATTAGCTCCTTAAATTTAAACATAACTCTTGCTCTTTGTAGAGGAGGAGTGTTTGACCATTTTTCAAATGAATTTTTTGCATTTTCTACTGCTTTATTAACATCTTCTTTTGTTCCTAATTTAACTTCTGCACTTTGTTCACCTGTAGCAGGATTAAAAACTTTGCTTTTTCTCTTGGAATTCCCAGAATAACTTTTACCCTCAATAAAGTGTTCTATTAATTTCATGATGCTAATTGATTAAATAAGCTTTTAGCTTGTTGCAAGCATTTTTTTTATTGATCCAATGGCTTTTGCTGGATTTAGACCTTTTGGACAAGAATTAGTACAATTCATAATAGTATGACATCTATACAATTTTAACTCGTCAGCAACTTTTTTTAATCTTTCTTTTTTATCTTCATCTCTGCTATCATTTATCCATCTATAAGCTTGTAATAAAACAGCTGGCCCTAAATACTTATCACCATTCCACCAATAACTTGGACAAGCAGTTGAGCAACATGCACATAAAATACATTCGTAATAGCCGTCCAATTTTTCTCTATCTTCTTGGGACTGTTTTATTTCTTGAGTTGTTTTTTCTCCAACTTTCGTCTTTAACCATGGTTCGACGGACTCATATTGTTTATAAAGAGTTGTTAAGTCTCCAACCAAATCTTTAACGACTTTTAAATGCGGCAAAGGATAAACATTCAATTCTCCTTTAATGTCTGAGTGAGATTTGATGCAGGACAAAGTATTTACACCATCTACATTCATTGCACAGGAACCACATACTCCGTGGGCACAAGATCTTCTAAAAGTTAAAGAGGGATCTATCTCATTCTTAATTTTGAAGAGTATATCTAATACTTTTGGTCCACACTCATTCATATCAACTTCAAAAGTATCAATCCTAGGATTTTCACTTTTTGATGGATCCCATCTGTATACATTAACTTTCTTTGTATTATTTGAACCAGTTTCATCTTTATAGTGTTTGCCTTTTAAAATTTTTGAATTTTGAGGCAAGCTAAATTGTGCCATTAATAAACTCTTTCTTTAGGAGGAAAATATTGAACATCATTTGTTAAAGTTTTGGCATGAACTGGTCTATAGCCTACTTTAACCTCATTTCCTTTTTGCCAAGCTAGTGTGTGGGTCATATAAGTTTTGTCATCTCTCTTTTTAAAATCTTCTCTTGCGTGGGCTCCTCGACTTTCTTTTCTATGGTAAGCAGAATCTATGGTTGTCATCGCTTGTCTTATAAGATTGTCAAACTCTAAAGTCTCCACTAAATCAGTATTAAATAATAGTGATTTATCCTTAACAGAAATATCTTCCATACCTTCAAAAGGTTTTCTAATCTCGTTCATTCCTTCTTTCAAAGTTTTTTCTGTTCTAAAAACTGCACACTTTGATTGCATCGTTTTTTGCATTTGTAACCTGAGTTCTGATGTTTTTGTAGACCCGCTAGAGTTACGTAGTTTATCAAAACGATCTAAACACTTATCAGTCTCACTTTGAGAAAGTTCTTCATGAGGGGTTCCAGGTTTTACAATTTCAGCTGCTCTAGTTGCTGCAGATTTACCAAATACTACTAGATCAATTAGAGAATTTGATCCTAATCTATTTGCTCCATGAACGGAAACACATGCAGCTTCGCCTATAGCCATAAGTCCTGGTACAGTCGTATCTTTTCCATTTGAAGTTAATACTTCAGCTTTGTAGTTTGTAGGAATTCCGCCCATATTATAGTGAACTGTAGGAACAACTGGGATTGGTTCTTTTGTGACATCAACTTCACAAAAGGTCTTTGCGGACTCTGCAATACCAGGTAACCTTTTTTCTATAATTTTCGGATCAATATGATCTAAATGCAAGTTTACATGATCTTTATTTTTTCCTACACCTCTTCCTTCATTAACTTCAATGGCAATTGACCTACTAACAACATCTCTAGAAGCTAAGTCTTTAGCCTTAGGAGCATATTTTTCCATAAATCTCTCTCCTTTAGAATTTAAAAGAAAACCACCTTCTCCTCGAACTCCTTCAGATATCAAAGTGCCAACCCCATATATTCCTGTCGGATGAAACTGAACAAATTCCATGTCTTGAAGAGGTAATCCTGCACGTAAAACCATTCCATTACCATCTCCCGTACAAGTATGTGCAGAAGTTGCAGTGTAGTAAATCTTACCATAGCCACCCGTAGCCAATATAGTTATGTGAGATCTGAATCTATGAATAGTTCCATCATTTAAATTCCAGGCAATCAAACCTTTGCATTCTCCATTTTTCATTAACAAATCTAACGCAAAGTACTCTATAAAAAATTCAGTGTTATGTTTCAAAGCTTGTCCATACAATGTGTGAAGTATCGCATGACCAGTTCTGTCTGCTGCAGCACAAGTTCTCTGAACAGATTCATTTCCATAATCTTTAGTCATTCCTCCAAAAGCTCTTTGATAAATTTTCCCTTCTTTAGTTCTGCTAAAAGGAACTCCATATCTTTCTAGCTCTATTACTGCCTTTGGCGCCTCTTTACATAAATATTCGATGGCATCTTGATCACCTAACCAATCAGATCCTTTGACGGTATCATACATGTGCCATCTCCAATCATCTTCACCCATATTCCCAAGTGCAGCAGAGATTCCTCCTTGCGCCGCCGAAGTGTGGCTTCTAGTTGGAAAAACTTTTGAAATACATGCTGTCTTTAATCCTGCTTCAGATAATCCTACCGCGGCTCTTAACCCTGAACCACCTGCTCCTAGAACTACAACATCATATTCGTGATCTATTATTTTATAAGTACTCATTACGATAAATTAAATATTCCTATTATAGTTAATAATGGGATTATTATAGCAAAAATATTGAGCATTTTGTTTGCGACATTTTTTATTTTTTCGTCGTGAATATAGTCTTCAAAAATCTCACTTATCGTTAAAGCTGAAAAAAAGTAAGAAATAACAATAAAAATAGAGAATAAAATTTTGGATGGTTGTTTAATAAAAAAATTAACAACCTCAGCATAATCTGCGTCATAAATAGACGCTAGATTAATTATAAACCAAATCATTAATGGAATTAATATAATTGAACTATATTTTAGAAATAACCATTTTTTTGTAGATGGGTGCATATTAAAATGTATTTTTTCCTATTAAATAAAACAAAATTGTAAAAACAAAAGATCCAACGAAAGCTAAGACTCCTGTAATTTTTGTAACTTTTAAATCAAAACCATAACCCATGTCCCAGACTAAATGTCGTATTTCATTTAAAATATGAAAACTGAAAGTCCAACATAAAAAAACTATTATAAATTTACCAAAAAAAGATTTTAAAAATACTTGAGTTATTTCGTAGTTACTCTCTCCTAAAAGTAAAGATAGTATCCAAATACAAATTAATGTAATAGCCAAAATATTAATCACGCCGACGATTCTGTGAGTTATAGAAAGGAGAGATGAAATCTGCCACTTATAAATTTGCAGATGTGGACTTAAAGGATTATTTTTATTTTGCATAACTTGTAATTATTTATAAACCAAACGCTTTACTTTTTCTTTATTAAACACTCAGCGATTTGAACAGTATTTAAAGCTGCTCCTTTTAATAAATTATCTGAAACTATCCACATATTTAAAGCTTTTTTATTAGAGTGATCTTTTCTGATTCTTGAGATAAAAGTCAAATAATCTCCCTCGGCCTCCAAGGGTGAAATATATCCTCCGTCTTTATTTTCATCTACAACTTTACAACCAGGAGCCTTTCTTAGTATATCTCTAACTGTTTCCAAATCATATTCATTTTCAAACTCAATATTTGCTGATTCAGAATGAGACGTCTTTACTGGAACTCTTACACAAGTCGCTGTTAACCCTATTTTTTTATCTAAGATTTTTTTTGTTTCATTCTCCATTTTCCATTCTTCTTTTGTATATCCATCTTCAACGAAAGAATCTATGTGTGGAATAAGATTAAATGCTATTTGTTTTGTAAAATTTTTAGATTCAATTTTTTTACCTTCTAAGTAGTCTTTGGTTTGATCAAATAATTCATCTACTGATGCTTTGCCCGCTCCTGAGACAGCTTGATAAGTAGAGACAACTACTCTTTTTATTTTGTATTTTTCATGTAGAGGTTTTAAAGGCAGCATCAATTGTATAGTAGAACAATTTGGATTAGCAATAATGTTTTTATGGGTCCTTAGAGCATTAGGATTAACTTCTGCTACTACCAAAGGAACATCTTGATCCATTCTAAAATATTTTGAATTGTCGATAACAATAGTTTTTTTTGCAGCTTTAGGTGCCCAATTTTTTGCGATTTCACTGCCTGCAGCAAAGATAGTAATCTCTGCCTTTGAAAAATCATATTTTTCTAATCGCTCAACAACTATTTCTTTTTTATTAAAAATCAATTTTTTCCCAGCACTTTTTTCTGAAGCAACTAGAAACAGATTGTCGATTTCTAGTCTTGACTTCTCTAGGACTTCAATTGTTTTTCTGCCTACGTTGCCCGTGGCACCGATTATTGCGAAATTCATATTCTCTATTATTTTATTTCAATTTTGAGATAATTGCATCACCCATATCAGTGGTGGTGACTTCTTTTTTGCCCTTCGACATAATATCTTTCGTCCTTAAACCATCGTCTAAAACCTTTTGAACAGCTGCATCTAATAAATTAGCTTCTTTATCAAGATCTAAAGAATATTTCAAAGCCATAGATAAGCTTAATATTGCAGCAATTGGATTAGCAATATTTTTTCCAGCGATATCTGGAGCAGAACCGTGGACTGGCTCATAAAGAGATCTGATTTTTCCATTTTTATCTCTTGATCCAAGAGAAGCAGAAGGCAACAACCCTAAAGAGCCTGTTAACATTGCTGCTTCATCTGATAACATGTCGCCAAATAAGTTGTCAGCAAGTATAACATCAAATTGTTTTGGATTTCTTAAAAGCTGCATAGCACAATTGTCAGCCAACATATGATTTAATTCTATTTTTTTATATTCTTTATCTTTTAAGGCTTGTACTTCTTCTCTCCATAAAACTCCTGCTTCCATAACATTAGATTTTTCACAAGAAGTTACTTTATTTTTTCTTTTTTTAGCTAAGTCAAAAGCTACTTTAGCAATTCTTTGTATTTCACTTGTTGTATAAGAATGAGTATTTACACCTTTTCGTTCATTATTTTCTATTGGTTCGATTCCTCTTGGTTCACCAAAATATATACCTCCTGTTAACTCTCTTACAATCATAATATCTAACCCAGATACTATTTCGGGTTTTAAGGTTGAAGAATCAACTAACTGTTTAAAGCAAATAGCTGGTCTAAGATTTGCAAATAATTTTAATTCTTTTCTAAGTTTTAAAAGAGCTCTTTCAGGTTTTTTAGAAAATTCTAAATTGTCCCATTTTGGACCTCCACAAGCTCCCAAAATTACGGCTTCTGAGTCCAGAGATTTATAAAAAACTTCATCAGTTATTGGAATTTTATTAGCATCTATTGATGCTCCGCCTATTAGTTCCTCTTCAAAACTAAAATCTAAAGATTTATTCTTGTTAAACCATTCTATTATTTTTTTTACTTCTTTAACAACTTCTGGTCCAATGCCATCACCTGGTAACAATAAAATTTTTCTATTTTTAGCTTTAGTCATTTCTTAAAATCCAAGGTTTGTTTAAAGTAATCATTTTCTCGTAACTATCTATTTGTTTTATTTTTTCCATTGATAAATCAATATCATCTAATCCTTCAATCAAACATTTCTTTTTAAATTCGTCTATCTCAAATTTAATAACTTTATTACCAAAAAATATTTCTTGCTTTTCTAAGCTTACTTCAATTTCTTCTTTTCTTTTTGAATAGTCTGACAGTTCTAAAACTTTTTCTTCACTAATTTTTATTGGCAAAATACCGTTTTTAAAACAATTATTATAAAATATATCTGCAAAACTAGAACTAATAACACACCTGATTCCAAAATCAGATAATGCCCAAGGTGCATGTTCTCTTGAAGATCCACAACCAAAATTTTTACCTGCTAATAAAATTTTAGATTTATTATACGGTTCTTTATTTAACACAAAGTCTTTTATTATTTTTCCATTTTCATCATAGCGCATCTCATAAAATAAACTTTTTCCTAAACCTGTTCTTTTAATTGTTTTTAAAAATTGTTTAGGGATTATCATATCAGTGTCGATATTTTGTAATGATAAGTACGAAGGTATGCTTTTTAATTTATTAAACTTTTCCATTATTTTATTTCCCTAACATCTGAAAGATAACCTTTAATCGCTGCTGCAACTGCCATGCCAGGGCTCACTAGATGTGTTCTACCGCCTCTTCCTTGTCTTCCCTCAAAATTTCTGTTTGATGTAGAAGCACATCTTTCTTTTGGCTTTAATTGATCTGGGTTCATTCCTAAACACATTGAACAGCCAGGTTCTCTCCATTCGAAGCCTGCTTCGATAAATATTTTATCAATTCCTTCTTCCTCTGCTTGAGATTTAACTAATCCAGATCCAGGAACTACCATCG
>CACIRV010000004.1 GCA_902589155.1 uncultured Pelagibacteraceae bacterium | reverse complement strand
CAAAAGATAGTGAAGGTAATACTATAATTAAAGTCTCTGATAGTTGGGCTCACCATGCGTACGTTAATGAGTCTAAATATAAAAAAAAATACAAACTTTCTTTAAAAGAAAATGAAAAATTTTGGGCTAAAGAAGGAAAAAGAATTTCTTGGATAAAAAAATATACAAAAATTAAAGATGTAAAATACAGTAAAGAAGAAGTTAAAATTAAATGGTATTATGATGGTACATTAAATGCTTCAGCAAATTGCATTGATCGTCATTTAAAAAAAAATTCCAAGAAAACAGCTATTATTTGGGTTGGTGACGATCCGTCTGACTCAAAAAAGATTTCGTATAAAGAACTACACCAAAATGTTTGTAAAGCTGCAAATGGATTAAAAAGTATAGGGGTTCAGAAAGGTGACAGGGTAACAATCTATCTTACAATGATACCTGAATTAGCTTATGTAATGTTGGCTTGTGCAAGAATTGGAGCTGTACATTCTATTATATTTGGTGGTTTCTCTCCAGACTCAATAGCGACAAGAATAAATGATTGTGAGTCTGATTACTTAATTACAGCAGATGAAGGTATTAGGGGAGGTAAAATTATTCCACTAAAAAAAATAGCAGATGATGCTTTGACACAATGTCCAGAAGTTAAGAAATGTGTCGTAGTTCAAAGAACTGGAAATCAAGTGGATTGGAATAATGAAAGAGATATTTCTTATAAAGAAATGATTTCCTCTGCTTCAAACAAGTGTGATCCAGAAGAAATGAGCGCAGAAGATCCACTATTTATACTTTACACATCAGGTTCTACAGGAAAACCAAAAGGAGTTCTACATACTACGGGTGGATATATGGTTTATGCATCAATGACTCATCAATACATTTTTGATTATAAAAGTAATGATGTTTACTGGTGTACAGCTGACATTGGTTGGGTTACTGGACATAGTTATATTATTTATGGTCCTCTAGCTAATGGAGCAACTACTATTATGTTTGAAGGAATTCCAAATTACCCGGATAGTTCTCGTTGGTGGCAGATAGTAGATAAATATAAAGTCAACATTTTTTACACAGCTCCAACTGCAATAAGAGCTTTAATGAGAGAGGGAGATAAACCAGTTAAAAAAACAAGTAGAAAATCATTAAAATTGTTGGGCACTGTTGGAGAGCCTATAAATCCAGAGGCTTGGATGTGGTATTACAAAATCGTTGGGGACTCAAGATGTCCAATAGTAGATACTTGGTGGCAAACTGAAACTGGAGGTATATTAATCTCACCTCAACCTGGGGCTATAGATTTAAAACCCGGTTCTGCAACTAAACCTTTTTACGGAATTAAACCTGTAATAGTAGACAAGGACGGAAAAATCATAAAGGGGGAAGGCAAAGGAAGATTATGTATGGCACAATCTTGGCCTGGCCAAATGAGAACAGTTTATGGTGATCATCAAAGATTCATAGACACTTATTTTTCTCAAGTCGATGGGAAATACTTTACAGGAGATGGATGTAGAAGAGATAAAGATGGATATTACTGGATTACAGGAAGAGTGGATGATGTAATTATTGTATCAGGTCACAATCTTGGAACAGCAGAAATAGAAAGTGCTTTTGTAGCGCACCCAAAAGTAGCTGAAGCAGCTGTTGTTGGCTTTCCTCATAGTATCAAAGGAAATGGCTTATATTGTTATGTAACTTTAAATGCAGGAGAAAAACCTGATGGAGATTTAGAAAGAGATCTTAAACTCTGGGTTAGAAAACAAATTGGTCCCATTGCAACACCAGATGTAATTCAATTTGCTCCTGGTCTACCCAAAACACGGTCAGGAAAAATTATGAGAAGAATTTTAAGAAAGATTGCTGCTAATGATCCCGATAATTTAGGAGATACAACCACATTAGCAGATCCTAGCGTAGTTGAGTCTTTAGTTCAGAACAGACAAAATAAATAATAATTAATTAAAACTAAGATTTTTAGATAAATCCTTAAATTCATTTTCTACTAAATTCCATTTAAGTTTAATTGAATTTAAAACTATTTCCTTATCTAAAACTTTTAGTTCATCGGCAATTGGAGACCACTTATAAAGGGCTAATCCGCTATCTTTAAATGGATTGTTTTGATAGTAATTATGCCAATCAATATTTTTTGATTTTAAAATAAACTCATTTTTTATATTTTCATATATATTATTATCTAAGCCATTCTCTAATTCCTTATTAATAATATTTAAGAATATTTCTTTTGCATCATTTTTTTTTAAATTTTTCTTATCAATTAAATAAGAGAATACATAAAATGTTAAATCTGAGATTGCAGTAACATAAATATTCCATTTAGCAATATTGATTGATTCAGAAAACTTTTCATCCTCTACCATTATGGCGTATCTTGTGCCGATCCTGGTTTTTAAATAACCATAAAGAGTAGTTTGAGTTACATGGGCTGATCTCTCTTGAACAAAATTTTGTAAATCTTCTTTTGAACTTATTGAGCTAAATTTGTTAGTTAATTTTCTTACAGGAAAAAGATATTCTCCCATGATTTTGATGGTGTTAAGTATATTTTTAATATTCAATCTCACGTTGTATTAAAGAAGTCCCTATTTTTCTTAATTAGTAGCATTTCATTGAAGTTTTTGGTGGTCTTTTTTCTCTTTTAATTAAACTTCATATGAGTATGATCTTTACCATTAATTAATACTTTTTACGTAAAAAGTTAAAAAAGGGGGAAATATGTCAAATAAAGACGCATATTGGAATAAGACCAAAAACCATATGATAGTAACATTGGTTCTTTGGGCTTTTTTCTCATTAGTCATATTCATGTTTGGATCTGAACTAAACACGATGTCTTTTCTTGGGTATCCGTTAGCCTACTACATGACAGCACAAGGATCACTTCTTGCGTTCGTTGTAATGCTTTTCTGGACTGCCAATAAACAAGAGAAGATAGACGAAGAGCATGGGTTCTCAGAAAGAGAGGATGACTAAATGATAGAAATGAAAGGTGGATTTGTAAAAAATCTTCCAAAAGTATATGGTCTCTACACTGGAGGTTTCGCAGTATTCATTTTAATAATGGCTATTGCTGAACAAGCGGGTGTATCTGCAAAAAACATCGGAGTGATGTTCGTTGCTTTCACCGTTTTGATTTATGCCTTTATCGGTTATTTATCAAGAACAGTCCAAGTAGATGCTTATTATGTTGCTGGAAGACAAGTGCCAACCGTATTCAACGGAATGGCAACTGCAGCTGACTGGATGTCAGGTGCATCATTCGTAGCTTTAGCAGGTGGAGTTTACTTTGGTGGCTATACTTATATGGCCTTCTTAGTTGGTTGGACAGGCGGTTATGTGCTTGTGGCAACTTTATTAGCTCCGTACCTAAGAAAGTTTGGATGTTACACAGTTCCTGACTTTATAGGAACACGATATGGTGGTAATCTCGTAAGAGCTTGCTCTGTATTCGTGCTTTTTATAGCTTCATTTACTTATGTGACAGCACAAATTAATGCTACGGGAACAATTGCTTCAAGAGCACTGGGTATCCCATTCGAACTAGGAGTTTGGGTAGGATTAATCAGTATCTTAATCTGTTCTATGTTAGGTGGAATGAGAGCCGTTACATGGACACAGGTAGCTCAATACATCGTATTAATCATCGCGTATCTAATTCCAGTTTTCTGGATTAGTTCTAAAGTAGGTGGAGGAGTATTCCCTCACTTAATGTTAGGTGATGAAGTAGCGAGATTGGGTGAACTTGAACAACAATTTGGACTAGTTAAAAACAGTGCCGCAGATATGAAAGCAGCGGGAGTACCAGGAGGATTGAAATATATCTCTGGACCTCACTCTGGAGTACCTGAAGGTGGAATGGCTGTCTGGAAATACTTATCGTTAGCGATTTGTATGATGGTAGGAACTGCATCGTTACCTCATATTCTTATGAGATACTTTACAACTCCTTCAGTAAAAGCAGCGAGAAAATCAGTAGCATGGTCGCTATTCTTTATCTTCTTGCTTTACTCTTCAGCGCCAATGTTGGCAACTTTGTCTAAACTTGCTTTAATGGACCCTAATTTACCTACAGGAATTATCGGAAAATCTATTTCTGAAGTTCAAAATATACAGTGGGTACAAAACTGGTCAGCAGTTAAACAAGTTTTCATCGCAGACTTTAATGGTGATGGTATACTTCAGTTGAACGAATGGTTCATGAGAGGTGACGTTGTGGTATTAGCTACTCCTGAAGTAGCTGGATTACCTTTCGTAATCTCTGGACTTGTGTTTGCTGGTGGTATGGCTGCTGCCATGTCAACTGCAGATGGATTAGTTCTTGCGATATCAAATGCTTTATCACACGACATTTACTACAAAATAGTAAATCCAAAAGCAGATACAGCAAAAAGACTAATCGTTGCTCGTGTACTACTAGTAATAATCGGAGCCGCGGGTGCTTACATAGCTTCATTTAGGCTAACAAGTATCTTAGGTTCAGTTGCTTGGGCGTTTGACTTTGCAATGTCAGGCCTATTCTTCCCACTTGTACTTGGTGTATGGTGGAAGAGAGCTACTAGACAAGGTGCAATTGCCGGAATAATGGCCGGAATACTTTCAGGATGGGCTTACTTATTATGGGTGTATCCTAAGTTCTCTATGGCTATCTGGGGAGTTGTAAACGAACCATGGTTAGGCATAGATCATTTAAGATTTGGAATGATCGGTGCTCCAGTTTGTTTAGTTACAATGGTTGTAGTTAGTTTAATGACTAAAGAACCAGATGCAGCTACTCAAGCGATGGTTGACGCAACAAGAGTACCTACAGGTAAAGCTGTACTAGGTAAACAACACTAGTTAATAAACTTTAAAAATTAAAAGGGGCGAATTTATCGCCCCTTTTTTTTTACCTAAATCATGATATCTTAAAAAATATGATTCCTACTTGGATAATTGTCTTAGACTACATACTTGGGATGATAATGTGGACCTTAATTGGAAGAGCTGCCATGAATATTTTTCAAAGAGAAGACTCCACTTTTTTCTTTATGAGAGTCTTCGTTAAATATACCAATCCAATAATCAAATTATTTAAGCCTATTACTCCTAGTTTTTTATTTGGAGGATTTATTGCTCTTTACGTTGCATGGTTTTTTTATCTATTTAGATTTTATGCTATGCCCTACTTGCTTGGGTACGATGTATGGGGAATGTTGGCTTTTCCATTAGAAAGTGATTTCTCAAAACAACTTTACCAACTTTTTAATTAACAATTTATTTTTTTGACAAATTTATTGATTAAAATATAAGTAAAGAATGAGCGCTTTAATCAAAATATCTCCTTCGATACTTTCAGCAGATTTTAGTAAATTAGGTGAAGAAGTAATTGCTCTTGAAAAAGCAGGCGCTGATTACATTCATATTGACGTCATGGATGGACATTTCGTTCCCAACCTTACAATTGGCCCAGAAGTAATTAAAAAACTCAGACCGCTAACAAAAAAAGTTTTTGACGTTCATTTAATGATATCTCCAGTAGATAATTTCATTAAAGATTTTTCAAAAGCTGGTGCAGATATAATAACTTTTCATCCGGAAGCTACCCCGAACACGTTAAACACGATTAATTTAATTAAGAAAGAAGGAAAAAAAGTTGGTATATCCTTAAAACCTAAATCAAAAATAGAATTAATTGAAAAATATATAGAACAGGTTGACCTAATTCTTATTATGAGTGTCGAACCAGGTTTTGGAGGTCAAAAATTTATGCCAGAAGTTTTAGATAAAACAAAAAAAATTAAAGAATTAGTTGATAAAAAAAACTTGAAAACTGAAATAGAAATAGATGGGGGAATTAATTTTGAAAATTGCATTAAAGCAAAAAAGGCAGGGGCAAACGTGCTTGTTTCCGGCTCAACTATCTTTAAAGAGAATCAAGGTGACCTAAAAAAGAATATAGGAATTCTTAGAACAAATTAGTAAATGTTTAATTTAAAAAGTATCTATTTTTACTTTTTAGCCGTTCAAATAAGCTTAATAAAATTTTTAAAAAAGATTTACTTCACAACAAATTTTTATAATAAATCCTTAATATCTAAAACACCCCAACAATTTTATTTTCACCCAAACCCATTTCTACTTTCTTCGATAACTAATTATAAGAAGTATTCTTTTAAAATTAGTGAGATTGATCCTAATATTTTTTGGATAAAGAAGAAAAATGAAAGGGAAGAAAAAGAAGTACATAGTTTTCTATGGTTAAACTTAATTGATAGAAAGAATGATGGGAGATCATTGCAAAAAATAATTGATGTTTGGATGCTAAAGCACTCAAAATACAAAAGGAAAGTTTGGGAAAGTTCAGTTCTTAGTAAAAGAATTATAAGTTGGATTTTAAACGTCGATATTATTCTTAATAACGGCTCTTTTTATTTTAAAAGAAATTTCCTAAATAGTATTATTTCACAAACTAATCATTTAAAAAAAAATATTAAATTTGAAAAAGATTATTCTAAAAGAGTAGAAATTTTAACTGCTTTACTTTTATCTGGATTAGTTTTTAAAGAATATATAAACAATTTTAATATTGGAATAAAAGAGCTAGAAAAATTAACTAAAGATTATTTTGATGACGACGGTTTTCCTCTAACCCGAAATCCTAGTGATTTAATTTTCTTCTCAAAATACCTGTTGCTTTGTAAAGAATGTATTAAAGATGCTCAGCAATATATTCCTGAATTTTTGGAAATAATAATCGATAAAAATCTAAAATGTATAAAAGAAATTTTAACTCCAAGTAATCAAATCCCTCTTTTCAACGGTGGTACAGAAAGCGGATTGGAACAATTTGATAAATTACTTAATAATTTAAATTACAAGCCTAAAAAAAGCAAAAAAATCATTGGTGGAATTCATGCATTTAATATTAAAAATACCGCCATTTTTTTTGATGCAGGAGAACCACCTAAGAAAAGTTTTTCTATGAGCTACCAATCTGGACCATTATCATTCGAGTACTACTTAGATGGAAACAAAGTTATAACTAATTGTGGATTCGGTTCAAATATATCATCTAAAGCTCAGCTCTTAAGTCGTTTAACATCTGCACAATCTACTTTAACATTAAACGATACCTCGGTTACAAAATTTGAAAGAAATAAACTTATCAATAGAATATTTGGAAATTCGATTAAAAATACTTTTAAAGTGAATAATTTAGATTTTGCTGAAGATAAAAATCAAATCAAGTTTATTGCTTCCCATAATGGCTATGAAAGGAAATTTGGTTGCATACATAAAAGAGAAATATCTATTGAAAAACAAAATGGCAAGCTGATAGGTAGTGATGAAATAATAAAGAAAAAAGATGGAAAGCCTCTTAATTATAGTCTTAGATTTCATCTCTATCCTGGTTTAACTGCGGTAAAAACAATGGGTGGAAACAGTGTATTAATTCAAATCTCTAAAAAGAAATCATTAATTTTCACAATATTAGATGAGTCTATAGTGTTAGAGAAAAGTATATTTCTAGGAAGAAATAAAATATTAGATAATACTTGCGTAACAGTATCAGGTAATTTAGTTAATAAAAATAAAACTATCCACTGGGAAATAAAAAAAAATATTTAGTTATGAAGCAAAAAATAAAAAACGCTCTCATTTCTGTTTCTGACAAAACTGAATTAACTCCTATTCTTAAAATCTTAAAGAAATTTAATATTAAAATTTTAAGTTCAGGAGGAACATATAAGTCAATTAAAAAATCTGGTTATGACTGTTTGGAAATTTCAGAATATACTGGCTTTAAAGAAATGCTTGATGGAAGAGTCAAAACACTTCATCCAAAGATACATGCTGGTATTCTTCATGACAGAAGTAATAGAAAACACAAAAGTGAAATGAATAAGGAAAAATTTCCTTCTATAGATTTAATTGTAGTAAACTTTTATCCATTCCAAAAAACGGTTACTAACTCTAAGAGTCAAAGGAAAATAATTGAGAGTATTGATATTGGGGGGCCTGCAATGGTTAGGGCTGCAGCAAAAAATTTTAAAAACGTAACAATCATTACAGATAAAAATGACTATAAAGACTTGATTAATGAAATAAAAAAAAATAAGGGAAAAACAACTTTGAAGTTTAGAGAAATAATGTCGTCAAAAGCTTTCGGATTAACTGCTTACTATGACGCTATGGTTGCTGCCTGGTTTAATCAAAATTTAAAAGTAAAATTCCCTCAAAGAAAAATAATATTTGGTAAAAAACTTCAAAATCTAAGGTATGGTGAAAACCCTCATCAACAAAGTTCAATTTACTCAACTAATTTTAATGATAATGAGATTGGTTTAAAAAAAATCAGTGGAAAAGATTTAAGTTATAACAACTACAATGATATTTTTTCAGGATTAGATATTCTCTCATCGATAAAAAAGACCCCCACCACAGTTATAATAAAGCACGCCAACCCTTGTGGGGTTTCTTCTAATAAATCCTCTATGATTTCTTTTAAAAATGCGTTTGCAAGTGATCCTTTAAGTGCTTTTGGGGGAATCGTTGCATGTAATTTTAAGATAAACAAGGCTATTGCTTATGAGATAGATAAAACATTTTTTGAAGTTATTCTTGCTACAAGCTTTGATGTGAATGCTTTGAGAATTTTAAAAAGAAAAAAAAATCTTAGAATAATAGATATATCTAATTTCAAAGAGACAAGTAACTCCTCTATAAAATTATTTAATGGTTCATTTTTACTACAAGATAAAGATAACATAATATTCAATAAGAAAAATTTAAAATTCGTTACCAAAAACAAACCTTCGAAAAAAGAAATTGAAGAAATTAAATTTGCTTTCAATATTTGTAAATTTGTAAAATCTAATGCAATAGTTTTAACCAATAATTTCTCAACTATTGGGATAGGAGCGGGACAGCCGAGTCGATTGGATAGCTGTAAAATAGCAACACAAAAGGCGAAGCTGTTTCAGCCTAATAAATTAAAAAATGCAATAGCTGCCTCAGATGCATTTTTTCCTTTTGCTGATGGTATTAAAACTTTAATTAAATCTGGTGTAAAAACTATTGTTCAGCCCGGAGGATCAATAAGAGACAAAGAGGTGGTTGAAGCAGCAAACAAGGCCAACATAAAAATGATCTTAACAGGTACTAGACACTTTAATCATTAATTAATTTTATCTATTTTAGCTGCCAAAACAAAATCACTCTCCGCTAAACCTTTTATTGAATGAGTAAATATCTTTATTTTTGCATATCCCCATCCAAAAGAAATATCTGGATGATGTCCTTCTGTTTCAGCTATTTCTCCTACATTATTTACAAAAGTTTGGCTCTCTAAGAAATTTTTAAATTCAAATTTTTTTTCAATAAAAAAGCTTTCATCTTTGTTTTTTTTAACGTCCCATCCATCAACTTTTTTAAGATATTTATGAATTTCTGAAACATCAAAAGGCGGTATACCGCCCTCACAAGGAATACATTTTTTATCAGCTAAATCAGACATATTTAATCACTTAATCTAACTTGGAGCGGGCAAAGGGACTTGAACCCTCGACCTTCTCGTTGGCAACGAGACGCTCTACCACTGAGCTATGCCCGCAAAATTACTTAATTATAGTATACAAATTTGAATTTGGTCAACCTTTATCAAAATGCCGCTACCGATAATCCATTTTTTCTACTATAATCAACTAAAATGAAATCTTTCCCAAATCAAATTCCAGTATTTCCACTCAGTGGGGTAATTTATTTTCCTCAAACAAACTTACCTTTAAATATTTTTGAAAAAAGATACTTAGATCTAGTTAACGATTGCATCCGTAAAGATAAATTAATGGGCATGATTCAATCAAAAAGAAAAAATGAAGAATTATATAAGGTAGGTTGCTTAGGAAAAATTAGTGATTTTCAGAAGAGTAAAGACGGAAGGATTTTAATTAATTTAACAGGAATTACTAGATTTCAGGTTTTAGAAGAAGTAAAAAATTCTAAATTATACAGAGAGTTTAAAGTTGATTATGAGAAATTTAGTTTAGATTTAAAGCCCGCATTAGAGGAAATCAATACCGAGTCACTTATGAAAAAAGCTGAAGTTTTTTTTAAAAAAAGTGGGCTTTTGTTAAATTGGAAGGAATTTAATAAGTTAGATAAAATACAAAAAATAAATACTTTAGCCATGATTGCTCCCTTAACTAATGAGGAAAAACAAACACTTCTTGAGTCTATATCTTTAAAAGAAAAAACAAAAACCCTAAGTGAAATAATCAATTTTTATTTACATGAGGTAAGCTCTAACAATCAAACTATTCAGTAAATTTAAATAATTAATTAGCTGACTTATTCATTGAGTCAAAAAAATCAGCATTATTTTTAGTATTTTTTAATTTAGAAATTAAAAATTCTATACCATCCATTGTTCCCATAGGACTAATAATTCTTCTAAGAACATTCATCTTGGATAAATCATCTTTTTCGAATAGTAATTCTTCTCTTCTTGTTCCTGATCTAGTAATATCTAAGGCTGGATAAATTCTCTTATCAGCAACTTTTCTATCCAATATCAGCTCGGAATTACCCGTTCCTTTAAATTCTTCAAAAATAACTTCATCCATTCTACTGCCGGTATCTATTAATGCTGTTGAAATAATAGTTAATGAACCACCTTCTTCTACATTCCTAGCTGCGCCAAAAAATCTTTTTGGTCTTTGAAGAGCATTAGCGTCCACACCGCCTGTTAACACTTTACCTGAACTAGGTATAACAGCATTATATGCTCTTCCTAATCTAGTTATTGAATCTAATAATATGACAACATCTTTTTTGTGTTCAACTAATCTTTTTGCTTTTTCTATTACCATTTCTGCTACCGCAACGTGTCTAGAAGCTGGCTCATCAAAAGTTGAGGCCACAACTTCTCCTTTTACTGATCGTTGCATATCAGTAACCTCTTCTGGTCTCTCATCAATTAATAAAACCATTAAATAACATTCAGGATGGTTTGCGGTTATAGACTGGGCTATATTTTGAAGAATAATTGTTTTTCCTGCCCTGGGAGGGGATACTATTAACGATCTTTGCCCCTTTCCGATCGGGCTGACTAAATCAATTAATCGAGCAGTATTGTCAGGTTTCTTTTCAATTTTTTTTGTCTCAACCTCTAATTTTATTCTTTCATTTGGGTATAGTGGGGTTAAGTTATCAAAAGCAATTTTATTTTTTCCCTTTTCAGGATCGTCAAAATTAATTTTGTTTACCTTAAGCAAAGCAAAGTACCTTTCGGCATCTTTAGGCCCTCTTATCTCGCCCTCTACTGAGTCGCCTGTTCTCAAACCAAATCTTCTTATTTGGCTTGGGCTTACATATATATCGTCTGGGCCAGGCAAATAATTAGATTCGATGGCTCTCAAAAAGCCAAAACCGTCTTGCAATACTTCTAAAACTCCAGTGGCTGTTATTTGTTCATTTTTCTCAGCAAGTTTTTTCAGTATAGCAAATAATATTTCCTGTTTTCTTAATGTGCTCGGATTTTCAATACCAAGTTTTTCGGCTTCATTGATAAGCTCTGCAGGATTTTTTTGCTTTAGTTCTTGTAAGTTCATGTGATTATTGTTGATTAAGGAATGTACTAAAAATATAGGGTTTTTTATAAAAAATTCAAGCCCTAATTATAATGGTTTAAATATTACAACAAATATTACTACAATTAGTATAAGAGTAGGTATTTCGTTATATATTCTGAAGAATTTTGAGGTTTTCTGATTACTGTCTATTGCAAAATCATTGAGATATTTGCCTAAAGTGAAGTGATAATACGTTAAAATTACAACAGCAATAATCTTTATCTGCATCCATAATTCCGAAAAAGCTGAAAAACCAAGGGTGTGTATTAATAAAATTCCAAAAAGCCATGAAAGCAACATAGCCGGCATCATTATATAATTGTAGAGCTTCTTTTCCATAGTTTTAAAAATTTTTTGTTGTGATTTGTCTTCAGTTTCAGAGTGATAAACAAATATTCTTGGTAAATAAAGAAGGCCCGCCATCCAAGATATGACGGCGATTAAATGTAAAGATTTAAATAATAAATATAAATTCATCTTATAAATACTTTTTAACTAATTCTTTAAATAATCCAATATGATCTGAACTATCGTTTAAGCAAGGAATTAAATCAAAATTTTTTCCACCACTTTTTATAAAACTCTCTCTACCTTGAATGTTTATTTCCTCTAAAGTTTCAACACAATCTGATGCAAAGCCTGGGCATATGACCAATAAATTTTTTATATCTTTTTTAGGTAATTCTTCCAATGTTTTATCGGTGTATGGGGTTAACCACTCTTGCGGTCCAAATCTTGATTGAAATGTTGTTTGAATATCTACTTTATTAAATTTTTCTTTCATAAGTCTTGTCGTTTTATGGCAGTAACAATGATAAGGATCTCCTTTGTCAAAATAAGATTTAGGAATTCCATGGTATGAACAAATTATTAAATCTGGTTTCCAATCTATTTTATTGATCTTTTTTTCAATACTGGCTACCAAAGCATCGATGTAAAGAGGTTCGCTTTCATAATGAGGAATAATTTGAAGGCTCGGCTGCCATCTCATTCCCATTAAAGATCTATATACTTCGTCACAAACTGTTGCAGTAGTAGCTGCAGCATACTGGGGATACAGAGGTAAAATAACTATATTTTCGCAACCTTCTTTCTTAAGCTTGTTTAGTCGAGATTTTATACTTGGATTGCCATATCTCATTGCAAAATCTACAATTATTTTATCGTTTCCAATATCACTTTTAAGTTTGTTTGCCTGGCTCCTTGTAAAAAACAACAAAGGAGACTCGTTGCTTTCTTTTCTCCAAATTTTTTTATAGGCATGAGCTGTCTTTGATGGTCTGAAAGTTAAAATAAACAAATTTAGAATTATTTGCCATATTAATGGATTTACTTCTATTACCCTTCTATCTGAGAGAAATTCTTTTAAATATCTTCTAATGTCCCACCAGCTTGTAGAGTCCGGCGTTCCTAGATTTATTAATAAAACTCCTGTTTTACCAAATTTTATCTCTGGGTGATCTTTATCCATTAATAATTCCTATAAAATTCAATTAGTTTCTTCACTCTATCAGGATCTGTTTCTGGAAGTAAGCCGTGGCCCAAATTAAAAACATAAGGGATATCTTTGAATATATGAATGTATTTCGTCGCTCCCTCTAACATTTCTTTTTCGGACTTCAATAATATTTTAGGATCTAATCCTCCTTGTAGCACTACATCTTTTAAATTACTTTTTGCCCACTCAGGATCTATCTCATAATCTAAGCTTATTCCATCTGACTTAACTATTTTGTTAAACTCTTCATATTTTTTTTTAATACCTCTAGGAAAACAAATATTGGGGATTTTATTTTTTCTACAAAAATCGACTAATTTTGCATTAGGTATAAAACAATAATCCGTAATATTTTTAATTGGTATTAATCCTGCCCAAGAGTCAAAAATCTGGACTACTTCTGCTCCTGCGCTTATTTGATTGTTAATGTGAATACAGAGAAAGTTAATCAATTTATTTAAAATTTTATTTATATCAGTGCTTTTTTTCTCTAATTTTTCTAAATTAATATGAGCTTTACTGCTTTTAATGTTAAGCATGTAAACCATTAATGTCCAAGGGGCTCCAATAAAAGATATTAATGTTTTTTTTTTATCTAAATTTTTTCTTGTTATTTCTATTGCTTTATAAACTGGATTTAATTTTTGAGAAAATTCTCTTTCACTCATATCTAAAAATCTCTCTATATTAAATTTGCTAAGATTTGGTCCTTCGTTTTTTATAAAATTTACCTGCTGTCCTAAAGCATACGGTACCATTAAAATATCTGAAAAAATTATTGCAGAGTCCAAATTAAATCTTTTTATTGGTTGAAGTGTAATTTCGGAACTTAATTGACTGTTTAAACAAAGATCAATGAAATTTTTATTTTGAGATCTAATTTTTCTAAATTCTGGTAAATATCTACCTGCTTGTCTCATAAACCATACAGATTTACAAGTTTTGCCTTTTTTATTAATTAATATTTTTTTAAGATTACTCATTAGTATAATTTAAGTTTATAAGTATAGATTGTGTAGTAGGTTCTGTTAATTATTAATATAACTATTTATACATATTTTATACAATCTGATTTGAATAAATCATGTTATTAATAGTAGAAATTCTATGATTTTATTAAAATTATAAACAACTATAAAAAACAATGCCAACACCTAATAAAATGTTAAAATATTGTTAATTACTGTTAACTATTTTTTATAGATTTAAAAAACAGTGAAAATGTTAATTTTATTAAACAATTGCTAACAGAGATATGAACGAAAAATACAATGTATATCTTGTGTCTGACTCTACTGGTGAAACTTTAGATCGAATTTTTTTATCTTTAAAATCTCAGTTTTCAAATTTTGAATATGAAAAAAAAGAGTTTGCTTTTGTAAGAACAGAACAACAAATTGATAAAATAATTAAAGAATGTTCAAAATTACAAAGTTCAATAATTTTGTATACTATTGTTGAAACAAAGTTAGCTAAATATATTTCAGATTCTAGCGAAAAAAATAAAGTTCCTTGTTTTAACATATTGGGAAATTTAATTTTAAGTTTTTCAAAACTTTTAAATCAAAAAGCAATATATAAACCTAGCGCTCAACATGTATTAGATGAGGAATACTATAAAAGAATTGAAGCAATTCAATTTACCATGTCCCATGATGATGGAAAAAAATTAGACGATGTTATCAAGGCCGACATAGTTCTTTTGGGTGTAAGCAGAACTAGTAAGACACCAACGTCAATGTATCTAGCAAACAGAGGGTATAAAACCGCCAATATCCCTCTTGTAATGGATCAAAAAATTCCTGAAGAGCTAAAGTCCAAGAACAACAAAACATGTATTGTTGGACTAGTAACAGATCCAGAAAGACTGGCTGATGTTAGAAGAAATAGAGTTACAATGATGAATGAAATAAATATAAAAGAATACACTGATCTCAATTTTATAAAAGAAGAAATCGATAGATCCAAAAAACTTTTTAAAAAATACAATTGGCCTACTATCGATGTAACGCGAAAATCAGTCGAAGAAAGTGCGGCTTCTATTTTAAAAATTTTTGAAATACAAAAAAGTAAATGAAAATAATTTTAGCTTCCAAAAGCAACGTAAGAAAGGAGATTTTAGAAAGATACAATATTAATCCAGAAGTTATTGTGTCAAATGTAGACGAAGATGAAATTAAAACGTCTTTGTTAGCTGAAGGTGCTAGCCCGTTAATTATATCTAAAAATTTGGCAGAACTTAAATCAATAAAGGTCAGCAGCCAAAACCCAGACCGCCTTGTATTAGGTGCCGATAGTGTAGTATCTTTAAACAGTCAAATAATTAATAAACCTAAATCTAGAGAGGAAGCTTTTAAGATTTTAAAAAAATTAAATAATTCTAAACATTATCTTATTAGCTCCGTATGTATTTCAAAAAACGGCGCTATGATTTGGAATCATACTGACCAGTCAGAGTTAAAAATGAAAAATCTTAAAGAAGATGAAATTATGCAATATTTAGATAAAATTAAAACTGAAACATTATTAATGTATGGAGTTTACCAAGTAGAAGCAGAAGGCGTAAACCTCTTTGAATATATAAAAGGAGACAAAGATTCAATTATGGGTTTGCCTATAAAACAGATAATGAATTATATTAATCAATATAAAAAATGAGCAAAAAATCGTTCGGAATTATAGGTGATCCAGTAAATCATTCGCTATCACCAGTTTTGCATAACTATTGGTTTAATAAGTATGATATCGAAGCTGACTATTCTTTATTTAATGTTAAAGAGCAAGAAATAGAAACTATTGTTAAGAAAATAAAAAATAAAGAATTAAATGGAGTGAATGTCACCCTTCCATATAAGCAGAAAATTATTCCATTTGTTGATCAGTTAGTAAATGATGCTAAATCTACAAATTCAGTTAATACAATTTTTCTAGACGATAATAAAACACTTGTGGGAGAAAATACTGATGTTTTTGGTTTGCAAGCTGCTTATTTGAAAGAAATCCCAGGAATAGAAAACAAGAAAGCATTGGTGATTGGAGCCGGAGGTGTTTCCCCATCTGTTATTTTTTCATTACAAAAATCAAAAACACAAGAGATAGCGATTATAAATCGAACACATGAAAAATCAATTTTTTTGAAAAAAAAATTTAATTCTTTAAAAATTTTAGAGTGGAACTCTTTAGAACAAGAAATTAGTAAGTTTGATATTATTATTAACGCTACAAGTCTTGGTTTGAAAAATGGTGAAGACTTTCAATTTAATTTTAATAATGTAAAAGATAATTTGATTTATATAGATACAATTTATAATCCTATAGAAACAAAAACATTGAAATTTTTAAAAGAAGATAAAATTAAAACATTTAACGGTCTGGAAATGTTTATTTATCAGGGGCAAAAATCTTTTTATTTATGGAATAAAATCAACCCCGAAATAGACAATCAATTGATAGATTTGTTGATCTCAAAGTTGAAATAATGAAAATTGGTCTCACAGGTTCTTTAGCATCAGGAAAAACAACCGCCAGTAAGATTATATCAAGTAGAAGAGGCCCACTTTTTAGTGCAGATAAAGAGGTTAAGAAATTATATACGCAAAAATTTTTTAAGAATCTGATTGTAAAAAAATTTAAACTTCAACTAGATAAAAGTTTTAAAAAAGAGATTAAAAAAAAAATCTTACAAAAAAAAAAAAATTTAAGAAAATTAGAAAAAATAATACATCCTTTGGTAAGAAGAGAAATGTTAAAATTTTTGAAAAAAAACAGAAAAAAAAAGTTCCTGTTTTTTGAAATTCCTTTATTAATAGAGAGTAAACTTCAAAAGTACTTTGATGTTACAATTTTTATAAAATCAAAAAATAGTTTGAGATTAAAAAGATATATCTCGAGAGGAGGAAATATTAAACTTTTCTCAATACTAGATAAACATCAGTTAAAAGATAGCAAGAAAATGAAATTTTGTGATCATATAATTGTGAATAATAAATCTTTATCTATTTTAAAAAAGAAACTTTCAAATATAATTAATTTATATGAATGAAATTTTTTTAGATACTGAAACAACTGGACTGTCTTTTAAAGATGGTCATAAAATTGTTGAGATCGCTTGTATTGAAACTAAAGATCTAATACCAACAAAGAAAGTTTTTCATAAGTTGATAAATCCAAAAAGAGACATACCTGAAGAGGCTTTTAAAGTTCACGGGTTCTCTGAGGATTTTTTAAGCAGCCAAGAAACTTTTGATCGAATTGCAGAAGAATTTTTAAATTTTATTAAAGGAAAAAAATTAATAATTCATAATGCAAATTTCGATTTAAGTTTTTTGAACGGTGAATTAGGTTTAATAAAAAAGGAGTCAATTGATAAAACTTTCATAGTCGACTCTCTCGAGGTCGCGAGAAACAAATTTCCTGGCATGTCAAACTCACTAGACTCACTATGTAAAAGATTTAATATTGATATATCTAGAAGAGTCAAACATAATGCATTGTTAGACTGCGAGCTATTAAGAGAAGTTTATATTAATCTTTTAGATGTAAAGGAGCCTAAACTCAATCTTTCCTCTGTAGACCAAGAAGTAATGAAAGCAGATAGTAAAGAGAAAATATATAATAAAACTATATTGCAAGTATCAGAAGTAGAATTAAAAAAACATAAAGAATTTTTAAAGTCAGATCTTAAAAAGAATTTTTATTGAGATTTTTTAAGATTATAAAGTTTTTGGAAATCAACGTTGTTGCTAATTTTAATATCCTTAAATCCAGAATTTTCAAAGACAAATACAAATATCTTTCTAAGTTCAGGATAAACCTTCGACGGGACATTAATCAGTATTATTTTTTCTATTTCTTTTTTATCACTCACACCTTCATTAAGTTCGATTATAGTAGAGTAGATTATTTTAGTATTAATTTTTTCCGATTCATTTTTAATCGGCGTAAGATTTAAAGTCATTTCAACTTCAATAATTTTTTCTTTTAGTTGGTTGCTTTTAATGTCAATATTTATTTTGTAATTTGAAATATTTTTAGCTAACAAGGAAAAAACTTTTGGATTTGGTATTTTAAAATCTAATTCTTTAATGTATTTGCCAATTATTTTATAGTTCATCTTTTTTATCTTTATTCTCTACAATCTCACCATCTAGTACATCTGTATTTTCTTGGTTCGTTGATATTTTATTTTTTTTTACAAAAAAACTAATTAAAATTTTTCTTGTAAAAGGTATTAAAAGTAGAAATCCTATTGTGTCAGAAAAGAAACCAGGGATGATTAGAAGCAGTGCCGCTATAGCTATGGATGCACCTGAAATTATTTCATAAACTGGGACTTTATTTTGATACAAGTTCATGATTCCTGATCTCATGGTTTTAATTCCCTCCAACTTTGCAAAATAAACACCGATAATTGCAGTTAAAAAAATTAATGATACAGTGCTTAAAGCTCCTATTTGCCCCCCGATCTTGATCATCAGAAAAATTTCTAGCGCTGGTAAACCTATAAATAGCAGAAAAAATGAGTTCATTTGTCTGATACAAAATTATATTATTAATGTATATTTATCAAATTATGAGTAACAATTTTGGATATATTGATATTATTTTACTTGGAATGATCGCTGGATTTATAATCCTGCGGTTAAGGAATATATTAGGTAGAAAAACTGGCCATGAAACTAAAATTTATTCAGATTTTGCTGAGAAAAAATTTAACTTGCCAAATAGCAATGTTAAAAATTTTAAAAAAAATCTTGAAGTATTAGAAGGCCAAGAAAAAAAAGAATTTCTTAAAGGAGCTGAGATTGCCTATGAAACAATTCTTACTTCATTTGCCAAAGGGGATAGTCAAAAATTAAAAGAGCTGCTCACTCCAGATATGTCCGCTAACTTTGAACAAGCTATTCAAGCTAGAAATAAAGAGAATATACAATCAGAGTTTACATTTATAGGTGTAAAAGAGTCTAATGTTGAGAAGTATGAAAAAGTAAAGAATGAACTTTTTGCTTCTGTAAAATTTGTTTCTGAAGTTATTTCAGTAAAGAAAGACAAAGATAACAAGATAATCGAAGGAAACCCTGATAAGATAAAGCAAGTTATAGATTATTGGAAATTTACAAGAAACATATTAAAAAAAGGTCCTAATTGGTATTTATCTGAAATTGTTAGTAAGTGACAAAAAAGAAAAATATTTCTCAAAAAGATATTAATACCTGGAAGAATTATATCAAGAACCCAACAGATTTAACTGACAAAGACAACGTTAAGAGTCAAAACGATTTAAATAATAGTAGATACAAGTATGATTTGCATGGTTTTACTTTGATTGAAGCTAATGAAAAGGTAAAAAAGATAATTTTATCGTGTGTGGATAAAAACTACAAAGAAATTTTATTAATCACAGGAAAAGGAATTCATTCTAACACAGAAAAAGATGTTTATGTTTCTAAAGATCTAAGCAAGCTAAGATATTCAGTACCAGAGTATATTAATTCAAATTTAGGTTTATCAAAACATATAATCTCAATTTCAGAGGCAGATAAAAAAAATGGTGGTGATGGAGCGATTATAATTAAACTTAAAAGACTATAAAATAAATTTTGATAAATCAGTATCTTTAACTAAATTACCTAAATTTTCGTTAACATATTTCTTGTCTATAGTTATAGTTTCGCCAGCTTTATCAGTAGCATTAAAACTTATATCATCTAAAACCTTTTCAATGATTGTATGAAGTCTTCTTGCTCCAATATTTTCGACAGAAGAATTAACTTCTGCAGATATTTTTGCTAACATATCAATCCCATCATCAGTAAATATAAGATTGACACTTTCGGTTTTTAATAATTCCTTATATTGTTTAATCAAGCTATTATCAGGTTCCTTTAATATTCTTTTGAAATCATCTTCGTTTAAAGCGTTTAGCTCTACTCTAATAGGTAATCTACCTTGCAATTCAGGAAGAAGATCAGACGGTTTAGCTAATTGAAAAGCTCCAGACGCAATAAAAAGAATATGATCTGTTTTAATTGGTCCGTGTTTTGTGCTTACAGTAGTACCTTCAATTAAAGGTAATAAGTCTCTTTGAACTCCTTCTCTAGATACATCTCCGCCTACTCTATCACTTCTAGCTGACACTTTATCTATTTCATCCAAAAACACGATACCATTTTCTTCCGTTGCTTTTTTTGCTTCTTTTATAATTTTATCTTCCTCTATCATTTTGTCAGATTCTTGAGCAACTAAAATGTCATGAGATTCTTTGACAGTCATTTTTTTCTTTTTCCCTTTTTTATTTCCCATTGACTTGCCAAGAATATCTCCAAGATTAACCATTCCAACATTTCCCCCTGGCATACCTGGTATTTCAAAACTTTGAAGACCTGAAGTTTTATCCTGAACTTCAATTTCTATTTCATTTTCATCAAGATCACCATTTCTCAATCTTTTTCTAAAACTTTCTTTCGTTGCTACACTAGCTTTGTTACCCACAAGTGCATCTAATACTTTATCTTCTGCTTTAAGCTCTGCTTTTGCTTTAACTTCTTTTCTTTTCTTTTCTCTCTCCATAGCAATAGCTATTTCAATTAAATCTCTAACTATTTGCTCAACATCTCTTCCTACATAGCCTACTTCAGTAAATCTTGTAGCTTCGACTTTAATGAATGGAGCTTCAGCTAATTTTGACAATCTTCTTGATATTTCGGTCTTTCCAACACCTGTAGGACCAATCATAAGAATATTCTTGGGAAGAACTTCATCTCTCATCTCATCTGAAAGAGCTTGTCTTCTCCATCTGTTTCTCAATGCAACAGCAACAGCCTTTTTAGCTTCTTTTTGTCCAATAACGTATCTATCTAATTCGGAAACTATTTCCCTTGGAGACAAAGCGCTTACCTTAGAACTTTTCTTTTTAGTATTTTTAACAAGATTTAAATTTGTTACATTCTTTGAGGAAGCCATAATTAAATTTTCTCCACAGTAATATTATTATTAGTAAAAACACAAATATCTGATGCTACTTTAATAGATTTTCTTGCAATTTCTTCAGCTTTTAAATCTGTTTCAATTAAAACTTTTGCAGCTGCCAAAGCATAATTTCCTCCTGATCCAATTCCTATAATGCCATCCTCTGGCTCCAAAACATCTCCAGTCCCAGAAATAATAAAACTATGTTTTTTATCAGCTACTGCCATTAAAGCCTCTAGTCTTCTTAAAAATTTATCACTTCTCCAATCTTTAGCTAGTTCAACAGCTGCTCTTTGTAAATTTCCCGCATGTTTTTCAAGTTTTGCTTCAAGCCTTTCAAACAATGTCAATGCATCAGCAGTAGATCCAGCAAAACCAGCTATTACACCTCTGCTTTCTATTTTTCTAACTTTCTTGGCTTTACTTTTTAAAACAGTGTTACCAAGACTAACCTGACCGTCACCTGCAACGACTGTTTCGTTATTTTTTCTTAGCAAAACAATGGTAGTGCCATGCCACTTTTCAGCTGTATTCATGATGTTATATGTGGAGATTAATTTTAGATCTTCAATAGTGAAATCTGATTTATTGATAAAATGTTCATTTGTATATATATCAAAGATAAATTGTCATAGATTATGAAAAGAAAAGCTAAAATAAACAGAAAAACTAAAGAAACCAACATTTTGGTCGCAGTCAATCTAGACGGAAACGGGAAATATAAGATTAAAACTGGTATTGGATTTCTTGATCACATGCTTGAACAGCTAGCTAAACATTCATTAATAGACATAGAAGTTAAAGCTAAAGGCGATACTCATATTGACTTACATCACACAACCGAAGACACCGGTATAGCTATTGGTGAAGCTATCAAAAAAGCTGCCGGTAATCGAAAAGGTATTACGAGATATGCATCTACAATGATACCAATGGATGAAACACTAAGTAGAGTTTCAGTGGATATATCTAATAGACCTTATTTAATTTGGAAAGTAGATTTAAAAGTAGAAAAGTTAGGCGAAATGGACACTGAACTCTTTAAAGAATGGTTTCAGGCATTTTCACAATCTGCAGGAATTACATTACACGTAGAAAATATTTATGGCGAGAACAGCCATCATAAAATTGAATCTTGTTATAAGGGACTAGCTAGATCTTTAAAAGATGCTTTAGCAATTGATGCAAGAATTAAGAATTCAATACCATCTACTAAAGGCAAACTTTAATTATAAATGTTATTAACCGTTGTTGATTATGGGGTTGGCAATTTAAGGTCTATTGCTAAATCTATTGAAAAAGCAAACTTTGATAATAACTTAAATTATTTAGTTAAAGTTAGTTCAGATGTAAATGATGTAAAAAAATCAGACAAAATAGTTTTACCAGGCCAGGGTTCTTTTAAAGCTTGTAAAAAGGGAATTGATAATATCAAGGGGTTACAACAAGAATTAAATGAAAGCATTATTGTAAAGAAGAAACCAATCTATGGAATTTGTGCCGGTATGCAATTGTTTGCAACGACTGGACATGAAGAGGAAAAAACAAAAGGATTAAACTGGATTCCAGGCGAAGTAATTAAATTAGATGTAACCTCATCAAAACTTAAAATTCCTCACATGGGTTGGAACGAACTAAAAGTAGAAAACAACTCTAAAGTTTTTGAGGATGGAATGAATAATAATCATGCTTATTTCATTCATAGCTATGAATTCATTCCTGAAAATAAAAAAGCCATATCTATTACAACCAATTACGGAAAAGATGTAATAGCTGCAGTATCACTTGGAAATATATTTGGTTCTCAATTTCATCCAGAGAAAAGTCAAAGTACTGGATTAAAAATTTTAACTAACTTTTTAAAAATATAAAATGAAAATTTTTCCAGCAATAGATATTAAAGATAAGAAGTGTGTTAGGCTAGTTAAAGGAGATTTTAATAATAAGACTGAATATGAGATCTCACCAATTGATCAAGCTGGTAAATATAAAGATCACGGCTTTAAAAATTTACACATTGTTGATTTGGATGGCGCCTTAACTGGCAACACAGTTAACCTAGATATTATAAAAGAAATAGTAGGTAAATACGATTTAAAGATTGAAGTTGGTGGAGGAGTAAGATTTATAGATAGTATTAAGAAGTATATTGATTCAGGTGTAGAAAAAGTAATTTTAGGTAGTGCTGCAATAAAAAATATAGAATTTTTAAAAGAAGCATGCACTAAATTTAAAAACAAAATAGCTTTAGGATTAGATGCTAAAGATGGAAATCTTTCTGTTTCAGGTTGGAAAGAAAATTTAAATATTAAAACCTTAGATTTCTTAAAAGAAGTAAATGATTTTGGTGTAAGCAGATTAATTTATACTGATATTAATAAAGATGGAACTAAAGCAAGTCCTAATTTTAATGCAACAGTTAAAATTGCTGAAATTTCTAAATGTCCTGTAATTATTTCTGGAGGTGTTTCTTCGATTAAAGATATTAAAATAGCAAAAGAGTTAAATAATAAAAATATTGAAGGCATAATAGTTGGTAAAGCTATATTTGATGGTGATATAAAATTAGATGAACTCGCAAAGGAATTAGATGCTTAAGAATAGAATAATACCCTGTTTAGATGTTAAAAATGGAAGAGTCGTTAAAGGTATAAATTTTGTAGATTTAAAAGATGCTGGTGATCCAGTAGAGCAAGCGAGTATTTACGATAAAGGTGGAGCAGATGAAATATGTTTTCTTGACATAACTGCAAGTAATGAAAATAGAAATACAATTATAGATGTAGTAAATAAAACAGCAGAAAAGTGTTTTGTTCCTTTAACTGTAGGAGGAGGAATTAGAACTATAGAAAATATAAGAGATTTGTTGTTAGCTGGAGCGGATAAAGTTTCTATTAATACTGCTGCAGTTAAAGATATTAATTTTATTAAAGAGGCTGCTCAAAAATTTGGAACCCAATGTATGGTAGTAGCTGTTGATGCTAAAAAAGTTTCAGATGGGAAATGGGAAATATTTACTCACGGAGGAAGAGAAAAAACTGGAATTGATGCAGTTGAATTCTCAAAAAAGGCCGAAGCTTATGGAGCAGGAGAAATTCTTCTTACTTCAATAGATAAAGACGGAACTAAAACTGGATATGACTTAGAATTGCTCAATATAATTACTAATTCAATCAGTGTTCCGGTAATAGCTTCTGGCGGAGCAGGAAATTTAGAGCATTTATATGATGCAATAAAAACTGGAGGAGCAAGTGCAGTTTTAGCAGCTTCCATTTTTCATTATGGAGAATTTACAATTAAAGAGACAAAAGAATATTTAAAATCGAAGAATGTTCCAGTAAGGTTATAAAATGTTTAAAAATTTAGAACAGCTAATTAAAACGATCAGAGAAAGAAAAAATTTTTCACCAGATAAGTCATATACTAGCAAACTATTAAATGACAAAAATCTAAGCGTTTCTAAAGTAAAAGAAGAAATCGCAGAGTTGATAGAGTCTGTTGATAAAAATTCAAATAAAATTCATGAAGCTGCTGATGTTATTTATCATTTGATGGTTTACTTGGAATCAAATGATATAAAGATCGAAGAAGTAATGAGTGAGCTAAAGAAAAGACAAAAATGAGTTACGACAAGAATAATATATTTGCTAAAATTCTTAGAGGTGAAATACCTTGTAAAAAAGTTTATGAGAATGACCATGTGCTAGCATTTCATGACATTAATCCCCAAAAAAAAATTCATGTTTTAATTATTCCTAAAGGGGAATATGTGGATTTAAATGATTTTAATAATAAAGCATCAGACAAAGAAATAGTTGAAATAAATAAAGCAATCACTCATGTTTCAAATTTATTAGGAGCAAAAGAAAAAGGTTATCGTGCTCTAACAAATATTGGAAGTGATGGAGGACAAGAAGTCCCTCACTTACATTTTCATATATTTGCTGGTGAAAAGATAGGTAAAATGGTTAACTAATGGTTACTAGGGTAAAAAGATATTTTCTAGAGATAAAAAATTTTTCAAATCCCATTGAATTAAATATACCCAAGAATTATCAAATTATCTTAGATGATAAAAAAGATTTTAAATTAAATAAATTTTTTTACAAACAAATCGGAGAAGATCATTATTGGAGAGATAGATTAGTTTGGTCAGATAAAGAGTGGCTACAGTATTTGAAAAATAAAAACCTTGAAACACATATTATAAAAAAAGAACAAGATTTAGTTGGATTCTATGAACAAGAATATCATCCAGAATCTAACGAAGTAGAATTGATTAATATGGGAATTTTAAAGGAGTTTAGAGGTTTAAAACTAGGTTCAAAGCTTTTAAATCACGCAATAGCGAGCGCTTCTAGAAAAAATCCAAATAGAATGTGGGTACACACCTGTAGCTTAGATCATAAGCACGCACTACAAAATTATAGATCAAAAGGTTTTGAAATATTTAAAGAAGAAGAAATAGATTTTGTTGCCTAATTTATACTTGGAATTTTAAAAGTATTTTTTTCGTAAGCATCGTTTTTTGAAACAATATTTAAAGAAAAATTTATATTATTGTTGTACTGGTCTATTATTTTCCAACCTTTTAAATTTAACGTTTTTTTGTTAAAAAAAACAGTTATTTCATTTTCATTTAAATAAGTAAGTTTTATAAGTTTTTCAGTTGATTCTAATTTTCCAGATTTTACTATTTCTAAAAGTTTGTCTTTATACAATATATTTAAAAAAGGTGATTTTGATATAGGGTAATAGTATGTTTTATTATATTTTTTTTGTGTTATGGCTAACTTTTTATTATTAATAATGAGTTCTTTTTCTTTATCATCAAAATATTCACATTTTAATTTTCCTGGGAATTCTAAAAGACAACTGCCCTTTTCTAATTTTTCATTAACATATTGATTAAAAGTAAACTCTAGTGAATTTAAATTATTTAATTGAGCTATGATCTGATTTTTTTGATTTGCAGACAAATTAAAAGTAAATGAAGTAAATAATAGAATCAAAAAAAATTTCTTAAGAAACAAGATTACAGAACCTCACGTTTGCCAACATGATTAGCTTTACTTACTACGCCCTTTTCTTCCATCATATCGATGATTCTAGCAGCTCTATTGTAGCCAATTTGTAATTTTCTTTGCAAAAAACTAGTAGATGCTTTTCCTTCTGACTTAATTATTTCTAAAGCTTGATTATAAAGTTCATCTTCATCGCCATCTTCGGCCGAAGCTGTTACATTTTCTTTATTTTCTTGTTTCGTAATTTCTTCTATATAGTCAGGTTCACCCTGAGCTCTTAACGTATTGGCAATTTTTTCAATTTCTTGTTCTGAAACATAAGGGCCATGTATTCTAATTATACGATTTGCGGATGACATAAAAAGCATATCACCTTTACCAAGCAATTGTTCCGCACCCTGTTCTCCTAATATAGTTCTACTGTCAATTTTAGAACTTACTTGGAAAGATATACGTGTTGGAAAATTAGCCTTAATTGTACCAGTAATCACATCCACGCTTGGTCTTTGAGTTGCCATAATAATATGAATACCTGCTGCTCTAGCCATTTGAGATAATTTTTGAATATAATTCTCAATTTCTTTGCCAGCAACCAACATCAAATCTGACATTTCATCAACAACAACAACAATATAAGGCATTTTAAGTTTATGTTTAGCGTTGTAACCATCGATGTTTCTCACACCGACTTTACTCATCAGTTTGTAGCGATTATTCATTTCTTTAACCGTCCAAGCCAATGCTGAGGTTGCCTTTTTCGCATCAGTAATTACTGGTGTAAGCAGGTGAGGTATGCCTTCGTAAGTAGAGAGCTCTAACATTTTAGGATCAATTAAAATAAACTTACATAAATCAGGATTTAATTTATAAAGTAATGACACAATAATTGTATTTATACATACAGATTTTCCAGATCCTGTTGTTCCTGCAATAAGCAAATGAGGCATGTTAGTTAGATCACCTACAATTGGTGCTCCAGAAATACTCTTTCCAAGCGCTATAGGAAGCCTTACTTCTTTTTTCTGGAATTTATCATTAGATATTATTTCTCTTAAAGAGACTCCCTCTCTAGCTTCATTTGGAATTTCAATACCAACTGTATTTTTTCCAGGGATAACAGAAACTCTTGCTGATGTTGAGCTAGTATTACGAGCTAAATCTTCAGATAAATTTATAATTTTCGAAACTTTTACACCAGGAGCAGGCTCAAATTCGTATAAACTAACTACAGGTCCATTATTTATAGCTTTAATTTTTCCATCAATTCCAAAATCTAATAAAATTTTTTCCATAAATTTAGAATCAGGGCGATTTTTATTAATATCTAATAAACTTGGTTTTGAAGAACTTTTCTCTAGAAATTCTACTGATGGTAATTTGTATTTAATTTTTGTTTGAGTTGTTGTTCTTATTTCTTTTTCTTTATTTTCAAAAATAAAAGATTGTTGTGGTTTTTCGCTCAAAGAAAATTCTTCTTCAATCATGTTACTTGTAAGATTAGTTGGTACTATATTTTCTTTTTTTCTTTTAAATAAAGAATTAAATATTTGTACAATTATTTTTTTTATATTTAGATCAGAAGAAAAAATAAAAAAAATTAAAGTTAGAAAAAATAGAGTAAAAAGAGAATATTCATTATTAATCCAAGGAGCTATATTGTTAATGAAATTATAACTTATTTCTCCTACAAAACCAGAATTACCATTATCTATAAGCCAAAAAGAATTATTAAATGTTAGATAGATAAAAATTGATCCTAATGTAAGATACACTACAACTAAAAATAATTTTAAGATTATTCTCTTAATTTCTTTTTTTATTAATAAATTTATACCCCAAAATAGAAAATTAGCTAAAAGCAAAAAAGAAGCTAAACCAAAACTTTGAAGAAGAAAGTCCGCAATGCTGCTACCGTATATACCAAAGAAATTTTTAATTTCTATATTACTATCACCATAAATGAACGAAGGATCTTCAGGGGCATATGTTGCCAAGGATATAGCAAGAGCAATGCCTGTTAAAATTAGGATTAATCCCAATAATTCAAAGGTTCGTTTTTTTAAAAAATTTGTTACACTGTTTAAAAAGTTTGTATTCATATCGAATCGTTTTACGTACTTTTTACCATTTTTATGAAACTGTTAAAAATTTTAATATGAAAAAACAGAGAATATGCATAGTTGGAGACGGTCTCTCAGGTTTAATGGCTGCTTTGGCATTAAATAAATTAAAAGGCTTAGAAGTTCATTTAATATCTAAAAAAAACAAGCATTCTAAAGATAAAAGAACGACCGCTATTTCTTCCTCTAACTATGAGTTTTTTAACGAAGTCATAGACAAAATGGACAAAAAGCTATTTTGGCCCTCTCAAAAGATTGATCTTTTCTACGAGACAAGAGATCAGAACATGAATTTCTTAAACTTTAATGAAGATAGCAAAAATCTTATGTACGTTTTTGAAAATGACAAAATCAAAGAAATTCTAATCAAAGAAATTAAAAAGAAAAAGATCAAAACGCTTCAAAAAAATATTAATGATCTAAAAGTTTTAGATGGTTATGATATGAAAGTGCTCTGCTTAGGTAGATCCTCAAAAATCTATCAAAGTATAATTGATAAAAAATCGTTGAATAAAGATTATAAAGAAATTGCTATGACAGGGTATGTTAAGCATAACTTGAAGAATTTGAATACTGCTCAATATTTTTTAAAAGATGGGCCATTAGCAATACTCCCCTTTTCAAAAAATAATTTTTCTTTTGTGTGGAGTGTAAATAAAGAGTTTCCAAAAAAAGATATCAATTTTGTTATTAAATCTAAAATTTGCGAAGTTTTAAAAACAAAAAAAATACAGATTTCAAATCAACAATCGTATCCTTTGATGCTTAATTTAAAACGAACATATTATAAAAATGATATTCTTATTTTAGGAGAGGGGTTGCACACAGTTCATCCTGTAGCTGGCCAAGGCTTCAATCTTGTACTTAGAGATATTAATAAATTACAAGAAATACTTAAGTACTATACCGGATTAGGTATGTCCTTAAAAAGCACCCCAGCGCTTGAAGATTTTACAAATAATAGAAAATCAGAAAATATTATAACAGGTATTGGAATTGATCTAACCCATAATTTCTTTAAACAAAATAAATTATTAGATCCATTTAAAGAAACAATTTTGAAGAACATTTCGAAAAATAATACTCTTAAAAAGATAAGCAAATTTATCTCTAATCGAGGTTTATCAATTTAACTCAATGAATATTTACGCTCTTTCATCAGGCAGAGGTCCGTCGGGTATAGCCATTGTTAGAATCTCAGGTAAAGACACACTGAAAGTTTGTAAGAATTTAACTAAATTAAAAGAAATCAATTCTAATGAAGTTAATTATTGCAAATTTTATGATCCTAAAAACAATAAAATAATAGATCCAGAGGCTCTATTATTGTGGTTTCCTCGGCCTAATAGTTATACTGGTGATGATCTGGCCGAGTTCCAAGTTCATGGAAGTAATGCTGTTATTAACGCTTTATTAAAAGCATTATCAGAGCAAGATAATTGTAGGTTAGCAGAACCAGGTGAATTTACAAAGATAGCTTTTCAAAATGATAAAATTGATCTTTTAAAAGCTGAAAGTATAGGTGATTTAATTCATGCAGAAACCGAGCTGCAGAGAGACCAAGCTGTTAAATTAGTTCAAGGTAATGCTTCAAATTACTATAATGATTTAAGAGAAAAAATAATAAAGTCTCTGGCTTTTATAGAAGCTAAAATAGATTTTGCTGAGGAAGATTTACCTGAAAAAGTTTTAAAAGATGCTCACAATTCAATTAAAGAAATTCATTCAGAAATATCTACAATTATTGAAGATAATAAAGTTGGAGAAAAAATTAGGGATGGGTTTAGAGTTTCAATAACAGGAGAGGTAAACGCAGGTAAATCATCTTTGTTGAACTTTCTTTCAAAAAGAGAAGTGGCAATTGTTTCGGATGAAGCCGGTACAACAAGAGATGTTATAGAAACCTATTTGAATTTAGACGGTTATCCAGTAATTCTTGCAGACACTGCAGGCATAAGAGATGCAAAGAATGAGATAGAAAAAAAAGGTATTTCTTTAGCTTTAGGTAAATCAATAGAAGCAGATTTAAATATAATAGTAATCGATAATTCATCAAAAAAAATTAATAAAGAAATACAGGATATGATTAATAAAGATACTATAATTCTCTTAAATAAATCAGATGTCTCAGATAAGCAAAATCATAAATTTGATGTTGATACTGTTTTAGCTTCAGTAAAAAGTAATAAAAATATAGATAAATTAATAAATTTAGTTAAATCGAAGCTAAGTAAAAAATTCACATCAAATAATAGTGCTTTAATTACTAGAGAAAGGCATAGAGTTAAGCTTCACGAATGTCTAAAAGAGATAGATAAGTTTCTTAACAAAGACCCAACCAAAGACCTTGAACTTGCTGCAGAAGACCTAAGAATGGCCACAAGGCATTTAGGCAGCATTGTTGGAAAAGTTGATGTTGAGGAGATTTTAGGGTCAATTTTTAAGGACTTTTGTATAGGGAAGTAAATTATTCAATAAAATCAACATAAATAAAGCACATAAAAGGGTTGAAAAAGGGTAGCAAAAGGGGTAGAAAACCCCAATGGTCAGAGGAAAAAAAAATAGATACAAAGTTAATGGAAAATTATTAAAAAAATTTAGATCCATTCTTAACAAATCACAAGAAGAAATCGTTGCATTGATGAGAGACGATGGAGCCAAGATTGGTCATAGAGCTTATCAAGAAGCTGAACAAGGAAAGTCAATGAGCCTAGAAATAATTTCAACGATTGCTCGTTGGTACCATTCAATGAAAATAACTACCAATTTACAAATTCATAATGAAAACATAAATGCAGAGACAATTTCTGATTATGACTCTTGGGGCGATCATGGAATTAAAACCTTTAAAACTGATTTAAAAGATAGAATTAAAAATTATCCTACTAATGAACAAATTCCTCTGTATAAAATTAAAGATCACCTAAAATTAATAAAAATTATAATTAGTTCTTCTAAAAGAAAAATTGTTTACAATTTAACTCCAACTAGTGCTCAAGCGGATATAATCGACTTATATCTAAAATCAATTAATGAAACAAAAAAAAGTGTTATGTCATTGTCACCATTAGATGAAGATGATAATTACGGGTCAGAAATACCATCAGCATATTTATCAACTATAAAAAATTATAATGATATTAGAAAAGATTTCAAAGATAATAATATGGAATGTTATGTTGGTTTATATCAGCAACCCATTCTTACAGTAGAACCTGTAAACCCGAGCAAATTAACTTTAGACGATACCTATACTCAAGGCGATTATTTAGATGGAGTAGTTCCAACAGATTATGAACCAGAGCAATATGGAGCTTTCAAAACAAAGATAGATTTTGTTTTATATGCTTTTTTTGTATTTGATACTTCAAACAAACATACTCCTGAAATTACTTACAAAAATAATTTCAATGCTTCGATAATTGAAGAGTTGGTAGATGAAGATAATTTTACATACACAGGAACTAAGTCGTTGTGCCTGTCAAAAATGAAAGAATACTATGAAAGAAAATACGGATATAGCTCGAATATCCCAACTTCGAAATTAGAGGTCAGAGAAGATATATCTTATTCAAAATATGAGAGCGGGGAGGATTGGATTGCTGGAATAGAAGAAGCTGCTGATGATGTTATTGAATTATTACTCAATGACTCACGACTTAAAAATTTTGCAGAATATCATGACATTGCAGGTAATTATAATTTTGAAGTTAGAGAAGGTAGAGAGAAATGGTACAAAGACACTTCTAAAAGTCATGACGGTCTAAGAGAGATAGTAGTAGCTCTTTTGAGCCATGATTACAAAATATCAAAGGTTGTAAATTTAATTCTTACTGCTGGTGCAACTCTTAAAAAAGCGTTGGATAAAATTCCAGAACTAGATCCTGATTATTATGATTATGTTTGATAAAAAATTTATAAATATTTTACAGTTTATCAAAATTGCGAGCCGTACGCAGGGCACGACTCACAATAGATTGTTGTTATCCATGTATTTTATACACTTCAATCTTTTAAATCTCAAGTCCCTGCAGAAAGGAAAAAATAATCATGAATAGTGATTATACGAAGGGCACTTCTAAATTGAAAATTAACTTTTTCAAATCGGATACTTGCCTGAAAGAAGAAAACGGAAATATGACTATCATAAGAAAATTATTTTTGGATGGAGAAAAATCCAAAAAGTTTTATTATGAGCAGCGAAAGTTATATCGTCAGCATGTCAGTTCAAAAGTCCGTGAGTCTGTAGGTCCAATACTAGATGCAACAATTCGAGAGTTTGAGCCAAAACTAGAAAAATTGCATGGCGATAGTAAAAATGGAACATATTTGCTTACTTTTGAGTCTTATGTCTATGATGTCAAAGGAAAGGAGGTAAATAATGTCGGAAAAAAACAACTTACTTTCAATTGTTAATGACAATAGCAAAATCGAGTTGCAATCTTTGAAAAGAACGTCGCATTATATGATGGATTCACCATCTGTAACGTTTAATCACTCACATTTGTCTTTTAGTGCAAGTGCATATAGAAAAATGGGATTTGAAAAGTACAAACATTGTGCAATTCAAATAGAAACAGGAATAGGACCAGAGGAAGCTTTAGCGCTTTACTTAACTCCTAACAACGAACCTGCGTCTGAGTCTAATTGTCCAATCAAAGTCAATGATAAAAAAACTAACTTTGCTATTACTTGCTTTGGAACAATTGCTAAGCAAATACCTAAAGTTGTTCGACTTTTAAAAAAGCCGAGAAACCAAAGAAGGATATTTACTTTTTTCGATAGAAAAGCTAAGCGTTGGAAAATCCCTTTGGAACCTTGTTTTGAATATAGGAATAGGGATTTTAAAAATCTAGTAGATGCTAAGGCCGTTTACAGACTTTTATTCAAAGGTAACGTAGAGTATATCGGTCAGAGTTCGCAATTAAATAGAAGAATTAATCAACATCTTAAAGAAGGTTTGATTAAATTTGATACAGTCGAGTACTCTGTTCTCAACAATGTAAGTGATGACAGAAGACGTGAGTATGAAGCAAAGTTCCTTAAAGAATTTGTTGAAGAAAACGGATTACTTCCACCTCATAATCGAATTATGGGCGTGCAGCACTAAATTTAGTGGGGGTTAGTTAGACCCCCATTAATAAAATACCACTTGTAATCCTAATATACCGCGTTACATTCATTTCATGACAAAACAAAGCTATGATGTAGTAGTAATAGGTGGTGGACACGCTGGATGTGAGGCAGCTGCTGCATCCGCCAGAATAGGCGTTAATACTGCTCTTTTTACACATAAAATAGAGACAATTGGTGAGATGTCGTGCAATCCTGCTATTGGAGGACTTGGAAAGGGACATCTTGTAAGAGAAATAGATGCCTTAGATGGTGTAATGGGTATTGTAGCTGACAAATCAGGTATTCAATTTAGATTATTAAACAGAAGCAGAGGTCCAGCAGTGCAGGGACCACGTACTCAGTCAGATAGAGCTCTTTATAAAGAACATATGCAAAAGATTTTACTTAATTATAAAAATTTGGAGGTAATAGCTGATCCTGTCATTAAATTTTTGTTTGAAGGAGACAAAATAATAGGATTTACATGTCAAAGTGGAAAAGAAGTAAGGACTAAAGAACTGATATTAACCACTGGCACTTTTCTTAATGGGTTAATACATATTGGTGAAAATCAAATACCAGCAGGTAGGTACGATGAGAAACCATCTACAGGTTTAAGCGAACAATTAGCAAAATTTAAAATGCAAATAGGAAGATTGAAAACAGGAACTCCACCCAGACTAGACGGTAGTACTATTAACTACGATGATTTAGAAATGCAGCCTGCTGATGAGGATCCTTACTATTTTTCATTTTTAACTAATAAACTACACAATAAGCAAATCAAGTGTGGAATGACTTACACTAATAATGCCGTTCATAAAATTATAAGTGAGAACATTTCTAGAAGCGCGATGTACTCTGGAAATATAAAAGGAGTCGGACCAAGGTATTGTCCTGCTATCGAAGACAAGATTGTGAAATTTAAAGAAAAAGAGAAACATCAAATCTTTTTGGAGCCAGAGGGACTAAAGGATAATACCGTCTATCCAAATGGCATATCCACCTCACTTCCAGAGGAAGTTCAGCTTCAAATATTGGCTAAAATCAAGGGTTTAGAGCATGTTAAGATGAAAAGAGCAGGTTATGCTATAGAGTATGATTTTGTTGATCCACGTGAGCTTAAAATCACCTTAGAGACAAAGAAAATTAAATCTCTCTTTTTAGCAGGTCAAATTAACGGTACGACGGGATATGAAGAAGCTGCTGCTCAAGGTCTTATAGCTGGCGCTAACGCAGCTTTAAAAGTTAAAAAAAAAGATGAGTTTATCTTAGATAGATCGAACTCTTATATAGGAGTTATGATTGATGATTTAATCACAAAAGGTGTCTCTGAACCTTATCGTATGTTTACATCAAGAGCCGAATATAGATTAACACTTAGAGCAGATAATGCAGATCAAAGATTATCACCTTTAGGAATAAAGATTAATTTAGTCCAATCAAAAAGAAAAAATATTTTTTTAGATAAGGAAAAAAAATTATTGCAATTAACTAAATCTTTAAAATCTAATTTTTTATCCCCTAACGAGGCTAAAAAATATTCGATTAAAATTGCAATGGATGGAGTAAAAAGATCTGCTCTAGAGGTCATAGGACAACGGAATGTAAATATGGCCAAAATAAGGCAGATATTTCCTACAATTCCCTCTTATGAAGCGCCTCTTGATAAGCAGGTTGAAATCGACGCTCACTACTTAGGATATCTAGGACGACAATCTCATGATATAGAATCTTTTAAGAAAGATGAGTCGATTACTATACCTAAGAACATTAACTATGATTCTTTGAGTGGTCTTTCAAATGAAATTAAGTCTAAGCTAAAAAAAATTAAACCAAATACACTTGGACAAGCTCTGAGAATTGACGGAGTAACACCAGCTGCGGCTATAATAATTCTTTCACATATAAAAAGATCAAAAATTAGAGCTACGGCTTGATGAATGAGCTAAAAGTAATAGAAATACTTAAAAACGAGCTGGGATTTTCCGATTCTTCTATAAAAAAACTAAAAAAATTCCATAATTATCTTCTAGAGTACAATAAAAGTTATAATTTGATCTCTAAAAGCACGGAAAAAAACATCTGGATTAGACATATACTTGATTCGGCTCAGATAATTAAGCTTATAGATGAATCGAAGGACCATAATATTGTTGATTTTGGGTCTGGCGCTGGATTTCCAGGCTTAATAATTGCATTTTATAATGATAATGTAAGATTTCACGTGAAATTATACGAAAAGTCCCCTGTAAAAAGAGCTTTTTTAAACAATATTAAGGAAAAATTAGATATTAAAAATATAGAAATAGGGAATGATGTGTATGAACAGAAAACAATAATAGCAGATGTTATAGTTTGTAGAGCTTTCAAAAAATTAGAGGAAATTTTAAAGATTTCACGTGAAATAGTAAAAAAACCTCACAAATTGATTATTTTAAAGGGAAAAAATGCACAGTCAGAAATTAATAATGTATCTTTAGGTTCTAATTGGAGCTATAAAATAGAAAAAAGTATAACAGACCATGATTCTAAAATAATTATAGTCGATGTAAAATTAAATGGGAAATAAATCTACTATAGCGGTGATCAATCAAAAAGGTGGAGTAGGTAAGACGACCACTGTAATCAATTTGGCAACATCATTGTCCATATTGGGTCAAAATATTCTTATTATTGATTTGGACCCACAAGGTAATGCGACGACAGGGCTAGGAAAATCTAACAATGATGAGAACAACAATATTTACAATTTATTAATAAAAAAAATTGAATTAAAAGATGCAATTCAAAAAACAAATATTAAAAATTTAGATATTATAGGATCAAATGTAAATTTATCTGGCCTTGAAGTTGAAACAGCAAATGACTCTGATAGAGCGTTTGTTTTAAAACAAATTTTAGATAAAGAAAAAAATGGTTTGTTATCAAAATACGATAACATTTTTATAGACTGCCCACCTTCATTAAGCTTATTAACAATTATGGCTTTGGTGGCATCTGGTGAATTATTGGTTCCTCTTCAAACAGAATTTTTTGCTTTAGAGGGTATAACTCAATTAGTTAAAACTATAGATCGAATTAAAGCTAATTTGAATCCAGATTTAAAGGTCAGAGGAATCCTGCTTACGATGTTTGATAAGAGAAATAAGTTATCTTCACAAGTAGATAAAGAAGCAAGAAATTATTTTAAAGAAAAAGTTTACGAAACAGTGATCCCAAGAAATGTTAGATTGTCCGAAGCTCCTTCACATGGATTGCCATGTGTTATGTATGATAAAACTTGCCTAGGTAGCAAATCTTATTTTAAATTAGCTGACGAGTTTTTAGCTAAGAAAAACATTAAAGTAGAAAGTGCAGCATGAGCAACTCTAAAAAAAAAGGATTAGGTAGGGGCTTAACCGCCTTATTTGGAGATCAAAAAGAAGAAAGTAAAAAAAAAGAGAAAGTAAGTAATAATAGTCTTAAAGTTAGCATAGGTGATTTAAGTCCGAATAAGTATCAGCCAAGAGTACATTTCGACGAAGAAAAACTGAAAGAATTATCTAATTCTATAAGGAAAAACGGCATTATTCAGCCAATAGCAGTAAGAGAGGATAAAGTAGATCCAGGAAGATTCGAAATAATTGCAGGTGAGAGAAGGTGGCTAGCAGCTCAAAAAGCAGGATTACACGAAGTGCCAATCGTACTTTTAGATTTAGATGATAATGAGGCATTAGAAGTGGCTATCGTAGAAAATATCCAAAGAGATGATCTTAACGTTATAGAAGAAGCAAGAGGCTATAAGAGATTATCCGAAGAATTTGGTTATGATCATGAAAAAATTGCAAACTTTATGTCAAAAAGCAGAAGTCATATTAGTAATACCTTAAGACTTTTGACTTTACCAAAAGATGTTATAGGCCTAATAGAGGAAGGAAATTTGACCGCGGGTCAAGCGAGACCTCTGATAGGTATGCCTAGCGCCACTAATATAGCAGAGGAAATTGTAGCTAAAAACCTAAGCGCAAGAAGTGTGGAACTTTTAGTCAGAGCTAAAAAAGGACCACAAAAATCTGGACGGATGAGAGTGGACTCCAACATATTAAATGAACAGAATAAAATTCAGGAAAATTTGGGTTTAAACGTAAATATTCAAAACAAAAAAGATAATTCTGGAAAAATTACAATTATCTATAAAAATCTAGAACAATTTGACTTAATTTCAAAATTACTTAAGCGAAATTAGCGGTTATACATAAATCTATTATTAAATTCTTAATCAACAAGTCTTTTCTTATCGACGAGTTTGATTTTATTTCTATTTCAGTATTATAAGTCTTTTTAAGCGCTGTTTGAATTTTGTATTTATTCCACTTTTTTGATTGTTCTATCAACATAGCTTTATCTTTCCAGAATACTGGTGGTCTAAGACTAGAAACGATTGTCTCTATGTTTAAGTTTCCCTTTTTCATATTTTGTATTTCATTTAACCTATTAATTCTTTGATTTATCGCGTTTAAATAATAGATACTATTTTCTATTTCAAAAACTGTGTCAGCCAGGAGTCTATTAGTATTGATTTTATTGCCTTTTATTGCTTCATCTTTTAGTAAGTTAAAATCTTCATTCGTTTTAATATTTAGCAATGAATCTATTTTATTTAGATCTATTTTTTTATCTTTAAAATAACTAGTAATTTTATTAATCTCATTATTAACTTTACTCCTATCTAACCCAGTATTTTGTGTAATATAATTTATAATGTGACTTGTCACTCCCTGGAAACTTTTTAATTTTTTACTAATAATTTTTTTAATTGTAATCTCGTTGTCCTGATAGCATGGTGAAATTCCACAAGATTTAGATTTTTCAAAATAATGTCTTAATTTTGATTTTTTATCAAGAATGTCTGAAAATAAAAAAATTCTTTCATCTTGTATGCTTTCAATGATTTCATCCAGAGTATCTAAAATTTTGTCATTTACTTGATTGATAAATATAATCTTTTTTCATTAAATAATGATTTATTTTTTATTTCGTTTATTAAAATATTTTTATTTTTAATTATTTCGTCTTGAAATAAATTAAGAATTTCTTTTGAACTATTTTGTAATTTGAGTTTTTCTTTAAATTCTTGTTTTAAGCCCTGGTTTTCTCCATAAAATAAAAATAACTTGCACTCTTTAATAGATTCAAATTTTTCTTCTAATATATAACTTTTAAAGATCATTAAGTATTAAATTAATTTGTTTTTTGATTTTGTCAGAAATATCATTGGTTAAATCATCAATTAATCTTTTTTCATTTTTTAAAGTAGTAGAATATTTGTCTGCTACTTGAAAATTTCCACTTGATGTTACAGTAAATTCCTTATCTTGATTACTTTCTAAAAAAATTATTTTTATATAAGAGCTTAAGGATATTTCGTATTTTGTAATTTGATTTTTAATATTTTTTTCTTTTATTTCTTTTTTCTTTTCAGTGTAAAGCTCCATCATTAAACTATGTAAATTATTTTCTGAAGAATTAATTAGTAGACTATTTTTTACTTTAAAATTCACTCGTTTATCACCAGAAGTTTTTATTTCTTTTATGTTATAATTTTCTGAACCCTGATTATCTAAAACCTTATAACCGCAACTGGTTGTGATAATAAAAATAAGTATTAAACAGGATTTAGTTATTTTTTTTTTCATCAGTTTTTTACAATGTAGTTTATAATTTTATTTTTGATAAAAATAGTTTTCAAAACTTTTTTATTTATTATGTATTTATTTGCTTTTAAAGATTTATTTACTAGTTCTGCTATCTCAACCTCTGCTAAATTTCTTTTTACATTTAACACATCTCTAGTCTTACCATTTATCTGCACAACCATCTTTATCTCACTATCTTCAACTGTTTTTTTATTAACCTTTGGCCATTGATTCAACTCTTTACAACCTAAATTTGTTAAGCATTCATATGCAAGATGAGGTGTGAAAGGTATCATTAACTTCATGACTTTAATCATGTTTGCAATCAACACTTTATTATTTATTTCTAATTTCATTGAATCGTTAAAATATCTATAAATTTCATAAAACTGAGCAATAGCAACATTAAATTGAAAACGATTTATTGCATTATCAATTTTGTAAACATAAAGGTCTATTTTATTTTCAAAAGATTTTTGTTTTTTTTCGTCTATTTTCTTTTCAGTTTTATTCAATATTGACTGATTTAGATTCCAAATTTTTTGTAGAAATTTACTTGATGAAACTACTCCCGCATCGGACCATTGCACATCTTTTTCTGGAGGACTATCTGACAGTATAAACCATCTAACCGAGTCCGCTCCGTATTGTTTAATCATGGTTTCAGGATCTACTGTATTTTTTTTAGATTTAGACATTGATTCAGATGGTCCAACTGTGACTTTAGATTTATCAGATTTTTTTATAGCTTTTTTGTCTGAAATTTTTTCTACTTCAATTGGATTTAACCAATTTCCTTTAGAGTCCTTATAAGTTTCATGACATACCATTCCTTGTGTAAATAAATTTTTAAAAGGCTCCGAGTATTTAATTTGAGTATTAGTATTTTTAATAGCCTTCATAAAAAAACGTGAGTAAAGCAGATGCAAAATTGCATGCTCTATCCCCCCAATATATTGATCAACTGGCATCCAGTAATTTGTTTCTTTTATTTCAAAAGGATATTTTTCGCTTTTGGGAGAACAAAATCTTAAAAAATACCAAGATGAGTCAACGAATGTATCTAGAGTATCAGTTTCTCTAATTGCTGGTTTCCCAGTTTTTTTATAGATTGTATTTTTCCAACTCGGATGATTTTCCAATGGATTTCCAGAAGAATTCAGATCTATGTCTTCTGGGAGAGTAACAGGCAATTCGCTTTTATCTACCGGTACAATAGATCCATCTTCAAGATAAACCATTGGTATGGGGCACCCCCAATATCTTTGCCTAGATATTCCCCAATCTTTTAATCTGAATAAAATTTTCTTTTCCCCGATCTTATTTTTTTCTACTTTATCAATAATTTTTTTTTTAGCCTCATCTACATTCAAACCATTTAAAAAGTCAGAATTTATAATTTTACCATTACCTGTATAAGCTATTTTCATTTTATCACCTGTTTCAGAATTGTTTTCGTCTGATACGACTTTTATAATTGGTAACTTGTATTTTTTTGCAAAATCAAAGTCTCTTTGATCATGCGCGGGACAACCAAAGATTGCTCCATTTCCATAATCCATTAAAACAAAATTTGCTACATATATCGGTAATTTTTTATTTTTAATAAAAGGGTGTTGCGCAAATAGCTTTGTATCAAAGCCTAATTTTTCCGCATTTGCTAATGCTTCTTCTGTTGTTCCAATTTTTGAACATTCTTTTTGAAATTTTTTAAAATCAGGCTGTTCAGTAAAATTTTTAGAAATATTATGATCAGAAGATATAGCAATAAAACTTGCACCGAAAATTGTGTCAGGTCTAGTAGTAAATATTCTTAGTTTTTTATTTAAACTCTTAATTTCAAAATCTAATTCACAGCCTGTTGATTTTCCAATCCAATTTTTTTGCATTAGTTTAACTTTCTCAGGCCAGCCACTTAAATCTTCTAGATCTTTTAAAAGTTGATCAGAAAACTTTGTGATGTTAAAAAACCATTGAGATAATTTTTTTCTTTCGACTACAGCATTAGATCTCCAGCCTTTACCATTTATAACTTGTTCATTAGCTAATACCGTCTTTTCAACTGGATCCCAATTAACATAAGTTTCTTTTCTAGAAACTAGCCCTTGATTATAAAAATCAATAAATAGCTCTTGTTGGTGTTTATAGTATTCCTTATTACAGGTAGATATTTCCAAATCCCAATCTATTGATAATCCCAACATTTTAAGTTGATGTTTCATTGTTTTAATATTTTCTTCAGTCCAATTTTTAGGATTTGTGTTGTTTTCTCTTGCTGCATTTTCGGCGGGTAGACCAAAAGAGTCCCATCCCATAGGATGTAAAACATTAAAGCCATTCAAATATTTATAACGAGCAATGACATCACCAATAGTATAATTTCTTACATGGCCCATGTGAATTTTTCCAGATGGATAAGGAAACATCTCAAGACAGTAAAATTTTTTTCCACCCTTATTGTGTAATTTTGAGGAATTAAACTCACCTTGCCATTTTTTTTCAATTACTTGAAAATTTACTCTTTCCATTAAGAATTTATTTCTTCTTCTTTTTATTTTTAGATTCTTTTTCTAATAAAGCAGCTTTTCTAAGTATTGTTGTATGTAATTCTTCTTTAATTTTTGTGTCAGACAACAGAACTACTCTACAGTTTAAATTAGCTGAACAGATTTTTTGATGAACAATAACTTTTAAGCTTTCACTTCTTATATCATTAGATAAAAATCTTAGAGAAATCTTAATCGATTCTTTCGAAGAATTATTATCGGAATACCAATCTGTTATAATTACACCTCCCGAATAATCTACCGTTGTTAGTGGAAGAAAATCTAAAGTTTCTAATGAGGCTCTCCACATGGGATTAGATGAGCTAAACTCATATGTGGTTCCTTTTCCAAATCCTCTTGTAACCCCACCAATTGATACTCCTCTTCCTTCCTCAATGTTTTTTCTTGCTTTAGCTTGAGCCCCGTCCGGACGAGTTCGTTGATCAACTTTTTCGTATCCACCGCAAGCTGTTAGCGTTAAAAGGATCGTTATAAGAGTTGCTATTAGAGGAACTTTAATCTTAAAAATAATCATAATTTTTATAGTATATCCTTATATATCGGCAAAAATGGTATAATCACCATATATTTAGTTTTTATGTAGGATTATAGTGTTGTATTTTTACAACAATCGGAATAAAAGACAAGGTTTTATCTACTTAAAAGACAACAAAAACTCAAAATTTGATAAAAAACTAACATTATTATTAATTAATAATTAACAAGAAGGAAAAATATGAAAAACATAACTAAAACATTACTTGTGTTAGTTTCTGCACTTTCTATTTCTTTTAATGCTACAGCAGGTGACCTTGCAGTTTCAGGTTCAGCTAAAGCATCATACAAAATAGGTGGAGCAACTGACTCAAACAGTAAAGGTCTTGGTGTAAGTAACGAATTGAACTTCACAGCGTCTGGTGAAATGGACAATGGTTTTACATGGAGTTACAGCACAGAGTTAGACCCAGCTGATGGTGGAACAGCTACAAATGACGACTCTCAATTAGTAATTGGGATGGGCGACATGGGTACAGTTGGTTTCTACGATTCAGAAGGTGGATTATCTAAAGAGCTTGGTTACGGAATTGGAGCTTTAGGAACAGGTACAGACTACGGTAACACTATGACGATACAATATGGTGGAACAGTATCTACTTCTCCTAACGTACAATACCACTTACCAGCTGATCTTTTACCTTTCGGTTTAACTGCTAAAGTAGGTTTCGTACCTAACTTAGCTGATGGATCAGGTAACAGCTTTAAAAACGCTGGACCAATACAAACTGCTAGCTTAGCAGGTGATACAGCTACTCAATATCAAGTAACTGCAGCACCAGTAGATGGTTTATCAATTGGAGCAGACTATTATTCAACGGATGATGGTACAGCTTCAGCTCAAGACTATGAGTCTGGTAACTATTATGCACAATATGCTATGGGTAACTGGAAAGTTGGTTACAACAAAGGTTACTATGCACCAGCTTTAACTGACAAAAACACAGCTGTAACGCAGTATGAAAATACAGCTTACGGTATTGAATTTGCAGTAAATGATGCATTAAGTGTTTCTTTCAATAACGAAAAATCTGAAGCTACAACAGACGTTGCTATTGCAGCGACTGCTAGTTCAGGAACTAAAACAACTGTAGAATCTGAAATGGAAACTATCCAAGTTGCTTACATATTTGGTGGAGCTACTTTAGGTGTACACATTGTTGACGTTGGAAACGCAGATTACGTAGCGAATAAAGACGAGAAAATGTCTGTATTCACAATAGGTATGGACTTTTAATTAAGTCGTAGCTAATTAAAATTTAAAAAAGCCGGTTAAATAATTTAGCCGGCTTTTTTTTTATTTCAGATAAAAGGGCAAAAGAATTAGACCTAACCATTTTTAATTTTGTCAAATTAGATAAATTAATACCCCCTAAAGGGACTAAATTTTCTTTTCTAGATAGTTTAAAAAGATTGAATTTAATGATTCCTAAAAATCCTTTTTTTAATGGGTGAGCAACTTTAAATAATCTAGGGAAAATAATATCAGAGCAACCTTGTAAAAGCTTTATGTTGAGTTCTTTAATATTATGAGCGGAACCAATTATTTTATAGTTGCATTTTTTTAGTTTTGCTAACCTAAGGCTCGTATTGTGTGCCGAAATATATAAACCATCAGCTCTAAGGTCTGCTGTTAATTTTTCATCATTTGATATATAGAAATCTATCTTTTTAGATTTACATTGCCTTCTAAACCTTAATAATTTATCAATATTTTCTATTTTACCGTTATTTCTATAGATGACTATGTATTTATTAATAAGTTTGATATTTCTTAAATCTATATCTTTGATACTTTCTATTATTAAGAAATATTTATTTTTATAGGTAAACATATGAACATCATAATTGAAAGATTTAATAAAATAAAATCGAATATATCTAAAATAAACAACTCTAGTGATATGAAAATAATAGCAATTAGCAAGACATTTCCTTTAGAGCATATAATGCCCTTAATCGAGCTTGGTCACAATCATTTTGGGGAAAATAAAGTTCAGGAGGCAGAAACCAAGTGGAATAAAATCAAAAAAGAAAAAAATAGTTTACGATTACATATGGTTGGAAAATTACAAAGCAACAAGGCAAAAAAGGCTGTTGAAATATTTGACTACATTCATTCTCTTGATAGTCAAAAACTTGCTGATATTTTATCTAAGTCTCAAGATGAAATAAATAAATCTATAAATTATTTTATTCAAGTAAATATAGGTAATGAGTCTCAAAAAGCAGGCATTCAATATAATGAAGTAGATCAGTTCTATACCTACTGTACTAAGGAAAAAAAAATGAATATTATAGGGTTAATGGCGATACCTCCAAATGATGAAAATACTGAAAAGTATTTTAAAAGTCTCTCAGATTTAAATTCTTCACTTGGTCTCAACGAACTTAGCATGGGCATGTCTTCTGATTATATGAAAGCTATTAATTACAAAGCTACATATTTAAGAATTGGTAGTGCGATATTTGGTGAAAGATCTTAACTTATATTTACAATTGTTTTTTTATTAATTTTTCTTGTTATTTTTTTTAAATCTTTTTTGCTTACCCCAACACACCCTGCGGTTCTTTTATAATTTTTTTTTGCAACATGAATAAAGATTGCGCTTCCTTTATTTTTACGTATAGGATTTAGATTGAAGTTGAGAACTAAAATTATGTCGTAAGTATTATTAATTTTATAAAGTTTTTCACAATTATATTTAAAAGGTAATCTAACTAGCTTATTGTAAGATTTTGATTTAGGATCATCGCACCACCCCATATCTTTACGTATAATTAATTTAGTTAATTTAGTTTTTAAATTAGGAATTCGATCTTTTCTATATAATATATATCTGACTTTAAATTTTCCTTTAGGTGTAATTTCGTCTCCTTCTCTCTTTTTTATGCCAATTCCTCTTTTACCTATTGAGCATTTTACTTTATAGTTGTTGAAAAAGAGTTTTTTATTTTTTATTAAAATATGCATTTAATCAATGTTTTAACATTTGGTTCTAGAAATTTTAACACTTCACTAGAAGAACTTAAAGATTATTTAAACTTTAAACTGACTTCAACTGACAAAGAGATAAATAAAGAAATGCTAACGAAATATGATGTCTTAATTCTTCACAAAGATTGTTTAACAATAAATACTATAGAAGCACTATTAAAAGATAGTGATAAAATTAAGATTTTAGTTTCTGATACTAGTGATAAAAAAAAGGAATATTTTAATGATGTTATTTCTCTACCATTTAAAATATCAGATCTTAACCAAATTGTAGAGAATTCAGTTATAAAAAAAAATTTTAATAAAAATTCCTCTATACCTATAAAAAAGTATAAGTTGGATAAAAATGAAAAAAAGTTAATAAAAGATGAAAACTTTATTTTATTAACAGAAAAAGAGATACAACTTTTAGAGTTATTTTTAGGCAATAAAAAACCTATTAGCAAAAATATAATTTTAAAAGAAGTTTGGAAGTATTCAACATCTGCAGATACTCATACAGTAGAAACTCATATTTATAGATTAAGAAAGAAAATTAAATCTAAATTTTCTGATGAAAGTTTTATCTTAAATAATAAAGATGGATATTTGTTATGAAAAAGAGAAATAAGATTGCAATAGATCTTTTTACTAAAAAATACCGAAAACGTGTCGTGAGACCAAAAAAAGGTAAAGGAAGCTTTAGACGAAAAAAAACTTAGTTTAAATTATCTTTAAAATAATCTACAGTTAATTTTACCGCTTCATTTAATTTTTTTCTATTTTTACCTTTGCCACTCTCCGATGTAATGCATTTTCTTCTAGCTTCTTTTTTTGAAATTTTTGATCCATCGTACATTTGTTGAGTCCCATCAGATTTTCTTATTATCGGATTATGCCGACAGCCATTTACTGCTATACCTTTTCCAATTTTACCGTTAGTGCTGAAATAATGGTTTGCTTTGGGTAATACAATCATACGGACATTATTGCCTTTCTTTAGCATTTCTTTTTCAAGAATCTTACATGGTTCGATATAGTAATGACTTTCTTCTCCTTTTATAATTAACATTGGAAAATTTAATTTTACAGGTTGATGAAAAGAATTACATCCAGGCTCAGCAGCTACAACAGCTCTCCACGATTTTGGATTTTCACTATTAAACGGAGCTCCAATAGTTTTTAAAACTTGTTCTGCGCCGTAACTAAATCCAGTATAAAAAATCTTATTTTTATCAAACCTACCGTCTTCTACTAATATCTTTCTTAAATTATTCGCGTAAATTGTAGCATTAGGAAAAAGATTTTTGTCGGTAGACTTGATTTCTTTTTTATAAAAAGCGTCAATTGCAGCTACAGCAAAACCTTGTTTTATTCCTTCTTCAATTATTCTTTTTGAATACTCATCAATCGCCCCATCTTCAATTTTTTTCCCATCTCTAGTACTACCATGTTGTGTGATGATTATTGGAAGCTTTCCTTTTATCTCCTTAGGTAATGAAATTTCTACTAATACCTCGGGATTATTTGGAAATTTATTATCAGGACTGTTAAACTTTAAATATTCTGCAGCTGATATATTTAAAGTCATTAGAAAATAAAAAATTAAAAAAAATCTAATCATAAATTAAGTCTTGCTCCAATTGTCTGAATAATCTTTGAGGACATCTCAGACCCTTTTTCTAAGCTTTCTTTTAATGTTTTGCCGTTAATATGTCCATGAAGAAAACCTCCGGCAAATAGGTCACCTGCTCCTGTTAAATCTACAATCTTAAGATTTCTTTTAGCTGAGCACTCTACAACTTCATTATTTTTAATTGCTAAAGCTCCTTTTTCTCCTCGAGTAATTACTATTAGTTTATTAATTTTTTGTGAAAACTCAATTACATCTTCAAATTTTTTAGCATCAATTAAAGACATGATTTCTTGTTCATTAGCAAAAGTAATATGTAATTTGTTTTTAATTAAATCTAAAAAATGCATTTTATGTCTTTCTACACAAAATAAATCTGACAAAGACATTGCTACTTTATTTGAATTTTGAATTGCTTTTTCAAAAGCCTTTTTAGGCTCTCCTTCATCCCAAAGATATCCCTCTAAAAACAAGAGCTTACTATTTTTTACTGAATCAATATCTATATCATTTTCATTAATTTTGCCTGCAGTTCCAAGGAACGTGCACATAGTTCTTTCTGAGTCCGGGGTAATTAATATCAAGCAAGTACCAGTAGGAATTACTTCTTTTTTTTTGGAATAAAAGTATTTAACTTTTTCTTTCTTTAGTCCTTCTTCGTACCTGGCACCGAGCTCATCATCACTTACTTTACCAATAAAACCAACATCATTTCCTAGTTGAGAAAGACCTACTATAGAATTAGCAACTGAACCACCAGAAACTGTTTCTTCAATTTTAAGGTTTGAGAGTAATTTTTTAAATTCGTTCTCATCTACAAGCTTCATTGTGCTTTTCGTTAATTTGTTTTTAGCTAGAAAGTTTTCGTCAACTTTACATATAACGTCAACGATTGCATTTCCAATACCTATAACTTTCATTTTAAGATTATGCTTTATTTGTTTTAATTGGCTTTTTTCTATTTGGATAACAGCTTTTACAAATTTTACAAGCAATTCCGTAACATTCTCTCGCTTTACAATATTCTCTGCCATACCAGATTATTTGCAAATGAAGTTTATTCCAGTATTTTTTTGGAAAGATTTCTTTTAAATCTTTTTCTGTTTGCATCACGTTTTTCCCATTGGTTATACCCCACCTTTGAGCCAGTCTATGAATATGCGTGTCTACAGGAAAGGCAGGAAATCCAAATCCCTGAGACATCACCACACTAGCTGTTTTATGACCAACTCCAGGCAATTGTTCTAACTCCTCAAATGTTTTAGGTACTTTACCTTTGTATTTTTTAACTAATATTTTTGATAAGAAAAAAATACTTTTTGCTTTAACTCTAAATATCCCAATTCTTTTAATTAATCGTTCAATTTTTTTCCTGCCAAGTTTTACAAAGTGAATAGGTTTATTATATTTTGGGTAAATATTTTTTGTAACATTATTAACATTTACATCAGTGCATTGAGCTGAAAGTAAAACTGAAACAAGAAGTGTGAATGTATTTTTGTAGTTTAAAGGTATAGGGACCTTTGGATAAGTTTTATTTAAAATCTTAAGAATAATCTTGGATTTTTTCTTATTGTTCACTTAAAATTTAGAAGGTCTCTCATCGAATAAAGACCAGGCCTTTTATTAATTATCCATTTTGCTGCAGTTAAAGCACCTTCGGAAAAAAGCGCTCTGTCAAAAGCTTCATGATTTAATGAAACTATTTCTTTTCCATTTGAAAAAGAAACTTTGTGTTTTCCTATAACTGATCCTTTTCTCTGTGAATTAAAATTAATTTTTTTTCCGTACGGAAAAGATTTTTTATTTAGATATTTTTTTCCAATTAATCTGAAAAAATCTTTATTTTTTCCTACGGCTATACCTTTCCCGAGCATTAATGCTGTTCCTGAAGGATGATCTTTTTTGTTTCTATGATGAATTTCAAAAACTTTACTTAAGAAATTATTATTAAGAGATTTTGAAGCTATTTCAGTTAAATACATTAATAAATTTACTCCTAAACTCATATTTCCAGCTTTAAGTATAGGAACTTTTCTTGAGTATTTTTTTATAATATTTTCCTGTTTTTTACTGAACCCTGTTGTTCCGATCACAACCCTTTTTTTTAGTTTCGAAGCAATTTTTAAAACCTCTAAAGTACATTTAGGCACTGTAAAGTCTATTATTACATTTGCTTTTTTAAATGCATTCTCAGTATTTAAGTTAGGTCTAATTCCCATTATATTTTTATTTATTACCCTATTCTCAGTTAGAGATACTAACTTAAAGTTTTTATTTGCTTTTGAAGTTTTGATGAGTTGTTGACCCATTCTTCCCATACAACCAGTTATTGCTAAATTAATTTTTTTCATCACTATATAAGATTTATAATTACAATAATAATAAGAACAATTATAGCCCAAATAGATAAATTTTTTAAAAATTGTTTTATCTTATTATTTGTAGATAAAAATGCCGGTAGGATTAAAATTAATACTGCAACTAAAAATATTGCAGACATTATTTGCTCAGTTTCCATTTAATTTATGATCCTCGCCAGAATTTTTTGGCATTTTCAAAAAAATTTTTAATTACTGGATCAGGTTTGTTTGATTCTATTTCATTAAACTCTTCTAATATTTCTTTTTGCCTTTTTGAAAGAGAAGTTGGGACTTGAGTAACAACTCTTATATATAAATCTCCAAATAAATTTCTTCTTAATACAGGCATACCTTTTCCTCTTAATCTAAATTGTTTGCCATGTTGAGTTCCAGCAGGAATTTTAATTTTAGATTTTCCTCCATCAATTGAAGGCACATTTACAGTTGTTCCTAAAGTTGCATTTGAAAAAGAAACTGGAAGTTCATAGTATAAATTTTCTTCAGATCTTTTAAAAATTGAGTGACTATCGATAGAAATAAAAAGATAAAGATCTCCGCTGGAACCCCCTTTTGAACCAGCTTCACCCTTGCCAGATAGTCTTATTCTAGTTCCATCATCTACACCCTTAGGGATCTTTACAGTCACATTCTCACTTCCTTGCACTTTTCCATTTCCACTGCATTTTTTACATGGAGTGCCTATTGTTTCTCCATAACCACTACATTGAGGACAAGTTTGTTGAATTGTAAAAAAACCTTGATTAGTTCTAACTTTACCTCTCCCGGAACAATAGGTACATTTTATAGGCTTTGATCCTTTTTCAGCTCCACTACCGGAGCACGGTGGACATTTTTTATAAGTAGTGTATTTAACGTTTTTTTCCAATCCTTTATAAGCTTCTTCTAAACTGATGTTGGTATCGTATCTTAAATCATTTCCTCTATTACTAGATCTTCTAGATGATCCTCCACCAAAATCTCCAAAAAAATCCTCGAATATGTCAGAGAACGAAGAAGAATTGAAATCGAATCCACCAAAACCTTGACCGCCTCCTCCAGCTCCTTCAAAAGCAGCATGACCGAATTGATCATAATTATTTTTTCTCTTATCATCAGATAGAACATGATAAGCCTCACTAGCTTCCTTAAATTTTTCCTCTGAAGTTTTATCGCCTTTTGTTTTGTCTGGGTGAAATTTTAGTGCTAATTTACGATAGGCTTTTTTAATTTCGTCTTTTGATGCTGAGTTTGTTACACCTAAGACATCGTAATAATCTCTTTTAGTCACAGGACGTCTCCTTTATTAATTTTCTTAGGCGCTCTTTTCTTTATCGTCTTTTACATCTTCAAAATCTGCATCTACAACATTTTCTTTATCTTCTGGTTTTGCATCTTTTGACTCTTTTCCTTTAGTTTCATTTGTTTTTTGCTGACTTTTGTAAACTGCTTCACCTAGTTTCATTGAAACTTGAATTAGGCTTTGTGTTTTTTTCTTAATATCTTCTGAGTCAGTTCCTTCTAAAGATTTCTTTAGATCTATAATTGCATTTTCAATGGCCTTTTTTTCTTCTGCTGAGATTTTATCGCCGTGCTCTTTTAGACTTTTCTCTGTTGAAAAAACTAAACTATCAGCTTGGTTTCTAGCATCAACAGACTCTCTTTTCTTTTTATCAGCTTCTTTGTTAGCCTCAGCATCTTTAACCATCTTTTGGATTTCTTCTTCAGATAAACCACCAGATGCTTGAATTTGAATTTTTTGCTCTTTTCCAGTTCCTTTATCTTTAGCAGAGACATTTACAATTCCATTTGCGTCAATATCGAATGTAACTTCGATTTGAGGAGTTCCTCTCGCAGCTGGAGGAATTCCAACTAATTCAAAGTTTCCTAAAATTTTATTGTCAGAAGCCATTTCCCTTTCACCTTGCAGAACTCTTATAGACACCGCAGGCTGATTATCTTCAGCTGTTGAAAAAACCTGACTTTTTTTAGTAGGTATCGTTGTGTTTTTTTCAATTAACTTAGTAGAAACACCACCTAAAGTTTCTATTCCAAGAGATAATGGAGTTACATCTAGTAATAAAACATCTTTAACATCACCTTGTAAAACACCCGCTTGAATAGCGGCACCCATAGCTACTACTTCATCTGGGTTTACGCTTTTATTTGGTTCTTTACCAAAGAAATTTTTAACTGTCTCAACAATTTTAGGCATTCTAGTCATACCACCAACTAAAACTACCTCATTAATTTCAGCAGCAGAAAAACCAGAATCTTTAAGAGCAACCTTACATGGTTCAAGTGTTTTTTCTACTAAATCAGACACCAAAGCTTCTAGCTTAGCTCTTGTAAATTTTAAATTAACATGTTTTGGTCCAGTCTTATCGGCTGTGATAAAAGGTAAATTGATTTCTGTTTGAGCTGCTGAAGATAATTCTATTTTTGCCTTTTCCGCAGCTTCCTTCAATCTTTGTAAAGCCAATTTATCATTTTTTAAATCAATTCCATTATCTTTTTTAAATTCGCTCACTAGATAATTAACTATCGCATCATCAAAGTCTTCACCTCCTAAAAAAGTATCTCCATTAGTTGATTTAACTTCAAAGACACCATCTCCAATTTCTAATATTGAAACATCAAATGTTCCACCTCCTAAATCATATACTGCAATTTTTTGTCCATTTTTTTTATCTAAACCATAAGCTAAAGCTGCAGCTGTTGGTTCGTTAATGATTCTTAAAACTTCTAAGCCTGCGATCTTTCCAGCATCTTTAGTTGCTTGTCTTTGTGCATCATTAAAGTAAGCAGGGACAGTAATAACTGCTTTAGATACAGCCTGGCCTAAATATTTTTCTGCAGTTTCTTTCATTTTTTGTAATATGAAAGCAGATATTTGTGAAGGTGAATACTTTTTTCCTTTACCTTCAATCCAAGCCTCTCCATTGTCTGATTTGATTATTTTAAAAGGAACTCTGTTAATATCTTTTTTAACAGTTTCATCTTCAAAAGATCTACCAATTAATCTTTTAGTAGCAAAAATTGTATCTTGTGCGTTGGTTACAGCTTGTCTTTTTGCAGGCTGGCCAATAAGTTTTTCTTCATTATCTAAAAAAGCAACTACTGAAGGTGTAGTTCTAGTTCCTTCAGCATTTTCCAAAACTTTAGCCTGCGATCCATCCATGATGGCAACGCATGAATTTGTTGTACCTAAATCTATTCCTATTACTTTGCTCATTGTTTAATTTCCTTTAATCGTCGATGTTTATATGGGTGTTTTTTCTTTTTCTACAAGGTTATTTCTCATCTTTTTTCTTATCTTTTTCCTCATTTTTAGATGTTTTTTTCTTGGCCACAGCTACTAATGACGGCCTCAATAATCTTTCCCCTAACATGTACCCTGGTTGAATTTCTTCTAGAATTGCACCTGTTTCTGCTTTCTCATTTTCAATTTCAGACATAGCCTGATGAAGATTTGGATCAAATTTGTGATTAAGTGTATTAATTTTTTTAATTCTATTTTTTTCGAATATAGATACCAAATCTTTCTCTATAACAGTTATATTTTCTAAAAATTTATCTAAATCTTTATTATTTTTTAGAATTTCATCATTTTTAATGGCTAGCTTAGCCCTTTGTAAATTATCTAAAATCGCGAGACTTTCTTTAGCAAAATTAAAAGATCCAAACTCAAAGGCATCTTTAATTTCCTTCTCAAATCTTCTTCTCTGATTTTCTATTTCAGCTAATGATCTTAGTAATTTATCCTCGGACTCAGCTAATTTATCTTCTAAAGACATTTCCTCTTTAATCTTATCCTTAGAGCCCTCATCTTTTTTTTGACCTTCCTTTGATCCATCAGCTCTTTTTTGATTATCTTCAATCATGATAATTGCTATATAATGGCTATAATTTAAAATACTAGGTACCAATGAAAAAAATTTTAATAGGCACTCATAACAGAGGGAAATTTAAAGAAATTAGCTATCTATTGCCTAAAAAGATAAAAAAAGTTTCCCCGATTAAATTAAAAGTCAAAAGCCCGAAAGAGACTGGAAAAACCTTCGTCTCCAATGCAAAACTAAAAGCTAAATATTTTTCTAAATTTACAGAATTGCCAGTGATTTCTGATGACTCAGGGCTTTGTATAAAAGCCTTAAAAGGAAAACCAGGGATTTATTCTGCAAGATGGGCAAAAAAATATGGAAGCTTTTCAAGCGCAATGAAGTTTATATTAAAAAAGATGAAAAAGAAAAAAAATAGATATGCTACATTTGTATGTAGTTTGTCTTTTAAATACCCAAGGGGAAAAGTAGTTACAGTTAAGGGCAAAATTGAAGGTTTAATTTCTTATAAGATGCTTGGAACTAGAGGTTTTGGCTACGACCCTATATTTATTCCTTTAGGTGAAGCTATTACATTTGGACAAATGTCTAAATTCAGAAAAATTAATATGGATCACAGGTATATTGCTTATAAGAAATTAAAAAGAAAAATTAAAATTTTGTAAATCGATTATTTGCGGCTTTATAAATACTTAGATCTTGGATAGTTTTTTTATTATTAAAACTAAAAGTACCAATTTTGCCTTTAATTTTACCTTTAAAAGAGAAATCATTTACTGTATTGATTTTACCTTTTTTTTTCCAAGCATAATAAATTAGACCTATAGCATCATAGGCTAAAATAGTTATTTCACTTGGAAAGTTATTAAATATTTTAAAATAATTATCTTTATACTTTTTAAATTCTTTATAATTCACTGAAGGATAATACAAACTACTCACAGTATTTTCATAAAAGATACTTTCATCAAACCATTGATTTATAGTTGTAAACAAAACCTTTTTTTGATCTACGTCAGTAAAAACTAATGACGTTAATACACTTTTTAAACTGTTTCCAAAGTCAATTATAATCACGGAGTCAAAATTTACATCTCCTAAAGTGTACTTTTGTTCTAATTTTTCTAATTGACGTTTTGACTGTTCATCCTCTTTATCTTCAAACATCTTTTTTCTAGATTCTAGATTTTTTTTTCTTTGTGAATAATTTGTTAAAATTTCAATTTCTCCAGTTAAAATTTTTGGATCAGGATTGTATTTAAATATTTTATAATTCTGTAAATCTAATTTATTTAATTTATCTTCTATTAAATTTGAATATTGGTTTTTGGGAATAAAGATTACAGTTTTATTTTTTTTTCGTTTTTTAATAAATTTCATTAATGCTAGCATTTGAGATTCAAGACTGACACCAATGCTTATTATATTGTTTTGAAATTCAGGGTTTATATTTGAAGGAGAAATAAATACCATGTCGTTAAATTTTTTAGCTTCCTCAAAATCTTTATTATTGATTGGTCCAATTACAATATTTGCTCCTTGAGATCGAATTTCCTGAATAGCTTTAACTAATTTCTTTTTATCATTTGAACCAGAGTCCCTTGGTATTATATGAACATTTTTATCATTGATTTCATTTAAAGCTAATTGCAACGAATATAGAAGAGAATCACCGAGTTCTTTGTATTCTCCGCTGAGGGGGGCCAACAAGCCAACTTTAAGAATATTATTATTCTCATTACCTTGTAGATTAGAATTAAAAAAGATTAATATATAAGTTATTATTATTATAAATTTATTCTTCATAGTATGAAATTATCTAATAAAACCTTATATATTGTTTCAACACCGATTGGAAATCTTGATGATATAACTATAAGAGCGATAGATGTATTAAAAAACTCGGACATAATTCTTTGTGAAGACACTAGACACTCTTTAAAGTTATTAAATCATTTAAAAATTAAAAAACAATTAGTCTCTTATCACAAGTTCAATGAAAAAAAAGAACTTGGAAAAATCATGAAATATTTAAATGAAGGCAAAATTTTGTCTTTAATTTCTGATGCTGGCACACCTTCTTTATCAGACCCAGGTCGTTTACTAATTCAAACATGTATACAAAAAAATATAAGGATTATTCCTATTCCAGGAGTATCTTCTATTACAACTTCAATAAGTATTTCTGGATTTAAAGACCAATTTTTATTTTACGGTTTTTTACCCAAAACTGAGAAGGAATTAGAAAAAATTTTATCATCTCTTTGTCAACTTAGTTTTTCCCAAGTATTTTTTATACCTGCTATTAAGATTAATTTTTATTTAAAAAAATTCAAAAAGTTTTTTCCAGGCAGGAAGTTGTTAATTGCCAGAGAACTTACTAAGTTGCATGAATCGCTTTATAGAGAAGATATTGATAAAATTAATATGTTTAAAACTTCAATTAAAGGTGAGTTAACAGTTGTAATATCAGAAAAAAATATTAAAGATAAATTTTTAGATGAAAATAAAATTATTAAAAAAGCTAAACTTTATCTTAAAAAATACAGTTTAAAAGATGTTGTTGAATTGTTATTCGAGTCAGAAAAAATTAACAAAAAAAAGATTTATCAAATATGTTTAAATATAAAAAAAAATGAAAAAATTAATTAGCTTACTGTTAATATTTTTTTTAGTTTCATGTACTACGGTCGGAAGATTTGGAACAGGTGTTGATATAACTTTTGACCCTAGGACTATCGGAATGCAAATTGATGACACTATTATGCAAAAAAATTTAAATGCAAGACTAGCCTTAGCAGACAAAAAATATTTTTTGTCAATACAATCTGAAGTGATTGATGGAAGAATATTTTTATCAGGAAAAGTAGACGAACCTGAAGAGAAAATTAAAATAACAAAGATGGCGTGGGAAACAAAGGGTGTGCGATCAGTAAAAAATGCGATTAGTATTAAAGGACAAAGCAATTTTAAAAGTACTGCAAAGGATATTTTAATTACTAGTCAATTAAGATCCGCTTTGATATTTAATAAAAAGACCAAAGCAAGAAATTATACTTTAGAAACTATAAACAAAAACGTCTATATTTTTGGCATAGCAATGGATGAAGAAGAAAAAAAAGAAGTTATTAATGAAGCTAATAAAATATATGATGTTGAGAATATAATTCCATCCATTTATTTAATTTCTGAATTAAGCCGTAATAAACTTTAATATCAATATTTAATTACGTCAGAAGAATATGCTGCCACAGAAGCTAGGTTTAAAATATCGGATGTACTTGATCTTAAAGGAGCAACTTCGATAGGTAGACCAAGTCCAATTAAAAGAGGGCCAATTAATTTTGCGCCACCATATTCTTTCATTAATTTAGTTGAAATGGCTGCACTATGCAGTGCTGGCATAATTAAAATATTAGCTTTTCCTACAATTTTAGAGAAAGGGTAGATCTCTTGATACACTGGGTTTAAAGCTACGTCAGGCTGCATTTCTCCATCAAAATCAAAATCTACTTTTTCCTTTTTCAATAATTCAATTGCATCTCTTACATGCTTTGTATTTTTTGATATTGGTTTACCAAATGTAGAGTGAGAAAGAAAAGCTACTTTAGGATCAAATCCAAATAATCTGGCAACACGTACACAAGATTTAGAAACATTAACTAGCCTTTCTGCCGAAGGAAAATCTTTTACGTTTGTATCAGCCACCAGTACAGTTTTCCCTTTAGAATTAATCATTGTCATACCAAAAATCTCTTCGCCAGGTCTAGGATCAACAACTTTCCTTAGTTTTTCTATCGAAGCAGTATAATGTCTAATATTACCAGTAACCATTGCGTCTGCATCTTTACATGCAATCATCGAGGCTCCCCACGCAATACGATCATTTCTCACCAAACGGTCTACATCTCTCTCCAGTTGACCTTCTCTTTGAAGTCTTTTGTATAGATGTTTAACGTATTTTTGTCTTTTTTCTTTATCAGTTGAGTTTACTATTTCAATCTTGTGGTTTTCATCTAAACCGATTTTTTTCAATTGTTCTTTAATTCTTTTTTCAGCTCCTATCAATATTGGTATTCCAAGTTTATTTTTTCCAAATTCAATTGCTGCCTTCAACATGCTTTCATCTTCACCTTCAGCAAATATTACTTTTTTTGGATTTTTTCTTACTTTTGCATTGATACCTTGCATAATTGACATCGATGGATCTAATCGATTTGTTAATTCATCTTTATAACTTTCAAAGTCTTTAATTTTTTTTCTTGCCACCCCACTTTTAATAGCTGCTTTGGCTACAGCAGAAGGAATCACACTTATTAATCTTGGATCAAATGTAGAGGGTATAATATAATTTTTTCCGTATTTTGGTCTATCTCCGCCGTAGGCAGATACAACTTCGTCTGGAACATCTTCTCTAGCTAGCAAGGCTATTGCCTTTGCTGCAGCAACCTTCATTTCTTCATTAATTTCTTTAGCTCTTACATCTAGAGCTCCTCTAAATATATAGGGAAAACCAATTAAGTTGTTTACCTGGTTTGGATAATCAGATCTGCCAGTTGCTATTATGGCGTCAGATCTAACCTCTTCTATAATTTCTGGTTTAATTTCAGGATCAGGATTAGCACATGCAAATATTATAGGATTTTTTGCCATGGACTTTACCATGTCTTTAGACACAACATCTTTTGCAGATAAGCCTAAAAAAACGTCTGCATTTTTCATAGCTTCTTTCAAGGTTCTTAATTTGGTATTAACCGCAAAAGCTGATTTAAATTGGTCAATATTTTTTCTGCCTTTATAAATTACTCCTTTACTGTCACACATAATAATGTTTTCACTTTTAACACCGGAACTTTTAAATAAATTTGTACATGCCTGTGCAGATGCCCCAGCCCCATTGACAACAATTTTGACATCATTGATTTTTTTTTTGGAAACATCTAAGGCATTTATCAAAGCAGCCGTAGTAATAATTGCAGTACCATGTTGATCATCGTGGAAAATGGGTATGTCTAAAACTTCTTTCAGTTTTTGTTCTATAATAAAACAATCAGGTGCAGCAATATCTTCAAGATTAATACCTCCAAATGTGCCGCTTATATTTTTTATTGTTTCTATTATGGAGTTCGTATCATTGCTATTAACTTCTATATCAATCGAGTCTATGTCCGCAAATCTTTTAAACAATACAGATTTGCCTTCCATTACTGGTTTTGATGCAAGAGAACCTAGATTACCAAGACCCAATATTGCTGAACCATTACTAATCACAGCAACTAAATTTCCTTTACTAGTGTAGTCATAAACAGCATTAGGGTTTTTAGCTATTTCCTTAACAGGAGCTGCAACACCAGGAGAGTATGCTAAAGATAAATCTCTTTTTGTTGTTAAAGGCTTAGAAGAATTTATCTCAATTTTGCCAGACTTTCCTTTTATATGAAAATCAAGTGCTTCTTTATCAGAATAATGGTCGATTTTGGATTTTTTTGTCATTTAAATTATGAGCATTTAATATAACTTATAATATTGCATTATTTATTTATTATTTGTGGCTTAATTTAGAATTTATATGAACTTGTTATCTTCAACATATGTTTTTAGTTTTTTTACCTTATTAAGCAGAATTTTAGGCTATCTTAGAGATATATTAATTGCAATATTTTTAGGAGCATCAATTTTTGCTGATGCTTTTTTTGTTGCTTTTAGACTTCCAAATACATTTAGGCGTTTATTTGCAGAAGGGACATTTAATGCCGCTTTTATACCTAGTTATGTATCAGAAAAAACTAAAAATCAAAAAAGAGGAAAGAAATTTGCTGACGAGACTTTAAGTATATTAATCCTTATACTTTTTTTTACAGTTCTGCTGGTAGAAATATTTACACCTTATATAGTTTATTTAATTGCTCCAGGCTTCTTAGAAAATAATGAAAAATTTAATCTTGCAGTAGAATTTACTAGAATAACATTCCCTTTTTTATTATTTGTAAGTATTTCATCTTTCTTTTCAGGAATTTTGAATTCTAATAACAAATTTGCTGCGGCAGCCGCAGCACCGATAATACTTAATATTATTTTAATATTGAGTTTATTAGCTTCTTATTTTTTTGGTTTAAATTTTGCTAAACAATTATCTTATGGAGTCACGTTGGCTGGAATAATTCAAATGATATTTTTGATATTTATCACAAAAAAATATTATAGACCATCTATTGAATTCAAATCTACATTAAGCAGTAAAGTAAAATTCTTTTTTAAAAAACTTTTACCGAGTGTTCTTTCTTCTGGAGTTACGCAGATAAACATTTTGGTTGGTACAATTATAGCTTCTTTTGAAGCTAGTGCAGTATCATACCTGTATTATGCAGATCGTATTTATCAGATGAACTTAGCTATAGCAGGTGTAGCAGTAGGAACTGTTTCGTTGCCAGTTTTGTCAAAAGCTTTTAAGCAAAAAAAATTTTTTAAAATTTCAAACATTCAGAGTAGATCAATAGAGCTTTCACTTTTATTTTCAATACCAGCTAGTTTGGGCTTAATCATAGCATCAAAAGAGATTGTAAATGCATTATTTGGATATGGATCTTTTACTATTGAGAATATTAATATGACGGCCTCCGCATTAAAATATTTTGGTTATGGTATCCCAGCATTTGCCCTGATTAAGATATTATCCAATTTCTTTTTTGCTAGAAACAATACTAAGACACCATTTTATATTTCAACTTTTATTGTTTTATTAAATATTTTTATAAGTATTACCTTCTTTAATAAACTTGGTTTTATTATAATTCCTATTGCTACATCTATTTCTGCTTGGATTGGGGTGATAGCCTATATATATCTTCTTAATGATAAGAACTTTTTACTATTAAAAGATTATTTATTCAAAAATGTTTTAAAAATAATTTTAAGCACTGTTTTTATGTCTTTTCTTTTGATTTTTGCATTAGATTATTTTGCAGATTATTTAAACTACAATTATAAATATAAATCAGTTTATTTACTGATAATTGTTGGTTTTGTTGGCAGTGTTTATTTGATATCTTGTTATCTAACTGGAATTTTAAAAACAAAAAATTTTAAAACAAATTAATATGAGTGAAAAAAAATTAGTATTTTCAGGTGTTCAGCCCACTGGTAACTTGCATTTAGGAAATTATCTTGGAGCGTTAAAAAATTTTGTATCGTTGCAAAAAAATATGGATTGTATTTATTGCGTTGTTGACTTACATGCAATAACTACTTTTCAAAATCCTAGTGAGCTAAAAAACAATATTTTAGAGACTGCTGCAAGTTTTTTGGCAACCGGGCTTGATCCAAACAAAAGCATAATTTTTAATCAATCTTCTGTTCCTGCTCATTCAGAATTAGCTTGGATTTTTAATTGTGTATCAAGAGTTGGCTGGTTAAATAGAATGACTCAATTTAAAGATAAAGCAGGGTCAGACAAAGAAAAAGCTAGTGTTGGACTTTATATCTATCCAAATTTAATGGCCGCTGATATATTGCTGTATAAAGCTACTCATGTTCCAGTTGGAGCTGATCAAAAACAGCATTTAGAATTGTCACGAGATATTGCACAAAAATTTAATAATGATTTTAATTGTAAAGGTTTTTTTCCTTTACCAGAACCCCTTATTCTTAAAAATATTTCTAGAGTGATGAGTTTGAGAGATGGAACAAAAAAGATGAGCAAATCTGAAGAGTCTGATTATTCAAGGATCAATCTTAAAGATAGCGCAGATGAAATTGTAAAAAAAATAAAAAAAGCTAAATCTGATTCAGAGTCTATCCCAGATAATTTGAAATCTTTAGAAAAAAAACCAGAAGCACTAAATCTGTTAAATATATACTCAGAGATATCTAAAATTAATTTAGAAAAAGCTTTAAAAGAAATGGCGGGAAAAGAATATTCATACATTAAGAGTAAATTAGCAGATCTTTTAGTAAGTGAAATTGCTCCAGTTGGTAAAGAAATAATAAAATTAATGAACGATAAGTCATATTTGCTTCAGATTTTGAAAAAAGGCACTGAAAAAGCCTCTATTAAAGCTGAGGAGAACCTTAAAAATATACGTGAAAAAGTTGGGCTGATATAATATATAATATTTCAATGATCCAAACAGAACCAACACCCAATCCAGAGTCTTTAAAGTTCTTGTCTGAAAATATAATTTCAACAATTGGAACGGAAGAATTTCAAAAAAATCAAATTGATAAAGTGACCAATCCTTTTATTAAAGAACTACTAGGTTTTAAAGGAGTAGAATTAGTTTTGTTTTCAAAGAATTTTTTATCTGTTAAAAAAACAAAAGATACTTCTTGGAGTGAATTAAAGCCAATGGTTATTTCTCATTTAAATCATTACTTTGAAAACAATAAAGGGCCTATTTTAAAGGAAGAACTGAAGAATACAAAAAATAACAATGAAAGTGATGAGACGGTTAAAAAAATTTTAGATGTGTTAGATACTAAAATTAGACCTGCTGTAGCAAGAGATGGAGGTGATATTAAGTTTAAATCATTTGAAAAAGGTGTTGTTAAAGTCGAGCTTCAAGGAAGTTGCTCAGGCTGCCCAAGTTCCTTAATGACTCTAAAGCAAGGAGTTCAAAATCTTTTAAAACATTATGTTAAAGAAGTAAATTCTGTAGAAG
>CACIRV010000003.1 GCA_902589155.1 uncultured Pelagibacteraceae bacterium | reverse complement strand
ATTAAAATTCCAAAAATTTCCAAAGTAAAAGATACAAAAGATACTATTGCTCTAAAAAAGTTCATAAATAGTAATTTTAAAGATCATCCAGGAAATACAGATAAATTTTGGTTCCCCACAACAAGAAAAGACTCGAATAGGTGGCTAGATGAATTTTTAAAAGAAAGAATAAAACTCTTTGGAGACTATGAAGATGCAGTGACAGATAAATCTAACACTGTTTTTCACAGTGCGCTAAGTCCACTAATTAACTTAGGTTTAATTACACCTGAAGAAATAATAGAGAGGTTAAGAAAGATTGAAAACAAGCTTCCTATAAATTCTTTAGAGGGCTATATCAGACAGATAATTGGTTGGAGAGAGTTTATGCGAGGTATTTACCAAAACTACGATCAACGATTACAAAAAACTAATTTTTTTAATCACAAAAGAAAAATGAAAAAATCCTGGTATGATGGAAATACTGGTTTAGATCCATTAGATCATGCAATTAATAATGCCAAGAATTATGGTTGGTCACACCATATAGAAAGGCTAATGATACTAGCAAATATTATGAACTTATGTGAAATAAATCCGAAACAAGTTTACAAATGGTTTATGGAAATGTTTGTAGACTCATCTGATTGGGTCATGGCACCAAATGTTTATGGAATGGGTTTGTTTAGTGACGGAGGAATTTTTGCTACCAAACCATACATATGCGGATCAAGTTATTTCCAGAAAATGATGCATTTTAAAAAAGGTCCCTGGTGCGATGTAATGGACGGCCTGTACTGGAAATTTATAGATAGACATAAAAAATTTTTCTTAAAAAATCCTAGACTTGCTATGATGGTAAGAATTTCCGAAAAAATGAATAAAGAGAGAAAATCAAGAATTTTTAAAGCTGCAAATAATTTCATAAAAGCAAATACTAATGACTAAAGTTTTTTTTAACAACTCTTGTAATATTTGTAGAGCTGAAATTAATCATTATAAAAAGCACAGTGATGAAAATATTGAGTGGATAGATGTTACTGATAATAAAGAGGCTCAAAGAATCACATCAAAATCATATAAAGAGCTTCTACGAAAAATGCATGTCATACAAGATGGTAGGGTAATTGATGGGGCAGAGTCTTTTTTAATAATATGGAAAAATGTACCTAAATATAACTTTTTATACAGAATATTTAAGATCAAGCCTTTATTTTTTTTGTTAAGTATTTTTTATGAAATTGCAGCTTATTTCCTTTTTATAAAAAATAAAAATCTACTGAATAATGAAAAAAAATAATTTACCTAAAAAAACTTGTCTAGTTTGTAATAAACCTTTCACGTGGAGAAAAAAATGGAGACTAAATTGGGAAAGGGTAAAATATTGCTCTAAGAAATGTTCTAGATTTAATTCAATTTAAAAGATGATAATATTATTGGTATATTCGACTTAAAATTAAAGTAACCTTTATTTGAGAATTTCCAACAAAATTCATCCTCTTTTCGCGTAATAAAATTTATATTAAGATTATTTTTTTTTACTAGTCTTTTTAAAAATGAAAAATTTTCACCAATAGTGGGATATATAACATCAAATGACTTAGAGGTTTTAGTAAAGTTTATTAGATCATTTCCGTCTAAAAATTCGGCCTTAAAATTATTTTCATTTAATTGTGAATTAATAATTTTTTTTTTAAAGTCTATTACTTTTGTAGATAATTTTACTGATCTATTTTCATTACCCAGCAAAACAAAATAAATTTTTTTATATTTTTTTTGCTCAAGAAATTCAACATGCATTTCATTTTCAAAAATAATTAAATGATCATTTAATTCATCGTTCTTGTTAATTTGAATAGGAGAAATTTTATATTCTCTTTTGTCTATAATTGGTAAGGCAGTCTCTTTTAACTTAACATCTTTATACTTGTTGTTAGTAAATTTATTTATGTTCCAAGGCTGAGCTAAGTAATTTTTACCTTTTGTTTGTATTCCTGCAACCCACCTCCAACTTAAAGTATTAGAAGCTGCGTCTCCATCATATAAGTGTTTCATAAAAAATTCTGCTCCTTTTTGCCAAGATAATTCTAACGTGAATATCCAAATACTTGCAAACAACATTCTAGTATGATTGTGGAGATAATTAAAATTTTTTAATTCATTCACCCAATCATTAAAACATTCAATTTCTGTCTCTCCATTTATTGCTTTCAAATAATTTTCATCTTCTTTAATGGTTTTAAGATCTTCTATAAAGTCAGACCAAACTTTAGGTCTTAGTTCAAGCCAACCTTTCCAGTAAACCCTCCAAAATATCTCTTGGATAAACTTATCTACTTTTTGAAAAGGATATTTTTTTAAAACAAGTTTTGTAGTTTCATACTCAGTAATTAATCTATGAGTTATATAAGGGGACAAGCAAGATACATTGTTTCTATTTGTTACACCAAAATCAAAATTTCTTTTGGTGTTATAATTTGAAATATCACTTTCTATAAATTTGTTGAGTTTATCTAAAGCTTTTGATCTAGAGGTTACAAACTGCATTAATCTTCGTCATCCCTCCAGTCATCGATATATAATTTCCAACATGCAAACGTCACACAGATTATTCCAACAGAGAAACCTAGTAGCACTCCATTTTCTTTACCTAAGTATATAGAGCCATAATGTGAACTTAGAATTGGTGGAAATACCAAAATACATCCTACAATTAAATATCGATATATAAACGGAGGTCTTTTCAAATTGTATTACCTTGGTCGACTGGTTGAGAAACTGCAGTTGTGAACCAACAACTTACGCCGTCTTCGTCTTTACCTTTTTGAACATGCCACTCATAAAAAAATAGTTTTTTACTCTCTGTTAAAATTTCTATTCTATAAATAAAAGTGTTAGGGCTATTAGAAATTAAACTAATTTTGTGAGAAGAATGGTTTATAAGATACCTATATTGTTGTCCGTAAATCATAATTCTAAACCTTTCGTAGGGACCGGTAATCTTTTTATTATCTGGATGAGCAAAAAGCCAGGTTTGCTTAATTCCTAAATCATCTTGATTATTATTTTTTAATGCTTCAAGTTGAATTTTTACAACATCATATGGTTCTAAATCTTTACTAGGCTTTATTAATTCTGCGTTTAAATTATTAGAAAATAAAACTAATAATATAAACAAAAGAATTTTTTTTAATTCCATATTTTATCTAAAATCTCCTCTCTTTGACAAGCTTTTTTGTAAGCTAAGTATCTTAAAAAGTTATTTTGATAATAATCTTGATGATACTCTTCAGCTATATAAAATTTATCAAACTTCCACAGCATAGTGACGACTTTAGCATTAAATCTTTGCTCAATTTCAGCTACTGATTTTTGAATAATATTTTTTTGTTTACTATTCTTAAAAAAGACAACTGATCTATAACTCTTGCCCTTATCACAAAATTGACCGTATTTATCGAATGGATCAATGTTTTTCCAAAAAACATTTAAAAGCATTTCATAAGATATTTTTTTTGGATCATATGTGATTTCTATGGCTTCCACATGTCCTGTATCTTTATAAATGACATCTTGATAGGTAGGATTTTTCAACTTTCCTCCGGAATATCCTGAAATTGATTTGATTACTCCATCAACTTTATCAAAGGACTCTTCCATGCACCAAAAGCATCCACCTGCAAAATAGGCTTTTTTAAAACTTGAATTATCAGTCAATTTTCCAGCAGTTACGTTTAATTCTCCTGCCATTGTTTCAGCGTAATAAAAAAATGAAATTTGATAAATTAATACAAATAAAATAATTTTTTTCATTATTAGATTCTAAGATAGATTTAAAATATTAAAAGGTATATCTTGTCCTATATGGAGGAATTACCAGACAGTATTTGCGAAGAATGTAAAGAAGAGGATAAAAGTGTAAATTCAAATTTTATCATAAGTGGACTCAAGATCTGTGATAGTTGCAAGCTTTCTAAAACTATTTTTCCAGTTTAATGAGATTAAAATAATACTAAGATTAAAAATAAGAAAAAGACTTGAATTGACCAGGCAATAACTATAACCCCTAGAGATTTCCATAAACTTTTGTAATCTAACGCTGTAGAAACTCCTACAACCATACAGGCTAATATCCATAATCCTGAGCCAATGAATGTTACAATCGCTAGTTCTGGAGTCAATCCAAAAACTCGAATAAAGCCTGGTGCTTGAGCAAATCCAATTGTCCTTAGTAATTCTCCATGGTTAGTTTTAGTATTTTCATCTTTAATTATTTTGACTGCTACAAAGTAAACTAAGAATGCCCAAACATACCATCCAAGTATAGATAATACTGGAGCTATATAAAAATTAGAATTTCCAAATTGTAAAGCTCCCACTCCAGCAGCTAAGCTAGATAAAACTACTACTGTTCCAGCTTGGATAGTTGCAGATTTATCTTTTTCTACTTCTTTATAAAGATCATCATCAATCCTAATCGCTCTAAATACTCTATCAAGAAAAATAGAAATCATTTTTTTTTGTTCTTTAAAATGTATATAACTTAATTGTAGGAAAAATATATATGAAAATAAAAAAAAATTTAGAACCAATTATATCAGGTATATCCGCAGCAATAGTTATAGGTATGCTCGCTTTTTTAACTTTAGAGACTTCCGCAGGGGTATGGTTAATGTTTTCTTTTGGTGCTACAGTTTTTATAGTATTTGTGCTTTATGAGCTAGAAACTGCTCAACCTAAAAATATATTTTTTGGACATCTTATTTCTATTCTTGTAGGAATTATTTTCAATGAAACAATAGGATTATCATTTTACTCTTTAGGTTTATCTGTTGGAATTGCAGTTATGTTGATGGTCTATTTTAAGGTAATGCATCCACCGGCGGCTTCGAATCCACTAGTTGCTTTGTTTATGGATTTATCCTTTGATTTTATTTTATTTCCAGTAATTACAGGGTCTGTACTAATAATTCTGCTATCTATTTTAATTAACAAGATTATTTTAAAAAGAAATTATCCTAAAAAGTTTTTTTAATTTAATACAAGTATTGAACTATTAAGTATGAAAGCATATCCTGACCATACAAGGTAAGGAACCATTAAATAAAAGCTAATTTTGTCTCTGCTAAAATATCTCTTCATAAGCAAAACAATAAAAATTAAGATAATAAATAGATTGATCAAAGCGAATGCAATTTGGTGAAAACCAAAAAAAATAATACTCCAAGTACCATTAAAAAATAAATGAATAAAATAAAGTTTTAAAATCTTAAAATCAAATGAGTTTATCCAGATTTTCCAAACTGCTATCGCCATCATGATATATAAAGTTGTCCAAACGGGAGCGAATACCCAGCTAGGTGGATTAAAACTTGGTAAAATTATCTCTGAATACCATGGTTCTTTAAAAGATGCGGTAATTAACCCACCAATAATAGAAGGTATAAAAGTAATTAAAAGTAATAAGAACAGAGATAAATATTTATTCTTAGTCATAAATTAATATATAACTAATTTATGTCTGAAAATCAGAAAAAAGTCTGGATAACTGGAGCTAGCAGTGGAATAGGTAAAGCAGTTGCTGAAAAGTTTGCTAAAGAAGGTTGGCGAGTTGCTGTGTCAGCTAGAAGAAAGGAAATTTTAGATGATATGGCTAAAAATCACAATATTTCTTCTTACCCTCTGGATGTAGTAAATGAAGAGAACTGTTTTAATACCTTTCAAAAGATTATCTCCGAATTTACAGAGATAGATCTTTGCGTTTTTTGTAGCGGTACTTACGATCCAAAAAAAGAAAAGGAAATCGATCTTAAACAAAATAGATTTGTTATGGATGTAAATTATTTTGGTGTTCTAAATTGTGTTAAAACAGTAGAAAAGTATTTTAAAGATAAAAAAAAAGGTCATATTTCAATAGTTTCATCGATAGCTGGATACAGAGGTTTACCCAATTCAAGTGGATATGGACCTTCGAAAGCTGCTTTAAATAATTTTGCTGAAAGTATCTTTTTTGACTTTAAAAAATACAATGTAAGAATTTCAATAATATCTCCTGGATTTATCAAAACACCTTTAACAGATAAAAATGATTTCCCTATGCCATTTTTAAGATCTACAGAATTTGCTGCTGAAAAAATATATGATGGTTTAACTAAATCTAACTCTTTCGAAATTCATTTTCCTAAACAATTAACATTAATCTTAAAATTTTTAAGAATATTACCTTATAAAATTTATTTATTTTTGATTTACAAACTTTATAAACGTTAATCTTTAACAAACATTACTGTAAGCTCAGCAACTTTGATTCCGAACTTTGTCATAGTCGCTCTATTAATAGCGACTCTTTCATCTTGTTTAAAAATCCAATCATCAAAAGTAATTTTAATTTCTTTGCCTTTTACAGGTACTAATAGAACATATTCAAACTTAAATGCTGGTCCATAAGAAAATCCTTTTGCAGTTCCAACCACATCTCCTGCAGTTCCTTCATAATTATGTTCATCTATTTTGTTAATCTTCCATTGTCTAGTTTGAACTTCACCATCAGACCAATTAAATTTTTCATCAAGAATTAATTGTTTTCCATCCCACTTGCCGTTTAAACTTGCAGAAAATTGCCTAGTGACTTCACCTGAGCGATTTTGAAGAATACCCCAAGCTTTTACATTACCTGACAAATAATCCTCAATAATTAATCTTGGCTTTTGATCTTTAAAATCTGTTGGTTTCATATTACCTGAGCATCCAGTTATAAAAAAAATTAATATTAAAATAAATACTTTTTTCATGAAAGTTACCTATTAGACATAGAAAATTGAATCAAGTCTATATTTTTTGCTTTAAATCCAGCCTCACAATAACACAAATAAAATTCCCACATTCTTTTGAAATAATCATCAAAGCCTAGAGGTGAGATATTGTCCCATGTTTTAAAAAAATTATTCTTCCAAGTTAAAAGCGTTTTTGCATAGTCATCTGAATAAGAGTTGACTTTTTCCAATCTTAATTGGTTTTGTTCAGTCAATTTTTTAATGAAATCCAAAGAAGGTAGAAAGCCGCCAGGAAAAATATATTTTTGAATAAAATCTTCTTCAGCTCTGTAACGATCAAACAAATTATCTCTTATGGTTATACCTTGGATAGCAGCACGTCCATTAGATTTTAGAGAATTTTTGATAGTCCTGAAGTATTGATCCAAAAATTTTTCTCCCACAGCCTCTATCATTTCTATGGAGGCTATATTGTCATATTTGTCTTTTAAGTCTCTGTAATCTAAAAAAATAACATTAACTTTATTATTTAAATTATTTTTAAATATTCTTTTTTTTGTATAATCATATTGCTTTTTAGAAATTGTGATACAATCAATAATTACATCCTGTTTTTTAGCTAGATATTCTGAAAACCCTCCCCATCCACATCCTATCTCTAAAATTTTGTTTCCATCTTTTATGTTAAGTAAATCAATCAACTTTTGATACTTATTTTTTTGAGCTGTTTCTAAATCGTCATTATCATTTTTATATATCGCACTTGAATAAGTTAATGATGAGTCCAGCCAATTAGAAAAAAACTCGTTTCCAAGATCATAATGCTTAGAAATGTATTTTAAACTATTCGATTTTGTATTAGATGCAAAAAGTTTTTTTAAAAAATTTTTTATTGTTTGTAATTTTACGCTTCCTGAAAACGAATGAACAAGTTTAATATTTTTCGCTGTAAGTTCTATTAAATTAGTTAAATTAGTAGAATAAAAATCTTTATTTATATGAGCTTCTCCCAAAGCAGAACTACCTCCTAAAATAATATTTAAATAAAAATTAGGATTTATTATCTTTATATCAGCGCTAAATGAATCTTCTAAATCTCCAAAATGGTAAACTTGACCATCATAATTCACAAGTTTTAGATTGCCGTTTTTAATAGATTTTAACTTATTAAAGACAAATTTTTCTGAAAATTTAAATAGACTCATTAGTTTTTTCGTAACTCAAATTATTTTTTATTTTTTTATCTCTTTTTCTATATATTGCTCCTTTTAACCATAATAGTAATGCTTCAAAATGTATCGCACTTATTATTTTAAATGACATTAATGGATACTTGAAAAAATTAAGCATCAATTGTTTGAAAGTGAATTCTTTTCTTTTGCCTGTTTGAACTGCACTTAAAACGATATCTTCTTTATCGGTTTGTTTAATTGAAATAGACAAATTTTCATTGGGATTTAACAATTTAAAATTATAATAAGTATCCATATCCATAAAAGGAGAAACATAGAATTTTTTTTTACATTTTTGATCTATCATATTATTATCTTTAACTTTAAAAATATATGTGTGCTGCTCATTAAAAGTATTTTTAACTTCATAAAAAATTGCTTTTAATAAATTGTTTTCATAGCAATAAAAAATACTTAATGGATTAAAAACGTATCCAAAAATTCTTGGATAACAAAGTAGCTTGATTTTATTAATATTTTCATTGATATCGAATCTTTTTAAATTACTTAATACCCAAGTTTTAAGAGATTTTCCATTTCTATCTCCATGATCTTTATCGTAAAAACTAAAAATATTAAATTTATTGTAAGAAAAAATTGGATTATCTTTATCTAATTTATCTATTTCATCTAAATCTATAAAAAAAGAGAAAGTTTTATATTTTAAAAAATGTTTAACTGGCTTAAATCTTGTGTGTGTTACAACTCCATTATAAATACATGAGTTCATCAAATTTTAAAATTTTTTATTAAATTTATAGCTGATTTTATTCCATCTTCATGAAATCCATAACTAAAATAACTTCCACAAAACCAAGTTCTTTTTTTTCCTTGAATCGAAAGTAGAGATTTTTGATACTTTAATGTTTCTGAATTAAAATAAGGATGAGTAAAATTTATATTTTTAATTATATTTTTTTTGTTTATTTCACTAATTGGATTCAGAGTTAAAAAAAAATTTTGGTCACATTTTAAATTTTGTAAATTATTTAACCAGTAAGTTACACATGTTTGGCTACCATTAGATATAGAATTCCAGCTAGACCAAGCTAATTTTTTTTTTGGCATAAAATTTTCGTCTGAATGTAAAATTGCTTCATTAGACACGTATTTAAATTTACTTAAAATCCTTTGTTCTTCTTCAGTCGGTTTATCTAACATTTTTAAACTTTGATCAGCATGTGAAGCAAGAACTACATGATCATAATCTAAATAATCATTCCCAATTTTTATCCTCACATTACTTTCATTTCGGTTAACACTATCTATTTTATAGTTCTTAAAAATTTCTCCACTAATTTTTTCTAACACTTTTTTAACATAAGTTCTGCTTCTTCCAGTAACTGTGTACCACTGGGGTCTATTCTTGAGCTTAAATAAACCATGATTAATAAAAAAATTTAAAAAGAGTTTTAGAGGCATGTCTCTAGCCTTAGAAAAAGGCATAGACCATATTGCTGCTACCATAGGAATGATGTGATATTCAACAAGAAATTTTGAAAAATTTGATTTATCTAAATAATTACCAAGTGTTTCTTCGTCTAAATTTTTTTTAATTAAAGAAGGGGCATTTTTATAAAATGAGATAATTTCTGCTATCATTTTTAAAAAATTTAAATTAAATATATTTGATTTATTTGCAAAAAGAGCTTTAAGCCCACGTCCGCCATACTCTATATTGCTTCCTTGTATAGAAACAGAAAATGACATGTCGCTTTTTTCAAAGGGAACTTCTAATTCCTTAAAAAAATTAAGTAAATTAGGATAAGTCAGTTCATTAAATACAATAAAACCTAAGTCTACTGGAATAGTTTTTTGTTCTTTTTTAATATCATAAGTGTAAGAATGACCCCCAAAATAATCTTCTTGTTCGAACAGATCTACTTTAAATTTTTTTGATAGATAATAAGCTGCAGATAAGCCAGAAATTCCTGATCCAATGACTGCTATTTTCATTATTTAAGCAGCTTCATCTTTATACTCATCCATAGATGGACAAGAACATACAAGATTTCTATCTCCATAAACATTGTCCACTCTAGCCACAGGGGCCCAATATTTATACTCTTTTAAATAAGTTTTAGGAAAAGCAGCTTCAGCTCTTGAATATGAATGCTTCCATTCATCTGAAGATAATTCTAAATATGTATGCGGTGCATTAATTATTGGATTATCCTTTTTTTCAAATTTCCCAGTCTCAATTTTATCTATTTCATCTTTAATGCTTAATAAAGCATTACAAAATCTATCTATTTCTTCTAAATTTTCACTCTCAGTTGGTTCTATCATAATAGTCCCTGCAACTGGCCAAGACATTGTCGGAGCATGGTATCCATAGTCTACTAATCTTTTAGCAATGTCCTCTTCTGTAATCCCTATTTTTTCTTTAATAGGCCTTATATCAATAATACATTCATGTGCAACATGGCCATTTTTTCCAGTATACAAAATATTATATTTTTCTGACAATTTTTTTGAAATATAGTTAGCATTTAAAATAGATATTTCTGAAGCTAGTTTTAATCCTTTAGCTCCCATCATTTTAATATACATCCATGAGATAACTAGAATACTTGCGCTCCCCCATGGGGCAGCAGATACTGGGCCCATACCTTTATTTAAGCTCATCTCTTTTAAATGCTGATGAGTAGGTAAAAAATCTTTTAAATGTTTTGCACATGCTATTGGTCCCATCCCAGGACCGCCACCTCCATGAGGAATACAAAAAGTTTTATGTAAATTGATGTGACAAACATCTGGTCCAAATTCCCCAGGTTTTGCAATCCCAACCAAAGCATTTAAATTTGCTCCGTCCATATAAACCTGACCTCCATTAGAATGTATAACTTCGCAAATTTCAGAAATTTTTTCTTCAAATACTCCATGTGTCGAAGGATAAGTGACCATTAATGCAGCTAAATCTTTTGAATGTTTTGCAGATTTATTTTTTAAATCCTCAAAATCAATATTTCCGTTATCATCACAATTAACCACCACAACTTTCATACCTGACATTTGAGCACTCGCTGGATTTGTTCCATGTGCTGAGTTAGGTATTAAACAAACATTTCTATTAGCCTCATTATTGTTTCTATGAAATGCTCTTATTGTCATAAGACCAGCATACTCCCCTTGTGCTCCAGAATTAGGTTGTAAAGATACTGCATCAAATCCAGTGATTTCTTTTAAATCTTTTTCTAAATCATTGAATAATGTTGTATATCCTTTCATTTGCTCGATAGGAACATAAGGATGAGGAAGAGAGAATTCTTTCCATGATATTGGGATCATTTCAGCTGTTGAATTTAATTTCATAGTACAAGATCCTAGAGGAATCATTGACCTGTTTAATGCGATATCACTATCTTCTAATCTTTTTAAATATCTCATCATTTCTGTTTCAGAGTGATACTTGTTAAACACTGGGTGAGTTAAATATTTTGATGTTCTTAAAAGATTTTTTGGAAGATTATCCAGCTTTACATCTTTTATATCTTTTAATTCTTTGTTAATTCCAAAAATTTTTAAAAGCAAGTTTACGTGATCAATTCTTTTCGCTTCATCAAAAGCTACTGATAAAGTATTATCATCTACTTTCCTTAAATTAACTTTTTCAGCAATTGCCTTTTGATAAACTTCTTTGGTTTTCTGATTAGTTTTTATCGTTACAGTATCAAAAAAATTATTTGAGTGGAGCTCAAATCCTCCTTCTTTTATATTGTTAGCAAATAATTTTGCCAATTTAGAAGTTCTGCTAGCAATATTTAAAATTCCAGTAGGGCCATGATAAATTGCATATGCAGCAGAAACTATAGCCAATAAAGCTTGTGCCGTGCAGATATTACTAGTTGCCTTATCTCTTCTGATATGTTGTTCCCGTGTTTGAAGAGAAAGTCTGTAAGCTTTTTTACCAAATTTATCTACGGACACACCTATAATTCTTCCAGGCATTGATCTTTTCAAATTTTCTTTCGTAGCAAAGAAAGCAGCGTGAGGTCCGCCATAACCCATAGGAACTCCAAATCTCTGAGCACTACCCACAGCAATGTCAGCTCCGAGTTCTGCAGGTGTTTTTAATTTTGCTAAAGAAAGAAGATCGCAAACTACTACAGCTTTTCCTCCTTTTTTTCTTATTAAGCTTATTGCTTCACTAGGGTCTACGATTTCTCCAAGAGTATCTGGATAAGCTAAAACTCCACAAATTAAATCTCCATCTAAATTTTTAATGAATTCACTTTGATTACCAATTAGAAGCTCTAGTCCAAAAGGCTCAATTCTAGTTTTTATCAAATCAATGACTTGAGGGTTACATTTTTCGGAAACATAAACTTTTTTTGAATTATTTTTAGATACTCTTTGAGCTAAACCAACCGCTTCTGCGGCAGCTGTTGCCTCATCTAGTAAAGAAGCATTTGCGATATCCATACCAGTAAAATCCATGATTAGCTGTTGAAAATTTAATAACATTTCTAGTCTGCCTTGAGCCACTTCTGGCTGATAAGGAGTATATGAAGTATACCAGCCCGGATTTTCTAATAGATTTCTTAAAATGACATGGGGAGTGAAACAATTGTAGTAACCCATGCCAATAAAATTTCTATAAGTTTGATTTTTTTGTGCAATTAATTTAAGTTTTTTTAAAGCTTCACTTTCAGAAAGTGAGTAGGCCATATTTAATTCATTTTTTAGTAATATATTTTCTGGAACAGTATCTTTTATTAACTGCTTTAAAGAATTATTACCAATATAATCTAACATTTTTAATTGATCCTCTTTTGAGGGGCCAATATGTCTATTAATAAATTCTTCTGAAGTATCGTCTATCATTTAATTTGGGTTATCCTTACAAAATTTGTCATATTCCTCTTTTGACATTAAAGAATCAAATTCTCCTTTGTCTTTAATCTTTAATTTAAAAAACCAACTCGTTCCCTCTGGATCTTTATTAATACTACTTGGGTCATCTACTATTGTTTTATTTCCCTCGGTGATCTCTCCAGATATAGGTGAATAAACATCACTAGCTGCTTTTGTTGACTCAACTACAGCTGCTTGTCCCTCTTTTTCTACAGATTTTCCTGCATCTGGTACTTCTGCGAAAACTATATCTCCAAGCAATTCAGTAGCATGTTTAGTGATACCAACTGTAGCTACATCACCGTCTAGTGAGACCCATTCATGTTTCTTTGAAAATTTTTTTTCACTCATTTATACCTCCTTAATTTATTTAACATAACTTTTTTTATAGAATGGAAGTTCTGAAACTTTACCTCCATATTTTTTTCCTCTTACTTCAAGCTTTATTGGTGTTCCAACTTTAGCAAAATTAGATTTGACATATCCCATTGCAACTGGTGCATTTACACTTGGGCCAAAGGTTCCGCTTGTAACAAGACCTATCTCGTTATCATCAATTGAAAATATTTTCGTATTCTCCCTAGCTATAACTTTACCCTCGGGTTTAATACCAACCCTAATTTTCTCACTTCCATTAGTTAATAAATTTTTAATCTTTTCCCAACCATTAAAACCACCAACATCTTTTCTTTTTTTTGCTATAGCCCATTTTAAATTTGCTTCTATAGGATTGATTTTTTCGTTTAAATCATGCCCGTACAAACAAAGACCTGCTTCTAATCTTAATGTATCTCTGGCACCTAAACCTATCGGCTTGACTTCATTTGAAATTAAAAAATTGATTAGTTTTTCTACTTTTTTATTTGAGATAGAAATTTCAAAACCGTCTTCTCCTGTATAACCTGATCTTGTTATATATAAATTTTCATTATCATAATTAAAATTGTTACCAGTCATAAATTTCAAATCAGATACACCAGGTATTAATTTTTCCAATATTTCTACCGACTTAGGTCCTTGTAAAGCTATTAAAGACAAATTATTACTTAAAAGATGCTTGTGATTATTTTTTAAAAATTTTGAAATTTGTTTAATATCATTTTCCTTGCAAGCAGCATTTAAAATTATACAAAATCCTTTTTCAGTTTTCGTTACAATTAAATCATCAATTATTCCTCCATCATTATTTAGTAAAAAAGAATATTTTGAATGGTTTATTTTTAAAGATTTTAAATCTGCAGGAATAATCTTCTCTAATGCTTCAGTTAATGTTCCATCACCCTCTAAAAAAAATTGTCCCATATGAGAAACATCGAAAAATCCCGCATAAGTTCTTGTAGAAATATGCTCTTTTACAATCCCATCTTTATATTGAATTGGCATTTCATATCCTGCGAAAGGAACAAATTTTGCCCCGAGATTTTTATGAATATTATATAAAGCTGTTTTTTGTACTTCCATAATAACTCTAAACTAACCCTACCTGTCCATGTACCTGAGAGATTTAATCCTTCGGTGAGGCCTAAGCCTACTTTCCAGAGTTATTACGGTAACGGTCCTTTTGCCTGAGAGTTTCTAGGGTAGTTGCTCCTTCGGCGCTAAATAAATTAGTCTCTCCCGTTACATTTAGATTCTCTTCGAAAAGGAGCAAAAAGTCAAATTTTATTGAACGACAGAAGGCCTTTTTTTATCAAAGCTTTTAATGATTATTGCAAAAATAATAATTGTACCCCCAATAAACACACTTAAAGGTGGAATCTCATTAAGAAATAACCATACCCACAAAGGTGCGAAAATTGTTTCCACGAGCATTAATAATCCGATAGTGACTGATTTAGTTGTTCTAGATCCGATGGTAATACAAACAAAACCAAATGTAAGTTGTGGTACACCTAGCAAAAAACCCATAAGAATATCATTATTTGTAAAGTTTAAATCGTTAGCCATGTAAAAAGAAATCAATACACTAGAAATAGATGCGTACCAGATCGCTGGCACTAAATCTAAATTAGAATTTTTTCTTATGATCATAACTAGTATTGAAAAACTTATTGGAATAGTTAGAGCAACTAAGTTACCAAATAAAGTGCCACCAGAAATTGAATCTCCTATCATTACTGTAATTCCCATCATTGCTAAAACTATTGAAAGCAAACCAATAATTGAGACTTTTTCTTTCAAATAAAAATAACCAAAAATTGCTAAAAACATTGTTTGGGTGCTAATGATAAAAACGACATTTGCCACTGAGGTATTCATCATTGCAAACACAAATGCTATAAAACTGAATGACATTACAAAACCACCTAATAATCCTGCTAAGCCAGCTTTTTTTATAGTTCTAAAAGCATCTTTTTTATACATAGATAGTAAAAACACTGAGACTCCTAAAAAGAAAAAAAATGATCTTAATAATAAAATTTCCCAAGCATCTGTAGTTTCAAATGATCTCACAATAAAGCCCCCCCAGCTAAGGCAAAAAGCCCCGAAAAGAAGAAGTGAGTAGCCTGGTATTTTGTATATAAATTGCATTTAAAATTTTTTAATAATATTATTTAAAAAATATTTTAACGTGAACGACCTAAGTGCTAAAAATAAAAGCAATGAGAACCATAAGCCATGATTACCAAAATATTTTGTTAGATATATAGATATAACGATAAAACAAGCAACTGAAAACATCATTCCATTTCTCATATCTCTAGTTTGCGAGGCTCCAATGAATATACCGTCTAATTGATAACAAAATGAAGCAATTGGAGGAATTATGATGATCCAGAGAGCATGCTTATAAGAAATAAATCTAAGAATATCTATATCAGTAATAATATTAATAATTTGTTTAAAAAAGATTAAATAAAATAGAGAAATGATCAAAGCTGTAAAAAAACTTAATTGGATTGAATTTTTTACAACTAATGAAAAAGATTTTTTATTTCTTTTACCCACCGTAAAACCTACTATTCCTTCAGTAGAAAAGGCATAGGCATCAAGAAAAAAAGCTGCTAAGATTATAAATTGCATTAGTATTGTATTTACAGCCAAATAATCTTCACCTAACTTAGACCCAAGGTATGTAATCCAGAGAAATGAAAAAGTAAGAACGACAGTCCTTATAAAAATATCAAAATTAATAGTTAATAATTTTAAAAGTTTTGATAAAACCATTAACCTGTGAAAAGTTGGAACTATTTGAAATTTTGTAACAATAAATCTGTATGTAAATAAAGAAAAAATAATTGCTGTTATATAACTTGCTATTAAAGTTCCTAAAACGACTCCAAAAACGTTTAAATTTAAGGACAATACAAAGAAAGAGCTAAGAACTATATTTAAAGCAGACAAAACAATTATCAATAAACTTGATATTTTGGTTTTTTGAATACCTAGGAAAAAACCCACCAAAATATATATAATGAATTCTGCTGGTATAGAAAGCACTCTTACAGATATATAAGTTTTTATTAACTCTTGAGTTTCAGTTGAGGTAGAAAAGAAATTTTTAGTTAAACCAATTATTGCAGGCTTTAATAAAATAATACATATGGCTATTACTATAGCTATTAAAAAATTTCTTTGTAAAGTTTTTGCAATTTCCCTGTAATCGCTTTTGCCATATAATTGTGCTACAATTCCTACTGTCCCCATTCTTAAAAATCCAAAACTCCAAATAATCATAGTCATAAGTGAAGTAGCAATACTAGTCGCAGCCAAAAATTTACTTTGGCCTAAATTACCCATTAAGCCAGTGTCAATTATACCTACTAGGGGAATTGCTAAATTTGAAAAAAAAATTGGGATGGATAATAAAAAAATTTTTTTTTTTGAAATATTTGAGGAATAATTTTTAGTAATCATTTTTGAAAATACAAAAACCCATTATATACTAAATAAGAACTTGTATTTTTCATTTATAGAAAGCACTTCCATATTTACTAAACCGCCTATGATTAATTGAATAGCAATGATCAAAATAACAACTAAACCGACATAACCAAGCCATTGATGTTTCTTTATGTACTCAGCAAAGAAACTGGCTAATGTAAAAATTAGAAATAATGATAAAAGAAGACCGACAACCATTATATTAAAATTTCCTTTTGATGCTGCTACCACTGCTAAAACATTATCAAAACTTAAAGTTAAATCTGCTATTAATACTTGATAAACTCCGGAAGAAAAACTTTTTGTTTCTTTAGATTTAAGTTGTGGTGATCTAATTGTATTTTTACCAAAAAAGTCTTGTCTTAAATTGTTTATTACCCATAGCAAAAGTACTCCTCCTAAAATTTTAACCCATGCAAATTCAAATATATAGTTAGCTCCCGTCGCAAAAAATATTCTAAAAATAAATGCTGCTGCAACTCCCCAAGCTATAATTTTTCTTCTATTTTCTGTTGCAAAATTTGCTGCTATTAATCCTATTATGATGGCATTATCCGCAGCCATAACAATATCAATCAAAATAATTTGAAATGTAATAATTAATTGTTCTAAGTACATTTTATTAGCTATATATATAATTTATTTCACACACTAAAAAGTAAAAAAAAAGCCCAACTTGTTTAAGTTGGGCTTTAAATTTTTTCAATTATTTCTAATAGTTAAAATGCTTTACCTATTGAGAATTTAATCTGGTCTACATCTAGATCAGCAGTGATTGTGTTTGTTGTTCCTGAAGAAGAAACATATTCATCAAAATTTGTTCTCTCCATAGCTAGTTTAGTATAAAAACCAGCCCACTCACCTCTAACACCTAGACCATATGTTACTCCATCAACAGTATCGTTCTTGTAAGAACCACCGTTAGTTAAATTATTTTCTAGTGTGTTTATATCTATTTGCGATAGACCTGCTTTAATGAACATCCCTCCTAGAGGAATTTCAGTGTAAAGAGTTGTGAAGTTTTCTACTTCAGCATCCGCTGTTCTAGTGTTTGTACCAGTAACACCTTCTCCAGAAGCTGCTACAGAAGTATCAGCTCTTGAATGCGTTGCGTCTGAAACATCTGCGCTCATTGGCACAATTTCTGCTCCAAACACGAATCCATTATCCAAAATTACTTCTGCGAAAATCGATCCTACTCCAGTCATAGCGTCTACTGATGCATCTCTAACAGAACCCTCTGCGCCTGTGTTTGACGTTTCTGTCTCTGTACCTTCTGCACTTACCATTGCCATTGATCCACTTACTCCAATACCAAATTCTATGGCATTAGACGTTGAACCAAGTAGCAAAAATGAAGCTATGATAGTTAATATTTGTTTTTTCATAGTATATACCTTTGTAATATTCTTAGTTAACTTAATACTTGTCTTGCTAGCAGAGTGATTCATAGTGGGATTCTGATCTTTTGTCCATTATAAACTATTCCGTCTAATATTACTTTTTATTCAAAAAAGCCTTTAAAATCAACATTTTTGTGTTGCTAAATTACAACATTAGAGTAATTTTTTACGTTAATATTTTAAAAAATTGAGCTTTTAATATTATTAAATTTTCTGAATTTAGACCTGATTTCTATATTTAGCCCCTTCAAATCAGTGGATTTAAGTGATCGTAGATTTTGTACTAAATTTAAAAATCTTTTTGTCTCTTTTGCTGTAATCAATCCCTCTGTAAGACTTTTAAATTTTTCTACATATTGCTCTCTTCTAAAAGGTCTTTTTCCACTTGGATGAGCATCAGCTACATTGATCTCCTCTGAAATTATAGATCCATCATTCATTTTAACAATAACTCTTCCTCCAAAACATTTATTTTTGGGGTTTGGATCGTGATATTTTTTAGTCCATTTTTTATCTTCTCGCGTTGAAATTTTACGCCATAATTTGATGGTACTTTTTCTTCTAGCTCTTAGAGGAGTATAAGATTTAATATGATGCCAGAAGCCATCTTCTAAAGCTACTGCAAAAATATACATAATAGAATGATCTAATGTTTCTCGACTTGCATATGGATCCATTTTTTGAGGATCATTAGCTCCAGTTCCTATTACATAATGGGTATGATGACTTGTTTCTATTATAATCTTCGAGATATTAGATAAATTCTTTATCTTTTTATTTAGGCCTCTTGCTAAATCGATTAGAGCTTGAGATTGATATTCCGCAGAATGTTCCTTGGTATAGGTCTCTAAAATTGCTTTCTTTGTTTCATTTATTTTCGGAAGGGGGACAATATATTTTTTTTTAGGTCCAGATAAAACATAAGCAATCACACTATCTTCACCTTCGTAAATCGGACTTGGAGCCCCTTCTCCTCTCATACATCGATCTACTGCCTCTATTGCAAGTTTGCCAGCATGTGCTGGAGCAAAAGCTTTCCAGCTTGATATCTCACCTTTTCTTGATTGTCTTGTTGAAATATTTGTGTGTAAAGCTTGTTGAACTGATTGGTAAATTGTATCAGTTTTCAATCGTAATAAACTTCCTAATCCTGCAGCTACACTAGGACCTAAATGAGCAATGTGATCTATTTTGTGTTCATGTAAACAAATACCTTTTACAAGATTAACTTGAACTTCATATCCTGTTAAGATTCCTCTAATTAAATCTATGCCTTTAGATTGTGTTTGTTGAGCTACAGCTAAGATTGGTGGAATATTATCGCCAGGGTGACTATAATCTGCAGCTAAAAACGTATCATGAAAGTCTAATTCTCTTACTGCAGTTCCATTAGCCCAAGCAGCCCACTCACAATCAACTTTAATTTTTGAATTTAGTCCAAATACGGTTGCTCCATTCTTTCTAGGGTGAGCTAGTGCCATTTCTCTAGCTGATATAACTGGCTTTCTATTGAAAGATGCTATTGCTACAGAAGCATTATCTATTATTCTATTAATAGCCATTTCAACTGCATCATTATCAATTTTTGCATTATCAGATGCAATCTCTGCTATTTTCCAAGCAAGCTGATCTTTCTTTTTTAAACTAGCTTTTGATGGGTGAACTTTAACTGAAATATTTCTCATTAATTAATTTATCATGTTACGTAAAACATACTGAAGAATTCCACCATTTTTATAATATTCAACTTCATTCTCTGTATCTATTCTGCATAAAACTTTTATTTTTTTGCTCGAACCATCTTTATATTTAATTTCACACGATATCTCTTGTCTAGGTTTAACGCCTTTATCAATATCAACTACGGTAATTAATTCTGAACCCATTATATTTAATTTTTTTCTATCAAAACCCTCTTTAAATTGAAGTGGTAAAACTCCCATTCCAACTAGATTAGATCTATGAATCCTCTCAAAACTTTCGGCGATTACAGCTTTTATTCCTAATAATTTTGTTCCTTTTGCAGCCCAATCTCTAGATGAGCCAGTCCCGTATTCTTTACCAGCAATAACTACTAAATCGTTTTTTCTTCTTTTATATTCGATAGATGCATCGTAAACACTCATCACTTTTCCGTCTGGTTGTAGAGTTGTAAAACCACCTTCAGTTCCAGGAGCCATTTCATTTCTAATCTTTATATTGCCAAAGGTTCCTCTCATCATTACTTCATGATTTCCTCTACGAGCTCCATATGAATTAAAATCTTTTTGTTGAACTTGATGTTTCATAAAATAATCACCTGTTGGGCTATCTTTTTTAATATTTCCTGCAGGAGAAATATGATCGGTAGTAACCGAGTCAGCCAGTAAAAGTAATACTCTAGCATCATTAATTGCTTTAAAGCCCTCTGGTTTATCTGGTAAATCATCAAAAAAAGGAGGTTTTTTTACGTAGGTAGAATTTGACTCCCAATTATAAATACTACTATCAACAGTTTTAATTGAACTCCATTCTTTCGGTCCTTCAGAAACGTTTGAATAGCGATCTGTAAACATGCTCGCATTTATTGATGACAACATAATTTGTTCGATCTCTTTATTGCTCGGCCAAATATTTTTTAAAAAAACATCTTTTCCTTCTTTATCTACTCCTAAAGGAGTTTTATATAGATCAAAATTCATATTTCCAGCCAAAGCAAAAGCAACTACTAGCGGTGGTGAAGCCAAATAGTTAGCTTTGACATCTGGACTTATTCTGCCTTCAAAGTTTCTATTTCCCGATAATACTGAAACAGCATACAAATTTTCTTTATGAATTGCCTCAGATATATTTTTATTAAGTGGGCCAGAATTTCCAATACAAGTAGTACAGCCATAACCAACCAAATTAAAACCAAGTTGATCTAAATACTTATTTAATCCTGCTTTTTCCAAATAGTCTGTAACTACTTTTGATCCTGGGGCCAAAGAAGTTTTTACCCAAGGCTTAATTTTTAAACCCTTCTCTACTGCTTTTTTTGCGAGCAATCCTGCACCGATCATAACGCTTGGATTGGAGGTGTTTGTGCAAGAAGTGATAGCTGCTATTACAATATCTCCATCGCTAATTTTGAAATCAGCTCCTACAACATCTGCTTGAATAGGTTTTTTCCTTTTTGAGTTTTCTTTATAAACTTTAGCAAAACTAGTGGAGGACTCAGTTAATAAAACTTTATCTTGTGGTCGTTTAGGACCTGATATGCTTGGAACTACAGTGCTGATATCTAAGGATAAAGTTTCAGTAAATTCTATTCCTTCACTCGACCAAAGACCCTGTTCTTTTGAATATTTTTCAACAAGATCAATTGTTTCTTTGTCTCGTCCAGAAAGTCTTAAATATTTTAAAGTTTCTTCATCTACAGGAAAGAAACCACAAGTTGCGCCATACTCAGGTGCCATGTTTGCTATCGTAGCTCTGTCAGCTAAAGTAAGATTTTTTAACCCTCCTCCATAAAATTCTACAAATTTTCCCACTACTCCTTTTTTTCTTAACATTTCTACAATAGCCAAAACTAAATCTGTGGCTGTTAATCCTTCCAATAATTTTCCTTTAATTTCTACTCCAACAACTTCTGGGATTAACATTGAGATTGGCTGACCTAGCATGGCTGCTTCTGCTTCTATTCCGCCAACACCCCATCCTAAAACTGACAATCCATTAACCATTGTCGTATGACTATCAGTACCTACCAAAGTATCTGGGTAAGCATAAAGATCATTACCGCTTTTTGATGACCAAACTACTTTAGCTAAATATTCTAGATTAACCTGATGACAGATACCTGTTCCTGGAGGAACAACTCTAAAATTATCAAAAGCTTTTTGACCCCATTTAAGAAAAGCATATCTTTCTCCATTTCTTGAAAATTCTTTTTCAACGTTCTGGTTAAAAGATTTGCCAGAAGCGTACTCATCGACCATTACAGAGTGATCTATTACTAAATCTACTGTAGACAGTGGGTTGATTTTATTTGGATCTTTATTTTTAGACTTAACTGCATCTCGCATCGCAGCTAAATCTGCTATTGCAGGAATACCAGTATAATCTTGTAATAAAGTTCGTGCAGGCCTGTAAGCTATTTCTGTATTAGATTTTTTAGTTTTTAACCAATCCTTAATTGCTAAGATTTGTTTCTTATCAACTGTTAAATCATCTTCATATCTCAAAAGGTTTTCTAATAAAACTTTAAGTGATTTAGGTAATTTAGAAATACCTTCAAGGCCATTTTTTTCAGCATTTTTTAAATTGAAAATTTTATAATCTTTTCCTGAAGAAGAAATAGTACCTAGGGAATTAAAAGAATTTTTACTATTAAATTTCATGCGCTATACATAAAACATAATAACACAAAGGATAAGTAAAAAAGACATGGTATAGTTAAATTTCTTGATAAAGTTTTCATTTGTGGCAAAATTTCTCAGATATTTTCCTAATAGACACCAAGAACTAACGCTAAAAACAGCCATAAAGAAATAGACGGTTAATACTATTAATGCGTCTCTCAAATAATTATTTTGGACATCAATAAAGGTCGAAACCGTAATCATGGCCACTATAACTCCTTTTGGGTTAATAAATTGAAATAAAAATGTATCAAAAAAATTAACTGGCTTTTTGATATTCTCTGAGTGAGTTGTAGAGCTAAAAGCAATTTTGTAAGCCAAGTAAATTAAAAAAATTGATCCTAAAATTTTTATTATATTCTGTAAAAAAAGATACGTTTGAAAAACAACAATTAGTCCTGAGGCCATTACTGTTAACATAGCTGTCCATCCAAAGATAACTCCTAACATTAAAGGTATAGTTTTTCTAAAACCAAAATTAAATCCAGAATATGATGACATGATATTATTTGGACCGGGCGTAAAAGCTGTGGCAATACCGAATAAAATTAATGGTAAGAATTGATCGTACACTAGGCTATCTCAAGACCATTTTCAGTTTTTTGGGAAGGATGAACCAAAACAACCTTACCATCTTTCTCTATAGCACCTAAAATTAATACTTCAGACTCAACCCCAGCAATATTTTTTTTTGGAAAATTACAAACACCAATAACCTGTTTGCCTACCAGGTTATCTGAATTATAATAATGAGTAATTTGCGCTGATGATTTTCTTACCCCAATCTCAGATCCAAAATCAACTTCGACTACTAATGAAGGTTTGCGTGCCTTTTCATTTTTAGATACCTTTAAGACCGTTCCAACTATAATCTGGATTTTGCTGTAGTCTTCATATGTAATTTCTTTTTTCATATTAAAATTCATTATCTTTATTTTTGTATGCTCGTATATAGATAATTTTTCTTTGTTTTTAACAATAAATAATGATGTGGTGCTTATGTCTATAGGGCAAAAAAAATAAATTTTGCCATTGAAAAACAAGTATTAAAAGTCAATACTATCTCAAATTAACAATACTAAATAAGAGGAGTAATATGAAAAAAGTATTTATTGCTGCAATCATGTCTTTGTCTATCCTGACAACAAATGCATTTGCAGAAATTAAAATGGGTATAATCTTAGGATTTACTGGTCCTATTGAATCTCTAACTCCTGCTATGGCAGCTTCTGCGGAATTAGCTTTTAAAGAAGCTTCAGACTCAGGCTCATTGCTAGGTGGAGAAACAATTAAAGCCTTAAGAGCAGACTCAACTTGTGTAGACTCAGCTGCAGCGACGACTGCTGCTGAAGGTTTAGTTAGCCAAGGTATAGTAGCAATTATGGGAGCAGATTGTTCTGGTGTTACTGGAGCAGTTGCATCTAACGTAGCAGTTCCTAATGGAATTACTATAATATCACCTTCTGCAACATCTCCTGGTTTAACAACTTTGAAAGATAAAGGTTTGTTTTTCCGTACAGCACCATCGGATGCGCGTGGAGGACAAATTCTTGCAGACATTACAAAAGATAGAGGAGTTAAAAGTGTTGCCGTTACATACACTAATAACGACTATGGTAAAGGTCTAGCTGATGTCTATTCAGCGGCAGTTAAAGCTCATGGTATAAAAGTTACCGCTGTAACCGCTCATGAAGATGGCAAAGCCGACTATAGCGCCGAAGTTTCTACTCTAGCTTCAGCTGGTGGAGACGCAGTTGCTGTAATTGGATACCTTGATCAAGGCGGTAAAGGAATTATTCAAGGTTCCTTAGATTCTGGTGCCTTTGATACATTTATATTATCAGATGGTATGATCGGTGATTCACTTACTGATACTTTCGGTAAAAGCTTGAACAAATCTTTTGGTTCTTTGCCAGGTTCTTTAGGTAAAGGAGCAGGAGTATTTGCAAAAGTTGCTAAAGGAGCTGGAATAGATCCATCTGGTCCGTACACTGGTGAGTCTTATGATGCTGCAGCTTTAATCGTACTTGCAATGCAAGCTGGTGGTTCTGCAGACCGAGGTTCAATTGCCAAAAATGTAATGTCGGTAGCTAATGCGCCCGGAACTAAAATTTATCCTGGTCAGCTTAAAAAAGGTCTAAATCTTTTAGCTAAAGGAAAAGCAATTGATTATGAAGGTGCTACAGCAGTTAAATTTACAGATGTTGGAGAACACGTTGGTAATTTCATAGAAAAAGAAATTAAGGGCGGTAAATTTAAAAATAAAAAACAAAGATAAAATTTAATCTTACAAACCTCAGCGGTGAAAACTGCTGAGGTTTTTTTATATGTGTTTTATTTTTTCTGGCAAAATACCTTTTGGTCTATAACGCATAATTAACAGCAAGCCGATTCCCATCATTAAAAATCTAAAGTATGGAATACTATTGACTAAATGAACTCTAAAAGCATTAGTTTCTTCTAAACCGCTAGTAAAAAAATTAATCAAGAATAATGCGATTGGAGCAGCCTCTACCCATAAAAACCAAACTGCAAACCCTCCTAAAATTGCACCAAAATTATTTCCACTTCCCCCTACAATAACCATTACCCAAATTAAAAATGTATACCTCATTGGTCTATAACTTCCTGGCGTAAATAAACCGTCATATGTAACCATCATAGCTCCTGCTATACCAACAATTGCTGAACCAAGGACAAAAATTAAAAGGTGTTGTTTAACAACATTCTTTCCCATAGCATTAGCTGCTTCTTCATTATCTCTGATTGCTCTCATCATCCTTCCCCAAGGAGAATAAAGTGCTTTTTGAGTTATGATTAAAAGAATTATTACTACAACAGTAAAAAGTCCTGCAAAACATAGTTTTACAAATACTGTTGAGGACTCGATGATTAACTCTTTTAATAACTCTTGTCTTTCTAAAGTATCAGTAATTAAGTTTAAGGAACCTTGGTTAAATTTCTCAACTAAATTAATAAACCATTCTTTAGTTTGTAGATCAACTTCATAGGGAACTGGCCTTTTTAAACCAATCACATTTTTAACTCCACGAGCTAACCAATCCTCGTGCTTTATTACAGCAATAACAATTTCTGATATTAATAATGTTGCTATCGCCAAATAGTCTGCTCTAAGCCCTAAAGCAATTTTTCCTATAATGTATGCCAAGGCGCCAGCAAAAAAAGCTCCTACTATCCAAGAAAATAATATTGGAAGACCCATTCCTCCTAAAAAGCCAGTAGTTGCTGGACTAACGGATTCGATTGACTCTATAGCTGGTGCAGATATCAATCTTAACAGAATTAGCCCAACTATTATTATAGCCGCAATTCCATAACTTCTTTTTTTTGATTGAGTATATTTTTTCATAATAAAACGAATGCTAAAAACTATGAAAGCAATCAAAAAGGTACATAATATCATATTAAAACCCCCTACCTGCCATGCTTCTCGAACAGGAGGAACTGAAACCAAAACTGCTGCTAAACCTCCAAGAGCTGTGTAACCCATAATTCCAAAATTGATTAACCCTGCGTATCCCCATTGAATGTTAGCTCCCATAGTCATTACTGCAGAGATCAAACAAAGGCACAAAATTGATAACGCCATGCTCCAAGACTGTAAAAATCCTACCAAAATTATGAGTCCTAGCATTATTGAATATGCGATTATTATGTCTAGATTTTTTCTCATAAAACTTTCCCTTTAAATATTCCTGAAGGTCTAAATAATAAAACTATTACTAAAATTGAGAAAGATACTGCAAATTTATAATCTGTCGATAGCAGTTGTAATAAGCCATCTGGCTCTAAACTTTCTGGAAGTAAATAAACAAAGAATTTTTTGTAAGCATAAGTTAAAAGTATTTCTGAAAATGCAATAACATATCCTCCCAAGAAAGCTCCAAAAGGATTTCCAATACCTCCTACGATAGCTGCAGCGAATATTGGAAGCATATTGTTGAAGTAGGTAAAAGGTTTAAAGCTTTTATCTAGACCATAAAGAGCTCCGCCAATAGTAGCCAAAATTGCAGCTATTACCCAAGTAATCATAACTACTTTTTTAGGATCTATTCCAGATAAAAGTGCTAAATCTTCATTGTCTGAATAAGCTCGCATACTTTTTCCAGTTTTTGTCCTATTTAAAAACCAAAATAAAATAGAAACAACAATAATTGTAACCAACAAAGTAATGACTTGGGTTGATTTAATCGTTAATCCTTCATTTAAGCCTGTCATCTCCTTAAATTCATTAGCTTTCAAAATAAATTTTTCTCCATCAAAAAATCTTCTATCAAAAGGTCCGATAATTATTCTTACAATTGCTTGTGTAACAAACATTGTACCTATGCTGACCATGGCCAGCATAACTGGGGGGCTTTTTTGTGTACGATAATAACTAAAAACTAATTTATCCTTAATAAGAACATATAATATTGTAATAATAATCCCAAAAGGCATAGCAAGTAATGCTGTAGGAAGAAAACCTAAATTAATTCCAAGAGATTGAAAGTACCATGTAAATAAAATTGTAAACATGGTGCCAAACGACATAAGGTCACCAGCAGTAAAATATGCAAATCGCAAGATTCCATAAATTAGAGAAACAAAAATAGCTCCTAATGCTAACTGTGACCCATAAGATAAGGCCGGTACAAATAAATAATTTAAAAGTAAAACTATTGCGTTTAAATAATCCATATCAACCTCCTAAAAAAGAACTTCTTACTCTTGGATCATTTAATAGTTCTTTTCCTGTTCCAGAGTATCTATTTGCCCCAGTGACTAAGACATAGCCTCTATCTGATATGCTTAGCGCTTGTTTCGCATTTTGTTCAACCATCAAAATAGCTACGTTTGTTTTTTTTACCTTTATGATATGATCAAACAACTCGTCCATAACAATCGGTGAAACGCCAGCTGTAGGCTCATCAAGCATCAGGACTGATGGCTTAATCATTAATGCTCTTCCCAATGCTACTTGCTGCCTTTGCCCTCCAGATAATTCTCCGACTAGCTGAGATTTTTTTTCTTTTAAAATAGGAAACAGCTCGTAAACTTCATCAATAATTTTCTGAAGACTTTCATCTCTTAAAAAAGCTCCCATCTCTAAATTTTCTTCAACACTTAACCCAGCAAATACGTTTCTAGTTTGTGGAACAAATGCTATCCCTTGTTTCACTCTATCTTGCGGATTTAAATGTGAAATATCCTTGCCATTTATTATAACTTTACCTGATTTAAGATTTAATAATCCCAGCATGGCTTTCATGGCTGTAGATTTTCCTGCTCCATTTGGTCCAAGTATTGATACTATCTCACCTCGATTAACATTTACTGAACAGGAAGAGATGATATCCGGGCCACTGCCATAACCTCCTGTCATTTTTATACCTTCAAAAAAAGCCATTAACTATTATCCTTTAATTTTGATCCTCTTCCCAAATAACTCTCAATAACCTGTTCGTTTTTTTTAACTTCATCAGAAGTTCCTTCAAATAAAACAGAGCCTTCTGCCATTACAATTACTGGATTACATAATCGACTAATAAATTCCATGTCATGCTCTATCATACAAAATGTATACCCTTTTTCTTTATTTAGTCTCAATATTGCGCTTCCTATATCTTTTAATAAAGTTCGGTTAACTCCTGCTCCAACTTCATCTAATAAAACTAACTTAGCATCAACCATCATAGTTCTACCAAGTTCTAATAATTTTTTTTGACCTCCAGATAAGTTTCCAGCAAGCTCATTTGAAAGATGTTTGAGATTTAAAAAATCAATTACCTCTAAAGCTTTTTCTTTAACTCTTATTTCTTCTTTATTTACGATACTTGGCTTAAATAAAGCATTAACTAAATTTTCACCGGATTGCTTACCTGGAACCATCATTAAATTTTCTAGCACTGTAAGATTTGTAAATTCATGCGCAATTTGAAAAGTTCTTAAAACACCTTTTGAAAACAATTCGTAAGAGGGGATGTTAGTAATATCTTCGTTGTTAAATAAAACTTGACCTTGAGATGATTTTAGATTGCCTGCAATCAAGTTAAATAACGTTGTTTTGCCAGATCCATTAGGTCCGATAATTCCTGTAATTGAGCCTTTTTGAATTTTTAAAGAACAATTGGAAACTGCCGCCAATCCTCCAAAAAATTTAGAAAGATTTTTAACCTGCAGAATATTCGAATCTGGCTGCATAGAAAATTATACTTTGTTTAGTCTTTTAAGGATACCGTTCAAAGATTTTTCTAAGTTCCGATAAAAACCAGCTTTTCTTAATTGTTTTACAGCCTGTTCATTCAATCCTCTTGGAGTTTGAGAGTCTTTGACTAAATATTTCAAATCTTTTTTTGAATTAATTGATGAGTCTTCTGATAACGCCACAAAAAGAGAAGTGACATATTTTTGTGCTTCATTTCTTTTAATTCCTCTTTTTACCAACCAATCAGATAATGTTCGTAATAATTCATAAAAAGGTGCCATCATGCCTGAAGTTGCCCAAAAATTTATTGACAATTTTTCATTCTTTATTTCAACTGTTGCACCTAATTGATTAAAAAAATTTTTTACCTGCTTATCAGGAGGACAAATTGGCACTGGACCTTTTCGAAATGAAATTGGTGGAAGTGGAATGGCTCTTACAATCTTAACTTTTTTACCAATAATTTTTTTTAACTGAGCTAAATTTATTGTAGAAATAAAACTTACAATTTTTTGATTTTTTTTAAAATTAAGTTTTTTCAAAATTTTACCTCCAACCTTTGGTGTAGTAGCCAAAAATACCCAATTCGATTTATCAATTAATTGTTGATTGTTTCTGGAAATAGTTACTTTTTTAAATCTTTTGCTTAATTTTTTTGCTATTGTTTTATTGCGAGGAGAGATATAAATTTTTTTGATTTTTAGTTTGGACTTAAAAATACCTTCGATAACTGAAGATGCAATACGTCCTGTTCCTAAAAAACCTAAAATCATGAATGATGCAGAATAACCAAGCTATACCGTTTAATAAAGAAAATTTTAAACTAATATTCTCTAAGGAATTTGCTTTAGTTATTATAATTTCTATTCCTAGCGCAATTGTTGCAGAGTTCTTTAATATTCCGCTTGCTTGGTTTTTAGGCCCAATGCTTATCACATCTCTTGCTTCATTAATGGGTTTAAAAACAAAAATGCCTAAATTGGTGCTTTCTTCAATATTAATTTTATTAGGCCTCTACATCGGTAATTACATTGATAAAAGTTTATTTTCTCAAATGCATCAATGGGTTTTTACTTCTTTAATAATGCTAGTTTATATAATTGTTAGTGTATTAATAGTTTCAAAATACCTTCAAATATTTTCAAAATACGGAAGGAAAACTTCAATTTTTTCTGCTGCACCTGGTGCCTTAGGTCCTTTAATGATTCTAGCTGAAGATGAAAAATCTGATTTGAGCCAGGTAGCAACTTCTCATTTAATTAGATTAATAATAATTATTACTGTTTTTCCATTTATCGTTAATAGTTTTTACGATGTTGAAAATACCAAAATTGCTGAAGAAATAATTAAAGATCAAAATATTTATCATTTAATATTACTCATTACGTCTTCGATTATTGTAATCATTATATTTGACAAATTTAGAATTCCAGCTGCTTTACTATCTGGCACTTTGTTAGCAAGTGGATTTTTACAAATTTCAGAGATTGCTTCTTATCAATTTCCTCCAAATATAATTGATTACTGTTTGCTTGTTCTTGGAGCTTCAGTTGGATGTCGATTTGCTAATAAAACTTTTGGCGAAATAGCTCGTAATGCTTTACATAGTTTTGTTGCAACATTTTTACTAGTTGTTTTAGGTTTAATCGCTGCTTTTGCAGCAAGCTTAATTATTGATAAAAATTTCTTTACTCTTCTTCTATCTTACTGCCCGGGTGGCATTTATGAAGTAGCAGTAATCGCAATCTTTTTTGATCTTGATCCGGAATTTGTATCTTTTCACCACATTATTAGATTATTAATGATATTGTTTATTGTCCCTCTAATATTGAGAATTATAGAGAAAAAAACCTAATTTAATCTATCTTGTTTTGACTCTAGTTTTTCAATGAGATTATATGGCTTATGGCCAATTTTTTTGACCTTATGGGTAGAATTTTCATTTCCTTGATTTTTTTATTATCAGGGTACAATAAAATTTTTAATTACGGAGATACTGTTTCTTGGATGGAGGGGTTTGGCATACCAGGATTTTTATTATGGCCAGCAATTTTTTTAGAAATTATTTTTCCTATTTTAGTAATAATTGGTTATCGAACTCAAATATCATCAGTGCTATTAGCAATATTCTGTATAGCAACAGCTCTGATCTTCCATTTTGACTTTACTGATCAAATACAAATAATTGCGTTTCTTAAAAACCTTGGATTAGCTGGAGGATTCTTAATTATAGCTGCTAATGGTCCAAAAGATTGGGCAATAGATAAAAAAAAGAAATATGTTAGGTTATAATCTTTTTTTAAAGAAACTATTATAAATTTGCCAACCTACTATAGTTAAAATTGCAATCATTATACAAAGCGTAAGAGGTCTGTTCCATAAAAAAGCCCAAGACCCGTCGCTTATTAGAAGAGATCTTCTGAGATTTTCTTCCATCAATCCGCCAAGAACAAAGGCTAATATTAATGGTGGCATTGGAAAATCATACAGTCTTAAAATAGTTGCAACTACAGCAATGCCAATCATTAAAAAAATATCAAAATTGTTAAATGACATTAAATAAATACCTGTAACAGAAAAAAATAAAATCATTGGTATTAAAAAAGTTCTGGGTACAGCAAGTATTCTTGCAATATATGGGATTAAAGGAAGGTTAAGTATTAGTAAAACTACCATTCCTATATACATAGACATAATGACTGACCAAAAAATTTCAGGGTTAGTTTCATAAAGTCTTGGTCCAGGTTGAATACCAAAACCTAATAAAGCTCCCAACATAACTGCTGTAGTTCCGCTTCCTGGTATTCCTAAAGTCAATAAAGGCACAAATGCACCTGAGCAAGCTGCGTTATTTGCTGTTTCAGGGGCTGAAAGTCCTTGAACACTACCTTTTCCAAATTTTTCTTTTTCTTCTTCATCTACAAAATTTCTTTCCATTCCATAAGCTAAAAAAGATGCAATGGTAGCCCCTGCTCCAGGTAAAACTCCCACGATGAATCCTAAAATGGATGATCTTGGAATTGTTTTTGCCATCTTTTTAGTCTCATCAGTATTAAGTTTAATAGAACCTAATTCCGTTAAAGATATTTGTTTAGCTGCTTTCGTGGGATCATTTCCTTTTAGTATAATCGTTAAAGCTTCACTCATAGCAAAAGTTGCCATTACAACTAAAACAAAACTAATTCCATCGGATAAATTCATAGTATTAAAAGTAAATCTTGGTATATCTGATAGAGTATCCTGTCCTACAGATGCTAGCATCAAACCAAACACGCACATCATCATGGCTTTTAAAAAGTTCCCTTTAGATGAAAATGCAGCCACAGCTGTTAATCCTAAAATCATCAAACCGAAATAATCTGGAGATCTAAAAGATAAACTCACTTTAGATAAACTTGGAGCTGCAATTAGCAAAAAGATTGCAGCAATGGTTCCACCAGCAAAAGAACTGTAAGCTGCTATGGCTAAAGCTTTACCAGCTTTACCTTGTTGAGCCATAGGATAGCCATCAAATGAAGTTGCGACTGTTCCAGGAACACCAGGTGCATTAATTAAAATAGATGAAGTTGATCCTCCAAAGACAGCTCCGTAATACACCCCTGCCATTAAAATTAAACCCGTAGCAGGATCAAAGCCATAAGTGATTGGTATCATTAGTGCTATCGCTGTCATTGGGCCTAGACCTGGAAGCATCCCAATAATAGTTCCTGCGAAACAACCAATCATTACCATTAGTAGATTTTGAAAAGATAAAGCAGTTTTTATTCCAATTAAAATTCCTTCTATCATCCGATAATTCCTATGTATTTTAGTAACGGATCTCTAAGGTAAACTTGTAGTACTCCATGAAGTAAATACATAAATATTGCTACAAAAGGAAAAGAAAAAATCAAAATTAACTTCCATCTTCTTTCACCTAAAACGTAATAAGAAAAAACTAAAAATAATGATGTAGATAAAAAGAAACCAACTTTAAGAATAGTAAATCCATAAAAAATTACTGCTAGGACTAAAAGAATCGTTTTCTTAAACTCAAGATATTTAGCATCAACTTCTACTGATTTTTGATCTGGTAAAACTAATTTTAAGGCAGAAAAAAACATTCCTGCATATCCTAGATAAATAGGAAAGGTTTTTGCGTTGAACGGAGCATTTTCATCGAAAGAAAAAACTTGTATTTGATGAGCTGTATATAAATAAAATGCAGATAAAAAAAAGAAGAGCAGTGAGATTATTTTTACTGAATTAATTTTCACTGCTCTTCCTATAGATTAATTAACTAGATAACGCCTAGTTTTTTCATTAACTTTGTCATTTCTTTTGTTTGAGTTTTTAAGAAACTGTCAAATTTTCTACCTGGGTTGTAAATATTTACCCAAGCATTTCTTTTTCTAACTGTTTCCCATTCTGGAGTTTTTTGAACATCGCCTAACATTTTAGCAATCTTCTTAACATCTCCACTTGACATACTCTTAGGAGCAAAGAAACCTCTCCAGTTAACAAACTGAACATCGTATCCTTGTTCTTTTAAAGTTGGAACTTCTGGAGCATCACCTACTCTGTTAGGAGCAGTAATACCAATAATTCTTACTTGGTCTCTAGCACCCATTACTTCTCCCAAACCAGTTGAAAGAATTTGAGTTTCTCCTGATAAAAGTCCAGCTAAAGCTTTACCACCAGCATCGTAAGGTACGTACACTACGTTGTTAGGGTTTGCGCCAGCTTCTTGAAATGCAAGTGCACCAATTAAATGGTCCATGCTTCCTCTTACAGAACCACCAGCCATTTTAATTGACTTAGGATTTGCTTTATAAGCATCCACTACATCTTTAAAATTTTTATAAGGTGAGTTTTTAGCAACTGCGATTGCTCCGTAGTCACCGATTACACCAGCGATTGGTTTAACATCTTTGTAAGATAGTACACCAGAGCCTTTAACGTATCCTTTGTGTCTAGTGATTGATCTTAATACTAAAGGTGTTGATTGAACTAATATAGTTCCTTCTGGTTTCGAATTAATTATGTAAGATAGAGCTTTTCCTCCACCACCACCTGACATATTTTCAAATGAAGCACTTTTTAGAAAACCAGCTTTAGTTAAAGCTTCTCCAGTTCCTCTAGCAGTTCCATCCCAACCACCACCAGCACCACCACCGATAATGAAGTGTAGTTTATCGATTGCAAAACTAGTTGATGAGATTGAAGTTAAAAGAACAGTAGCAAAAACTAAGCTAATTAATTTTTTCAAATTATTAAACATATTATTTTCCTCTGTTAATTAATTAATTAAAGTCTTATTAAAAATGAACTCCTAATAAGAGTCAACTATTCTTAATTAAAGAAAATTCCTCTATTTCACATTAATTTTCTGAAATAACCCAATATGTTCATCCGGCAAATAATAAGGTATACAATATGTAATGGTTAAAAAATATCCGAGAGATATGATTGGTTATGGATCAAAAAAGATTAATGTTGTTTGGCCAAATAAAGCAAGATTAGCTCTTCAAATTGTTTTAAATTATGAAGAAGGAGCAGAAAATTCTGTTCTACATGGAGATAAATATTCAGAAACTTTTCTTTCAGAAATAATTGGTGCTCAACCAATTAAAGGAAGACATATTAATATGGAATCGCTTTATGAATATGGTTCAAAAAGAGGATTTTGGAGATTGCACGATTTATTTCAAGAAAAGGGAATACCAATAACAATTTTTGGAGTTGCAATGGCTTTGGAAAGAAATCCGGAAGTTTGTAATGCAATTAAAAATGCTGATTACGAAGTAGCTTGTCACGGATGGCGATGGATTGATTACCAAAATATTAGTAAATCAGTTGAAAAAAAACATATGGATTTAGCAATAAAAACAATTAAAAAAATTTTTGGCCAACGACCGCTTGGTTGGTACACAGGAAGATGCAGTCCGAATACTAGAGACTTAGTTATGAATGAAGGAGGATTCCTATATGATAGCGACTCGTATAGTGATGATCTTCCTTATTGGGAAAAAAGAGGTAAAAAAAAACAGTTAATTGTTCCATACACATTAGATAACAACGATATGAGGTTTGCTACTAACCAAGGATTTAACAATGGTGATCAATTTTTTAATTATCTCAAAGATAGTTTTGATGTGCTTTATAAAGAAGGTGAAAAAAATCCAAAAATGATGTCTGTAGGTTTGCATTGTAGACTAGTAGGCAAACCTGGTCGTCTAAAATCTCTTGAAAAATTTTTGGATTATGTTTTAAAGCATGATGATGTTTGGATCTGCAAAAGAATAGACATTGCTAAACATTGGATTAAGAATTATTCATAAGTTATTAATGACAAAAACTAAAAACATTTATTTAAATGGTTTGATCAATCTTGCTCAAACAAGATTGGGAACAAAAATTGTTTATAAAACAGATGAATTTTTTGCTCCAGCTTCTAGAATATTAAATCCTACTCCACCAATATTTAAAGAAGGTGTTTTTGACAAACATGGTAAATGGATGGACGGATGGGAAACGAGAAGAAAAAGAGGTCCTGGCCACGACTACTTAATCTTAAAATTAGGAAAACCTGGCAGAATTAAAAAGGTTGATATTGATACATCTTTTTTTAACGGCAATCAGCCAAATAAAGTTTCTTTACAAGCTTGTATTTCAAAACAGAATTTACCTAACAAAAAAACAAAATGGACTACTATTTTAAATAAGAAAAAAATGAAACCTAACAGCCATCATTTTTTTGGTATTTCAAATAAATCAATTTTTACTCACATTAAACTTAATATTTTCCCTGATGGAGGAGTGGCAAGATTAAGAATTTTTGGAGAATTAGTTGTAGAAAAATTAAAGAATACAGAAATTAATTTAACATCTGTTTTCAATGGCGCAGCTCCTATTGCTTGTAATAATGAACATTTTGGAAAAGCTGAAAATATTTTAGCTCCAGGTAGAGGAATAAATATGGGTGACGGCTGGGAAACAAGAAGAAGTCGAGGAAAAAATTTTGATTGGCTAATTATAAAATGCGCAACAGCAGCTAAAGTGAATAAAATACAAATTGATACACATCATTTTAAAGGCAATTATCCTGATCAATGTTCAATTCAAGCATCGTTAGTCAAAGGCAAGCCATCTGCGAAAAAAATTATAACTATGTCAAAAAAATGGAAACAGCTATTAAATAAAGTTAAGCTAAAGGCTCATAAAAAACATAATTTCAGAAATAAATTGATAAAGAAAAATAAGATTAACTACATAAGAATTAATATTTTCCCTGATGGAGGAATTTCTCGAATAAGACTGCTTGGAAAGGTTAATTAATGAGTCAAGAAATAACTCCAAAGCTAATAACTAAAGAAAATTTTTCAAAGTTTGGCGATTTAATAACTACAAAAGATATAGAGCCAATATCAATTAATGACGGATATGCTAAGAGGTTCGATAATATAGCTAAACTAGATACTGCTAAAGAAAATGGAAAAACAACTATCAGTATTTTTTCTGCTTTAAAGAGAACTTTTCCAATGAAAGTTCACATGATGGAAAGCCATCCTTTGGGAAGCCAAGCATTCATTCCAATGAAAGAAACAACCTTCTTATGTTTTGTTGCGCCAAGTGGAGAAAAACCAGATTTAAATAAAATAGAGTCATTTATTATTCCACCTGGGTTAGGAATAAATTATAAACCAGGTACTTGGCACTTTCCTTTAATTTCTACTGAGGATATGAATTTTCTTGTAGTTGATAGAAAAGGATCTGGAGATAATTTAAAAATTCAAAAATTAGAATCGGAAGATATTGTTCTAAAATACTAAAGCCCGCCGTATTTCTACGGCGAGCTTTTAAATTAAATTATTTTTTACCCGCTGATGATATTGCTAAATGAACAACTGCTCCTAAAGAAGCGCCGATTATCCACGCATAACCTCCCCCGCCACCTAAATTAGCGAAGAAGTTTCCAAGACCACCTGGTAAAATATTTGGCCAAACAGATCCGATAGCTATGTAGCCTGATAATATCCAAGCAACCATGCCTTTTAAATTAAATCCGTCATTGTACCAATATTTGCCTTTGCCTTCATTAAACAAAGCGTTCACATCAATTTTTTGTTTTTTAATGATGTAATAGTCAGTAATCATTATTCCAAACACTGGGGCAAGTATTGCACCTAAAGTGTTTACAAATGGAAAAATTCCCATTTGAGTAATAACAGCTACCCACATTCCACCAATTACAAAACCAAAAGCAGCAGTAATTAATCCGCCAGTTCTAAAATTGATTTTACTTGGCATTAAGTTAGCAAGGTCATAAGCCGGTGGTATAAAGTTAGCCACCATATTTATTCCGACAGTTGCTGCAAAGAATGCAAACGCAGCCACTACTGTTAAAAATATATTATCGACTTTTGCGACCATATCTGTTGGTTGTGCAACATATTCTCCGAACAAGGCAATTGTTCCACCTGTAATCATAAGAGTTATGAAAGAAAAGAAAACTACGTTTCCAACTAATCCGTATAAATTTCCTTTTTTCATTTCATCTTCATTTTTCACAAATCGAGCAAAATCTCCGAAGTTAATTACAACTGCAGCAAAATATCCTACCATAATAGAAAATACTGCTAGGAAAGCTCCAAAAGATCCTAAGCCTTCAAAACCCCCTGAACGAGTTCCACTAGAAAATATATTTCCTACTTCTGAAAGAAGACTGCCGCCAACTTCAGCCCAAATAGCTATCATTAAAATAATCATAACTACGTAAACTGCTGGCCCTGCAAAGTTTAAGAATTTTCTTACAAGGTCAATACCTTGCCAGAATAAATAAACTTGGAACACTGATACAAATATAAATGAAACCCACATAACGCCTGTCATGCCTAGAAACATTTCTGTACCTGGATTTCCAGTTAATGCCGTAATTAAAAGAGCTACAGCAGTTGATGCTGCATATGTTTGTGCTCCGTACCAAAACATTGCGACAAGACCTCTGGCCATTGCTGGAAAGTTTGCTCCGAAAACACCCATACTTACTCTTGCAAATACTGGATAAGGAATTCCGTGTTGCACACTTGGTTTACCTGAAAGATTGACAAGCCACATAATAAATACTCCAGCTAATATTAAAGCTAGAAATACGGCCCAACCATTTAATCCTGAGGCGATAAATAATGATGCTGCTAGAGTATAACCGAATAAACTCTGCACATCATTTGCCCATACGTTAAAGATTTCAAACCATCCCCAATTCTTTTTATTACTAGGAGTAGGTGCTAAATCTTTGTTATAGAGTCTTTTTGAACTCATGATTCCTCCGTGTTAATGAGGGAACCCTATCAAGTTCTAAAGATAAAAATAGGAAATAACACACTAAATAAACGAGTAAACTCAACGAAAGCCTAATATGAACATTTAATTTTAAAAAATAAAGATTAAAACTAAGGTTTTAAACGAATCTAAATATTATTCAAAAAAGCTAATAAAAAAGCTGACAAAATTGTAGGCATTACAAGGTTTCTTTTAAAAATTATAAATACTAAAATACAACTAGCTAATACTATCAAACGAAATATCAGATCTGAGTCAGATAACACTCCAGCGGGAAAAATAATCATTCTTCCAATAAGCGCAGCTAACGTTGAATAAGCTACACAATTAAACCACTGAAAAATTTTTGATTTAACGCTTACTTTTTCTGAGGTAATAGCGCCTAAAAATCTAGATAAAAATGTTGCTAAAGAAGTAACAATAATTGCTAAAATCATAATATCGCTAATTTCCATTTTTGACTCCAAATAAAAAAGCAACAGTGCCTGCAATCAAGCCCGCAAATAAAATTGCCCATTCTGTTGAAAATAAATAAACTCCTGGTCCTAGTATCGTTCCCCCAATTACTGCAATAGATATACTTATATTCTTCATTGCATCTATCATCATACAAAAAAAGTAAACTGGATTAACAATTGCAAGACCAATCATCATATCCTTATTTAAATAATCAGATAATAGGTAGCCAATTGAAGTCATTAAAACTGCAGTAGTCCAAGTGCCAAAACCAATACCCATCCAAAAATCAATCCGATATCTTTGATCGATTTTTTTATAACTATCTTTCGCAATTAACCAAGATGTAACTGCTAAAAAGTGACAAGATAAATAATATTTCCATTTGGGTTGAGATTTATGTTTAAGAAGTGGAAATAAAGAAACAGTCATTGGATAAAGCCTAAAATTAACCAACCAAACAGCAATAAATATATTTATTAAAGATGCTCCAACTAATAATGACTCGGCCATGACTAATTGACCAGGAAGCGCGTAAGTAAAAAAACTTGAAGCAGCGCTTTGTTGTAGGTTAAAACCAGCATCTTTTAATAATGCGCCTAATGCAATAAAACATGCTGCTAACGGAATAGCTGGACTTCTTACTCCTTTAAGAGATTTTAATCCTCTAAAAAAAACTTTTGAATTTATCATCCACCGAGGAATAATCTTCCTACGTCAGGATTTTTTAATAAATCATCACCTTTGCCAGCTATAGCAGTTTGTCCCGAAACTAAAACATATCCGATATCAGCAAACTCAAGTCCTTTTTTTGCATTTTGTTCCACCATAATAATAGTTTTCTTCTCATTTTTTTGAAGTTCGCTAAGTATTTCAAAAACCATATTAATATATCTTGGTTCTAATCCAATTGAAGGTTCATCTACTAGAAGTATTGAGGGTTTCATTACTAATGCTCTAGAAATTTCTAATAATCTTCTCTCACCTCCAGATAAAACTTTTGCAGGTTGATTTCTTCTATTTCTTAATCTTTCGTATTTTTTAAAAATCCTTTCAGCTTCTTCATAAGCTTCGTCTTGTTTGTCTTTGATGTATCCGCCCATCAAAAGATTTTCTTCTACTGTCATATCTGGAAAAACAGAATTATCCTGGAGAATGTAGGCGATGCCCACCGAATTTAGTTTTTGTGCAGGAGTTAAATTTGTTATTTCTTTTCCATCAATTTCTATTTTTCCTGAAAAAATATTTGTGAATCCGTAAATAGAATGAAGAATTGTAGACTTCCCTGCACCATTAGGTCCTATCAAACATAATGATTGAGCTTTGCTTACCGTTAAGTCAAAATTATGAAGTATTTCCATTTTACCATAACCAGCATTTAATCCCTTTATAGTTAAATGAACATCTTTAGGTGAGAGTCTTTTTAAATCTTCTGGCCCAGGTGCTTTTCCTAAAACTTCGTATTGGTTTGCCATTATTGTGCTCCTAGATAAGCATCAACTACTCGCTTATCATTTTTAATTTCTTTAGGAGAACCATTTGCTAAAAGTTTACCGTGAGCCAAACAGAAAATACTTTGAGCTAAGCTCATTATCACTTTCATATTATGCTCTATTACTAGCAAGGTTATCCCATAATCTTTGTTAATTTTAATTAATCTATCTATAATCCCATTGATTAAAGTTGGATTGATACCAGCGGTAGGTTCGTCTAATAAAAGCATTTTAGGCTCATTCATTAATGCCATCGCTAATTCTAAAAGCTTTTGCTGACCAAATGATAAATCACCTGCTCTTAAATTTCTTTTTTGATAGAGTCCTACAAAGTTTAAAAGATTTTCTGCTTTTTCAGTAAGCTCAGCAGGAATTTTTGCAAATATAAAGCCTGAGTCACTAGCCTTATGGCTAATTAACATATTCTCTACACAATTGAGTTTAGAGTAAATTCTTGTTTGCTGAAATGTTCTCAACAAACCCAGTTTAGCTACTGCGGGAACAGGCATTTCTGATACCTCCGTGTTATTGAAAACAATAGATCCTTTATCTATTGGATGAGTTCCTACAATAGAATTAAATAAAGTAGTTTTGCCTGAACCATTAGGTCCAATTAAACCAACAATTGATCCTTGTTCTACCGAAATAGAAATATCTACGTTGGCCTGCACACCACCAAAAGACTTACTTACACTTTTAACTTCTAAAATACTCATTTTAGTTCCACCTGTGCTTTACGATCTTTTTCATCTATAACTTCTCCAAATCTTTCAGGGTATTTTTCTCTTAACCAACCCATCAATCCTTCTGGGAAGTAAACTACGATCACAACAATTAAAACTCCTAGCGCAACATATTGCCAACCCAATATAAAAGTCCAAAGACCTTCTTTAAAGAAATGGAATAAAGTTGCGCCGATGATTGGTCCCCACAAAGTTCCTTTTCCACCAAGTATTGCCATAAGAACCATGAATACTCCCATCTCTCTTCCATCAAATGCAACATCAGTAGAGTCTATATATCCAATTAGTCCACCCATAATTCCACCAGCTAAACCACAGAAAAATGCTGAGCACATCCAACCTACAATTTTATATTTCATTGTTTGAATGCCCATAGCCTCTGCTTTATCTTCATTATCTCTGATGGCATTTAAAATTAATCTAAATCTAGAGCCGTAAATATATTTAACAAAAACAAATGCTACAACTAATACGAAAAAACTTAAGAAGTAGAAAAATTGTCCTCTTGCTTCAGGATCAACTATTTCTGCTGGAAAAGGCGGTGTAGTGAAGCCTTGGCCTGCCCCGATAATTTCTATCCCTCCGGCGATTTCACCTGCTGCAATTCCTAAACCTAAAGTACAAATCGCAAAGTAATGACCTCTTAAACCTAAAATAGCATAACCAATTGCGCCAGCAACAATGGTAGGAATAATAGCTGCAACTAATAACCCAACACCTATTCCTTGAAAATATTGAGCTGTAGTATGCACGAATGTTTTTTCACCACCACTTTCTGTCCATTCTGCTAATGGAAAAAACATTCCCACTTGAACTGAAGCGGTTAAATACATTCCAAGACCATAGAAAAGAATATTTCCAAAACTATTGTATCCCATTTCTCCTCCTTGCAAATTCCAAGTCATTGCCAGGACGATCAAGACACAAAGGTACGTAAGCTGAACTTTAAAAGCTGAGAATAAGTAAGGTGCAGCTAAACCTAAGATGATTAGGCCAGAGTATAAGATTAAATCCTTTTGTTTAATATTACCCATTTATTTTAAATACTCCCTTTTCTTTGAAAGTTTAAATCTTCTGTAAACTAATATGAAAACTAGCAGCATAAACACTGCGCCAATTCTAAATTCTGTCCCTAAAATATAATCTGCAAACTCTTCAAATAATCCTAATCCCATTCCTGAAATTGCTACCGCTGGTAAATTTCCTAAACCTGCAACAATAACAATCATGAAAGATCTAACTGTATAAGGAAGTCCTACATAAGGATGAAGAGTAAGAGTGATTGAAATTAAAGCTCCTGCAATCCCACATAATGCAGCATTTATTCCAAAAGTTGCTGCATAAACTTTTTCGGTATCTACACCAAGAATTTTTGCAGCTCTAGCATTTTGAGCTGTGGCTCTTATAGCTCGACCAAGTCTAGATTTTTTCATGTAAACAACTAAAGCTACCGCATATAAAACACTTATAAAAGCTGAGAATATTTTTGAATTCGGTAAAGTTACTGAATTGTCAAATAACATTGTTGTTCCGTACTCTGACTGAGCAACAACTACATCGGCTCCAAAAACAAAATTCATTAATTGTTGAAATACAATTGCGATACCAAAAGTAGCTAAAATTGAAATAAATAAATCTCGGTCTACAACTTTATTGATTACTAATTTGTATAAAAGTACTCCTACAAAATACATTATAATTGGTGCAACAATTACTCCCCAGGCTGGATGAATGCCTGCAAGATACATTGTGTATGCGATATAGCCTCCAAGGATAACTAAATCACCTTGCGCAATATTGATTATATTCATAACTCCCCATTGAAGAGCCATACCGTAAGCTATTAGTGCAAATAATATTCCTAGGAGAATTCCATCCAAAGAAGCTTGGACCATTAACATTGGAGCTTTAAAAATAAGAAAGTCCATAAAATTTCAAAATTTATAAAAGAAAAGCCCCTAGAAAACTAGGAGCTTTTCAAATTATTTATAAGTTATTAACTTCTTTCAGACCACTTAGGAATTGGGTGGTAGAATTTGTCAGATGCCCATTTAGTTGGAGCAACAACTTTATTCTCACACACATCACCTTTACATCTTACTTGGAACAAGATCATTGGTTTAGCAACGTTTTGACCGCCAGGACCAAATTTTATGTTTCCGTAGAAAGTTTGCATTTCAGTAGTTTTAAGAGCATCTCTAACTTTATCTCTGTCAAAAGAATTTGCTCTTTCGAACGCATCTTTAAACACTAGTAAAGCAGCAGATGACTCAGCTGATTGGTACGGTGGAGCATAACCAAACTCTTTTTTAAAGTCTTTGTCATACTTTTTACCTGAACCAAAAAACTTATCTTTGTAGCTTAAGTTTTTATGCCACTGAGAAGCACACAATGCGTATTCTGATTTCTTTCCATGTTGTTTAGAAAGTTTTGCAGCATCGCAATGTGTCATTGCTAACATAGGAACATCAACTTTCATTTCAGAAATTTGTCTGATTGCAGTTAATGCACCTTTTGTGTGACCTGATACAACAAGTACATCTGGCTTAACAGCTTTTACTTTAGCCAATGTAGCAGCCATATCATTTAACTCTTTTGGCAATTTGTCATCAATAATGATTGTAGATCCAGTTCTTTTTGCTGCATCTAAGATACCAAGTCTCACGTCTTGTGAGAAAGCGTCTTGTTCAAATGCTTGTGCAATTTTTACTGGCTTACCACCATTTTTTTCAACAGCAAGATCAATTGCTACTTCAAGGTATTGGTTAGCAGGTGATAACACCGCAAACAAATATTTGTATCCTTTTGTAAATAAAGATCTTGATGCACCATTCGCTTCAACCATAGGAATTTTATATTTCTCGGTTACTGGTGCAATGGCTTTCGTTAAACCTGAGCTGTATGGCCCAAGCATATAATGAACACCATCTTGTTTAATTAATCTTTCAGCTAACTGAGCAGCTCTTTTAGGATTTGATTCATCATCATAATAGATAATTTCAAATTTATAACTTTTTCCTCCAACTTTTACACCGCCCATTTTATTAATTCTTTCAACGGCCATGTTATAACCGTTTTGAGTGTGCACTCCATTAGAAGAATATTTTCCTGTAAGAGATATCGCTGAACCTAACACTATGTATTCACCTTCAACTTTTGCAAAAGAAGAAGAGATACTTGCTAATGTTAAAGTTATAGCTGAAATAAATATAGTAAATAGTTTTACTAGTTTATTCATTAGTTCCCCTTTGTTAATTAATTAATTAATTTTAAATATTAAAACAAGAAATGAAGGGTAAAACAACAGTAAGAATAAATTAAAAGCTCTGTGTCACAGCAATATAAATTGCTATAATAATTAATACACACGCAGAGATTGTATTTAGAATCTTTGGATTTCCTTTTAGCCATACAGAAACTCTTTCTGCTGCCAAACCATAAATCATTAAAGTTATAAAATCTAAAATAACATAGGTGGACATAAGAATAATAAACTGACCAATATAACTTATGCTGAAGTCAATAAATGAACTGAAAATAGTTCCAAAGAATATTATAGCTTTAGGGCTTAAACCGGCAACTAAGAATCCATCTTTATAAAAAGAAAAAGGAGATTTAGTATCTTTAATTCCTAATTCGATAGATTTAATTTTTGCAGTATATGTATCGTAAGCTAAGTAAGCTATATAGAGTATTCCTATCCATTTTAAGATGTTTAAAATTTCAGGATTATTTTTTAAAAAAGTTCCAATTACAAATACTACAAGAATACCTTGGCAAATATTTGCAGAAATATCTCCGAAAGCCGTCCACACTGATCTTCTTAAAGTATAGTTAAGAGTATGGGATACAATAAGAACTCTTGGTGCTCCCGGTGTGATAAATAAAAAAAGAATTATTTGTAAAAATATAAAAAAATCAGTTGGAAACATAAGAAAAGTGATTATATAGAAAACAATGAAGAAGAGAAGTTTAATTCCTCAAACAAAAGTTAAAAATCCAGAACCAAAAGAAAAAGACGATAATTGGGTTATCTGGGCAGCCTGGGCTGATCGTATTACATTTGAAGAAATAAGAGAAAAAACAGGAAAAACAGAGTCTGAAGTAATTAAATTAATGAGAAAAAATTTAAAGCCAGGTTCATTTAGGCTTTGGAGAAAACGAGTTCATAACACGAGCATTAAACATAGAAAAAAATTTAAACTTGCGCGAAAAAAACTCAGGGAAAAAATTAAAATTACTGATATATATTGATCATGAAAAAAGTAATAATGTATACTGGAGATCCTTGCTCATTTTGTGAAGCAGCTAAAGCCTTGCTTAAAACAAAAAATGTAGAAATTGAAGAACTGGATGTGTGGAAAGACCCTGCTAAAGCCAAAGAAATGTTACAAAGAACAAATGGTGCAAGAACTATTCCTCAAATATTCATAGGCGATCATTACATCGGTGGGAATGATAAGCTTCAAGAAGCAAATCGAAACGGTGAATTAGATAAACTTTTATCATCTTAATGAGAAGAAGTTTTTTAAAAATCTTAGGAATCTCATTAGTTTCCTCTTTATTGTTGCCTGTTTACTCAGTTTTAGCTGCAACCAAAAAACTTTTTAATAAAGACTTAACGGATGAGCAAAAGAATATCATGTTCAATGAAGGAACGGAAAGACCATTTTCCAGCGAATTAAATAAAGAGAATAGAAAAGGTTTTTATCATTGTGCTAATTGTGGTGCTAAACTTTTTGCATCTACATCCAAATTTGATAGTGGGACCGGATGGCCTTCTTTTTCTGAAGCCTTACCAGGAGCTTTTAAAACAAAAGTAGATCGTAAATTTGGAATGGTAAGAACTGAATATCATTGCGCTAAGTGCGGAGTACACCATGGTCATGTTTTTAATGATGGACCAAGTAAAAATGGAAAAAGATTTTGTAATAACGGTCTTTGCTTAATTTTTAAACCTTCAAATTAATATCTTTTAAAGTTGGCATTGAGTCACCTGCCCCTAGCTTTGTAGTAGAAAATCCAGCGACTTTATTTGCGATTCCTAAACATTCTTTTATCTTTTTTCCTTTTAATAATGCAAATGAAAATCCTCCATTAAAAGCGTCTCCTGCCCCAGTAGTATCAACAGCTTTATCTAAACTTGCTTTCATGTAAATTTCTTCCTTACCATCAGAGTAAAATAATCCTTTTTCACCTAAAGTTATTATTACTTTTTTAATTCCCATATCTATTAGTTTTTTTGCACTAACTTTTGCATCATTTTCGTCATTAATTTTAACTCCAGTATAAAACTCAGCTTCAGTTTCATTGGGTGTAAAATAGTCAACCAACTTAAAAAAATCTTCGCTAAGCTTACATGCGGGTGCAGGGTTTAAAATGTTTATTAAGCCATACTCTTTTGCGGCTTTTAAGCAGTACAAAGTAACTTCAATTGGAATTTCTAATTGTGTTAAAAATATTTTTGACTGTTTAATTAAATTTATATCAATTTCTTTCGTGGTTAAAGTTGAAGGAGCGCCTCTTACAACAGTAATTGCATTTTTTCCAGTATTTCTATCTACATGAATACCTGCAACCCCTGTCTTGTGTTTATTAGAAATAATTATATTTGAAGTATCTATATTGTCTTTTTTAAGTTTATCAATCGCGAGCTTTCCGTAATCATCATTTCCTAACTTAGAAATAAAATTAACTTTTCCCCCCAATCTTGAGATTGCTATAGCCTGATTACATCCTTTTCCACCTGGTCCTATATTATAACTATCTCCAAGAATTGTTTCGCCAGTAGTTGGAATTTTATTGCCTGAAAAGCTAATGTCTGCAACAAATATTCCAAGAATAGTTATATCGCTCATTAGCCAAGATTAGTTAGGAATGGAAACATTGTCAAAATATAATAGCTAATGACTTGAATTTGATTAGTTGCGATTAAAATACCCGTAATTAATAAAATGGTACCGCCAGTTTTGGTCACTCTATTATAATATTTACTAAAGTTTTTCTTTGAAGTTAAGAATTTGCTCATAAAATAACCTGACAAAATAAATGGAATTGCTAGTCCTAAAGAATAAAATGAAAGCAAAAGAATACCTTTGCTTATCGATGCCTCAGTAGCTGATAGAGCCAAAATAGATCCAAGAATGGGTCCTATGCATGGCGTCCAACCAAATGCAAAAGCTGCTCCTACAACAAAAGGAAATATATAATTGTCTTTATAATCTTTAGTTTCAATTCTTTTTTCTTGATTTAAAAATTGAAAATTTAATAAACCTAGCATTTGTAAAGAAAACAAAATTATTACTATTCCAGCTACAATCCTTAATTCATTTGAAAAAAATAACAAAATATTTCCGACTGCGGAAGCACTAACTCCTAGGGCTATAAAAACTAGAGAAAAGCCCAATGAAAAAAGAATGGTTTTAATTAAAACAACTTTTTTATCTTGATCAATTTCAGTTAAATTTTTTCCAGTTATGTAAGATATATAGCCAGGTATTATAGGTAATACGCAAGGGGTTAGGAAACTTATAAATCCCGCTCCAAAAGCAAAAACTAGCTTAATAATCATAATCTCTTTATATTTGCCTTTGATACCTCTCGCAATTACAATATTAACACATGATAATTAAATACTTAGGTTTTTTATTTACCCTTTTGTGGTCTTATACATTTATTAAGTCTCAAAGTATTTTTAAAAAGGGATCGGGAATTTTAATAACTCTATTTGTATCAAATATTTCTTGGTTAACATTTATTGCAGCCTGCTTTTATGGTTTTAAAAATTTCTCATTTTTTCAAACACTACTTGGAATTGCAGTGAGTATAATTTTAGTTCATTTAGCCTTTGCAAGATTAAGTCTTTATATTAATTCAAAGTTTAGTAATAAAGAAAATTTAATAATGTTAAAAACTGCCATAGAATATTTAATTATTGGAATTTTTGCTTATTATATTTTTTTCTAATTAGTTAAAATAGTTGAAAGAGTATTGTAATTTTTATCTATGATAACAATTTCACCTGATCTTGGTGCTACATCAGTTATTGCTGTTATTATTACGTAATGAGTTACTAATACTAGGTTGCTACCATTCCCATTCCATTTCTGAATAAAATCTTTCAACTCTTTAATTTGTTTCTTAGCATTTTTATCGTAGGGTGGTTGAAAAGTAGAATTGAGCGCTGAAAATTCTTTATAATTTTTAAATGCATATTTAGCAGTATCTTTACATCTGCACCACTGGCTGCTTAAGACTTGATCAATTTTAATTTGATTTTTTTTAAATAATTTTCCAATTTTTTGTGATTGATCTATTCCTTCTTTGCTAAGGTTTCTTTGTGTCTTGCAATCTTTAATTTTAAAGCCAGGAGGATCTCCAAATCCAGGAGCTGTAGAATGCCTAATTAATATAATTTTATCTCCATTTTTTGCTGGTTTCCAATTAGCTTCAACAGCATGAATGTCTAAAAATAAAAAGAGAAAGATTATTAAAAATGAGAGGGGAACAATGTTTCTTATCATGGTGGATGAAAAGAAAGTTTAACAAATTTATGTTGCCTTGGTCTAGAGGACATGGCAAAAATAATTTTAAACTTCTAGCTAGTTGTATTCAAAACACTTGTGAGGTGAGTGTATAACTTTTCAACTTTTGGGTTTAAATACTAAACACACGCCATTGTTGCAGTAACGTTTTCCAGTAGGTTTTGGTCCATCATCAAAAATATGTCCGTGATGACCTCCGCATTTTTTACAATGATACTCGGTTCTTGGGTAACCAATATTCATATCTGTTTTTTCTTCAAATACTCCAGGTATTGATTTAAAAAAAGATGGCCAACCAGACCCACTTTCATACTTGGAGCTAGAGTCAAATAATTTAGTTCCACATCCTATACAATGATAAGAGCCTTCTCTCTTTTCATTATTTAAAGGACTTGAGCCTGGTGACTCTGTTCCTTCCTGTCTTAAAACATAATTTTGCTCTGGGGTTAAATTTGGATCCCAATCTTTATTGTCCATTATTTACTTGCCGCAACAACAAGATGAGTCTTCTGGCTTACAAATGCATTCTTTAGATCCATCACATCTGCAATCTTTATTAACACAGTTTGTACATTTGCATTTTTCACTACCACACGTCATTACTCAACTATAATAAAATAAAGTCGACTTTTAAAGACTTATTTATCCTTCTAAATATCTTGTATAACCTTCAATTTTCGAGATTTATTATCTGGGTTAATAATTAGTTTGACTCAGTATCGGCTGTAAAGCTAAATAATGTCTAATGAAATCAAAAGCAAAAGTAGTTGTTGTTGGTGGTGGTGTAGTTGGCGTAAGCGTGCTCTATCATTTAGCTAAAAAAGGTTGGTCAGACGTTGTGCTAGTTGAAAGAAAAGAATTAACTTCTGGCTCTACTTGGCATGCAGCTGGTTTATTGCCTTTGTTTAATATGAGCTACTCAGTTGGACAGCTTCATAGATATGCCGTTCAACTTTATAAGTCGTTAGAAAAAGAAACAGGAAAAAACGTAGGCTTTAGTGTTGTATCAAACATTCGATTAGCTCAATCTCAAGATAGAATGGATGAATACCATCAATACGCAGGAGTAGCTAAAACTATTGGGGTTGATGTAAAATTTTTAAAACCTGATCAAGTAAAAGAGATTTGGCCATTAATTAATACGGAGGGTTTGGTTGGAGCAATTCAACATCCAGAAGATGGTTATATTCAGCCTGCAGATTTAACTCAAGCATTAGCAACAGGTGCTAGAAACCATGGCGCTGAAATTTATAGAAACACCACAGTTACAGGAATTAAACAAACAAAAGATGGTTGGGTAGTCAATACAGATAAGGGAGATATAGAGTGTGAACATGTCGTGTCATGCAGTGGAAATTTTGCCAGACAAACTGGACGAATGGTTGGTTTAGATATTCCTGTCATTCCAGTTGAACATCAATACATTGTTACCGAACCTCATCCAGAAATTCAAAAAAGAAGGAAAGAAGGAAAACCAGAAATGGGAGTACTTAGAGATAGTGATAACTCTTGGTACATGAGAGAAGAAGCTGGTGGATTATTACTTGGTCCCTATGAAAAAGGTGCACCATGTTGTTATGTTGATGGTCCTTCTAAAGATAGTGAATATGAATTATTTCAAGAAGATTTAGACAGGTTAGCTCCACATATTGAGGGAGCGATCAAAAGAGTTCCAGCATTTGGAGAAGTTGGAGTAAAAAAAGTTTATAATGGTGCAATCGCTTACACTCCTGATGGAAATCCCATAGTTGGTCCTGCATGGGGATTAAAAAACTTTTGGATTAATGAAGGCCATAGTTTTGGAATTACAGCAGCAGGAGGTGCTGGGTGGCAACTAGCTGAGTGGATAATTGATGGAGAACCAACAATTGATATGCTTGGAGTTGAACCAAGAAGATATGGTTCATACGCAACTAAATCTTATTTAAAAGCCAAAAATGAAGAAGCATATGCAAATGTATTTACAGTTCATTATCCTGATGAAGAAAGAGAAGCAGGCAGACCTTTAAGACAGGCTCCATGCTACGATCGTTTAAAAAAATTAGGAGCAGTGTTCGGTGCAAAATTTGGATGGGAAAGAGCTAACTTTTTTGCAAAAGAAGGAGAGAAGCCAAAGGATGACTGGTCATTTAGAAGATCTAATTGGTTTAAAAATGTTGAGAATGAATGTAAAAATGTAAAAGAGAATGTAGGACTTCTTGACATGACAGCATTTGGAAAATGTAGAATTAAGGGTCCTGGAGCAGAAGAATTTTTAGATAAACTTGTTGCAAATAAACTTCCTAAGAAAATTGGAAGAATTAATCTTTGTCATGCTTTAAATACTAAAGGTGGCGTTCACTCTGAATTTACTATCATGCGAGAAGCTGAGGACAGTTTCTACTTGGTTTCAGCTGGAGCATACCAAAGACTTGATCATGATTGGATTCATAAATGGATGCCAAAAGATGGAACTGTTCAATACGAAAATTTAACTAACAGCATGGGAGTTTTAGTTGTCTCTGGACCTAAAGCGAGACAACTTATGCAAAAAGTTTCTAGATCAGATTTTTCTAACGAAAGATTTAAATGGTTAAGCGCACAAAATATTAATATAGGCTTGGCTCCTTGTAGCGCAATGAGAGTAAATTTTGTAGGAGAATTAGGTTGGGAACTTCATCATCCAATCGAATATCAGAATCATATCTTTGATCAATTAATGCAAGCTGGAAAAGAGTTTGGATTAAAACCTTATGGTATTAGAGCCATGAATAGTTTGAGAGTAGAAAAATCTTATAAATTGGTAGGAACAGAATTATCAATTGAATACTCACCCTATGAGTCAGGACTTGATAGATTTGTTCATCCAAATAAAGGAGATTTTATAGGACGTGCGGCATTAGATAAATGGAGAGCTAAAGGCTTTTCAAATAAATTAGTTACCATGGAAATTCATGGAGTTACTGATGCTGATGTCTTAGGAAATAATCCTATTTATGACAACGGATCTGTTGTTGGTAGAGCGACAAGTGGTGACTTTGGTTTTAGATTAAATAAATCAATCGCTTTAGGTATGGTTAAACCAGAATTAGCAAAAGTTGGACAAAAATTAAAGATAGATATTCTTGGTAAAATGCACGAAGCTTCAATAGTAGAAGAGTCTCCGTATGACTCTGAAAATAAATTGCTGAGAGCTTAAATGAAAATTTTAGTAGCTGTAAAAAGAGTCATTGATTATAACGTTCAAATCAGAGTTAAAGACGATGGCTCTGGTGTTCATACTGATAACGTTAAAATGTCAACTAATCCCCCAGATGATAATGCAGTTGAAGAGTCGGTTAAACTAAAAGAGTCTGGTAAGGTTAAAGAGATAGTTGCCATTTCAATTGGAGAAGATAAAGCTCAAGAGAGTATTAGAAAAGCTTTAGCAGTAGGTGCAGATAAAGGAATTCACGTTAAGGCAGATAGTTACATTGAGCCTCTAGGCATTGCAAAAATTTTAAAAAAAATAGTAGAGAAAGAAAAACCAGATATGGTTTTTTTAGGTAAACAGGCCATTGATGATGACTGTAATCAAACTGGTCAAATGCTAGCAGCGATGCTTAATTGGCCTCAAGCGACTTTTTCTTCAAAATTAAATATTAAAGAAAAATCATTAGAGGTAGTAAGAGAAATTGATGAAGGTTTAGAAACTCTTGAGATCAATTTACCAGCAATAGTGACTTGTGATTTAAGATTGAATGAGCCAAGGTTTGCGTCACTTCCAAACATTATGAAAGCAAAGAAAAAACCTATGGAACTATTAAATGCTAAAGATATGGGTGTTGATCTAAAAAATAGAATTGAACAGTTAAAAGTAGAAGAGCCACCAAAAAGAAAAGCAGGTATAAAAGTTGCAAATGTAGCAGAATTAGTAAGTAAACTTAAAAATGAAGCGAAAGTATTATAATGTCAGTATTGTTAATAGCAGAGCATGATAATTCAAAATTAAAACCGTTTACATTCAATGCAATCACTGCAGCATCTAAAATAGACTCTGACGTGCACGTCTTAATAGCTGGAACAAGTTGCGAAAATGTTTCAAAAGAAACTACAAATATTCCTTTGGTTAAAAAGGTTTTAGTGTGTGACTCTCCTAACTACCAAAATTATCTGCCAGAAAATCTTGCTCCTTTGGTGATTAAAGTTTCAGAAAAATATGATCACATTGTAGCTTCAGCTAATACTTTTGGAAAAAATTTTATGCCAAGAGTAGCAGCTGCTTTAGATGTGTCTCAAGTAAGCGATATAATTAAAGTAAATGGACCAGATACTTTTGTAAGACCTATTTATGCAGGTAATGCTTTTGCTACGGTAAAAAGTAACGACAAAAAAAGATGCGTAACAATAAGACCGACTTCTTTCGATGCAGCAGAAAAGTCTGGTGGTTCAGCTTCAATTGAAAAAGTTGAAGCGGTAGATATTCCTAGTACTTCCAAATTTATTAAAAGGGAAGAAACTAAATCAGAGAGACCAGAGCTTGGAACTGCAAGGATAGTTGTGTCAGGTGGTAGAGGATTAGAGAGTGGAGAAAATTTTAAACTTATAAATGATATAGCTGATAAACTTAATGCAGCAGTTGGTGCATCAAGAGCAGCGGTTGATGCTGGTTACATAAGTAACGATCACCAAGTTGGTCAAACAGGAAAAGTTGTAGTTCCTGATTTATACATCGCCGTTGGAATCTCTGGAGCAATTCAACATTTAGCAGGAATGAAAGAGAGTAAAATAATTGTCGCAATTAATAAAGATGGTGAAGCTCCAATCTTTAGCGTTGCAGATTATGGTTTAGAAGCAGATTTATTTAAAGCTCTTCCAGAATTCTTGGCTGAGTTAAACAAACTGAATACTATCCAAAAATAATATTTAGTAAGCATCATTAATTAAAAAATTAATGTATTCAATTTTTCTTAATGATATTCTTAGTTGATCCCAATATCCAATCTCTTTTGACCAATCATAACAACTAATTGCAATTTTGTCTCCGTTTAACATTTGTAATGATCGTGTCATGATCATAGTTTTTCCTAATTTATCACCTGTGTGTCTATAAGAATTGCTTTTTGAAAGTTTTGCAGTTTCAAATAATTTGCTAATTTCAAAAGCTATACTATCAAGTTCCGAATAACATTCTTTTACATTATCTTTAAAAAACTTTAATGCCTCAATGCCATGAAGTTTAAATTCATTATCATTTGTTAAATAAACAAATTGTAAACCATCGTAAGTTTTTAGAAAATCTAATTCAAAATCCTCAAAATCCGCTGATATTGAATATTTATTACTTTTAAACCAATCTTTTTTTTTTGATATTAATTTATCCTTATCGATGTAATCTAATGCGCTATCCCCTATGCTAATCCCCTCTATTTGGAAATCTCTAATATCATCCGCTTGGGATGGGCTTATGAAGCATAAGCTAAAAAAAATTATGATTATAAAAATTTTATTCAATTTACCTTCTGCTTTTATTTTTTTTTCTTTTTGTAGTTGATTTTTTTTTAGGCAAAGAACTACATAAAGCTAATATAATAATTATAATTAGCGGTGAGATCAAAAGAGCAGGTAAAATCCAATTCCATGGATTTCTATTTTTTGATAAAGCTAATCTATAAATCCCATAGTAAAAAGCTCCTGCTACTATGATTATAATTATCCATTCCATATTTTCTCCTTTCTTTTAAGTAACTATTGCTGACAAAATTACTAACGCAACTAATATAACTGAAACTAAATAAGAATAAAAAACATCTAAGTTTGCAATTTTTGCCTTATCTATGTCCTCAGTAATTTTCCTCAATTGTTCTCTTCTGTAAAAATAAATTATTCCTATAGTTAAAATTAAAGTTAAAATAGGAAATACTTCATATGCACGTAAATAATTATATGAGCCGTGCAGGGTTACAGGCACTGCTAAAGCCAATATAAGCATTATTCTTCTTTTAAATTGACTTCTTTCCTCAAAAAGATTTAAGCTTAGCAACCATCCCATTAATACACCAAAACCCAGATGCATAACTAAAGGTAAATATCTAACTTTAACAATAGAAAATGTCCATGCAGTTTCTAAATCACCAGAATTTAAATATCCAAGATTTTCCATAGCAGCATAACCTAGTCCAATAGCTGCACCATAAACTATCGCATCCATTGGTTCGTTCAAAGCGGATAATCTTACACAGAAAAATAAAAGTATAGCGAATTTTATTCCCTCTTCTAAAAATGCTGCTCTAAAAAAACTCATAAAAGTTCTTTCAGCTACTGGATAAACTGCATTATCATCTTTCCAAGCACCTTCGTTCCAAGCAGTTATTGCATTAAGATCAAGTCCTAATAAAGGAGCAATATGATCTTCTGCTATCATAATGAATAAATGCAAAGGAAAACTAATAGAAACACCCAACAAAAAAGATGCTACAAGAAACTTTCCTGGTTCAGGAAACTTATCTGACTTCCATATTGCAAGACCTAATAAAATTGGAGGAATGATAGTTGATAGATAAATTAATGAAGGATCTGTAAACATTATTGTATATCAAGTTGTTTAACAATTTCGTAGTTTTTAATACCAATATATTTAAATAAATCTTCCCACAACGTAACGAGAGAACTAGATAAACCATCTCTAGTTTCATAATCATGATTTATATATAAAATTGTTACTTTGAGGTTGCTAAGTGTTTCTCTTTTTGGTTTTCTATCATCTATATAATTTTTAATTTTCTTATTTTTAATCAGACTTGCAAAAGATTTACACTTATTAGGTTTAATAATTTGTAGATTAGTTTTACAATGATTATAAAACGAGAATCTCTTAGAATGTTGCATTAAATCAGAAACAATCACTAGTTCTCTTTCAGGATATTCAGAAGTAAAATCAGTTTTTGCTTCTCTTAAAACATGAAACAAATATTCAAATATTAAACTTCTTTTACCTTCTTTGTGATTAAGATGTAAAAACTCTCCTTCAAACTTAGAAGTTAATTCTGACCAAGCTTTATAAACTTTTGCTATTTGTTTTTCTCCTTCACAACCAGTATTAGTTTTTTCACCTTTAAATTTAGATTTATTCCCTGTTTTAAACCTGCATTTAGAATAACTAATTACTTGTGATTGTGGAGCCGTATTATCAATTTTCATATAAGAAATCTTGTAATAAGGAGGCGTTTCTTTAGTTAAAGCATTTCCAAATATTCTACCTGCTATCCAGTCAATTTGAGGCTGTTGTAAAGGAGACGTAAAATCTACTAAAAAAAACTTATGGCCTACTTTAGAATTTAAAGGGCAAAATTGATTTGAATTTTTAGGATCTAATATAATTGGATTTTTAGTGTCTTGCCAACATTCAGGGTATCCTGCTGGAAACTTTTTAGCGTAAGCTAAATTTGAGACTAAAAAAAATGATACTAAAAAAGCTATTAATAAATTAAATTGTCGAAATATCATATTTAGTCCGTATAGCTTCAATTCTTTTATTAATTTCATCGTTATATAAATTGAGTTTATTAATGAAATCATTTGATTCATTTTGAATTGTGTTTTGATAGTGTTCGATATTTTTCTCTATTTGATCTTTATTAAGATAGAGAACTGCAAAATCTTTAAATACTGCGTTAGGATCTCTTTTTTCTTCTCTTAATTCATAGTATTTTGTTTTAACTTTTCCGTTTTCATCTTTCCAGTATTTAGGTTCTGATTCTGTTCTATACATACTATTGATCGTTCTATACTCACCTATTGTATGATCTAAGGCAAAACTTAATTGTTCTGAAAATCTTCTGTAACCCTCAAAAGTATTTTCTAAAGATGTTATGCTTGAAACCCAATTTTTTCTTAAAGTATTATTAATTATAGCATCTCTATTTTCTCCAGTTTTTCGAATTTCATTTTTAAATAAAGTAGTAACTTCAGAAGATAAATGTTCTCTCATTCTATTAATTTCTTTTTGATTATCATTTCTATCTTTACCAACAGATCCATATCCAGGATAAGGATCGTTAAAAAGATAACCATCAATAAGGGATGCAAGAGCAAATCCAATTCCAACAAAAACTAGTATTAAAGAAGTAAATGTTAAGTCAACAGTCCAGGGCAATGCTGGACTTCCAACAATTGCTTCGCTTGGGGAGTTACTATTTCCCATAATGGCATCAATAAGATTTTCACCAGTTGTTTCGTGTATTGCTCTATAAGCTCCTAAAGACCAATTTAAATAAAAGATAAATAATAAATAAATACTTAAACCAAATTTAGAAATATTTTTTCTAATTGATTGAACATGATGAAAGTTTTTTAGCGCATAAAAGCCTACGGCGAACGAAACAAATACATTTAATCCTGCTACTGCAGCTGCTATAGCCATTCCTTCTTTTTGGCCACTAGCCATAGCTGGTGCAAGTAAATTTCCATTCACTTTAAGTTCTATGTAAAATAATATAGCAATTATAGACATAGCTATTATTATATTAAACGTAGATGGTGATTTAGGCTCTCTATTTAATTTATTTTCCAATTTAAAATTACGAACTTCATTGTTTTGTGTGGTATAAGCGCTCTTTAAATTTGATAATTTGCTCTCAGCAGCTGTTAATGTTTGTTCGATTCTATTTTTAAACTCATCAATATAGAAATGTTTTTGTCCTAATTTTGCAGTACTATCAATAATCTTGCCTTTGATAGAATTTAAATACTCTACAGCTTTTGAAATTTGACTGTTTCTGAACTCATCTGCGGAAACTATCGCTTCATTTTCACAATTTGAAAAAGTTTCAGATGAGGATCTTGGTAAATTATTTTTCCCATCATTAATTGCAGTTTCTTTAAGATTAATTTTTTCTTCTAATTGTTTAACTTTAACGTTTGTAAAATCATAGCTCATATTATTTCCTTTAAAAAATAACTTTATAGATTTTAAAATTTTTTTGAAAAATTCTTTCATATTGCTTCCTATACTTCAAGTAAAACTTGCCTCTGTTTTCTTTTAATATTAGAGTTAATTTCACCTTGGATATAAATACCACTTAATTTTAATATTGGTGAGCCGTTTTTAAGATATCTGAAATTATCTGATGAATTTAATGCAATACTTGCTGAAGAAATTGTATAAAACAAGATTCCAAATTTACCTAAAGAAATTACAAGTCTAATAGTTGAGTGTATAAATGATTTCATTTTCAATTTATCTCCCCTTTTTATTTCAAAGGGGAGAATAAAATATTTAGTCACCATCCTTTCCAACACTCATTAATGTTGCGCCAAGAAATCCAAAGATCATTGGGGAAAATCTTGATGCTGCGCCCATAAAGCTTGTTAGATTTACTCCAGCCCATGACAGTGCAAAATCTGCAATTGCAAAAGCAACTAATAAAAACCCTAGTATTTGCAATACTGAAGTACTATTTGTATCTTCTTGTACTTTTACTTTTCTCATTTTTGTCTCCTTTGTTTTTGTTTTCATGATTTAGATATAGTTGTTATTTAAAAAAATTCTTGTCCAGGTTTAGATTAAAAATTGGACAAAAATTTTTTAGTCCAAAATGCAGAAGTTATTTGGACAAGAAATTTTTTTAAAATTCTCTATATTTAAGTTATGAAAAAAATATTTGTTTTATTATTAACTTTTAGCGTGTGGTCTACTCCATTATATGCTTCAGAAATGAATGATTTATTAAAGCAAAATTTTAAAATTGTTAAAACTGAGATTGTTAAATTTGAAAGAGTTGCAGTAAAAATTTTCACTCTCAAAAAGTATAAAACTATTTATATTTGCTCTCAAGAGATCGCTACCTATGGTTTGCGAGATTCAAGCTGTAATAAACCTTAATTTAAGATGAAAAAGCTAGTTATATTTTTTTTATCAATAATCTTTATTATTTCATGTGATCAACTCGACCCTCCTGTAAAAAAGTCAAAAACAGGTATTTGTCACAAAGCTGGTTCACAATATTATGATCAAACAAAATATTTCAAAAAGTTCACAACAATCAAAGATTGTATTAAAAGTGGAGGTAGATTGCCAAAAAGAAGGTAAAAAAAGAATAGAAATTTAATTAATATTATTTAAAATATTAGAATGTTTAAAATAGCTAAAAAAATTAGCATACTATTTTTTGCAGGTATTTTTCTAATTTCATCTGCAGAAGCTAATTGGATTACTAAAAAAAGTGATAAATCTAAAGAAACAATAAAAAAAGAAAAAAAAGAAAAATCTGAATGGATTAAACTTAAAAAAAAACAAATTAAAAAAAATAAAGAAGATTATAAAAAAAAAGAAAAAAATATATCTAAAGCAGTTAAATCTTATATAACTAAAAAAACAAAAAAAGATAAATTTTTAGAAATCACTTCTCTTCCAAAGTCTCAGATTTATTTCACGGCTTATGCTGGTGACGGAAGAATCTTTTATGGTTATATTAATGATGATAAAGAATCTGAAAAAATTAATTTTCAAGGTGGTTCAATATATAAAATAAGTAAAGGTAAAGGTTACATTCAACATAACAAAGCAATTTGTAATATTGCGACAGAAAGAGGAATAATTGCAAATAATATAATTGGGTTTGTCTCTGGAGAATGTAGCGATAAAACAAAGTTTACAGGTCAGTATAGCCAAAAAAGTGGGAGTGGAAGTGCGGAAACTGAGCAAAAAATAAAAATTAACTTTAATTTTGCCGAAAATTTAAAAATATCAAAGACTCAATTAGCTAAACTTAATAAAAAAGATAAAGAAGTATCACAATCATTTGTTAGAAGTTTACCATCTGTATCTAAGAAAAAAATTACTTTAAATCCAAAAGGTAAATATTATGCATTACTAATAGGAAATTCAAATTATAATGACAATGGCTGGGATGATCTTGTTTCTCCAGTTAACGATATAACTGCTATTAAATCAGTTTTAGATAAAAGTTATAAATTTGAAAAAATTATAATGGTCAAGGATGGAACAAAAAAAGAAATCTTTCAAGCTTTCCAAGACCTATCAAAACTTACAACAACTAATGATTTTGTTTTAATTTATTACTCTGGTCACGGAATGGTTAAAGCAAAACAAGCTTATTGGATACCAAAAGATGGTAGTTTAGAGTGGGGTAATGGTGACTGGATTAATATAAATGAGTTAAATATATTTCTTACTGAGATTAAGGCCCATCATTTAGCGCTGATGGTTGACTCATGTTATGTAGGTGGAAAATTTAAAGGGGTTAATATACTTGATTTGAAAAATAATAAAGATCGTAGCATTGTAAATAAAAAATTTAAAGATTATTTAGACTTGCGATCAAGAAGTGTTTTGTCTTCTGGAAGTCTAGGTCAAGTAAGTGATACTGCTCCAAACTCAAATAATTCAATATTTGCTCTATCATTTTTAAATATGCTAAATATTTATGAAAGAGAGGCCAATCCTTTAAATATGAGAACAATAGCATTTAATTTAGAAAATGCATTTGCTGGAAATTATAATCAAAAACCTTATTACTACCATCCCGATGCCTGGAAGCATCTTGGAGGTGATTTTATATTCATCCCTAAAAAAAATCTTGAATGATTAAAAGATTTTTAATTTTATTTATTACAATTTCTTACGTTACTACGGCTTATTCAGAAAATTTTAATAGTCTTCTCTTAAGCTCTAAGATGGTTGGAAAAGAGGATTTGGCTATATACCAAACACCATTAACTAACAAAAAACAAATTAAAGAAGTAAAAACTAATATAGAGGTTAATAAAAAATACTTAGAAATTATTAGTCCAAAATTAATTAGTAAAAATAAAAACAGACCTCCTCGAACTAAATTTAAAGGAACATCAGAAGATATTTATAAAGATTATGCTAAAAGTGTTGTTTTCATAGGAAACACAAAAAAAAATACTTCCGGTTCAGGTTTTGTAATAAATCATAAAGGAAAAAAAATAATAACTAATTGGCACGTTGTTGAAGGCTCTAAAAATGTAAGGGTATGGCTTAAACCTGAAGATTTAGTCGGTGAACAATACATGTTAGATAATTTAGACTCCTACAAAGCAAGAATTGTTAAAATAGATAGAGAAAAAGATTTAGCTTTATTGGAGGTTGTAGGGTTGCCAAATGACGTTAAGCCAGTTTCATTAGGAAATTTTAACGATGTCAGTATTGGCGAAACAGTTTTTGCTATTGGGCATCCTGATGATTTAATTTGGAGCTTTAGCAGCGGCATGGTAAGTCAGTTGAGGCCGAATTATAAATGGAGATATAAAAATTCCAATCATTTTGCTGATGTAATACAAACACAAACCCCTATAAATCCAGGTAACTCTGGTGGGCCTTTATTCAATAAAAATAAAAAATTAGTTGGAGTAAATACATTTACTAAAGAAGGTGAAAATTTAAATTTTGCTATATCAGTGAACGATATGGTTGAGTTTCTAAAAAAACCGGAAAAAAAAATAAAAAAAAATAACTATATTCAAAAGAAAAAAAAAGAACCTACTTGGATCACCAAAAAAAATAAAAAAGCCAAAAAAAATAGCATAGATAAAAAATACCCTGATGCCGAAAAAAGAGATATGAACAAAAATGGTATTACAGATGTTTGGTTTATAGATGAAAACAAAAATGGAAAGATAGATGCCGCAATTATTGATCAAAACGAGGATGGTATAGTTGAAGCAGTAGCATTTGATGAAAATGAAAATAAAAACTTTGAAATCTTTTTATTTGATGATGACCTAGATGGTAATGCTGATAGAGCAGAAATAGATGAAGATGATAATGGTACCTCAGATATTATGGCTTATGATAACGATCAAGACGGTAAATGGGATAAATATGAAAAAATATCTTAAATATCTTTTATTAATTTAAATTATTACTGCTACTTATTTTTACTATCTATAGTAAGCTTAATTTTAAGAATTTTGTTTTCTAAATCTGTAATAGCTTCAAATATATCTTTTTTTTCTAAAGCTGATATCTCTTCACCCTTCTCACCTTTAGGGTCCTTGGCCTCTTTAACTAGTTCCGTAAGTTTTCCATGCAATATCGTAGATTTAACTAACATTTCATTAATATCCTTTTTTTCAAAATTATCAGCTTTCTCTAACAAATGTGCAATCATATAGTCGTAAGCAGTAAGTAAAGGTGGAGCTTTGCCTTTTTGAATACAGGCTTGATCAAGTTTAAATGAGTCGTTGTGATCAATTTGTTGAGCTAAATCAGGGTTACTACATTTTCTCAAATATGATGAAGTTTTGCCGATTGCTTTGTTGATTTCTTCATCAGATAAAATTTTCAAAACCTCCATTAAACCGCTTTCTATAGAGGCACTTTTTCTTATTTTTGCCATTTCAAATATTATGATTATAATAAATTAAACTCAACTTATTGTTTATGAATTTAACTAAATATAAATTTACTATTTTTCTTTTTTTAAGCACTGTTTTATTAGGTATTCTTGAAGCAGAGGCAAATGTGGAGTTAGCGTTCAATAATCGAGTCTTACAAAGTAATGTAATTAACTCCTACCCATTTCAAGAAACGAGGAAAGATATAGGTTTGTTCTATGATTTTTCTTGGGATAAGAATAAAAAACAAATAATTATCAAAAGAGATAAAAATAACTATCCGGTGATAAGGTTTTCTTTGTTCGATAAGAAAAATTTTCCTCAAGGTATTTCAGTGCAGAAATATAATGATTTAGATTTATCTAAGGTTTCTGATAAAATAATTAAAGAATTAAATAAAAAAAATGAGAAAGCTAAAATTACTTTAAATAATAATAAAGTAATTAATCTTAAACCTTACATCTATGATTACAATGATATAAAGCTTTCTAGTTTTAATTTAGATTACATAAATAACATAGACACTAATAGAGGTTTGCTTGAAATTTCATTTCGTGCTGATTTTACAAATAAAAGACCAGAATTAAATAAATTTGCTAAAGGTCTACTTAAAGATGATTTTTACCAAGCTATGAATGAGAATGCACCTTATCCTATTCAAACAGTTGAAATAAAAGAATATAAATATGATGTTGACATTAGAAAAGGCGTTAATACTCCAGATGTCGCTAATAGGTCTCAAATTGATTTTACTTACGATAAAGGAGAAGTAAGAACTGTGCGTCAGGAGTCTGGAATAGGTCAGTTCAGACAAACATTCGACTTTAAAAATTTTCCTTTTGATAAACAAATACTAAAAATTAAAATTGCCTCTGGAGCTAGAAGTACTGCAAATATTAATGAAGCCTGGCCAAAAACTGGAAAAGCAGCCGTTCATTTCATAACACCAGCTGAAGGAGCTTTTTTAGGATTAGAAAATTATTTAATTAATATATCAGAGAATTATTTAAAAGAATGGACAGTAAAAAACATAAACATAGAAAGTGATGAAATTATAGTTGAAAATTTTTATAACAAATATTTAGATAAAACTCATTCTTATAATGAAAATTCAATCGACTTAATATTAAACATTGAAAGAAATTCAGCTCATTATATTTATAAAATTATAATACCTATTTTTTTAATTCTAAGTATAGCTTGGTATGTATTATGGATTCCCATAGAAAAACTTGACGCAAGGTTAAACACCTCTATTGTAGCTCTGTTGGCTTTAATAGCTTATAATTTTGTTTTTTTAGATGACATACCAAAATTAAATTATCTTACAGCTTTAGATAAATATATTTTATTATCCTATATTTGGTGCTGCATTCCAACATTTATGAGTATTGGAGTTAGTAAATTTATAGTCAAGAATCAAAGAAAAGTTTTTATAATAAATAAAAAATTAAGAACGTGGCTTGGAGTTATTTACTTGTTATTTACAATTCAAATATTTAGTTTCTAAATAAATAATTATTTAATTTTAATTCATTTTTATTTTCGAATAATTTTTATCAAGCCATTCAGCAAATTCCTTGCTTGTAAAAGTTACTGTTAGCCTATCTTCTTTGCCTTTGTCTTCCAATTTTTTACTCATATCAAAACAAACTAAATCTACTATCCCACCTTGAAGGATATAGTTAATTCTCTTATATTTGCTTTCACCAGTTTTATCTATCCAATGAGCTCCTGAATATTCTTTTCCTTCCGTATTTAAAATTTCGTCTATATCTTTTTTTATTTCATTTATTTTTTTATTACATTTCTTGATATTATTTGAATAGAAAATATGTCCCTGAAGATCATAAATTATATATTTCTTATCTTTTTGTTTTACAGTTATCTGAAGATATTCATATTCTTTAGCTTTAGAATAAGGAAAAAAATAATATCTATATTTGTCTAAATAATCATATATATCCAGTGAATTGTTTAACTCAGTAATAGTAAAATAATCTAGTACACTATCCCCAATACTCATCCCTTCGATCTGAAAGTCTTCAATATCATCAGCCTTAGTGAGCGACTGAAAGTTAAACGTCAAGATAAGAATTAATAATAATCTCTTCATACTAAACATTTTTTCACTATGATTTATTTGTGTCAAGATTTCTATTAAGTTGTAATAAGGTAAGTGAAAAACAGTTAATAGATTACGACCGCGGGATTATGAGGGGTCGTGCGTGGTTAAAGATAGTTTCATGGGTTTATTCGTAGGCTTTTGTCCTTAAAAAATTGTTATATTCCTTCGAAGATATTAATAATTTTAAACTGTCCTGATTATTCATATCTATATGATAGTCAGTACAAATAACTCCCACATGATCTCCAGATTTAAAAACATACCATACAGCTTCATAGGTGCTTCTTCCTGTTTTATCGACAGTATGCTTGCCTGTTTCAGGATATACATTTACTTCGTTCATATTAAATATTTTGGATAAATCTGACTCAATCTCTTTTTTTTTATCATGGCATTTACTAATGTTTTGTTTAAAAAAAATTGTGCCATTTATGTTATAAATTTTATATGAATTATCTTTATCTTTTAGTGAAAATTGAATTTCATCATAAATTGTACTATTTAAATTTAAAACAATTTCATAAAATTTACGACTCTGAGGATAAAAATATATATTTTTAGCTCCAGGATTTTTTATCTCTTTTTCAGTGAAATAATCCAATAAACTATCTCCAAGGCTTATACCTTCTATCTCAAAGTCATTGATATCATCAGCCTTAGTTAAAGATTGGAGACTAAAGATTAAAACTAGAACTGCTATAAAAACCCTCATAAGAAACACTTTCTCACTGCTTCGTATGTGTGTCAAGATTTAGTGAAAGTTAAAATTAGTTAACTATACTTTGAAGTCAGACCACTGACCGCGGGCTTATGAGTCCTATGCATTATTATTTGTAGGCTTCTTCATTTATCCACTTCCTGTATTCTGTTGAGTTTATAAATACTCTCAAATTATCAATATAACCATCTTGCTCAAACTTATTACTAAAATCAATACACATGATACGTACACTTTCTCCTGAATAAAAAGTAAAGTCGGTGGAATGAAATTTAGATTCGCCGGTTGTATCTTCGTCTTGTTTTCTAGTATATGATTTATTTTTTGATACTTCGGAAAATAATTCTTTTATTTCATAAAATATTTCGTCTTTTTTCTTGAGACAACCATCAATATCATTTGGAAATTGTAAAGCACCACCTAAGCTATAAATTATATAATTTTTATCACTGGATTTAAAACCATTAGTAAGTGCATCAAAAATCTTTAATTTTGAAGATCGAATAGTAAGTTGATAGAATTTTTTACTACCTGGAAAATCATCTCTATAAAAATTTTTTATTTCTTCTTCACTAAAATAATCTAACAAACTATCCCCAATGCTCATTCCTTCGATCTGAAAGTCACTAATATCATCTGCTTGCAAGGAAATTATTAGAGATATGTATAAAATAGAAATTGTTAAAATTTTTTTCATCATAACATCTTAACAAATTTTTTATATCTAAGCATATCTATTAATAAATTAAAGTAATTAAATATAAGAGATATTTTTATTTATAATTTTTTTCAAAAAAACGACTTAGTTTCATTGTTTGAATCATAACTATTAATGCATCCTGTATATTGCTATTCTCATCCCAATCTTGACAAGCAAGTCTTACAAAGCCATCTTTAAAAATATATTCAGTAGATTTAACCTGTGCTTTACCACTAGCATGCCTGTAATTTGAACGTCTTGGTGGTACATTTTTAAACAAACTGTTTAATTCAGATTCTATTTCTTCATATTTTTTGAAGCATTTTTCCATGGAATAAAAGTATTTACCTCCTGAGACTAAATGAAGTTTGAAATTATTGTCAGCATCTTTTAGAACAAATTGAATATCATCATAATTTTCTAAACCTGGAAAATGTTTAAATTTTTCAACTTTTGGAAAGGTATTTTTGTTATAAAATGTTAAAGAATAAAAATCTTTAAGACGAAACATGTACCCTTTATCTTTGTAAGAATTTTTTCTAGCTATAATTTTTTCTTTATTTATAAAGTCTAAAAGACTATCTTGTACACTTAATCCTGCAATTTGAAAGTCTCTAATGTCATCCGCCTTAGTCCAGGATTGAAGACTAAAGATTAAAACTAGAACCGTTAGAAATACCTTCATAACAAACACTTTCTCACTGTGATCTATAAGTGTCAATGATTTGGAGTGGTTGAAATTGTTTGCTGATAGGTTTAATTTAACACATCAAACCCAGGCTTATGAGTGCCGTGGTTAATTATATAGGACACCTAAGTATTTTACATAATCAGAAGAGCTAATATTAACGTCTAAGCTATCTAGCCAATTATTTTCTTCTTCAAATTTACTGCTCCAATCCATACAACCAACATTAATCATGGCGCCTGAGTCTAAGTAAAAATCTGTTGACCAGTATTTTGTTTCTCCAGATTTATCATATGGATGAGAAAGATTTTTCTTATCTTTTGTATCTAGATTATTAAAAACTCCACTTATTTCTTTTTTAATTTCATTTTTTTTCTTTAAACAGTCTTGAATGTTATTTTTATAATCTAAGAATCCAGATACTTGATGTATTATATAGTTATTATCATTTGGGTCATAAACAACCTGAACATCATTATAGAGTTTGGAGGTAGATCCTTGATAGTAAAAAATCATAATAAATTTTTTGCCCATTTTTGTATGATTTTTTTCTTTTTCTTTTATTTCGTTTAACGACATATGATCCAACAAACTATCTCCAATACTTATACCTTCAATCTCAAAATCGCTGATATCATCTGCTTTGGTCCAAGATTGAAGACTAAAGATTAAAACTAAAACTGCTATAAGTACCCTCATAACTGACACTTTCTCACTGCGACCTAAGAGTGTCAAGAATTAGTGATAGTTGAAATTAATATTGGTAACTCAGATAATCAGATCACTAGGCACAAGATTATGAGTCCCGCGCTCTAATCCCACGCTTTGTTATTAATCCAATCTTCAAAAATTTTTGAGTCAATCATAATAGATAGTTTATCTACAAATCGATCTTTTTCTTTAATTTTTCCATAATCTCTGCACGAAATTATTATATTACCACCTTCTAACCGGTATATATTTTGATAGGCAAAAGTTTGTAATGATGGATCAACGTTATCCAAAACTCTTTTACCCCAATCCTCTTCTTTAGGATTATCAAACAAAGTTTTAATTTCCTTATTAATTATTTTTCGTTGCTTAAGACAACCCTTAATATCATTTTTATAAAGTAAATCAGCTGAGATTGATTGAATTATATATTTTCTATCTGCAGATAACCAGTGAAATTGTATTTTATCAAATATTTTAAATTTAGCAGATCTAAATGTTTTAAGTTTCATTTCTTTGTTAGGATATAAAGATTTACTCTTATTATCAATTTCAGTTCTGCTAAAATGATCCAACAAACTATCCCCAATGCTAATCCCCTCTATCTGAAAGTCTTTAATATCATCCGCTTGGGATAATGATTGAAGACTAAAGATTAAAACTATTACTGTTAAAAATATCCTCATAACAAACATTTTCTCACTGTGTCGTATGTGTGTCAAGATTTCGAGATAGTTGAAATTATCTTCTCATAGGTTTAATTTAAGACCTCAAACCCAGGCTTATGATTCCTGTACGTGATTATTTGTAGGCTTCATTAGTAATAAAATAAGTATACTCTTTTGATGATAGTATAACTCTTAATTCGTCATCTATACCTTTTTCTTTTGACCAGTCAGTACAAATTACTCTTGATGAAGCGCCATTTGAAAAATTAAAATCAATTATATCATTTTTGCTTTTACCAGTCTTGTCTTGTTGATGATCACTTTTATATGAATTTGTTTTATAGTCGGTAAAAATATCTTTAAAATCTTTAGTTACTTCCATTTTTTTTTTATAACAGCTGTTAATATTATTTGGAAATTTTAGAATTGCACTAATAGACGAAACTAAATAATTACCATCGTCTTTAAAATAAAATAAAATACCATCATAAATATTTAAATTTTCGAAAGAAACAAACCTTGTATATTTTTTATTTGGCCAAGAAGGCATTGATTTGTATTCATCAATTTCTTTCTTGCTAAAATAATCCAATAAACTGTCCCCAACACTAATCCCTTCTATTTCAAAGTCTCTTATATCATCCGACTGGGATGGGGTTATTAAAAACAAACCCAGAACTATAATCGCTAAAAGTTTTTTCATATTAAAAAATCTTACAATATTTTGGTCATTAATCACAAGCTAGATTTTCTCTAGCTCCCATTAGTACTCCACCCCAAAAACCAGTTACACCACTATTGGTATTATCTCTTCTAACCGCTTCACATTCTAACATTTTTCTTGTTCTTATATTTTCTTTTCTAGCGATATCTATTTGCATTAAACAATTAGAGAATTGCGCTGTACTTTTTTTAAAACCATAATATTCACAAGTTTTTTTATCGTTTTTCATTTGAAGCTCTTGTGACATTCTTTCACGCTCTAATCTTTGTCTATCTCTTTCTGCGAGATAATCAGCGCATCCCATTAATAAAAGCATTGGTAATAAGATCAGAATTTTATTCATAGATAAAATTTTATGATATAAGCTTTGATATGTCTAGAGAAGCAATGGAATATGATGTAGTTATTGTTGGTGCAGGCCCTGCCGGATTATCTACTGCGATTAAACTAAAACAACTCGATCCTAATTTAAATGTATGTATTCTTGAAAAAGGTGCTGAAGTTGGAGCTCACATTTTAAGTGGGAACGTGTTCGAAACAAAAGCACTCGATGAATTATTGCCTAATTGGAAAAATGAAAATGCTCCAGTAAAAACAAAAGTTTCAAAAGAAAAATTTTTATTTTTAGGAAAAAATTCTTCTTTAAGTTGGCCTACTTGGCTTTTACCCTCAGTGCAAAAAAACCATAAGAATTATATCATTAGCCTTGCCAATCTTTGTCGTTGGTTAGCTGAACAGGCGGAAAAATTAGGAGTTGAAATATTCCCAGGGTTTCCTGCAAGTGAAGTTCTTTATAATGATGATGGATCAGTAAAAGGTGTAGCTACTTTAGACATGGGATTAGATAAAGAAGGAAATAAAAAAGATACTTACCAAGAAGGAATGGAGTTACATGCAAAGGTAACTGTGTTTTCTGAAGGATGCAGAGGTCATTTAGGTAAACAATTAATTAAAAAATTCAATCTAGATGAAGGAAAAAATCCTCAACAATATGGTATCGGCTTCAAAGAAATTTGGGAAGTAAGTGAAGAACAACATCAAGAAGGTTTGGTTATGCATACTGCAGGATGGCCCTTGGATAACAAAACTTATGGTGGAAGCTTTATTTATCATGCAGAAAATAGACAAATTTATTTTGGGTACGTTATTGGTCTTGACTATCAAAATCCTTACTTATCTCCCTTTGATGAATTTCAAAGATTTAAAACTCATAAGGCTATAAGAAAAATGTTAGAGGGTGGTAAACGTATCGCTTTTGGTGCTAGAGCTTTAATCGAGGGTGGAATACAGAGTTTACCTAAGATGTATATGCCGGGAGCTTTGCTAATTGGTTGTGATGCTGGAACTTTAAATATGCCAAAAATAAAAGGCTCTCATACTGCAATGAAAAGTGGATTAGTTGCTGCAGAAGCGATCGTAGAGAATATAAAAAATAAAACAGATTTATCCATTTATGAAAAAAAATTTGAGGAAAGCTGGGCTTATAAAGAGTTATATACAGCAAGAAATGTTAAGCCTAGTTTTAGTTGGGGTTTAATACGAGGAATAATTTTTACAGGTATTGATCAAATTTTGTTCAGAGGAAGGCTACCTTTTACATTAAAACATAAACATGCAGATCATGAGACTTTAAAACCAGCTGGTCAGATGCCTAAAATTGAATATCCTAAACCAGACGGTAAACTTACATTCGACAAAACTAGCTCTGTTTATTTAACAGGAACTAATCACACAGAAAATCAACCTGTCCATTTAAGGTTAAAAGACCCTAACCTGCCGATTAATTACACTTTAAAAGAGTACGATGAGCCAGCTCAAAGATACTGTCCTGTAGGTGTGTATGAAATTCAAAAAGAAAAATTTGTTATAAACTCTCAAAATTGTATCCACTGTAAGACCTGTGATATTAAAGAACCCTCTCAAAATATCACTTGGGTTGCACCCGAAGGTGGTGGCGGACCTAAATACGGTAACATGTAAAAATACTATTGCTTTTGCCTGTGAGAAAGCATAATGGCTTTCCACCATGTATAAAATTATAAAAAATTCTTGGGCTCTATTTACGGGTTTTGCAGTAATAATGATTTCACATGGTTTTCAAGGAAACCTTTTGGGAATTAGAGCTGTCTTAGAAAATTTTAATTTTATTGCGACAGGTACAATGATGTCTGGTTATTTTATTGGATATTTTATTGGTGCTAATATTATTCCTGATCTTGTTAGCAAAGTGGGTCATATCAGAGTATTTGCAGCTTTTGCTTCAATGGCTTCTCTTAGCTCATTGGTTCATGTTGTGTTTGTAGATCCAATTATTTGGACTTTAGCAAGATTTTTAACAGGCTTTAGTATGATTGGAATACTTATTATCGTAGAAAGCTGGTTAAATGATAGAGCCACAAATAAAACAAGAGGAAAAGTTCTATCACTATACATGTTTATTACTTTTTTTGCATTTGCTTTGGGAAACTTATTGCTAAACGTAAGTAGTCCTAAAAACTATGAACCGTTTATATTAATTTCTCTGTTGTTTTCTATGGCTTTAATTCCAATACTTCTTACAAAACGAAAGCCGCCTACATTTAAAAAAATTAGCTCCATTAAAATTAAAGAGCTTTTTAAAATTTCTCCTTTTGGAAGTTTTTCTACCTTTTGCTCAGGTTTTATTTTTTCGGCAATGTTTACTATGTTGTCAGTTTATGCCGTTACAATGAACTTGTCGGTATTAGAGGTTTCTATACTACTATTTTCAGTTACGCTAGCTGGTGCACTTTTTCAATGGCCAATAGGTTCTTTGTCAGATAATTATGATAGAAGAATAATTATTGTTGGATGTTGTATTGCATCATCTATTTTTGCTGTCCTTTCAATCATGGCATCAGGAATTTCTTTTGAAAATCTTTTTGTAGAAGAAATGTTCAGATTTAATTACTTCTCAACGGATACAAGTATGGACAAAACAAAATTATTTATATTTATAGTTCTTTTATCTGGAATGACGCTACCATTGTTTGCGCTTAATCTTGCGCTTGTTAATGATTACATACCAAAAGAAAAATTTGTAGCAGCAGGAGCTGGCTTGAATATTATATTTGGATTGGGTGCAATAGCTGGGCCAATCATGTGTTCAATTTTAATGAGTTTTTTTGGACCTAATGGTTTTTTTATTCATCTTCTTATTTTTTTTATTGTAATTATTATTTTTGGGATTTTTAGAATGAATAAAAGAAAATATGAAGATAACCCTGAATCTACTTTTACACCACTACCAAAAGATATTACTCCTCTAGGTATCGAGCTTGACCCAGACACAGGAGTAGATTTATCTAATACTACAAATGATAAAAAATAGTTCAGCCATAGTTATAGTTTTAATTGCTGGGATCTTTTGGTCTTTTGGGCCTTTGGTTGTTAGACATATAGACAATGCACACTTAATTCCTTGGCAATATCTTTTTTTTAGAGGTTCTGTGATTTTTTTAGTTTTAAATATTTATTTATTTTTAGCTGAAGGCCAAAAGTTTATAGGCAATTATAATAGAATAGGTTTATCTGGATTAATTGGGGGAGTGAGTCTTGGTATTGCAAACATCTCTTTTATACTTTCAATAACAACTACTACAGCAGCCGTTACAATGATGATGCTAGCAACTCAACCATTTGTAGCTGCAATTTTAGCATATATTTTTTTAAAAGAAAAAATTTCAAAAACAACATTCATAGCTATTACAGTTGCTGCAGCAGGAATAATATTTATGTCATTTGATAGTAAGGGAGAAGGTACGCTATTTGGTTTAATCAACGGATTGCTTTCGTCACTAGGTTTTGCTGGATTTACAGTTTCTCTGAGATGGAGAAAAAATACTCCAAAATTTACCACGGTAGCTATTGCGGGAATTTTTTGTTCTGCTGTTGCTATTTTATTTTTATTATATAACGACAGTAATATATTTATTTCTCTAAAAAACTCCTCACTTTCTGCATTACATGGATTTTTAGTTTGTACAGGACTTGTTTTATTCTCTATGAAATCAAAGTATCTGCCTGCTACAGATTTAACTCTCCTTTCGCTTACAGAAGTTTTGGGTGGAATTTTCTGGGTTTGGTTGCCATGGTTTGGAATCAATGAAGTGCCAAGTACAAATACTTTAATCGGTGGAGCTATAATTATTTTTGCAATAATCTTCTATGGTTTTAATGCTAAACGTGTATTGCAATCAAGATATGTTTAGGTAGTATAATTCCATGAAAATTGGAGTCGCAAAAAATAAGAAAAAAATTTTTGTTCACGCTCTAAAAAGTAATACAGAAATCCACCCTCTTTGGCTAAGAGAAAGAGTTACAAACGTTGATTATTTAGATGAAAATAATGGCCAAAGGCTTTACGAGCCGTCTGAAATTAAAAAAGATTTAAGAATTAAAAAGGCTTTAATTAAAAAGAAATTTTTAAATGTTCAGTTTAATGATGGGGTTAAAACAGAGTTTGTTATTAAAGAGCTTTTAAATGAAATTTTCAAAAAAAATAAAAAACAAGATATAACTTTTTGGAATGGAAAGTTATTTAAAAAACCAATTTTTAAATTTAAAAAAAAGCTTTTTGAATTTAAAGATGGATACAAAGTGTTTAAAAATTTCTACAAATATGGTTTTGTTATTATCAAAAATGCCCCTATTAAGAAAAATTATCTAATTAAATTTGCAAACATTATTGGTATTTTAAGAAAAACCAACTTTGGTACTTTATTTAATGTGAAATCCGTAAGAAGAGCTAGTGATTTGGCATATACATCACATGCTTTGTCCGCCCATACAGACAATCCCTATAGAAGACCTATCCCTGGAATACAGTTATTGCATTGCATAAAAAATGATAGTGTTGGAGGACATTCTACCTTATCCGATGGTTTTTCAATAGCTAATCATTTAAGAAAAAGATATCCAAAATATTTCCAATTACTAAGTTCAATAAAAATTAGATTTACTTATCAGGATAGCAAAACTATTTTAGAGAACTGGGGTGAAACTATTGAATTAAACTCAGACAACACGATAAAAAGAGTAAGACTAAGCCCTCGATTAGACTATGTGCCAGTTTTAAAAAAAGACAAATTAAATCAATTCTATAAAGCAAGATCTCTCTTCATAAAATTATGTAATTCAAAAAATTTTATGATCGAATTTAAACTAAAGCCAGGTGATATAATGATCATGGATAATTATAGAACTCTTCATGGCAGAACTTCATACAATATGTCCGTAGGAGAAAGACATTTACAAGGTTGTTATGTTGATCACGACTCTGTTGAAAGTAATATGAAAAATTTAAAAAGAAAATTCAATATATGAGCAAAGTAAGTTTTAAAGAAATGAAAAAAGGAACAAAAGAAGATTACCTTCTTCTAGATAAACATGAAAAAAAATTTATTGAGGGAACAGCAGACAGAGTATTAAATTTTATGAGTACTCTCACAAAAACTTTAGAAGGCTACCAAGTTTCAAGGTTAGAGCACTCTTTGCAAACTGCCACTAGAGCATTAAAAGATGGTGCAAGCGATGAGATGATCGTAGCCGCCTTACTACATGATATAGGGGATGAATTAGCTCCATTAAATCATGCAGAATATGCAGCTGCAGTTTTAAAACCTTACGTGAGTGAAAAAACTTATTGGATAGTTGCTAATCACGGTGTATTTCAGATGTATTATTACGCTCATCATCTTGGTGGAAATAAAAATGAAAGAGACAAATTTAAGGATCATAAATATTTTAAAGATACTGTTAATTTTTGTGAAAAATGGGATCAAAAATCTTTTGATCCTAATTATGAATCATTAAGTTTAAAAGACTTTGAACCTTACGTAAGAAAAATTTTTAGTAGAACACCTTATGAGAATAAACGGTCGTAAGTATCATAAATTATAAATATTACTAAAACTGACATAAAAGATATAATAAAACTGTTTATATATTTCCAGGTATTTTTCTTTTTAATAAAATTTGCAAACATACTGGACATATAACCCAAAGAATAAAAAAATATAATGGAGGCAAATGATGCTCCAAAAGCAAAATAAAATTTGTCTTGTAGTGCAAAATTTTTTGATATGTTTCCTAAAATAAAAACAGTATCAGAATAAACATGGGGGTTTAGATAGGTAAAACCCAATGTTTTTAAGATTATATTTTTAAAATTTTGAGATCGTTCTATATTCTTAATTTTATATTCTTTTTTTAAATTACCAATCTTATCCTTGATGTAATTAATCAAAAATACAATTAATATGATATTTAAAATTACTTCTACCTCTAAAGATATAGAATCAAAAATATGATAAATAAATATGCCAAGAAAAATTAACAATATATCTGAAGCAGCGCAAATTGTTGTGATGGTAAATACGAAATTTCTTTTTAGTCCTTGTTCAATGACAAAAAGATTTTGAGGACCTATTGCTAATATTAGGCTTCCACCAGTCAAGAAACCCAGTATTAAATTTTCCATTTATTAATTCTTATTAAAATAAGATTTGTTTTTTCTTTATTGATTGTACTTTCAAAGATTAAACATTTAAAATTAATTTCATGACCAGAGTTTAAACGAATATATTTCTCCCATAATTTCCCCGGAGTGTTTTTTGTAAACCAATCCTGTTTATATGCATACACCAATTCATTATTAGATACGGATCTTGTGCCTCGATCATTAGTTTTTTTTATACCCCAATTCCGATATGATTTTTTAAAATTAATATAAATTTCATTTAGAGGTCCTACACAATTTGTATAAGTGTAAAATCCTCCAACAATTGACCGAATTATTAAATTGCCATCATCAGATAATAATTGAACAAATTCTATGCAAAAATCAAGATCATCTAATATCTCTGCTTCTCTTATTTTATCAGATAAATATTCTTGCTGAACTCTTGATGTGAATCCCCTTCCTGGCGGCCTGCAACTACTTAGCTCCATTTCATAATATTTATATTTATTTCCACTAGAATTATTTTTAAGCCTGTCTTCTAGATATTTGAGCCTGTCTTCTAGCTTATAATCATCTCTTGTTTTTTTATTTTTAAATTTATAAAAATCTAATAAATTTTTACCTACATACTTTCCATTTATTCCTAATGTTTTTGATGCCTCAACTTTTTCTCTTTTTATCGTTACTTTAGAAGATTTATCACTTTTTTTTTTTATCCAATTAGTTTCTGCCTGTGTAGTATTGCACCACAACAGACCCAGAACCACGATCCCTAAAATTTTTTTCATTTTAAATGTTAGCTGTATCTTGAAGACGCTCTTTAAAATAATCTTCAAAAGATCTATTGCAAGTCACAATATACTTGTCTTTCAAATTGTAGATGGAGCAATCTATTTTAGCTATTAAAGTTTGAGCCATTGAAAAGGCTGGAAATTTTTTTAAACGTAAATCAAAATGCGTTAATTTATTTAAAAATTCATTTCTATTTTTTCCAGAAATTTCAAAATAAACTTGTCCATAAGAATAATCTGAAGCAAGAATTTCGTCTTTTAAATTAACGTTAGAAATAAACTTTAAAATTTCTTTATAGTTCTGTTCTACCAAATAGATCAAACTCCATTGATCAAAAGAATTTTTCGCAAATATAAATTTATCATTTATTGTTACTTCAAGATTGTTAGAAGGCGGAAGTGAAGATATTTCGCTATTTATTAATTGATTAAATTGTTCTTTCCCGTCCCCTCTAATGATGATCTGTTGAAAATTTCTTTGAGAAATATTTACACCTTTCGATGATAATAACTGTGTCATGATACTAACCTCTTGTTTTCTGGATCAATAAAAACCGGACTAACAACCTCGACCGGTATATTTTTATTTCCATAGGTTGAAGAGACAAATAATTTTCTACCCATCAGTTTGTTGCCTCCTTTGAGCATAGCCATTGCAATACAATGATTTAAATTAGGACTATGATAGCTAGAGGAAACATGACCAAGATATTCCACTGGAGTTTTAATTGGTTTTGGCAATCTTTCGCATTCTACAACATGTTGTCCTTCTTCAATAAATTCAGACTTATCTAAAGGAATTATTCCAACTAATTGTTTTCGATCCTCTCTTGAAGTGTCACTTCTAGTTAAGGATCTTTTGCCTATAAAATCTTTTTTCTTTTTACCAATCATCCAATTAAAATTAAGATCTATAGGTGTCACGGTTCCATCCGTTTCTTGGCCAATTACAACATAACCTTTTTCTGCTCTTAACAAATGCATGGTTTCTGTTCCGTAAGGAACAAGGTCATATGCTTTTCCGTAATGAAATATTTTTTTCCAAAGTTCTAAAGCATGATTAGGAGTTATATAAATTTCATAACCAAGTTCTCCGGTAAAACTAGCTCTCATAATTCTAACTTCCGTATCCTTGTAATCAAAAACTTTAAAAGTCATAAAAGGAAAGTTTTCATTACTAAAGTCAACATCGGTAAACACTTTGCTTACTATCTCTCTTGATTTAGGGCCGCTAATATTAAAAGTACTAAATTGTTCTGTGATTGAGTTCACAAAAACTTGAAGGTGCGGCCATTCAGTTTGAAGATACTCTTCCATATCAGCTAGAACTTTTGGAGCACCGCCTGATGTAGTAGTCGCTATAAAATGTTTATCATTAAATTTGCATACTATGCCGTCATCTTTTATCATTCCATCTTCGCCAAGCATAAGAGCATACCTCGAAGTCATTGGTTTCATTTTAGTGAATGCATTTGTGTACATAAGATTCATAAATTCCAATGCATCTTTCCCTTTAACTTCTATTTTTCCAAGAGTGCTCCCATCTAAAATTCCAGCAGTCTTTCTTGTTTGCGCGGACTCTCGTTGTACGGCTAAGTGCATACTTTCCGTTTCAAATTTTTTAAAATACCAAGGTCTTTTCCATTGGCCAACATCTTCAAAAACAGCTTTATTTTCTATGTGCCAATAATGAATTGGAGTTTTTCTTTGTGGGTCATAAAATTCATAAGTGTTTCTTCCAGCAATAGCCGAAAAACTAAGTGGAGCATAAGGAGGTCTATAAGTTGTTGTTCCTACTTCTGAGATTTTCTTTTTTAAAATTTTTGAGACTATACCTAGTGAATTAATACTGCTAATTTTTCCTTGATCAGTACCCATGCTGTTAGTAGTAAAACGTTTTAAATGTTCAATTCTATCAAACCCCTCTTTAACTGCTTGTTTTAAATCTTTTGTTGTTACATCATTATGCAAATCTATAAAAGATTTTGACCAATTAGATTTTTTTTCATGCTTTGTTTCCCAAAGCTCCTGAATATTAAAATTATTGCTATCATTTAGTTCTAAATTAAATCTTATATTTTTTGCTTTTAAAAAAGACAATTTTTGATCAATTTCATCAATTGTTTTTTCATAGTTATAATTTCCACTAACAGATCCTAAAGTGATAGTATTTTGAAAAGGAACATCTGGTTTAAAAGTGACGAGTTTATCATCCCATTTAACCAATCCTTTTGATTGAGTAAATAAATGAATATCAGGATTGATTCCTCCAGATACACAAAGCATTGAAGATTTTACTTTAATAATTTTATTTTTATTTTTTCTAATTGATATAGTTTTAATCTTTTTACTTCCATCACACCCCTCTACTTCAGAATTTATATAAAAAGGGATGTTGCTTTTTTTTAAATAATCTAAAAGTTTTTTTCCTATTTTATCTTTATCTCTGGCATCTACATAGGCTGCTGGCTTATGGCCAAGATCAATCAAAGATTTTAAAAGAGTAGCTGTTGTTGAATTGTTAGTAAAAATTACTGGGCTGGTTTCAGGAACTACTCCATATCTATGTATATATTTTTCAAAAGATGAGGCTAACATTACACCTGGTAAGTCGTTGTTTCTAAATGAAATAAATCTCTCTATATGCCCATTAGCCAAAATAGTATGAGTTGTTCTAATTTTGTGAAGAGTTAACTCTGATTTATCTTTATTAATTTCTTTTCCAGCACATTTATCCTCTAAAGCAATTAAATGATTTGTAAAATTGTATGAGGTTACTAGAGAGTTTTTAAATATTTTAATATTTTTTGAGGCTTTTAAAAGTTTTTCCGTTTCTTTGATCCACTTATTTACATCTATATTATTAATCTTTTTAATTTTGTTTGAGTTTTTTAATATACCTCCTAAAAAACTATCTTGCTCTAAAAGCAAAACGTCATATTCAGTATCAATTAGTTTTCTTGCTGCAATTAAACCGCTTAAACCTCCTCCAACTATAACAATATCAACGTTGTGATTTTGATGAACGCTTTTGGATCTAAATTCTTTAGGTGGTTTTCCAAGTCCTGCCGTTCTTCTAATTACAGGCTCATAAATTTTTTTCCAAAAACCTTTGGGACCCATAAAAGTTTTATAATAAAAACCTGCAGAAAACATAGGTGATAATAAATTGTTAATAGAACCAACATCTAGATTAAGAGATGGCCAACGATTTTGGCTGTTTACTCTTATCCCTTCATAGATTTGTTTTACGGTTGCCCTAGTGTTGGGTTCGTTGTGTTCGTTTAATATCTGGACAATGCCATTAGGCTCTTCTATTCCACAAGTGTATAAGCCTCTAGGTCTATGATATTTAAAACTTCTAGCAACCAATCTTACATTATTTCTTAATAAAGCTGAGGCTATTGTATCTCCTTTATAACCAAGATATTTTTTTCCATCAAATTTAAATGAGATTTCTTTAGCATTTATATAATGAGATTTTTTGTTATCAGCTGCGCTCATAAATTATTTTTTTACCGTAAAGTTTCCTGAACCAACCTTTGGTTCTCCTGAAGGTGTTTTTAAAGTGTTTGTAAAACTTTCTTTACTTGGTGGATTTTCATCCAATTTATAAATTTTTAATATTTCGTCTGTAGATGTATTTCTAACAGCATTAAACCATTTTCTGCATCCATGCGTATGAACCCAGCGCTCATAAAAAATTCCTTTAGGATTGTCTCGATAAAAAACATACCGCCCCCAGTCTTTATCATTAAGATTTTCAGAATTTTCTGGTCTTGCTACGTGGGCTTCACCTCCATTTGAAAACTCTGATTGATCTCTTTCTCCACAATATGGACAATTTATTAAAATCATATCTAATGTGCTACTGCAGCTGCTCCATGTTCATCTATAAGTCTACCGTCAGAAAATCTCTCTAAATTGAAAGGAGCGTTTATTCTGTGTGGCTCATCATTAGCAACAGTATGTGCAAAAACATTAGCACTGCCAGGCGTTGCTTTAAAACCACCTGTTCCCCAACCACAATTAAAATATAATCCTTTTACTTCACACTTACTTATTATTGGGCTGGCATCAGGGCAAATATCTACTATGCCTCCCCATTGACGTAACATTTTCATTTTTCCAAATATTGGATACAATTCAACTATAGCTCTTACAGTTTCTTCGATAACATCGTATCCACCTCTTTGAGTAAACGAATTATATCCATCAGTTCCTGCTCCAATAACTAATTCGCCTTTATCCGATTGGCTAACATAAGCATGAACTGCATTGGACATTACAACTGTATTAATTACAGGTTTAATAGGTTCAGAAACTAAAGCTTGTAAAGGTCTACTTTGTAACGGCAATCTTACTCCTGCAGTTTTTGCTAGTACGCTTGTATGACCTGATGCTACTACTGCTATCTTTTTAGCATTAATTAAGCCTTTAGAAGTTTTAACTCCTTCAACTTTTCCATTCTTTGTTTTAATACTATGAACTTCACAATTTTGAATAATATCAACTCCCATTTCATCTGCTCTCATTGCAAAACCCCAAGCGATAGCGTCATGTCTTGCTACTCCTCCTCTTGGTTGATAAGCGGCGCCTAATACAGGATATCTTAAATTGTCAGTATTCATTATAGGAACTAATCTTTTAATTTCTTTTGTCTCTAACCATTGAGTGTCAAGACCGTTAAGTCTGTTTGCACTTATTCTTCTTTTCATTTCTTTTATATCGTGCTCGTTGTGAGCCAAATTCATTACACCTCTTTGACTAAACATCATGTTGTAATTTAATTCTTGAGATAAATTTTCCCATAACTTTACTGAGTGATCATAAAGAAAAGCACTTTCATTCCACAAATAATTAGATCTTATAATCGTAGTGTTTCGACCGGTATTTCCACTTCCTAACCATCCTTTTTCTATTACAGCAATATTTTTTATACCGTGTTCTTTAGCTAAATAATAAGCAGTTCCTAGTCCATGACCTCCGCCACCTACTATGATCACATCGTAAGTCTTTTTGGGTTCAGGACTCTTCCACATTTTTTGCCAATTTTCATTATTGGACAAGGCATTTTTTATAAGGGTAAAAATTGAATATTTTTTTTTCACATCTCAAACTAGCAAAAAAGTAGAAAATAACAAAATGATTCCAAGGCAAAAAGGTATCAGTAAGTGAGGCTATTAAGCTTAATATTCTAGTATTTATATACAACTTGACAGCAAATAAGAAAGGTAGTTAAGTGTTTTTAGCGCTGATTTAATTCAAATTGCTGAGCGCTTAATAAATCCAGCTAAAGCGATTAAGTCTTATGACCACCGCTTTAGCCGGTGGTTTTTTTTTGAAATATTCTCAAATTAAAACCGGGTATTTGAACTATATTGTACACCCGACATACTGTCGAAGTACTAAAAAGGAGGAAAAAATGGCTAATTTTAAACATCCGGAAACTATTGGTTTGCATGGTGGTGACTATAGAAGCGACCCTGCAACTACAGCAGTAGCAGTTCCGATTTATCAAACTTCTTCTTATCAATTTAAAAATGCTGAAACAGCTGCAAATTTATTTGGTTTGAAAGAATTTGGAAATATTTACACAAGGATCATGAATCCGACATGTGATGTTCTTGAAAAAAGAGTAGCGGCTTTAGAGTCAGGATTGGCTGCGGTGGCAGTTGGTTCAGGTCAAGCTGCCTCAGCGTTTTGTGTACAAAACGTAGCACAAGCTGGCGACAACATCGTTGCTTCAACAGATCTATACGGAGGAACAGTAAATTTATTTAAAAATACCTTAAGACAACAGGGTATTGAAGTTAGATTTGCAGATCCTGCGGACCCAAAAAACTTCGAGAAATTAACTGATGATAAAACAAGAGCTTATTACGGTGAATCTTGTCCAAATCCTTATCTTCGAGTTTTTCCAATTAAAGAGGTTGCAGATATCGGTAAGAAAAAAGGTATACCTTTAATCATCGATAACACGGCTTCACCTGTGATATGCAAACCTTTAACTCATGGAGCGGCCGTTGTGTGTCACTCTTTGACTAAATACATTGGTGGTCACGGAACTACGATTGGTGGAATCATTGTTGATGGTGGTAACTTCGACTGGACAAAAGACAGAAAAAGACAACCATTAATGAACGAACCTGATCAAAGTTATGGTGGTGCTATCTGGGCAGATGCAGTTCCTCAATTAACAGGAGCTAACATTCCTTTTGCAATCAGAGCAAGAGTGGTTTTACTTAGAGATTTAGGTGCTCCATTAAGCCCATTCAATGCTTTTCAAATTATTCAAGGTTTGGAAACTGTTGCTCTTAGAATGAAACAACATTGCAGTAACGCAGAAAAAGTTGTCTCTTTCTTAGAAACACAAAAGAAAGTTAAAAATGTAATCTACCCTACAAATCATCAGGGCGAGATCAAAGAAAGAGCTAAGAAATATATGCAAGGTGGTTATGGTTCATTAGTTGGAATGGACGTTGGTACTAGAGAAGCAGGTTCTAAATTTATCGATAATTTAAAATTGCTTTATCATGTCGCTAACATTGGTGATGCTAGAAGTTTAGCAATACACCCTGCTACTACAACCCATAGTCAGCTTAATGACGAAGAGTTATTAGCTGCTGGTGTCACACCAGGCTATGTAAGGCTATCAATTGGTATAGAACATCCAGACGATATCATTGCTGATATTAAACAAGCGTTAGCAGCTTAATAATTAATTTACGGTCCCAATTAATTTTATTGGGGCCGTTACATCTCAATGGCAAAAATTCCTGATTATCTTCTAATTAAATATTGATTAATTTTTTTGTTGTTTGACTCTTCTATTTTAGCTTGAAAATCTATGGCAAGCTTTCTAGGAGAATTTTTTATTTGAAAAAAACCATTCAAAAAATTTTTTTCTATCCTCAAGGCTATATCTTTAGTTTTATTATTTTTAGGATATTGTTTCACAATTTCTAATGTTTTCTTCTTTACAACAGTATTTGTCAAAGACATTTGTTTTTTTACAATAGTACAAAATTCTGATCTTGTTCTTTCAATAAATGAAAAGCAGGTTTCTTTTCTTTTCTCAGGATTTTTTTCATCTGCGTATGCAAGAACATGGCCTAAGGGAGTTTTTCCTGTTTGTTGTTTAATTCCATAACTTATTGCTGAATTAATAGAAGACTGAAGCATTTTTCCGCTAGACGCTCCTCCAACAGAACTACCTAATAAAGCAACGGATTCTGCACATCCATTGAGCAAAAATAGAACTGTTAGTAAAAAAAATCCTTTTTTCATAATTTATTGGCTTGTCTTGATTGATTTCATATATCTGCTTCTTCTTTAAATAAAAGTCAATTGTGAATGAAATGATTTTTATTAACACAACCTATGATAGTTAATATTTAAGTTTTCTAGCTTAGTTTTCTTCTGAGAGTGGTTAATCTAAGTATTTAATTTTAGAATTTTTATCAATGCTAGGTTGTAGTGATGAGGCAAGGTCTTCTAAAGACGCATCACTTGTTTCATTTATAATTTTAGATTTGGTTATATTTATTTGCTTTTTTACAACTGCGCAAATTTCTGAATTAGTTTTTTCAACAAAAGATAAACAAGGTTCTTTTTCTTTTTCTGGATTTATTTTTTCAGCATAAGCTATTACATGCTGTATCGGGCCTTTGCCTGTTTGTTGTTTAATTCCATAACTTATTGCTGAATTAATAGAAGACTGAAGCATTTTTCCGTTTGAAGCGGATCCAGCTGAAGTGCCAAGTAAAGCAACCGATTCAGCGCAACCATTAAGTAACAACATTGTTGTTAATAAAACAAAAATTTTTCTCATACTTCTTTCTAAATTAATTTTAAGTTATTGAATTTATATAAATTTAAATACAATCACTCCGTTCATTATGAGTATATCAAATACAACCTGTAATGGAAGTTATTATGTTATGAAATTACCCTTAAAGGCCTGTTATCTAGACATCGCTCAAGATTTTCTACCATTTGTAGATAAAATTTTGAGTAATTTTCTGCGGTTACGTATCCTATGTGAGGTAATAAAAGAGCATTCGGGAGAAATCTTAATTTATGATCTTGAGGAAGAGGTTCTTTGTCATAAACATCTAAGCCTACGCCTGCAATTTTTTCATCTTTAAGAGCTTCAATTAAATCATCTTCATTAATAATTTGACCACGTGAAGTATTTATCAAGAAAGATGATTTTTTCATCAATCCAAATTCTTTTTTTGTAATTAAATTTTTATACCTATCTCCTAGCACTAAGTGTATTGAAATAATATCAGCTGTTTTTAACAAATCTTCTTTATTCATTGGTAAAACGCCAATCTTATTAGCATGGGTCAAATCTAAATTTTCACTCCATGCACAAACTTCCATTCCAAATGATTGTGCAACTTTAGCAACTTGTGTTCCAATTTTTCCAAGACCCATCAAACCTAATAATTTTCCTTTTAATTCAAAGCCTATTGTGGTCTGCCAATAACCTTGAAACATATTATCAATTTCCTGTCTCATATTTCGATAAAGTCCTAAAATTAACGCCCAAGTTATTTCAGCTGCTGGATTAGGGTTAATTTCTGTTCCACAAACTATTATTTTTTTTTTCTTAATTATTTCTAAATCAATTGATTTATTTCTCATCCCTGAAGTCATTATATATTTAAGTTTTGGTAAGTTTTCTATTAATGATTTAGTTATTGGCGTTCTTTCTCTCATGATAAATAAAACTTCAAAATCTTCTAATTCTACAATAGCTTCTTTTTCATCAGAAAATGGATTATTGAATACTGTAAATTCAAATTTATCTTTGTACTTATCAATATCGACTATTTGTCTAAAAGCATCTTGATAATCATCTAGTACAGCAATTTTAATCATTAATTTTCTTATTGGATAGATAAATTCCAGTTAATATAAAAGCTGCTCCAGTAAAATGGTATAATTCAAATTTTTCTTTAAAGATTATGATCGCCATTACTGCACTGAATAAAGGCATCAATTGAACAAACATGGTAGATCTATTTGGGCCAATTATCTGAACACCTTTTTGCCAGCAGTAATAAGCAGCAATAGCTGGAAACACAACCACATAAAAAAGAATCAAAAAAAATGCTTTATTTAAATTTAGTTCTAGACCAATAGATTTTTCATAAAAAAATTGAGGTATCAAAAAAAGTATTCCAACGGAAACCATTAACTGAATTAAAGTAAACTGTGAAAATTTAAATTTATGTTTTTTAAGTAAAGTAGTATAAAGAGACCACGTAACTACACAAACTAGCATCCATAAGTCACCTTTGTTAAAACTTAAAGAAATAATTTTTTGAATATCACCGTTGGAAATGATTGATCCAATTCCTATAATTGATAACAACAGTCCAAGAATTTGAAAAATATTTGTTTTTTCAATTTTCATTAAAGACGAAAGCACAATTGTTGCTGCAGGAATAGCAGCTAACATTAGAACTGCATTTATTACTTGTGTATAGTTAAGTGCATAATAGACAACGGAGTTGAAAGTGCTTATTGTAATTACTCCCATAAAGCTAATAACAAGCCAATTCTTTTTAATATACGGTAAATTGTTATAAATTTCTTTGTAGGTAAAAGGCATTAATATAAACCAAACTGAAATCCATCTTAAAACATTAAGTGTTAATGGAGGAATTTGAAATAGTGTAGCAAATTTCCCAACAATAAAATTCCCTGACCAAAACAATGCTGCTAACACTAAAAATAGATAGGCTAAATAATTTTTTGACAAAAAACTCCTAATTAAATCTTTTTGAGCTGTAAGGAGATAAATCTAAATTAGTTTTCTCTCCTGCAACTATTCCTGAAATAATTTTGCCTGTTATAGCACCCAGAGTCCAGCCTAAATGATGATGGCCAAATGCATAAATAATATTTTTATTTTTTAATGAAGGTCCAAGAATAGGTAAAAAGTCTGGTAGAGTAGGTCTAAAACCTAACCATTCATCTTCGTGGCTTGTAAGTTGAGGTAAAAGCTCTTTCGCACATTTAATAATGTAATCTATACGTTTTTTTGATGGAGGGTTTTCTAAACCACCTAACTCTACTGTTCCAACAGCTCTCAATCCTTGATTCATGGGGGTCAACCCAAAACCTCTGTCTAAAAAGATTACCGGTCTAGAAATTAAATGCTCCATACCTTTAAAATGAACATGATACCCTCTCTCAGTGTCCAAAGGAATATTTTCTCCTAATTGATCTGTTAAATTTTTTGAAAAAGCACCTGAGGCGATAACAGTTTTTTCAAAACTATACTCTTCACTTTCTGAATTAATTATAGTTTGACTCTCGCTAATTTGTTTTAAACTTATGATATTCTCTTGTATAAATTTTCCGCCTTTATCTATAAAAAGCTTAAATATTTTTTTCAAAATTCCTTGAGGATCTCTAGCATGTATAGCGTTTTCATAAATTACTCCTGAGTCAAAAACTGGTTTTAAATTAGGCTCTAATTCTAAAATTTCTTTTTGTGTTAAAAGTTTTTGTTCTATACCAAGATTTTTTCTTGTTTTGATTTCAAGTTCCCTGCTTTTAAGATTTTTGTTTGTCCAAACATAGATAATTCCTTCTTTTTTAATTAAGTTAGTTGTATCAATCTCTTTAAAAATTTCCTCATAAGCATCATTGGATAGACTTAAAATTTGATTCATATACTTTGCAGTATGTAGCATTGATTTTTTATTACAGTTTTTTAAGTAATGTAAAAGCCATGGAATCATTTTTGGTATATAGTTCCACTTTAATGCTAAAGGTCCATAAGAACTGAACAACATTTTAGGAACATCATATAAAATATCTGTTCGGTTAAATTGTAAAACTGCGTAAGGAGAAAAGTGACCAGCATTTCCATATGAAGCAGGATGAAAGTTTGTGGATAGCGGATCGTGACGATCAAATATAGTTACTGGAATACCTTTTTTAATTAATTGAAGTCCGATACAGACACCCTGAATCCCGGATCCAATAATTCCAACGGATTTACATTTATATTTCTCCATAAGAAATTTATAATGCAAACTTTGAGGATTTTATAGTGCGGTAGATTAGGCTAAAATTTCTGAATCTTTGTTTAATGATGTTTCAGAGCCACCATTTTCTTTAGGTTTTTTTTCCTCTTTTGATTTACTAAATAAGAAATCAGGTGCAAGTTTAGATTTTGAGCCATGAGTTTTCTTTATGTATCCATCAATGTCAGCACCATTTTCAGTTCTTAAATTATTACCAAACTCTATATCTCCTTTAACAGTACCTGTGCTTCCAACAATTACATCATCACCTGATATTTTACCGTCCATGTGACCGTGAATTTCAACTCTGTCTCCTTCGATTGTTCCTGTAACTGAGCCTGTCTCTCTGATTATAATCTCTTTTGAAATAACAGGTCCTTTGATTAAACCTGCAACGTCAATTGCTCCAGAACTATTAATTGTTCCTTCAATGCTTACTGTTTCACTTATAAGCGATCTTTCAGTATCTTTGATTTTATTTTTTTTATCACCGAACATATATTTTTTATAATCTAATCATCAATGAGTTATATTAACAAGTCTTTTTTAATATAAATTTATCTCCATTATAGGTCTTTTTTTTTAGTTAACTGGCGTGTCTTTATAAATCTTACAGGACATTGCGATGCCTAAACCAAGCATAATTGCCATCATAGAAGACCCGCCGTAAGACATTATAGGCAAAGGGGAGCCGACGATTGGCAGTAAGCCTAATACCATACCCATATTTACAACTACATATATGAAAAATGCTGTTGCAAAACTATAACAGTAAAGTTTTCCAAAATTACTTCTAGTTATGTTTCCTATTTTAACTATTCTTGAGACAATTAGTGCGTAAAGCGACAAAATAAATATTGATCCGGCAAAACCAAATTCCTCTGAAAATAAAGTAAATATAAAATCAGTATGTTTTTCGGGTAAATAATCAAGATAGCTTTGAGATCCATTCAAAAAACCTTTGCCGAAGAGACCTCCTGATCCTATTGCAATTTTAGACTGTATAATTTGGTATCCAGCTCCTAAAGGGTCCTTTTCAGGGTTTAAAAAAGTTAATATCCTTGCTTTTTGGTATGGCTTCAAGAAAGAAATAGCAATTGGTAATAGTGCAATAAAAACTAAAATAGAGTAAGCGAAAAATTTTACTCTTACCCCGGCTAGCCAAGCTACTACTAAACCACCTGAGGCAATCAGAATAGAAGTTCCAAGATCAGGCTGCATCACAACTAAAAGCACAGGACAAATTAAAACAAAAATTGGAAGAAATAGAAATTTTAACCTATTAACACTTTCAATTGGAATACGGTGATAATATTTTGCTAAAAATAAAATTAACCCTATCTTCATTAATTCTGAAGGTTGAAGATTCATAAAGTAAAAATTTAACCATCGTTGAGATCCAGAAGACGTTAATCCAAAATATTTAACTCCTATAAGAAGAATGAGAAAAGCAAAATAAATCAAATAACTAGTGTCATGCCAAAATCTAATTTGAACGAAAGATAAAATAAAAAACATTAAGAAGAAAACAAAAAATCTTATGATATGACTTTCAGTATGATATTTTATTTGACCTCCATCTGTTGAATACATAGCAAACATACTTACTACTCCTAAAATTAAAATACTCAATACTAGAACATAATCGATAGAAAAAAGTTTATCCCTGAAACTTAAAGATGATTGTATGGATCTTGGTTGAAACATTAAATAGAATCTCCAGGTAAGCTATGAATAGATTGTCTTAAACTATGTCGCTCTAAAACTTTTTTGATAACCTTTTTTGCTATTGGAGCTGCAGCTGAACTTCCAGTTCCCCCATGTTCTACAACAACACTAATTGCATATTTTGGATCACTAACTGGGGCAAAAGCAATAAACAAAGCGTGGTCTCGATTTTCATACTTTAACTGCTCTTGCTTAACTTCAGCCTCCCGTTGTGCCTCGGTAAACTTTCTTATCTGAGAGGATCCAGTTTTACCTGCAAAAGTAAATCTTTTATCTTCTAATCTTGATCTATATGATGTTCCTCCCGGCTCATTAGAAGATGAATACATTGCATCTTTTATAATCTTTATATTTTCTTGATTTTTAAATAATGGTTTTAAATCAAAATTTGAAACTAATAAATCTGCAGGTAATGGTTGGCCAGGGTTTTCATTTTTAAATTTTAAATATTCTTTTAGACTATTTTTTCTTTTATCAAATAATATTCTAGGTTTAATTTCAAATCCTCCATTAGCAATTTGAGCTGTCATCAAACATAATTGAATTGGGGTGCTTTGAAAATAACCTTGTCCAATTCCTGAGTGTAATGTTTCTCCTAAGTACCAGTTTTGGCCTATATATTTTTTTTTCCAAGATGTGCTAGGTACTACTCCAGATCGTTCTTCAAAAAAATCTCGAAGTACTTTTTTTCCAAGACCAAATTTTTTTGCTGTTTCCGATAAGCGATCTACACCTAGTCTTCTTGCAACTTCATAAAAATACACATCACATGATCTTTTAATTCCTGTTCTCATATTCATTATGCCGTGACCTTTCTTTTTCCAGCAATGAAATTTTTCACCAAACAATTCAATCTTGCCTTTACATTTAACAGTATCTAAAGGTCGAATTATTTTATTTTCCAAGGCACTAAGAGCTACGAGCGTTTTAATAGTCGATCCCGGTGGGTATAAACCCGATACAGCTTTATTAGTTAAAGGTTTCTTGTCATTATTTATTAAATTGTTCCAATAATCTCGATCCACCCCATGAACAAATGCATTTGGATCATAAGAAGGTGAAGAAACTAGAGATACAATATCTCCATTGTAAATATCCATAACGCACACAGATGCAGCTTTGTCTCCTAATATTTGTGCTGTATACTTTTGAATTTCTAAATCTAAAGTAGTTTTAAAATGTTCTCCAGCTTTTCCAGGATCTACTTTTATTTGTTTAATTCTTTTTCCAAATGCATTAACTTCGTATCTTTGGAAGCCAACTTCCCCTATTATTTGTTCATCTAGTCTACGCTCTAATCCTGTCTTGCCTACCGCCATGCCAGGAACAGACATTTCTTTTAAATACTTTTTGTTTTTTAAATCCTTAGCGCTTACTTGTGAAACATAGCCTAGGACATGGGCGGACGAGCTATCTTTATAAACTCGCGCAACCGATACTATAGGCTCGACTCCCTGTAATTCATGCAAAAATAAATTTATTCTAGAGAACTCAGACCAATTCAAATTATCTGAGATAATAATAGGTTCCCATGGTTTTTGTTTTGCAATTTTTTTCTTTAATGAAAATATCTTTTTGTCACTTATATTTAATATTGTTTTTAATCTAACAAATATTTCTTCAATACTTTGAGTGTTTTCAGGTATTAGATGTATCTGATAAACTTGTTTGTTTGAGGCTATTTCAGTATTAAAATAATCTTTTATTATCCCTCTTTCAGGGGCTAATTTCCATTCTCTAAATCTATTCTTATCTGATAATGTCTTATATTTACTGCTTTCATTAATTTGAAGTGAAATTAAACGACCAAGAACTCCTACAACTACGACAGCTTTGCTAACAGTTAACAAAAACATTCTTCTGCTTATTAATTTAGATTTTATAACAGTATTGCCAGAGCCAGAACTAAACATTTCTTCCAGTTGTTATAATTGAGTTGTAAAAAGTAAATAAAAACCAAAAAAATGGAAAAAAAATCAAAGTAAAGAAAGTATTATATGATATTTCTGTAAGATTTATTGCTATCTCTGAAAAATTAGTTAACAAAATATAAAATATTAAATTTGAAAAGAAGATCCCAATAAAAAAGGTAAACCAATCGGTTGTTATTCTTGTATTAACAGTCATATTTTTTACATAAGTAGCTACTAAAGATACTGTTAAATAAGCTAATGAGCTTATACCTAAAGGAAATCCCATAACAACATCGTTTATCAAACCTGCAAAAAATATATGCCCACTTCCAAGTACTTCCGGTCTTTTTGATACCCAAAAATAAATTATGATTAACTGAATATTAAAAGATAAAATTTCAAAATAATTTTCAAAATGACTGTCTATTTCACTAACAGATAAATAATATAGCAGAATAAGTGGTCCTAGGTTTATAATTTTGTTTATCGTTTTAAAGTTTAACATTTAAAAAACTGCTCCTTCGTTTTGTGTAAGGTCAACTTTAACAAATGAAAGTTGACTAGACTCAGAAAATAGTTTTACTTGTCCTTTTTGAGTTGTAATTCCAATCGGAGACCCTGGAGAAAATATTCCATCTTTTCCAGATGTAAACACATCTATTCCCTCTTCAACTATGTAACCTTCAGGTAAATATTCTAAAACCGGTCTAGATCCTCCACTACCTTTTAAAATTGCTTGAACACCATCTTCGCCGAATGTAACAGGTATTCTGCTGTTTAAATCATTTAAAAGCAAAACTCTTGAAGAAAGATAATTAGTTTCAACCACTCTTCCTACTAAATAATCTTTATCCATGACTGGCATTCCTTTTAAAACACCTGACTTTGATCCTCTATTTATAATAATAGATTTCAAATATGGACTGCTTTTATCAATAAGAACTTTTGATAGAATCATATTTTCTTTTTTTAAGTAAGACTCTTCTGATTCTAAAATTTTTCTTAAATTCTTGTTTTGATTTGTTAAATACTCAACACTAAGTTCTTTTTGTTTAAAGGCTTCAAGTTCTTGTTTTAATTTTTCGTTTTCTTTTTTTATATTAAATAAATTTGTAAGGCCCCCGGTAAATTGAGGAACAAATCTAGAGGGGGACGAAGCTACTAATGTGACTCTATATATCCCATCGTTAATAATAGCTCTTACTGGTTTCATAAAACCAAAACCATAGACATCTAAGAAAAAAACAATACTTGCTATTACTATTAAAAAAACTAAAGAAAATTTTTGTGCCGCCCCCCTCTGTAAAAGGGCTGAACGAAAAGCAATACCAAAATCATCTCTGCTAGAGGACATCTATCTTTTTAGATAAATTAATATTCAGACAGCATAGTAGAAAATAATTCTTCATTTTCTAAAGCTCTTCCTGTTCCAACTGCTACACATGATAAAGGATCATCAGCTATTGTTACTGGTAAGCCTGTGTCTTGTGAGATTAATTTATCAATATTTTTTAATAAAGCTCCGCCTCCTGTAAGAACTAACCCCATGTCAATTAAGTCTGCAGATAATTCTGGAGGAGTGTTTTCTAAAGCTTCTTTAATTCCACCTAAAATTTGATTTAAAATTGGCATTAGTGCTTCACAAGCATCTTTTTCAGTTAACTCGATTTCTTTAGGAGTTCCTGATCTAATATCTCTACCTTTCATTAAAAAAGTATTTGGGGTGGATGGAATTGCAGTACCAAGTTCTTTTTTAATTTTCTCAGCAGTAGAGTCACCGATTAATAAATTTAACTTTTTTCTCATATAATCTATGATTGAGCGATCGAGAGCATCTCCTGCAACTCTTAATGATTTTGAATAAACAACACCGCCTAACGACATAACAGCTATCTCTGTAGTACCACCTCCAATATCAACAACCATTGAACCAGTAGCTTCTGAGATTGGTAATCCTGCGCCTATAGCAGCTGCAATTGGTTCTTCAATCAATTGTACTTTTCTAGCGCCAGCAGCTAAAGCAGAGTCTTGAATGGCTTTTCTTTCAACTGGTGTCGAACCAGTTGGTACGCAAATTAGAATTCTTGGATTAGCAAACGCATTTTTCTTATGTACTTTTTTAATGAAATGCTTAATCATCTCCTCTGTAACAACGAAGTCTGCTATTACACCGTCTTTTAAAGGTCTTATTGCTGAAATATTTCCAGGAGTTCTTCCTAGCATAGTTTTTGCCTCATCTCCTACTGCTAGTACTGATTTCTTCCCGCCATCTTCGATTACAGCAACTACAGAAGGTTCATTTAGAACCACTCCCTGATCTTTTAGTACAACTAATGTATTAGCTGTGCCAAGGTCTATGGCCATATCTTGAGACCATAATGATGATAAACCTGATAGTCCTTTAAACATTTTTATTTTCTCCTTATATTTGTGCGCTCAAACTAGGGTCTGGCGCTGTTTTTTCTCTTTTTATAATTAATTTATTTAATGCACTTAAATATGCATTAGCAGAAGCTACTAGAGTATCAGTATCTGCTGCTTGTCCTACAGTCGTTTTTCCTTTTTCCTCTATTCTAACACTTACAGTTGCTTGCGCATCTGTTCCCTCTGTAACCGCATGAACATTATATAATAAAAGTTTAACCTCATGCGGATAAAGTTTTTTAATACATTTAAATATAGCATCAACTGGTCCGTCTCCTGTTTCTGATGCTTTTTTTATTTCTCCAAATACTTCTAATGTCATTTCTGCTTTTTGAGGTTCACCTGTTCCAGCAAAAACTTTTAGAGATTTTAATTTAATTTCATTGTCTTCAGTTACTAGACTATCATCCACAATTGCAGCGATATCTTCATCGTAAATGTGTTTCTTTTTATCTGCTAAAACTTTAAATTTGCCAAAAGCAGTTTGAATCACATCGTCAGTTACTCCTACATAACCAAGATCATTTAGTTTATCTTTAAATGCATGACGACCTGAATGCTTACCCATAACTAAAGAGGTTTTGTGCACTCCTACACTTTCTGGTGTCATAATCTCATAAGTGTTTCTATTTTTAAGCATTCCATCTTGATGAATACCCGATTCATGAGCAAATGCATTTTTTCCTACTACCGCTTTGTTAAATTGGACAGGAAAACCAGTTGCATTCGAAACTACTTTAGATGCTTTGCTTAAAAGTTTGGTATTTATATTTGTAGTATAAGGCATTAAATCATTTCTCGTTCTCATAGCCATAACAACTTCTTCAAGAGCTGCGTTTCCAGCTCTTTCTCCAATACCATTAATAGTACATTCTATCTGTCTTGCACCAGCCGCCACTCCAGCTAATGAGTTTGCCACCGCTAAACCTAAATCATTATGACAATGAGTTGAAAGAACAGCTTTATCAATATTCGGAACTTTATTTATTAATGTTTCTATAATCTTTTTAAACTCTGAAGGAACAGTGTAGCCTACAGTATCAGGTATATTAATGGTCTTTGCTCCAGACTTAATTGCAAGTTCCACAGTTTTACACATATAATCCATATCTGTTCGAGTTCCATCTTCACACGACCACTCAACATCGTCAGTAAATTTTCTAGCATAAGAAACACTTTCTTTAATAGCGTCTAGTACTTCTTCTGGAGACTTGTTTAATTTATGCTTCATATGAAGCGGGCTAGTCGAAATAAATGTATGTATTCTAAAATTTTTTGCGTGCTTTAAAGCATCGTGACAAGCGTCAATATCTTTTTTTGTTGCTCTAGCTAAACCTGCTGGAATTGATTTTTTTAATGTTTTACTAATTTCAGTTACAGCTTCAAAATCTCCTGGAGAAGCAATCGGAAAACCAGCTTCAATTATATCAACTCCAAGCTCATCAAATACTCTAGAGATTTGAAGTTTTTCCTCCAAACTCATTGATGCGCCAGGAGATTGCTCTCCATCTCGCATAGTTGTATCGAAAATTATTATTCTATTTTTATCGGTCATATACTGAATAAGCATATTACAAGTAAAACGAGAATATGCAAATACTTATACTAATATCACTTTATTTTTTTGATCAGATTGGGCTAATTCTTGTCTTTGTCGACTAATTTATTTTTACCAATCCATGGCATCATAGCTCTCAGCTCTTTACCTACCTTTTCAATCGGGTGGTCAGCTAAATCTTTCCTCATTTTAAGGAAATTCTTTTGTCCTGTCTTATGCTCATCCATCCATTGCTTAGTGAATTTACCTGATTGGATATCTTTAAGAACTTCTTTCATTTTTTCTTTTGTTTTATTGTCTACAATTCTTTTTCCTGAAACATATTCTCCATACTCTGCAGTATTAGATATTGAGTAATTCATATTTGCTATTCCACCTTCATAAATAAGATCTACAATTAACTTAACTTCATGCAAGGTTTCAAAATAAGCCATTTCAGGCGGATAGCCAGCTTCTGTTAAAGTTTCAAATCCATTTTTTATCAGCTCGACTAATCCTCCACATAAAACAGTTTGTTCTCCAAATAAATCTGTTTCGCACTCATCTTTAAAAGTTGTTTCAATAATACCAGCTTTTCCTCCTCCAACAGCTGATGCATATGACAAAGCTAAATCTTTTGCTTTTCCAGAGCTATCTTTATGAACTGCCATTAAACAAGGAACTCCTCCCCCTTTTTGATACTCACTTCTTACTGTGTGTCCAGGTCCTTTTGGCGCTACCATGAAAACATCTAAATCTTTTCTAGCATTAATTAAATCGAAATGAATATTTAAACCGTGAGCAAATGCTAAACTTGTTCCTTCTTTCATTCTTTGCTCAATGTGGTTTTTATAAATTTCAGATTGAAGTTCATCAGGAGTTAACATCATGACTACATCAGCCCAAGCTGCTGCATCAGATAATGTCATTACCTTTAATCCTGCACTTTCTGCTTTTTTTATACTTGATGAACCCTCTCGTAAAGCTACTACTACCTCTTTTACACCACTATCTTTTAAGTTTAGTGCATGAGCATGTCCTTGGCTTCCGTAACCAAATATAGCAACTTTTTTATCTTTAATTAATTCAGGTTTTGTATCTTTATCGTAATATGTTTTCATAAATTTCTAATTAAATATTTTTGCACCTTTTGTCATTGCTACTGAACCTGTTCTAGAGGTGCTTATAAGGCCAAATCTTTTTAAATCAAGAGCTAATTTATCAATTTCAGCTCTAAGAGCAGTAACTTGTATGACAAAAGATTTTTTTGTTTTATCTAAGACTACAGGATTGAATTTTTTACACAATTTTTTTATTTTTTCTTGTTTTTTTGAATTTGCTAGCATTTTAAATAATGCTAGTTCTCTAAATAAAATATCTTTTTCACCACGTTTAAAGTCAGCTACTTTATGAACAGGAACAAGTTTCTTTAATTGCAAATTTATCTGCTCAATTACTTGTGGTGTTCCCTCTGTTACAATTGTAATTCTTGATATATGTTTCTTTTTATCAACTTCAGCAACTGCTAGTGACTCAATATTGTAACCCCTTCCAGAAAATAAACCTGCTATTCTTGCAAGTACACCTGCTTCATTATCAACCCAGACAACAATTATATGACGTTCAGTTTTACCAATTTTACCCGGGATACTGTATGCTGATTTTGATTTTGGCATTAAACTAAGATCTTTCCTTCGTCAGAAATTTCTTCATCTTCTTCAGGGCCTAAAATCATTTGGTTATGTGGTTTTCCTGATGGTATCATTGGGAAACAATTTTCTGATTTATCTACTACACAATCAAATATTACTGGCTTTTGAACATTAATCATTTCTTTTATCTTTTCGTCTAATTCGTCTGGCGTTTTAGCTCTAATACCAACGCAGCCATAAGACTCTGCAAGCTTTACAAAATCAGGGAGAGCTGCGGTATAGCTTTCAGAGTAGTTTTTTTCATGCAAAAGTTCCTGCCATTGTCTTACCATACCCATATATTCATTATTTAAGATAAATATTTTTATTGGTAATCCATACTGAACTGCTGTCGACATTTCTTGCATAGTCATTAAAACTGATGCTTCGCCTGCTATATCAACAACTAACTTACCAGGATTTGCTATTTGAACTCCGATCGCTGCTGGAAGCCCATAACCCATTGTACCTAGCCCACCAGATGTCATCCATCGATTAGGTTTGTTAAATTTATAATGCTGTGCTGCCCACATTTGGTGTTGACCAACTTCAGTGGTAATAAAAGTGTCTTGATCTTTTGTTAGTTCATAAAGTCTTTGAACTGCATGTTGAGGTTTTATTATTTTATTACTATTAATAAAATTTAAAGATTTTTTTTCTCTCCATTTGTCGATCTGTTCCCACCATTTAGATGTTTTTTGTTTATTAGAGTTTAAAAAGTTTTTATTTTTTTCCTTAAATCTTTTGATTAAACTTTTTAAAAGTTCTGAAACATCACTTACTACGGCTAAATCAACTTTAATATTTTTTCCTATTGAGGAAGGATCTATATCAACATGTATCTTTGTGGACTTAGGTGAAAACTCATCAACCTTTCCCGTGATCCTGTCATCAAATCTTGCTCCAATATTTATCATCAAATCACAATCATGCATTGCATTGTTTGCTTCGAAAGTTCCATGCATTCCCAACATTCCTAAGAATTGAGGATCGTCTCCAGGATATGACCCTAGTCCTTGTAAAGTTGAAGTAATAGGAAAACCTGTTAGAGATACTAGCTCTCTTAAATATTTACTAGCATTAGGACCAGAGTTTATAACGCCTCCTCCAGTATAAAAAATTGGTTTCGATGATTTTTTCATCAGCTCAATAAATTTATCTAACTCTTTATTAGATAACTTGTGCGTAGCTTTACCATTAAGTTTTTTCTTTAAGCTATTTTTTATAAATTTATATTTACCTTTTTTAAATTGTATATCTTTAGGAATATCAACTAAAACCGGACCAGGTCTTCCTGTAGTAGCAACTTCAAAAGCTAAATGTAAAACTCTTGAAAGATCATTTGCGTCTTTTACTAACCAATTGTGTTTTGTACATGGTCGAGTAATTCCTGTTGTATCACATTCTTGAAATGCATCCGTTCCAATTAAATGAGTTGGAACTTGTCCTGAAATACAAACTAACGGAACTGAGTCCATGTAAGCATCTGTTAAAGCAGTCACTGCATTCGTTGCACCAGGACCAGAAGTAACAAGTAACACTCCGGGTTTACCGCTAGATCTTGCGTAGCCTTCTGCTGCATGACCAGCTCCTTGTTCGTGTCGAGCTAAAATATGCTTAATAGATTTATGATTTTTTAATTCATCATAAATAGGTAGAACAGCGCCACCGGGATAACCAAAAATATATTCCACTTTTTGATCCTCCAAAGCTTTAAAAACTATTTCTGCACCACTAATTAATTTAGGCATAGATACAATCTAGCCTAGAAATACCTCCCGTCAAGTTTTAGCTGATGACTTTTAAAGTTTTTTTTAAAAGTACAGAAAAATCTTTAGAATAAAGCTTATCCCAGTTCTTCATGTGGCCTCTGGCCCAAGTATTTTGTCTCTTAGCATATTGCCTTGTTTTGATATTTATAAGTTCTTTACATTGATCCTTTGAAATCGATCCTTTTAAAAAGGTGCTTATCTCTTGAACCCCAATTAATTTATTGGCGGAAAGAACTTTATTTATTCTAAGTGAATTAAATTTTTTAACTTCTTCTATGCACTTATTTTTAAACATTGATTCTGTTCTTTTAGAAATTTTTTTTAACAATTCTTCTCTTGGAATATCAATAAAGATTTTCTTAATTTCATAGTTAATGAAATCTGATTTAGTATTTATAGTCCAATCAAATAATGATTTTTTAGTTTTTAATATTACCTCATAAGCTCTTTGAGCTCTCTGAGAGTCAGTGGGTAAAATTCTATTTTTAACTTTTGGATCAATATCCAATAGTTTTTTGTAAAATTTTTTATAACCTAATTTTTTAAAAAGAGTCCTTACAATGTATCTAGTTTTTATATCTATATTAGGTATTTTGCTTATACCCTTTGTAATAGTATTAAAATATAAGCCAGTGCCACCAACTATTATTGGAGTCTTTTTAGTTTTGAGGCATTGATTTATTTTACTTTTAGCTGCCTTTAACCAATCTCCTGCTGAAAAATACTTTTTTACTGAAATGACTCCATACAAATGATGTTTGACTTTTTTAGTTTCTTTATTAATGGGTCTAGATGATAAAATCTTAAATTCTTTATAAATCTGCATACTATCTGCATTAATGATTTCACCATTTAATTTTTTAGCTAACTGTATTGCTAGTCCAGATTTTCCTGATGCTGTAGGCCCTGCTAAGAGAATTATTTTTTTAGGCAAATTATTTTAATTTTACACCAAGATATCTACTTTGATTATTTTTATCAATTACAGAGAGTAGTAAATTTTTATCACCTCTTTTTTTAACTTGATTTACTACATTATTTAAATCAGAAGATTTTGTAATTTTTGTTTTTTGAACTTCAATTATAATATCATTTACATTTAATAACCCTTTTAAAGGACTTATGTTAGAAATTTCCATAATAACTACTCCTTTGGTATTTTTATTTAATTTTCTTGAAGATATATCTTCCTCATTTAAATCTCTAACTGTAATTTTTAAATTTTCAATTTCTACTTCTTTAGTTTTTTTAATTTTAGGACTTTTTGCTTTAAATTCTTGAGAAGATTCTAATCTTCCTAATGTTAATTTTTTAGTAATTAATTTTTTATTTCTCCAAATTTTAATTTGAACATTTTTCCCAACTTTTGTTCCGGCTACTACTTTTGGTAAAGTTCTCATGACATCTATTTTTTTTCCATCAAATTCTAAGATGATATCACCTGCTTTTATTCCAGCCTTATCAGCAGGACTTTTTTCTCCAACACTAGCGACTAGAGCCCCTTCTGTTTTTTTAAGTTTGACAGCTTCAGCAATTTCTTTTGTTACTTCTTGAATACGAACTCCAAGCCAACCTCTTCTTGTCTCTCCAAAGTTAATTAATTGATCAATTACATTTGAAGCTGCATTAGCTGGTATTGCAAAACCAATTCCTATTGATCCTGCCTGACCTGGTGCAATGATAGCTGTATTGATTCCGACGACCTCACCTTTTAAATTAAATAACGGTCCTCCCGAATTTCCCTGATTAATTGAAGCATCTGTTTGAATGAAATCATCGTAACGAGTTAAATTAATATCTCTATTTCTAGCAGAAATAATCCCTGAGGTTACTGTTCCGCCTAATCCAAAAGGATTACCAATAGCTACTACCCAATCTCCAACTCTTGCTTTATCTGAGTCGCCAAAGTTTACAGGCTTAAATTTGTCTGTTGTTTCCATTTTTAAGACCGCTATATCCATATAAGGGTCAGCACCAATAACTTTTGCTTTGTATTCTTTAGTGTCCACTCTCACTAAAATATCATCTGCATTTGCAATGACATGATTGTTAGTAATAACTATTCCATTCTCTTTAATAATAAATCCTGATCCTAAAGATGAGGCTTTCCTCTCAGTTGGTTTTTGAAATTCTTTAAACATTTCTTCAAATGGAGAACCCGGTGGAAATTGAAATGGAAACTGGTTTGAAGATGTTCTTACTGTCTGAGTTGTTGAAATATTAACAACAGAAGGCATTAATTTTTCTGCTAAGTCAGCAAATGATTCTGGAACGGCCTTAACATTGGTAAAAGAGCTAACATTAAAAATAAATAAAATAAAAAATATTTTTTTAAAGGATTTCATTTAATTTTTTATATACCAAATTATTAAAAAACCTATAATCAAAAAAACAACGCCAAAGGTCCTTAGCTTGTTTTCTGGTGTGTTTTTGATTAGTTCTAACATACTTTTCATTCTTGACGGGAAAATGGCAATTAGCAAACCTTCTATAAAAAGGATTAATCCTATAGCAGTAATAAGATCTTTCACGATTGAATTAAGTTATCTTTTTTTAATGGCTGTTCCAGCGGATTTTCCAAAAAATTTGAAGAATTCACTGTCAGGAGATAAAACTAAAGAGGTTTCTCCACCTATCAAAGCTTTTTCATAAGCCTGCATTGCTCGGTAGAAAGCAAAAAATTCAGGGTCTCTTCCAAAAGCACTAGCAAATATGTTATTTCTTTTTCCGTCTCCTTCACCTTTCATGATTTCTGATTTTTTGTTTGCGTTAGCTAAAATTACGGTCACGTCTTTGTCAGCAGTTGATCGTATTTTTTGTGCTATCTCAGCTCCTTGCGCTCTGAATTCTTTTGCTTCTCTTTGTCTTTCAGTTTGCATTCTTGAATAGATAGCTTCACTATTAGCTGGAGGTAAATCAGCTCTTTTAATTCTTACATCTACTATCTGAATACCAAAATTTTCTGCCTCAGTATTAACATCGTTTTGAATAATTGACATTTGTTTTGCTCTATCAGTTGACAGTAAGGTTGCTAGTTCTTGTTTTCCCAACACACCTCTAATTCTAGAATTTATAATTGTTGAGAGTCTAGATCTTGCAACTCTTTCATTACCAACTGAGATATAAAACTTTAAAGGATCTACAATTTTAAATCTTGCAATTGCATCTACGATTAGTCTTTTTTGGTCTGCAGCTATCACTTCCTCCGGAGCACTATCTAGATTTAAAATTCTTTTATCTAAATAAACTACGTTTTGAATAAAAGGTAATTTAAAGTTTAAACCAGCTTTAGTTATAATCTTTTTAGGATCTCCAAATTGAAGTACTATGGCTTGGCTGATCTCTTGAACAATAAATACAGATTGAAATATAACAACACCAATTATAATAATTATAGGAACGATAAGTCTCATTAATTTTGAGCTCCTGATTTTTTTAATTCCGGTAAAGGTAAATAAGGTACTACCCCTGAGCCTGAATTTTTATCTATGATTACTTTATCAATGTCCGCCAAAACTTTCTCCATTGTTTCTAAATACATTCTTTCTTGCGTTACTTGTTTTGCATTTTTGTATTCATTATAAATTGCTAAAAATCTGCTTGCTTCACCTTCAGCTTTTGCTACAACTTCTTTTTTATAAGCTTCAGCTTGTTGTAACACTTGCTCTGCTTCACCTCGAGCTCTTGGTATTACATCGTTGGCATAAGCTTCGGCCTCATTTTTAGATCTCTCTCTATCTGCTCTTGCAGCTTGTACATCTCTAAAAGCATCAATAACTTGTGCAGGAGGGTCAGCTTGTTGCGTTTGAACTTGTGTAATTTGAATTCCAGAACCGTATTCATCTAAAATTTGTTGAGTGATTTCTTGAACTTCTATTTCAATGTTTGATCTACCTTCAGTTAAAATTGTTTGGATTTCATTTTTTGCTATCACCTCTCTCATAGCAGTTTCTGAAGTAGCTTTTACTGTTTCTACTGGGCTTTGAATATTAAATAAAAACTTTTGTGCGTCTTTGATTACCCAAAATACTGAATAGTTTATATCAACAATATTTTCATCTCCTGTTAACATAAGACTCTCTTCAGGAACGTTTCCTACACCAGTTGATCTCCCACTATCGCTTGCCGGTCTAAAACCAACATCAACTCTATTAACTTTTGTAACCTTAGGAGTTAAAACACGTTCAAAAGGTAAAGGTAAATGGTAGTGTAAACCTGGTTGAGTTGTATGTACGTATTTTCCAAATCTTAAAACTACACCCTGTTCATCAGGTAAAACTCTGTAAAGACCGCTAGCAACATAAAGTAAAGCTAAAATTATAAAGCCTAAAACAAAAGGCTTAGATCCACCCGATTTTCCTCCAGAAAATTTATTAATTGTTTTTTGAAAATTTTTTATGATATCGTCTAAGCTAGGAGGTTCTCTTCTTGTACCTGATCCATTACCACTAGGTCCTCCTCCGCCAGGAGGTGTTCCCCATGGAGATTGATTATTCAAAATTTTGTCTTTAAAACTCATTACACTTTATATAGTGACTTTTTATACAAAAACAAGTTAAGAAGGAGCGGTATTATGACCGAAAAAAAAGAAGATATAGACCGAGCGATTAAAGAAAAGCTAAAGCCGAAGCAATTCGTTAAAAATCCCATTAATGGAACAAAGTTTACTTTGTTAATTTCAAGTGCGAAAGGTGGAGTTGGCAAATCTACAGTTGCGGTAAACTTAGCTTTCGCTTTGCAGAGTCTAGGATTAAAAATTGGTATATTGGATGCAGATGTTTATGGGCCTTCTCTTCCAAAATTAGTTGATTTAAATGAAAAACCTAAGAGTGAAGATGGTAAAGCTTTAATTCCTCTTGAAAAGTATAAAGCTCAATGTATGTCCATGGGTTTTTTAGTTGAAGAGCAAACTCCAATGATATGGCGGGGACCTATGGTCATTAGTGCTCTTAAGACTATGACACAAAAAGTTTTATGGAAAGATTTAGATATTATCGTAATTGATATGCCGCCAGGTACGGGAGACACTCAATTAACTTTCGCTCAAGAAGTAAAGGTTGATGGCGCTATTATAATTTCAACTCCGCAAGACTTAGCTTTGTTGGATGTAAAAAGAGGCATACAGATGTTCGATAAAACTGGAGTGAAAACATTAGGTCTTATAGATAACATGAGTTTTTTTAAAGGTGATGACGGTAAGGAATATAAAATTTTTGGAGAGAGCGGTGTCGAAAAAACAGCAAAAGAATTTAATAAAGATTTTTTAGGTAGCATTCCATTAAGTCAGGACTTAAGAAATTCTGCTGATAAAGGTAATCCATTAACTCATGCTGAACCAAATCATGAGGTGTCTGTAATATTTAAAAGTATAGCAAAAAAAATTAAAGACTCTTATCTATAATAATTTTTTTAAGATCCGACGGATTTAGTTCTATAGGATTATTTGAAAGCCTAAGCATGTTTACACCTGAGATAATTTTTGAATAATCGTTTTTAATATCAATACCTAAATTTTTAAAATTATTTTCTAACTTTGCTTTACTTTTTAAGTTGTCTAAAAACTTATCAAAATCGTTAATATTATTTAGTTTTGCTATATCAAATATTATTTTAAATCTTTCCTTTAAATCAAAATTACAATTTGCATCTTTTATATTTACATAATTAAATTTTAAAAATTTATTTAGAGTAAGGGAAACTGCATGACCATGACTTACACCGTATATAGACGTAAAAGGATAAGAAACTGCATGTGGCGCTGTTGTTTTTGAAATACTAATTGCCTCTCCCGCTAAATTTGCTGCGAAACACATTGCTGAAGTATTTTCAATATTTGGATTATTTAAATAATTTAAATAGTTCTCAAAAGAAATCTCAAGTGATTGTTTCGCAAAGCTTACACTTTTATCATTAGATTTTTTTGAAATTAATGACTCTATAGCTTGTGCTATAGCATCAAATCCAGCAGAAGATTTTATTTTATTTGATCCTGTTATAACTAATTCCGGTATTAAGAAAAAAAAGTCAGGTCTCAAAAAGTTTCCCTCAACAGAATATTTTACTTTATCAATATATATAACTGCATTAGCGGTAACTTCAGCACCAGATCCAGCAGTAGTCGGAATTACAGCTAATTTAGTAAATTTTTTTTTAATCTCATAATTAGAATTTAAAATTTCATTTTTTAGGTTTTTGCTTTCAGTTAAAACATTTGCTGTTTTGGCGTAATCAATAACTGATCCACCTCCTACGGCTAACATTAAATCTGGAGAAAAATCTTTTAAGCTTTCTATAATTTGATTTAATTCATTTAATTCAGGATATGAAAATTTTTTCTTAAATATTTTTAACTCTTTGTTTTTTAATAAATCTTTCAATATTTTACTTGCGCCTGATGCTTCAAATGAATTTTCCCCGCATATCAACAAGATTTTTTGTAAATTTTTTTCTTTAAGCAAAACTTTAAGTTCATTTACAGATGAGAAGGAAATATTAGACATTAATTGACCATAAATTTTTCTTTAATCTTAGTTAAATTTTTCGGCCTGGATAGATTTTTTAAAGATCCATTTCTAATTCTTACTTCCAAAAGGCTTGGTCCTTTTGACTTAATAAATTTTTTAATATTACCTTGTATCCCAATTAAATTAGTAATTTGAAAGTACTTTTTATAACCAACGCTATAACTTAGTTGTCTAAAATTTATACCCTTAGCATTTGTTGGTTGTCCACCAACGGACTCATGAGAATTATTATTTAAAATAATATGCTTAAAATTATTATTCTTTAAATAACCTGCAGTTCTTAATGAACCAAGGTGCATTAATATAGACCCGTCACCATCTAAACAATATACTTGTTTTTTTGAATTTAAAGCATAACCGGCAGCAACACTTGATGCATGTCCCATACCGCCCACCATATAAAAGTCTTTTCCTTTATTTAAATTAAATTTTTTTCTTAACTCCATTAATTCTCTAGATGTATAACCAGTCGTAGATATAACTTTGCTTTTATTTGGTATTAAGCTTATGAAATTTTTTATAAAATCAGATCTAAATAAATTTCCGTTTGTTTTTTCTTTATTCTTTTTAAATATCTCAAGAGTATCTTTTTCAATCAAACAAGCAACTATAGATTTATTTTTTTTAGATTTAAGAATTAGTTTTTTAATTTTTTTTAAATCTTTTTCATTTCTCAATATGCAATAATCTATCTTTAAAAGTTTTAGAAGATTTAAAGTAATTTTACCTTTAGCTTTATGTTGAGGTTCATCTGGTTTTTTTGGTGAACCTCTCCAACCAATAATTAAAAATAGTGGTATTGAGTAAACATCTTTGCTGGCAATTGATATCAAAGGATTAATAGCATTGCTTAAACCTGAGTTTTGTAAGTAAATACATGGAATCTTTTTGGTTGATAAATAATTGCCAATACCCATTGAAATAGCTGCCCCCTCGTTTGTTGCAATTACATGTTTTTTATGGGGATATTTCTCAAGATAATTGGATATACCTTTTAATATACTATCAGGAACACCAGTAAAAAAATTTATTTTATTTCTCTCTAAGACCTTAATTAAATTTTTCACTTGTATCATTTTTATTTAATTAGGTTAATTACCTCTTTTACAGAGCTGATTTTTTTTTCTAGCTCAAAAGATCTTTGGTTTTTTAAGATTGTAAGTCCAACATTTTGCATAGCTGGATATGCTGCTCTCAACATATGGTTTGCATAGATGACTATTTTAAATCCATTTTTTATTAATTCAGACTCTTTTGTTTTTGAGTAAGTCGATGGAACAGAAACTAATGGTTTATACCATTTTGTTTTTTTGAAAATTTTGGAAAATGAAAAAATTTCCTTTGGCGTTTTTTCTTTACTATGAATTAAAATTAAATCGGCCCCAGCCTCAGAGTATGCTTTTGCTCTTTTTAAACTGTCTTGTAAGCCTTTTCCAAGTATAAAACTTTCAATTCTTGCTCCTATTAAAAAATCTTTTGAACTTCTTGTTTTTTTAATTAAATCAATTTTTTTACAAAAATCATTAATAGTGTCCTGCTTTGCGTCCGATTGATCTTTAAAAAGTGAGTTTTTTTTTAAACCAACTTTATCTTCGATCATTACTGCTGAAACTCCCAAACGCTCTAATGTTCTAATGGTAAATGGAAGATGTTCTAACCTGCCTCCATTATCTGCATCAAAAATTAAAGGTTTTGTTGTAACATCTAGTAAATCTCCTAATCCATTAAATCTTGAAGAAAAATCTAAAGCTTGATTATCAGGTTTTCCTTTAATGCTCGAGTCAGTTAGGCTTGAGGACCACATTGCATCAAATTGTTCTATGTTTTTGTTTTTTCTTATTTTCATATTTTCAACAATTAAGCCAGACAATGGGCTATGAGACTCTAGAACCCTTATAATTTTTTTATTTTCTAAAATTCTTTTTAAAAACGATACTCTTGAAGTTGGGGTAAATTTATTTATTAGCTCAGATTTTATTGAAGAAGATGAAATATTTTTTGTGTATTTAGGTTCAATTAATTTGCCTTTCCACAATTTAAGAGTTTTAATTACCTGGGTTCTTGTTTTTTTTTGAACTCCAGTTTTCCAATCATCTCCGTGAACTACAAAATTTGGTTTGATAATTTTGAGATTAGGTCTGTAATCTAAGGTATGCTGAGGAATTACTTTTTTTACTAGCTTAATATTTTTTAAAACCACTTCTCTTTGTTTATATGTTAATGTGGGTATATTTTTATAAGAGGCAATTGCTTTATCAGTTAATAAGCCAACGACCACTTTGCCGTATTTATTAGCAGTTTTTAATATATTTATATGTCCTTCATGAAGTATGTCTGCTGACAATCCAACATAAACAATTTTTTTTTTATTTTTTTTCATATTTTATGGCCACTAAATAATTGCCATGTGAAATAAACTATACGATTTTATCTTTAAAACTGAAAGAGTTCATTAACTCATTCCACTCTCTTTTAGATAGATCAGAGTTTTCAAATTCACATTTTTCGCCTTTAATCATCTTTTGAATTACTTTTTTTCCTTTAGAGGAAACATGAACTGCTCCCACTCTATAGTCTAAAAAAGCAGCGTGTGTAATTGGCACCCATTTCTTAACCGTGTCTAACATTGTATCTGCGTAAACTCTAATTTCATATTGAGCATGCTTATCCGCTCTTAAAAATAAAAAATTTAATAAGTTTAATAAATCTGTTTTCCAGTACCACTGTGTGTAAGAATTTAAAGTTAAATTCATTCTTGCCAATTCTCTTGCAAGACCAGATTTATTTTCATCTATTGTTGTTCCATCAAATTTTTCATTAAGCATTTTTTCATAGTTATCGTAAGTTCTAGTAGCATCATCTTTTAAAATTTTAAGAACTTCATCTGCTTGTTCACCAGTTATTAGGTCTCCTCTTCCTTGTCTGTTTATTGTTGATTGTGCTGATAACTGTTCTTTTGATGGAATATAAAATTCTTTATCTAAAATCGAATATCTTGCTGAATATTCATTAACATTCGCTGTTCTGTGTCTTATCCATTGGCGAGCAATAAATATTGGAAGCTTAACATGGTATTTAATTTCACACATTTCAAAGGGAGTTGAATGCCAGTGTCTCATTAAATATTTAATTAGTCCTTCGTCTGTTGAAACTTTTTTAGTTCCTTTTCCGTAAGAAACTCTAGCCGATTGAACTATAGAAGTATCGTCACCCATATAGTCAACTACTCTAACAAATCCATGGTCTAAAACAGGAAGAGCTTCGTAGAGTATTTTTTCTAATTCAGGTGAAGTTACCCTTTTTGTTTGGTTTTTCTGCGACTGTTGATCTGCAATTTCTTGCTTCTGTTCATTTGTTAGTTTCATTTTGAATAAACTTATTGAATCTCTTTATAAGAGTTTTATATTAATAGTGTTGGTTTTCCAACTATGACGATAAACGAATTTCGTAATAAACATTACGGACGTGGGGGCAGTACCCACCACCTCCACCATTTACAACTTACGGGGGTGAATTAGGATCGACGGATGTCTAAAGGCTATTCTTTCGTACGAGATGGTTCCGACGTAACGGGCCAATTTACAAATGCTAACGAAAGTTACGCACTTGCAGCTTAATTAACTTTGTTAATTAGGTAACGGGGTTTGGGGCACCTGGCAACAGAACGCCCCTTCCAAAGACTCAAAACTTCCGTTAAACAATATTTTTTGAAAAAGTGGGCACACTGTGGTCACAGTGAGAAAAGAAATTTTAGTGTATAGAGAATTAAAACTTAGATACTTTACCTTGATTTACCTTGAACCCAACCATAGACTAAAAAAAATATCCAAATAGACAGCAAGATAAGAAAAATATTGTCGTTTGAAAAAGATGTATCAAAATTGATATTTATTAAATGTATACTTCCTTGAATAAACGTCACTATGATCGCCCAAAAAATAGGGAGTCCTAATAACAAAACAATCCAACCCATAATATTATTTAAATTATTTTTTGGAAAAATATCTAGGGAATACAAAAAACTATATGCAAAGCCTTTTTTAAAAAAATTAAAAACAAATAGGCATGCCAAAGTTCCTAGGACCCAAGATATACCTGCGAAAAATGGTCTGAATATATCACCATCATTATAAGGTTGAGGAGTTCCAAATACATCTTTCATACCTGCTTCACCAAAAAAGTTTGTCATTGGCAAAGGCAGATATTCTTTAATTTGAAAAAGAAAAAAACCACCGACTAATAAACCTAAGATAACGGAAAAGATACATAAAGCTGTATAAGGGTGAAATTTTTCAACTTTAATTTTTTTATTTTTCATTGAATTAACTATAGCCTGTCACACCGTTGGATACAATAAGGACACACCCAGCAAAGAAATTGACGTTTTTTATGATCTAGAATTGTTGTATAAGGTTAAACGGTTTGGGGCACCTGGCAACAGAACGCCCCTTAAAATTATGAAAAAAGAGTACTTAACAGCTTTATCAATTTTAATTGGTGCAATTATAATTTCTATCTCGGTTTATATGGGCACAACGAAAAAATTTCGTGAGCAACTAAAAGCTTGTGAAACATATTACAAAGATAGACCAAAACAGATGAAAAAATGTTTGGATATGGCTAAATTTGGTACACTTGGAAAATAGTTAAGGGGACCTGACTAATTAATTATAAGTTGAGCGTAAAAAATTTAAAAAAATAACATCGTTTAAAATTATACTCAAATTATCCCGCCATAGGTTTTTTTTTGTTAATTCATCGCTCCAATTTTCACAATATATTCTAATTCGACTTCCCCCTTTTAATAAAAAATTTGTTTCAATAAAATAAGATTTTTTGCTTTTGTCGTAAACAGATAGAGTTTTGCCATAATCTGTTTTTACTGCATCTGGAAAAACTTTTTCTATATCTGTTACTGCATTTTTTTTGGTTTCGATACACTTATTAAAATCTTTTGGAAAATCTATTATTCCAGCTATTCCATATAATTTAAAATCTTTGTCATTTTGTTTATATGTAAATTTTATAGAATCATAAAGTTGTGATTTTTTTGGTTTTGTTTCGAATTCAACAAACTTATCTTTATGATAGTAGGGAGTTCTTATCTTCTGAGCTTTTTGTATTTGATCCAAGGTATAATGATCTAATAAACTATCTCCTATACTTATTCCATCAATCTGAAAGTCTTTAATATTATTCGCCTGGGAATTGCTCAAAAAGCATAAGCTTGAAACTATGATCGCTAAAAGTTTCTTCATTTAATTTATACCAAAATTACTATCTACCCAATTAGAAACTGTTTCAGATTGAATAGAAACTCCAATACTTATTCTGTTACCAGTATTTAAATGCCAATCATAACAAGTAACCGATCCTCTCCCTCCGCTACCTAAGTTAAAAAAGGTAGCAGTGTAGGTAGATTTTCCAGTTGGATCATCTAAATGTTTTAATTTTTTTTGACGATCTATTCTAGCATTATCAAATTCACCTGATAATATTTTCTCAATTTTTTTCTTTTCAGTGTAGCAGTTTTCAATATTAGTAAAAAATTTTCTACCATTTAAAGCTTGTATAATAAATTTTTCATCTTCAGGAATGTAATAAAATTGAACACCCTCATAAAATTTATTCTCTAGATAAATATCTATAATTCTAAATTTCATATCAGAAGGAAATTCATCATAATTTCTAGCATTAAGAATTTTATCTTTAGAAAAATAATCAAGCAAACTATCACCTATACTCATTCCATCTATCTCAAACTCATGGATATCATCAGCCTGAGATGGGGTTATGAAGCACAGGATTAAAACTAATATCGCTAAAGTTTTTTTCATTTTCTATAAATCTAACATAAATCTTGCCGAAATGAATGCAAGTTATTGTCCAAATTTATGAAAAATCTTGGACAAGACAATTTTTTATTAGATCTTATATTGAGATCATGATGAAAAATAAAATAAATAAATGGATCTTGCTTATATACTTTTTTTCTTTGAGCAATTATGCACATGCAAGAGTTATTAATGTAAACGAGTGTCCAGTACCTTTTGATTTCACTATTAGTGATTTTTGCGTATTAAGTACATTAGGAATGTGGCTTGCCATACCAATAGTAATTTTTCTTGCGCTGTTTGCGTTTGGTTTGATCAGAGCCATTTTAGAGAGTATATTTTCGAGATAGACAAAGTCAGGTGTCCTTAATAAGGGCACCTGGCAACAGAACGCTCCCTTGTAAAGAAGTTAGTTTTTAGTTAGGTTGGGTTATGAACTTTAAAAAATCTGTAGAAACTTGTTTTAAAAAATATGCTACTTTTCAAGGTAGAGCTTCTAGATCAGAGTTTTGGTATTTTTATTTATTTAGCTATGGAACAATTGCTTTATTATATTTATTAATTTTGCTTTCAATTATCTCAGGAAACTCTGCTTTGATTTTAGGTATAATTTTTATCCTAGTAATATTTTTTCCCACGATTGCTGTAACTGCAAGACGTCTGCACGACATAGGTAGATCTGGATGGTGGCAGTTAATATCAGGTATACCTTATGTTGGAATTATAGGCGGAATAGTTCTACTTGTTTGGTATTGTACAGAAGGTGAGAAAAAGAAAAATAAATACGGTAAACCAATAAAACTTTAACGTTAACAGCACCTGGCAACAGAACCCCCCCTAACAAAACTATGAAAAAGATAATGAAAATATTAATTCTGAGCTTATATTTTATATCCTCAGCTCAAGCAGATGATATTAGAGACTTTCAGATTGAAGGGATGAGTATTGGAGATAGTCTATTAGATTTCATGTCAGCAAAAGAAATAAAAAAAATTAAAAAATTTGATTATTCTGGAAAATATAAAGGTATTGTTTTGAGAGAAAAGAAAAGTACTAACTATGACGATATTCAACTTGCCTATAAAAATAATGACGATAAATACACTATTCATTCGTTAGCTGGTAGAATTTTCATAGATAATATTGAAGATTGTTTATCTAAAAGAAAAGAAATTGAAAAAGAAATTTCTAAAGTTTTTCCATCAGCATCAATAAAAAGATATGAAAAAGTTAAACACGGTTATGATAAATCAGGAAAAAGCTTTGTATGGCATACAAGATTTGAATTAAAAGGTGGTGGTAAAGCTTCGATAGAATGTCATGATTGGAGTAAAAAAATAGAAGAAAACATTGCCGATAAATTAATGGTAGGATTAGGATCAAATGAATTTCATAAATTCGTGGATAATGAAGCATATCGTTAGTATAAAAATGTTGAATAATTTTAAAAGATAAGGGTACCTGGCAATAGAACGCTCCTATTGTAATATATGTTAAGAAAACAAATTGGTTGGAAATTCGATAATACATACTCAAACTTGTCTCAAAGTATGTTTTCAAAATTAAATCCAATACCTGTTAAAGCTCCAGAACTAGCTCTTTTTAATCATGATTTATCAAAAGAAATTGATTTAGATTTTTCTCAAATAAATAATAAAGAATTAGCTTTAATATTTTCTGGTAATCAATTACCTGAAGGGTCAGAGTCAATAGCTCAGGCTTATGCGGGTCACCAGTTTGGACACTTTACAATTTTGGGTGATGGACGAGCTCTTATGATAGGAGAACATTTAGACAAAAATAAAAAACGCTATGATATTCAATTTAAAGGGTCTGGAAAAACTCCATATTCTAGAAACGCTGATGGAAGAGCTGCTTTAGGACCGATGATTAGAGAATACATAATTAGCGAAGCAATGAATAGTTTAAAAGTTCCAACTACTAGAAGTTTAGCTGTAGTTAAAACTGGAGAAGACGTAGTTCGTGAAACAATTTTAAAAGGAGCAATATTAACTCGTATAGCTTCTAGCCATATTAGAGTTGGTACTTTTCAGTATGCATTAATTTCTAAAGATAAAAATGATTTAAAATCTTTATTTAATTATACTCTCAACCGTCACTACCCTGATTTAAAAAAATCAAAATCTCCTGCCGTAGATCTTCTCAAAGTTGTTTTGGAAAAACAAATTGATTTAATTTGCAACTGGATGAGAGTTGGTTTTATTCATGGAGTAATGAATACAGATAATATGACAATTTCAGGCGAGACTATTGACTATGGGCCTTGTGCATTCATGGATAAATACAATCCTGATACTGTATTTAGTTCAATAGATCATCAAGGAAGATACTCTTATTATAACCAGCCAAGAGTAGCCAAATGGAATTTAGAGAGATTTGCAGAATCTTTGCTTCCTTTAATTAATAAAGACAGCGAAGTTGCCATAAAAATTGCGACTGAGGTACTAAAAGAATTTCCAAAAAAATATAAAAAAAAGTGGTTAGAAATGATGAAAAAAAAATTAGGTTTAATTGGAGATGATCCTAAAGATGAACAATTAATTATTGAGCTGTTGTCTTGGATGCATCAAAATAAAGCTGATTATACAAATACTTTTTGTTATTTAATGAAAGAATATAAACAAGAAAACGAAATTTATAATGAAAAAAAATTTATGTTATGGAAGAAAAAATGGGAAAATCGAATTAAGTTAAATAATGTTTCTCAAAACATATCATTAAAGATCATGCGTGAAGTAAATCCTTTAATTATTCCAAGGAATCATTTTGTAGAAGAGGCATTAAATTATGCAGCAGAAAAGAATGATTTGAGTAAAGTTCGTGAATTACTTAAAGTTTTGCAAAATCCTTATGATGATATAGCAACAAATTCTGCCTACCAATCGCCACCATTTTCAGAAAAAAATTATATGACTTACTGTGGTACTTGATAAAAGTTGTTTACTTTAAAATATATACTTAACAGCTAAGTAAATAAGAAGACCAACACTAATTCCAACTAATATCCAAAAATAATTTTCTTTCATTATGCAACGAATTTATTGAGATCTGGTTTAAAATAGTCTGGTCCTTTCATAACCTTTCCTTGCTCATTATAAATAGGTTTTCCATCTGGTCCCAGTTTGCTCATATTAGAATTTTGTACTTCCTCAAAACATTTATCCAAATTTATACCAAATGCATGTCCAGCTCCATAAGTAACGTAAAGTATATCCGTTAAAGCATCAGCAACTTCTTTTATATCTTTTTTTTCTAATGCTTCTGTTAATTCTGATAATTCCTCTCTAATAAGATCAAGTCTTAAACTAATTATTTTATCACTAGGGAATCCTGCTTTGGTCCTTACTTCTTGACCGAAAGTATGCATGAATTTTTTTACACTTTCAAAGTTCGTCATATTTTCTCCATATAAATTTTATAATATAAGTGTATTATATCAAAGAATCACAAATGAAATATAGGATAGAATTCGATAGCATTGGAAAGATAAAGGTGCCTGGTGATAAGTATTGGGGAGCTTCTACCGAGAGATCAAGAAAATATTTTGATATAGGAGATATTCTTGTAAGACCAATAGTTATTCGTTCTATCGCTATAGTGAAAAAGGCAGCTGCTATTGTAAATGCAAAAAATAAAGATCTAGATCCTAAATTAAGCAGATATGTAGTCAAAGCTGCAGAAGAAATCATTAAAGGAAAACTCAATGATCATTTTCCTCTAAAAGTTTGGCAGACTGGGTCAGGCACTCAAACAAACATGAATGTTAATGAAGTTATAGCTAATAGAGCGATTGAAATGATAGGTGGAAAAATGGGAACAAAAAAACCAATTCATCCAAATGATCATGTAAATAAATCTCAATCTACAAATGATGTTTTTCCTACGGCAATGCATATTGCTATTGCGATTAAAACAAAAGAAAAACTCCTACCGTCATTAAAATTATTAGAAAAAGAATTAGCAAAAAAAGCGAGAGAATTTAAAAACATTGTTAAAGTTGGTAGAACTCATTTACAAGATGCTACTCCTTTAACTTTAGGTCAAGAATTTTCAGGATATCAAACTCAATTAAAAAAATGCATTATTAGAATTGAAAATGCCTTAAAAGAAATACACAATTTGGCCCAAGGTGGTACAGCAGTAGGAACAGGACTAAATACAAAAAAAAATTTTGATAAAAAAGTCATAAAAGAAATTAGTAAAATTACTAAATTACCATTTAAACCTGCAACAAATAAATTTGCTGCTTTAGCAGCACATGATGAAATAGTTAACTTTTCTGGAACATTGAACACCACAGCAGTGTGTTTAATGAAAGTCGCTAATGATATTAGGTTTTTAGGATCTGGCCCTAGAGCAGGTTATGGCGAATTAATTTTACCCTCTAACGAGCCAGGTTCATCTATTATGCCTGGTAAAGTTAATCCCACTCAGTCCGAAGCTGTAACAATGGTTTGCGTTAAAGTAATAGGAAATCACAATGGTATCACCATGGCTGGATCACACGGTCATTTTGAATTAAATGTTTTTAAACCTTTAATCATTCACAACATTTTACAATCAATTAATATCATGAGCGACTCATCAAAAGCATTTGCTCTATATTGTATAAAAGGAATTAAAGCAGATAAAAAAAGAATTAAATATCTTTTAGATAATTCACTTATGTTAGTCACTGCTTTGGCACCAAAAATTGGATATGATCGAGCCGCATCTATTGCAAAAAAAGCACATAAGAATGGAACAACCTTAAAACATGAAGTCATTAAAGCTGGGCTAATTAACGAAAAAGAATACGAAAAAATAATGAGTCCAATTAAAATGACTAAACCGAGATAGAATTAAATTATCTCAAGAAGAAATTCTTTAATTTTATCTTTTCTAAATATATTAAAAAAATTATCATCAAATAAAACATTTTCAAAAGTTTCCTTAAAATAATTTAAATCTTCTTTCTTGATAGTACTACTTGTTTTGTCGATAATAATTTTTTCAAAATTTATTTTTTTATTGAACAGATTAAGAGACCCGACAACATTTAATTCTAAAGAATTTCTATCTAATTTTTCTGAAATAGAAAATTTTTTGAAAAATTCTTTTTTGTTTTTTAAATCAAAAAAGCAGTCAAAATAAATTCGCGGGTATTCTTCAACTAATAAACTATCCCCTTTACAGTTAATGACTCCTCCTGATACAGATGTTTTGTTAAAAAAAACTAGTCTTCCATGAGCAAGGTTTAACTCTGAAAAATGACTTTTGATTAAACTATTAAATGATCTTTTCTTTATATATGTAACTTTATTATTGCTGTTAAACTTTTTTAACATCTCTGGGTTTTTAAGAATTTTTTCTAAACTTAGTTTATTAATTAATTTTTTATCTATTTTATTAATACTAATATCTGAGCTGATCTCGAAATAAGGGTCAAATTTAATCAAACTATCAAAGGAAACTGATAAATCTTTACTTCTTAAGTTAGCTTTTATGATTTCTAACTGTTTGTTTTTGATTAGAAATTTTGATTTTAAATAATTATTTAAAACACTTATTTTTGAGGATCCACCTAATGAACCAGCTTTAATCATTTCATCAAAATTAAAATTTGCATTGATTCCAGTATGTAAAATCTTAAGTTTTAAATTTTTGTAGTCATTATCTAAATAAGCTTCAAATTTCTTATCAAATATTTCTCCGTTAATTTTATTTTTTTTATATCCATAATTAGAGAAATTTATTTTTTTTATTACTATAATAGAATTTTTTTTTCTCCTTAAATTCAAATTAAGTTTTTGAATATCAAATTCATATTTTAATGTTGCAAAATAATTAAATAAATCTTTGGTTTTATCTATGTCTAAAATAATTTTACTATCGTTTAGTAATATTTTTCTTGCTATAAAATCATCGTAGTTATAAAAATTTTTAATTTTTAAAAAAATTTTAAAATTTTTTGTAGTGAAGAGTACGGGTTGATTTTTAACTTTAAAATTTGCGTCTTTAATAGCTAAATTTGGAAGTGGAAAAACCTTAAATTTTATTGAGCTAAAATTATTAAGTTCTAGATCATAATAATTAACTAAATACTCTTTTAAAATCTCTTGTTTTTTTTCATAATCAAAAAATTTTGGTATTAAAATAAATGAAACTATAGCAATTAAAAAAATCCCAAATACGTGCCTTAAAAAGAAAAAAAAATTGAAAAATTTTGAATACTTGTTGTGGATTCTTTTGTAGATTTTATTAATCATTTTTTTTATTTTTATAACTAGTGTATAAATGAAACTTTTCTAATATGAATAGCATAGATAAATTAATTGAAAACTTAAACAAAGAGCAAAAAGAAGCAGTATTAAATACAGAAGGACCTAATCTAATAGTTGCTGGAGCTGGATCCGGAAAAACAAGAGTATTAACTACAAGATTAATTCATATCATCAATCAAAAAAAAGCGTGGCCAAACCAAATTTTGTGTGTGACCTTTACTAACAAAGCTGCAAAAGAAATGCAGAACAGAGTCATGGCCCATATAAAAGGCAATTCAAATGCAGTTCCATGGTTAGGAACATTTCATTCTATTAGCGTTAAATTTCTTAGAAGACACGCAGAAGCATTAGACTATAAAAGTAACTTCACTATTTTGGACACTGACGATCAAAAAAAACTGATTAGAAACATAGTAAAAGGTGAAGATTTAGACGCAAAAAAATTCTCCCCTCAACTAATCATGTACCATATTGATCAGTGGAAAAACAAAGGTCTTTTACCTAAAGATATAAAAATTCAAAAACAAGGATCAATTATTAAATCAATTTTGAAGGTATATGAAATCTATCAAAAAAAGATAAAAGATTTAAATGCTTTTGATTTTGGTGATTTAATTTTATTTTGTGTAAAGATTTTTGAAGAACATAAAGATATAAGAGAAATTTACCAAAAGAATTTTAAATATATTTTGGTTGATGAATTTCAAGATACAAATTTTATTCAAAATAAATGGTTAAATTTATTGGTTAATGAGAAAAAAAATATTTGTTGTGTTGGAGATGATGATCAATCTATTTACAGTTGGAGAGGGGCTGAAATTAAAAATTTTTTAACCTTTGACCAAATCTATAAAGATTGTAAAGTCTTTAAATTAGAACAAAATTATCGATCTACAAAAAACATTTTAGAAACAGCTTCTAAACTTATTTCTAATAATTCTAATAGGGTAGGAAAAAAATTATGGTCCTCTGCGACTCAAGGAGAAAAGGTTAAATTAAATTGTTATAAAACTGGAAAAGATGAAGCTCAAGGCATTAGTGATGTTATAGAACATAGCCTAAAAAAAAAATATTCTCTTAACGACGTTTCAATATTAGTTAGAGCTATTTACCAAACTAGAGAGTTTGAAGAAAGATTTCTACAAGTAGGTATTGGGTATAGGGTTTTAGGTGGAATTAAATTTTATGAAAGAGCTGAAATAAAAGACGCAGTTTCCTATCTGAGAATTATTAATCAAAAATACGATGACTTAGCTTTAGAAAGAGTTATAGGATCACCAAAAAAAGGTGTTGGGGACAGCACTTTAAATCAAATTTATCTCTTTGGTAATCAAAACAAACTTTGCTTAGAAGACTCTATAATAAAAATTCTAGAAAAAGGAGATTTCAAACCTAAAATTAAGAATACTTTAAAACAATTGATTAATATGATTCATAAATGGCGAAAAGACTCCTCAAAGATGAAACATTATGACCTTCTTAAATTAGTTTTAGACGAATCTGGATATTCCGCAATGTTGAAAAATAAAAAAGATTTGGAAAATGAGAATAGATTAGAAAATTTGAAGGAATTGTTAAGGGCAATGCAAGATTATGAAAATTTACAAAATTTTTTAGAACATGTTGCTTTAGCAACTTCTATAGATCAGGAGTGGAAAGGAGCCAAAGTGAATTTAATGACTATGCATGCAGCAAAAGGATTAGAGTTTGATGTTGTTTTTTTGCCAGGATGGGAAGAAGGATTATTTCCTCATCAAAAGTCTCTTGAGGAAAAGGGAGATTTTGCTTTAGAAGAAGAAAGAAGGTTAGCTTACGTTGGAATCACCAGGGCAAAAAAAGAAGCTTATCTTTCTTTTGCTATGAGGAGATCTTATCATGGTGATTGGATGGACGCTTTGCCTTCTAGATTTGTAAATGAAATTCCAGAAGAAGGGATTGAAAGAAATGAAATAAACATTGAAAAGACCATTGATGACTTTGAGTTTAATCAAGATAATTCCATCGAATTCGAAGAAGAATATAGGAGTCCAGGATGGGATAGATACAAAAAAAATAAAATTCTTAAATGGAAAAAATAAATAAACTTAAAAAATTATTCAATTTCTACAATTTAGATGGATATATAATACCTAAGAATGATGAATTTTTTGGTGAGTATGTTCCTCAAAACAAAGATAAATTAAAATTTATAAGTAATTTTTCCGGATCTTACGGTTTTGCTTTAATCTTAAAAAATAAAAATTATCTATTTGTTGATGGTAGGTATACATTGCAGGCTAAAATTCAAAGTGGAAAATTTTTTCAAGTTATTACTATTCCGCATAAATTTCCAACAAATATCTTAAAAAAGAAAAGAATTAAAATTGGTTTTGATCCAAAATTACATACTCAAAAAACATTAAAAATATTTTTCAATAAAACGAACTGCAAACTTAAGCCAATTAATCAAAATCTAATAGATCAATTATGGAAAAAAAAGAATGAAAATAACTTTAAAAAATTTTATATTCTTCCAGAAAAGGCAACTGGTCAAAATTATAAATCAAAGATTAATAAATTGGTCAAAGTTTTAAATCAAAAAAAAATTGATTTTCAATTTATCTCTGCAAGTGAAAATATTGCATGGCTTTTAAATATAAGAGGTCATGACTCCGAATTTACTCCAATTCCCAATACTTATTTAGCATTAGGTTCTAATAAAAGAATCAATTTATTTTGCAATTTAAAGAAAATTAATAATAGCTTTAAAAAAAAGTTTAAAGACATTAGATTTATAGATATCAAATATACTGATTTATTTCTTTCTAAAATTAGAAATAAAAAAATTTTAATAGATTCTTCCTCTTGTTCTATTTATTTTGAAAATATTCTTAAAAAAAATAATAAGATTACTGAATTTATAGATCCTATTTATTTTCTTAAATCAATAAAATCTAAAATAGAAATTGAAAATACTATAAGATCACATATTTATGATGGCGCTGCTCTCACAAAATTTTTATTTTGGATTAAAAGAAATTATAAGAAAATAAATATTAATGAAATTAGTGCGCAAGAAAGATTATTAAAATTTAGAAAAGAAAATAAAGATTTTAAATTTTTAAGTTTTCCAACTATTTCTGGGTCTGGTCCTAATGGCTCAATTATTCATTACAAAGCTTCTAATGAAAGTAACAGAAAATTAAAAAAAGGAGATATCTATTTGGTGGACTCAGGAGGACAATATAAATTTGGAACAACAGATGTAACCCGTACAATTTCTTTAAACAATGAAAATAAAAGAATTAAAGATATCTTCACTAGAGTATTAAAAGGCCATATTGCTGTGGCAAACTATAAATTAAAAAGAAATACTTGTGGTGCTCATATTGATAATGCTGCAAGAAGACCTTTAAAAGAAATTAATTTAGACTACGCTCATGGAACAGGTCACGGGGTTGGATACTTTTTAAATGTTCATGAAGGACCACAAGCTATATCAAAAAATAATAAGGTAAATTTTAAAGAAGGAATGATAGTTTCAAATGAACCTGGATATTATGAAAATGGTAAATTTGGAATTAGAATTGAGAACCTTATTAGAGTAAAAAAAGACAAAAAAGGCTATTCATTTAATAATTTAACAATGGCGCCAATAGATAAATCTTTGATTAATAAAAATATCCTTAAAAAAAATGAAATTATTTGGCTAAACACTTATCATAAAAATGTTTTTTATAATTTAAAAAAATTTATGAAAAAGTCGGAGTTGATTGATTTAAGGCAAGCTTGCTCAAAGATTTAAAATTTTATACCATTCGTTCTCTAATATAATCTTAATATTTAATTTTTTTGCATTTTCAATCTTTTTTTTTGTTGGTTTAGAATTACCTATTACTAAAATATTTAATTTTTTTGAGATTGTTCCAAGTACTTTTCCTCCATTGTTTTCTACTAATGTTTTTGCTTCAGATCTACTCATTTTTTCAAATCCGCCAGTGAACATAATAGTCTTATTAGAAAATTTTCCTTTTTTATTTCGAACTTTAAAATTTTTCACATTGAGTTGATCAATTAGTCGCCTTACAATTTCAACATTATTATTGATTGAAAAAAAACTATTTATTGACTCAATTTGGATTTCACCAATTCCGTCAAGTTCTGCTAAATTTGCCAAGATTTTTTTTCTATCGTTACTATTAAATAAATCCCTAAATTTATTAATTGATTGAAAAAAGCCTGATAAAATTTTTGCATTCTCTTGCCCTATATGCCTTATCCCTATTGAGAAAATAAATTTATCAAGTTCTATAGTCTTCGCATTATCAATTGCTTTTTTAAGATTGTTTATTGATAACTCTCCCCATCCATCAAGATTTTTAATCTTATTGTAGTTAATTGTAAAAATATCCGATGGTTGTCTAATTAATTCTATTTCCCAAAATTGATCTATAACTTTTTTTCCTAGTCCTTCAATATCAAAGGCATCTTTAGATACAATATGTTTTAACTTCTCTCTTGCAGTAAAATCACACTCGTAACCTTTCGAACATCTTCTAACAGCATCTTCTTTTTTCGTAGATTTATTTACTTCTTTTTTTGTAACAGCTCCACATAAGCATTTTTCCGGAAAAATATATTTTTTACTATTTTGATTTCTTTTAGATAAGTCTACAGAAATTACTTGGGGGATGACATCTCCTGCTCTTTGAATTTGAACAATATCCCCTACTCTTATATCTTTTCTATTAATTTCATCTTCATTGTGTAATGTTGCGTTTGAAACAACTACGCCACCAACAGTCACTGGTTCCACTCTGGCAACGGGAGTTATTGCTCCTGTTCTGCCAACCTGTATTACTATATCCTTAATTTTTGTAATTGCCTTTTCTGCAGAAAATTTATATGCAATAGCCCAACGTGGAGAGCTTGAGGTATTGCCTAATCTTGACTGTAATTTTAAATCATTAACCTTGTAAACTAATCCGTCAATATCATAATCCAGCGAAGATCTAATGGAGTCAATGTATGAGTGTTGAGCTTCGATCTCATCTAAATTTTTTACTGTTTTACCTAATGGGTTGATAGAAAATCCCCAGTTTTTTATTTTTTTTAAAAATTCAGATTGAGTAGTAAATACCATCGGTTTTACTGCGCCAAATCCATAAGCAAAATATTTTAATGGAATTTTAGATGTCTCTCTTGAATCTTTTTGTCTTAGTGATCCACCTGCAGCATTTCTAGGGTTAGCAAAATTAACTTTGATATTATTAAAATCTTTTTTTCCAATATATATTTCTCCTCTAATCTCAAATAAAGAGGGGGTATTGTTACCTTTTATTTTTTTTGGAATTTCATTTATGGTTTTAAGATTTTCTAAGATATCTTCACCTACATTACCGTCACCTCTTGAAAGACCTTTCGTTAAAACACCATTTTCATAAATTAAAGTTGCAGATATACCATCTATTTTTGGTTCAGAGGAAAACTCTATATCTTTATCTTTAATATTTAGGAAATTACGAATTTTATCAATAAAATCCCTCATATCATTTTTATCAAAAGCATTAGACAAAGAAAGCATTGGTTTTAAATGTTTTATTTTTTTAAATTTATTAGATGGAGGTGAGCCTACTATTGTCTTATTTAAGTTTAGCTTTTTAAGAAAATTATTTTTTTTCTCTAAACTAATGATTTCATTTTTTAAAATATCATATTCAGCATCAGATATTTTCGGATTATCACTTTCAAAATACAGTTTATTATGTTTTTTTAAAAGTTTAATTTTTTTTTTATAAATATCTGTAATTTTTGATTTTAAATTCATTGTTTGCCAAATTACTTAATTTTTTTAAGAATCTTATTAAGGAAACCACTTTCTTTCTTAGTTTCAACTTTTTTTTTTTTAATTTTATAGTCTTTATTTAAAATTTTATAAGATTGTTCAAACCATTGACTTGAATTGTAATTGTATCCCAATATCTTTGCATATTTTTTTGCTTCTTTTTCTAAACCTAGATAATAATTTATTTCTACCAATCTATGGAGTGCTTCCTCTACAAATACTGTCTTTTCATAATCTTCTATTATATTTTTTAATCTATTAATTGCAGGAACCCATTTTTGTATAGAAATATAATATTTAGCCACATATAGCTCTTTTGCAGCAAGTTGATTTTGAATTAAATCTTTTTTAAACTTTAAATCCATAGCGTAGTCTGAGTTAGGATATTCTTGTACGAAAAAATCAATTTTTTTATTAGCTTCTAACAATGGTTTCAGGTCTTTCTTTTCATCTGAAATTTGTTCATAATGTATTATTGCAATCAAATAATGTGCGTACATAATATTTTTATCTGCAGGATACTTCCTTAAATATCTATCTAAGTTTTCTAGGGCTTCAGAGTAAAAATTTATTCCATATAATGAATAGCTGGACATTATTGCTGATTTGGCGGCAAATTCTACAATTTTAAAATTTAATTCTGCCTCAGAAAATTTTTTTTCTGCATAATAATAATCACCTTTACTAAATGAATTAAAGCCTTCTTCATATAATTTATACGGATCAGCCTTATTTTTAGTTTCATAAGCTTCTTCTTTTTTTGCACAACTAGCAGCAACGAAAAGTATTAATATTATGAAAATTAATTTATGATACATTTTCTATACATATCAAATAAACTATAGTAGGTAAAATTTTGTCTTGCTAAATGCTCGCTGCAAACGTTTTTTTTAATGATTCTTCAATCTGATTATTTTTTTCTGATGAATTCCCGCTTTCTAATGACCAATTAGATTTTTCAGAAAAAAGCTTAAGCAGCAATTTATTTGTTAAAGCATGTCCTCCCTGAGAGGTTTTCACATGACCAAAAATTCTATACCCAGATAACATTAAATCTCCAAGACAATCTAAAATTTTATGATAAACAAATTCATGTCTATTTCTTAAACCATCATCATTTAATATTTCATTTCCTTTAACAACAATAGCATTTTCAAGCGAGCCTCCTTTAGCTAATCCTTGACTTTTTATGAAATCAATATCTTCGTATAAACAAAAAGTTCTCGAATTATAAATGTTAGTTAGGTCTCCATCGCTAAGTTTAAATTCTTTTCTTCTAGTCCTTATTAGTGGATTGCTGTAAACTATTTCAAAATCTACTATTAAATCATTATCAAGTGGCTCTATAGATATATATTTTGAACCTTCTTTAACTTCTACTTTCTTCAGTATTTTTATAAATTTTCTTAATTCCTTTTGTTCTTTTAAGCCAACAGATCTTATGGCATCCACAAATTCACTTGCAGATCCATCTAATATTGGTACTTCGGAAGAGTCGATCTCGACTAAGGCGTTATCAATACCTTCGCCAAAAAAAGCTGCCATTAAATGTTCAACTGTTGATACTGTAGTACCTTTATCATTCTTAATCTTAGTACAAAGAACAGGCTCTACAACATTTTGATAATTAGCCTCTATTAAGTTTTCATTGCTGATATCAGTTCTGCAAAATTTTATTCCAAAATTTTCTTTTGCTGGTTTTACAGTTAAATTAACATTTATACCATTATGTAAACCAACTCCTTGAAATTTAATTGTGTCATTGATAGTTTTTTGATTAAGTTGAGGCATAGAAACTTATATACAGAATAGATTAATTCTAATTAAAACAAAAAATGTTTCCAAAAATAACAAGAATTACTCAAATATAGACTTAAAAATCCTAGTAATTAAAGAGTTTTTTGTTTGAGCGACAGGTATTGCTTCTTTTTTCCAGCCATAGGCAGACAAATAGGCTGCACTCATAATTGTTGAGTCTATTTGAAAATTGTCAATTAAATACGAGACAAAATTGTATTTTTGAGAAATATAAAATTTAAAATTTTTCTGAAAATTATCAAAAATAAGCTGATCCTCGATAATAATAAAGATTACTGCATTATTTTGTTGAAGAGACTTTATATTAATATTTCTATTCAAAATAAGATTAACAATCTCTTCAACTCTTGCGTTAACTATATCTATAATTAATTTCTTTCTTATTTTTCTATAACTTCCTTTAGTAAAATATTTTTCTTCTAAAAATTCACTATCATCTTCTAATTTATTATTTTTAAAAAGATTATTTGATAAAATTTCTATAATAGTTTCATTTTTGATAGAACAAACTTTAGCTATATCTTTTAAGATTATACTTGTGCCAAAATTGAAATATTCTTCATATCTAAATGAAGCTTTGTCAAAAAAACTTATGTGGGATTTGTTTTTATTTATTTTAATTTTAAAAAAAGTCTCAACTTTATTGTTATTCTGATTAATTATTTGTGTACCTTCTATGAAGTTTTTTATTAATATTTTTTTTATACTTAAGTTATTTTTATTAAATATTTTTTTTAAATTTTTGACATCATTGTTATCAATTAAAAAAAATGTAAGCTCATGACTATAGAAGTCTCCGAACAAACCTATTGGAAGATTTTCAATACAAATTCCATCCAAAACACTTTTAGAGTTAAAAATATGTAAAATAGTTTTCTTTTTTTCATTTTCTGAAATTGCCAATTTAAGTGAATTTAAAATATAAGAAATATTTTCTTTTAAAATTTGAGACCCATTTAATTTTTTGAATCCAGAAATATTAATACAAGAATTTTCAAAAGTATCTATAATAACAATTGCTTCTTTAAAGACATAATTTATCTTATCTTCGATAACTTGAATATTTTTTTTAATTGATTTCTGTGCTAGCTCAATATTTATAAATTTATTCTTTTGAATTCCTTCATTAGGTGTAATGATTTTTTCTATAATCTTTAAGTTTTGGTTTTCATCATATTTTCCGACAACAAAATTATAATTTAAATCATTTATTTCGACAAAAAGGGTTGGGATATCTGTTTGCATACACTAATTTAAAATCAGTTGGTCTTTAATTCTATAATCAAATATTTTGTAGTTGTTAAAATTGCTATTAGCTTTTGATAACATAAAATTTTTTAAACTAGAGAGGTAATCTCTAATTGGCAGTTTAATAACTTTACCATCATGCATAACTAAATCCCACCTGTTAGATTCGAAAAAATAAAAAGATTTTATTTTTTCTATAGGAAACCTTATATTTTGAAGATCTTGATATAAAGAATAGAAGCTTTCTCCATTACCAAAAACTGTTGGTAAATCATTATAAATCTTTATATTTATAAAATTTATCAAATCACCTTTATCTGAAATATAAAATTTTTCTTTTTTTTTATGTAAGATTGCTATTGGTTTTTTTTCTACAATTATCAATTTTAGAGTATTTGGGTAAATTTTTTTAATACTAAAACTTTCTATGAATGTTTCTTTTTTTAAATTTTTCTCAATATCTTTGAGATTTAAAAAGAATAAATTTTCTTTATATAAAAAGTTTAATTTTTTTTTGATTTTATCAGGTTTAACAATAGAGGTGTTTTTAATTTCAATTTTTTGAATATATAAATTTGAATTTGCTATAAAATTAAATCTTGGCGTATAAGTCGTTAAAAAAATAAAAAGTATAATTAATCCAAATAGCGATTTTTTCATCTATTTAAACTAGCATTAAGTAAAATTTTTTTTACTAAATTTTCAAAAGTAATCCCTTTATAGTTAGCTATTTCAGGAACTAATGATAAATTAGTCATCCCAGGTTGTGTGTTCGTCTCTAAAAGGTAAAATTGATTTTTGAAAAATTTAAAATCTGATCTAGTTACCCCTTTACACCCTAGGGCATCATGTGCTTTTTTTGCAATCTGTAGTGCCTGCTTATATTTAGATTTTTTTAAATTAGCTGGCATGATATGTTTAGTTTTAGCTGCTTTTGAATACTTTGCTTTATAATCATAAAACTTTCTCTTAGGTTCCAACTCAATGGCCCCTAATGGCTCACCATTAATAACTGCAACTTGAATTTCTTGCCCACCGATATAAGGCTCAAAAATTAACTCTTGGTATTTCTTAAAAAGAAATTTGACAGATTTATTAAGTTCCAGCATATTTTCACAAATTCTTACTCCAATACTAGATCCTTCATTTATAGGCTTAACAACAATAGGAAATTTAATCTTTTTTCTTTTTATATATTTCACCAATTTAGTTTTATTATAACTTTGCTTTTGAAGAACAAAATATTTAGGAGATTTAATCTTATTTTTTTTAAAAATTTCTTTAGAAATAATCTTATTCATTGCATTATATGAACTAATTACTCCTGAATGAGTATAGGGAATTCTTAAACATTCAAAATAACTTTGAGCAACACCATCTTCACCATATTTTCCATGAAGAGCATTAAAAATTATATCTACTTTATTTTTGTCAATTAAATTATATTTTTTTTTTTGGGGATCAAAAGTGGAGACTTGGTAGCCTGCCTTTTTTAATGCTTTTATACATGCTTTTGCACTTTCAAGACTAACTTCTCTTTCTCCAGAATGGCCTCCGCGCACTACTAAAACTTTTTTATATTTCATCACCAATAATTTTAATCTCTAGCTCGAGGTTAATTCCAGTCTTATGCTGTACTTCTTTTTTTACTTTATTGATTAATTTTTCTATGTCTGACGCCTTAGCGGTTCCATTATTTATAAAAAAATTACAATGTTTTTCAGAAATTTTCGCATCTCCAACAAAAAATTTATCGCAGCCAGCTTCCTTTATTAACACCCACGCTTTTTTTTCATTAATATTTTTAAATGTACTTCCACCAGTTTTTATTTGACTAGGTTGAGAGTCTTTTTTTTTTTGAATTAGCTCTTCTTGTTTTTTTGCAATCAATTGTGTCTTGGAAATAGATCCCTTCAGTATTGCAGATAATATTATATAATTTCTCGGAAGATCTGTGCCTCTGTAAGTAAATTCAATTTCATCATTTTTTATCTCTTTTTCTTTTCCTTTATCGTCAATTACTTTAATAGACAATAAAATTTCAGAAATGTCTGCTCCATAACATCCGCTGTTCATTATTACTGCTCCTCCTATAGAGCCTGGAATACAAGACAAAAATTCCATGCTGCCAATATTGTTGTTTTTTGCGAAATCAGAAACCTTCCTATCTAATATAGCTGCGCCAACTTCAATTGTATCTTTTGTTAATAACTTAATATCTGAAAACTTAGAGCCTAATTTAATCACAACGCCTCTTACGCCAGAATCTCTAATTAAAGTGTTTGAGCCAGCTCCCAAAACATGAATCTTATAATTATTTTCATTTATTTCATTTAAAAAATTTACAAGCTGATCTTTATTTTCTGGTCTAAAGAAAATTTCAGCAGGGCCTCCGAGATTGAACCAACTATATTTTGATAAATTTTCATTAATAATTAAATTCTTGCCAAATTTCTTTTTTAAATGATCTATTTTTAAATTCATAAACTAAATTTTAATTCCCTTATCCATTTGGAGATAGTGCCAGCGCCCATACCGATTATAATTTCATTGTTTATTAAATTCTTTTTAAAGTAATTTGATAGTTCTTTTTGATTTTTTACAAGCACTACCTGAGTGTTTGAATTTTTAGAGATTAGTTTTGCAAAATTAAATAGATTAAAATTTAAATTTCTTTTTTCACCCGCTGCATATATAGGGCAAATTAAAACTAAATCTGATTTTATAAATGCTCTAGAAAAATCTAATTTTAATGACATTACTCTAGAGTATCGATGAGGTTCAAAAACTGAAATAATTTTTCTTTTATTATAGACTTTATGTACTCCATCTAGAATTGAAGAAATTTCTGTGGGATGATGTGCATAATCATCATAAAATTCATTTGCATTTTTTGTAAATACTTTAGTCATTCTTCTTTGAACTCCTGAAAAGTTTTTTAAAGCTTTCTTAATAATGCCAATTTTTACTCCTAGATTAATACAAACTGCTGCAGCAGCAGTTGCATTAAGAATATTGTGTTCTCCTATTAGTTTTAGATTAATATTTTTAATTGTTGCTTTGGTATTATCTAGATTCTTATAATGTAAATTAAACAGCGAGTGGGTAGCGTAATATCTTGGATTACTAATTCTGTAATTAGCTTTTTGATTAAAGCCATATGTTAGTATATTTTTATTTTTTATCTTTTTTATAATTTTTTTGATATTTTTGTTATCAATACAAATCATTGATTTACCGATTGGTGGAGTTTTATTTATAAATTGAATAAACGCATTTTCTAAATTTTTATATTTTTTATAATAATCTATATGCTCAAAATCAATATTAGTTACTATTGAATAATTTATTGGTAACTTTAAAAAACTACCATCAGACTCATCTGCTTCTAAGATTGCCCATTCCCCTTTTCCTAGTTTAGCATTACTATTAAACGAATTAATAACTCCTCCATTGATAATAGTTGGATCTAATTTTTGATCAGATAAAATTTTTGCCACCAAAGATGTAGTGGTGGTTTTTCCATGAGATCCAGTTATTATTATATTTTTTTTTAATGAAACTACATTTGCCAAAACTTCTGCTCTTGAATAAATTGGTATTTTGTTTTTTTTAGCTTGTTTAATTTCTATATTATTATCTTTTATTGCAGAGGATTTAACGATAAGAGTTGAATTTTTTACATTTTTCTTAGCATGACCCATAAAAATTTTGATACCTGCTTTTAAACAATCCGATGTGCTTTTATTTTTATTTTGATCACTTCCTTGAATTTTAAAACCCATATTCTTCATAACTTGAGCTAAACCGCTCATGCCAATGCCTCCTATTCCTATAAAGTGAATAATTTCTTTCTGTCCTATTCTAATTTTCTTCATTAATTATCTCTTCTATTTGTTTGTCGATATTTTCATATACTGATTTGTCAGAATATTGTCTTTGTTTGGTTATTATTTGACTTAGTAATGATAAGTCCTGGTTAATTTTTTTAATTAATTGGAATAATTTTGTATTTAAGTCTTTTTCTTCTATTAAATAGCTATAACCATTTTTTTCATAATAAATAGCGTTTTTTAATTGATGATCGTCTGCTGAGGAAGGCAAAGGAACAGAAATAAAGGGTATCCGAGCGTTAATCAACTCCGCTAGCATTGAGGATCCTGAGCGAGTTATTGCTAAATTAACTTTAGAAAAATAATTTAAAATATTGTTTGTAAAATTAAAAATTTCACAATCAATATTTAAACTTTCATAAAAAGAAATCAAAAATTTACTCTGCCCAGGTAAACATTGTTGGTAAATCTTTAAAGATATTTCTGCTTTTTTACACTCTTTAAAAATTTCTGGAAGCCTCTCAGCAAAAATTTTAGCCGCTTGACTTCCTCCTAGAATTAATATTTTTAATTTTTTATTACTTTCATTAGGCTTTGTCTTAGTCTTATTTGTCTTAACCTCAAAATTAAGTATTTCTTTTCGAATTATGTTGCCAATTACATTAATCTTTTTTTTATATTTTTCATTAATTCCTTGTAATTCTCCATGAGATACGAAAATTTTTTTTGCGTATGGCAATAAATATTTGTTAGCCTTTCCAATATATAAATTATTTTCATAAATGATAAATGGAATTCTGAGTATTTTAGCTGCAATACAAACAGGAAAAGATGAGTATCCGCCCATACCAAAAACTAAACTTGGCCTATCTTTTAATAAAAAAAAAAATGACTTTATTGCAGAGTAAAAAATAATGCACATAGAAAAAAACATTTGAATGATGTTTTTTTTAAAAACAGTAGAGGAATTAATCTTAATTACTTTTATATCATCGTAATCTTTTAAATATTTTAAACCTCGATCGTCAGAAATTATTTTAACATATATCTTCTTGTCAAGAAAATGTTTGGCTAAACTATAGGCAGGAAAAATATGCCCACCTGTACCACCTGTTGCAATTATTATTTTTTTGATTTTGTTATTCATCTATTTCTAATTTAATTTTTGTATAATTTAAAATTATTCCAGCTAAAACAGCACTTCCTATAAGAGATGATCCTCCGTAGCTTAAAAAAGGTAATGTCATTCCTGTTGTTGGTAATAAGCTGGTATTTACTCCAATATGAATAAATGTTTGAAATATAAGCAATGAAGAAAGTCCGCATAAAGAAAGTTTTAAAAATTCATCGTCTTTTAAAACACAATTTTTAATAATTCTAAAAGCAATATATAAAAAAATAGTGATAATTAAGATTGAAATAATTGAACCATATTCTTCGGATATGATAGCAATAATATAATCCGTGTGAGCTTCTGGCACACTATCTTTTAATATTCCTTCTCCCATTCCTTGACCTTTGATGCCTCCTTGCTTGATAGCATTTAAAGCAGTTGAAGACTGAAAAGCATCTCCTTTACTAGGATCTAAAAATGTAACTAAACGATCAATTATATAACCAAATTTCTCGGGCATTAAAAATAAAAGGCTGCCTACTAAGATAGAAAAGAAAATAAAAAAACTAAAAATATATATTATGCTAACCCCTGAAATAAAGACAGTTGCGATCCAACTCCCTGTAAGTAAAATTGATTGCCCTAAATCAGGTTGATCAATTAAAAGAATTATTACTGAAATCAACAAAAGAAAACTGAACAAATATCTTACTTGAGAATTTTTTAACTTATCTAAAGTTAATATTTTAACTGTTGTTAAAATAAAAAAAGGTTTTAAAAGTTCTATAGGTTGCAACCTAAACAGATATAAATCTAACCATCTTTTCGCTCCCTTAACCTCTACTCCGACAATTGGTACTAAAACTAATAATAGAAAAGATATTATAAAAAACGGAATAACTATTTTCTTTAGTAATGAGGTCTCCATTGCCGAAATAACAAACATTATAAAAAGAGCTAATACTGTAAAAATTAAATGTTTGGAAAAAAAGAAGTAGTAAGCTTTATTTAATCTTTCACCTGCCAATGAGGAAGTGGAAGAAAATGAAAAAAAAAGCCCTAAAAAAAATAAAATAAAAAAACCAAAAAGAATATTTTTATCAATGTTTCTCCAGTAATTATTAAATTCAAATTTAAATAAATTTTTTAGCATATAGTCTACTTAGTTTCTTAAACTTGTTGCCCCTATTTTCAAAGTTTTTAAATTGATCGAATGATGCTGCTCCTGGACTTAATAAAATCGTATTATTAATTCTTTTTAATGACTTTATATCTTTTAAAGCGCTTATTATTGAATTTTTTAAATTTTTTGTGACAGAAAATTGTATTTTATTTTTTAATTGTTTCTTAAAAAAATTAATATTTTTCCCAATTATATAAGATTTAATAATATTATTTTTGATATATCTGAGATCAATTTTATCTTTATCTTTGGGCAGGCCACCAAGTATCCAAAAAATATTTTTACTACTAGCCAAGGCAAACTTAGTTGCTTGTAAACTTGTTGCTTTGGAATCATTAATAAAAGTAATATCTTTTTTTTTTAAAAAAACCTCATATCTATGAGGTAATCCCAAAAAAGAATTCATAGATTTTATAAAAGAACTTTTGTTAATTTTAAGTAGTTTTGACAATGTATATACAAAATTCATATTTTCATCATTTGTATTAGATTTTAAATAATCATTTTCTATTTTAAATTTTATTTTTTTATAATCTTTAAATTTAATTGATATTAATTTACTCAAATATTTTTTTCTTTTAAAAATGTCTCTTAAATCCTCATTCACTAAAGCAAAATTATTTCTAGTTTGTAAATCAAATATTTTTAACTTTGACTTAATATAAGCTTGTTTTGATCCATGCCAATCTAAATGATCATTAACAATATTTAATAAAATTGCATAATCAGGATGTATAAATTTTGAGTGAGAAAGTTGAAAAGAAGAAGCTTCAATAACAAAAAAAATATTTTTCTTTATTTTTAAATTCAAAACTGGTGTTCCAATATTTCCACCTAAGTTAACTTTGAATTTATTTTTTTTCAATAAGTGAGATATAAGTTTACAGGTTGTTGATTTACCGTTTGACCCTGTAACCACAATAGATTTAAATTTTAAATTACTTAAATACAGTAAATCTATATCTGTTATAATTTTTTTTTTGAATTTAAATAAATCTTTTTTATATTTTGTTTTTTTTAAACTTATACCAGGGCTTAAAACAATATAATCAGAGTTTTCTAAAGCATTTCTTAAATTTGAAGTGCTTTTAGATTTAAATTTTTTCCTTAATTTGAGATCATCATCCCAAACAGAAAAGTTATATATTTTTCTTTTTTTAAAATATTTAATTACTGAAAGCCCTGTAGAGCCTAATCCATATACCAAAAAAGTAAGTTTTTTTAAATTTAATTTGTGAGACATTCACTAACGTAATTTTAATGTCGCTAATCCAACCAAAGCTAATATTATTGCAATTATCCAAAATCGAATTACAATTGTTGACTCAGCCCAACCTTTTTGCTCAAAATGATGATGAATAGGTGCCATTTTAAAAATTCTTTTTCCAGTAAGTTTAAAAGAGATAACTTGAATAATTACTGATACTGTCTCCAAAACAAATAATCCTCCAACTATTGCAAGTACGATTTCGTGTTTTGCAATTATAGCTACTGCAGCTAACGAACCTCCTAAAGATAATGAACCCGTATCCCCCATAAAGATTTTAGCAGGCGGGGCATTATACCAAAGAAAACCTAAACAAGATCCAACTATTGAACCACAAAATATGGAAAGCTCACCTACGTCAGGGATATATTGTAGCTGGAGATATTCAGAAAAAATTGTATTTCCAACGACATAAGAAATCAGTGTATATGAAAGTGCCACTAACATAACCGGAACAGTAGCTAAGCCATCCAATCCATCAGTTAAATTCACAGCATTGGATGATCCAATTATTACAAATAATCCAAACGGAATAAAAAAAATACCCATCTGCCAAACTAAATTTTTAAAGAAAGGAAAGTAAAGATTATACAGGTACTCATGGTCTGAAAAATTTATTAGAATTAATAAAGCTATAGCACTAATAATTAACTGACCAAGAAATTTTAATTTGGAGTTAAGTCCTCTAGAATTTTTAAATTTTATTTTAAGAAGATCGTCACTAAAGCCTAATAATGCTAAACTTAGAGATACAAAAACTAAAGTCCAAATATAAATATTATTTAAATCAGCCCATAACAAAGTGCTGGTAAGCATACCAATTATGATAATGACTCCTCCCATCGTAGGTGTTCCTGATTTCTTTATAATATGATCTATAGGGCCATCTTGTCTTATTGGTCCAGTAATCATATTTTCTGAAAAAATTCTAATGAGAGGTCCTCCAATAATAAAAACTACAATCAGAGATGTAACTACTGCTAGCCCTGTTCTGAAAGTAAGGTATTTAAAAACATTAAGGAAAGAATAATGCTCTATAAAGGATGTAAGTAAATTAAATAACATCTAAATGCCTTTTATCATTGCGTTACTAATAATGTTTAATCCAGTTGCGTTGGATCCTTTTATCATTAAATAATCATTATTAGCGATTATATTTTTTAAAATTAAATCAACATCGTCATTGTTTTGTAAAATGTTTCCTCTTTTATCTTTCTTCAAATTTTTATAGGTAAAAAGGGTCTTTTTTCCCGTAACAAAAACTTTATCAATATCTGAGCTGTTAATAAGTCTTGATAGCTCTCTATGATAAATCTCCGATTTCTTTCCAAGTTCAAGCATATCTCCTAACAAAAAGTATTTTTTAAAATTATCTTTCTTTATTTCTGAAAAATTATTTAATGCATTTTTAACTGAAAATGGATTCGCATTGTAGCTTTCATCGATTAACCTAAAAAACTTATTATATCTCTTAATTTTGTGTATTCTGCCTCTGCCTTCAGATGGTTCAAAATTCTTAAATACTTGAATTGATTTTTGAAGATTTAGATCTAATTCTTGCAAAACAGCCATGGAAGCAAGAACATTGTAAACATTAATATCTTTTATTCTAAATTTTAAAATCTCATCTTTAATTTTTATTGTAATATTTTTTATTGCATTATTTTGTTTTATTCTAATTAAACGAACATCCGATTTTTTAGATTTACCAAAAGTAATTACTTTAATATTTTTTAATCTTGCTTTTGCATTTAAATAATTAAAAAATTTATCATCACGGTTTAATACAATTGTACCATCATTTTGAATATTATTTATAATTTCACTTTTTGCTTTAGCTATGCCTTTAATATTTTTAAAATTTTCTATATGTGCTTCGGCTATATTTGTAATTATAGCTAAATTGGGTTTTATCATTTTAGATAATTGATTAATTTCACCTGCCTTGCTCATCCCTACTTCAAATACACCAAATTTATGATTTGGGTTAAGATTAGATAAACTTATTGGAACGCCATAATGATTATTAAAAGACCTTGGTGAAGCGTAGGTTGTGTCATATTTTTGAAGCAAGATATTAAGGATATTTTTTAATGACGTTTTTCCAGCACTCCCAGTTATTGCTAAAATTTTTGCGTTACAATTGTCCCTTTTAATCTTAGCAAATTTATTAAGAAAATTAATTGGATTATCAACTTTAACTATTTTATTTTTAAATTTTCTATTATTTTTTGACGAAACTACATATCGAGCACCTTTTTTTATAGCTTTTGAAATATATTGATTTCCGTCGTTATATTTTCCTTTAATGGCTAAAAATAAATTATCTTTTTTTACGTCTCTTGAGTCTATGGCAAGGCCATTGAATAAATAAATCTTCTTATTTTTAATAATTCTATTTAAAATTTTTGAGTTAAATGAATAGTTTTGTTTTTTTTGATTTATCACTTCTTTATTTATCTTCAATTTTTTTATTATTTTTCTATCAGAAATAGAAATAATTTTATTTCCATAGTCTTGGTAGTTTTCATGGCCTTTTCCAGCAATTAAAATTGTTTCATTCGGCTCTGCTTTCGATATTGCTTCTTTAATCGCTTTTGATCTATTTCCTATATTAAAATAGTTGCTTCCTTTAAGATGATTAATGATTTCTTTTCTAATTTTTTTTGGATTTTCTTTTCTAGGATTATCATCAGTAACATAAATTTTTTTACAAAAAGATTTTGCAATTTTAGCCATTAAAGGTCTTTTTTTAAAATCTCTTTCTCCTCCACATCCAAATACTAATGAAATATTTGTATTTAAAATATTTTTTAGTGACTTTAGAACTTCTTGTAACGCGTCTGGAGTATGAGCGTAGTCAATAAATACTCTTATATTATTTGGATATTTTTTAATTAATTCTAGCCTGCCATCAACATTTTTAATCTTTTTTAATGCAATGTTAATTTTAGTATAACTTAAATTACATAATTGCGCTGCTAAAATTGCCATGGATAAATTTTTCTTCTGAAATGACCCCGGCAAGGATAAAGAGAGATTTTTAATATTATTAAATTTTTTGTTAACATCCAGTAGTCTTAGCTGCCTATTTTTAGAAATTTTTTCTATAATTGAATACTCTTTAATAAATTTATCAGTTATAACATAACTTTTTTTAGGTAATAATTTCGTAAATAAAATTAGTTTTGCTCTTAAATAGTCTTTCATTGTTTTGTGATAGTCTAAGTGATCCTGGCTAAAGTTAGTGAAAATCCCTGCTTTGAGATTTAGATTATCTAGTCTATTTTGATCTAAACCATGACTAGAGGCCTCTATAATAACATTGTCAATTTTATTTTTTTTTAATTGATGGAGATTTTTGTGTAGTGTTATTACATCTGGCGACGTAAGATTAGTCTTAATAAATTTTTTTTTATATCTAATTCCTAACGTTCCAATAGATGCGACTGGAATATTATTTGCATTTAATATTTGATAAAAAAAATCTGCTACAGATGTTTTTCCATTTGTGCCTGTAACTGCAATAATATTTTTTGGTTTTAATTTGTAAAATTTAGAAGAAATTTCACTCAAATAATTTCTTACTTTTTTTGTTTTAATTACATTTACTTTTGCGCTTTGAAATTTACAGCTTTTTGAGCAAATAATGATTATTGCTCCATTTTTAATAGCTTTATCAATATATCTTTCACCATTGAGTTTGGTTCCTTTTATCGCAAAAAAAATAAATCCTTTTTTAACGTCTTTACTATTTAAAGCTAAACCTTCGATTTTTAGCTTTTTCATACTTTTAGGAGAATTTTTAATTAAGTTTTTTAGCAACATGTTTGTTGTAAAACTCTTTGTTCTTTATGGCTAAAATAGGTCCAATTTTTTTTATAATTTTGCCAGCTATATAGACGGAATTCCAGCCTGCTTCATTTCTAGTTCCTTTAATCTTAATCCCTCGATAATTATAAATTAAATCAGTAGCGACTTGTGGATTCTCTAACATTACAAGTAAAACATATTTTGGATTTTGAGAAGGAAACACTGAAATGAAAGTGTTCAAATTTTCGCTTTTATTTCCATATTTTTGCGAAGTTCCAGTTTTGCCTCCTACATCGTAACCATAAATGTCAGCCAAACTAGCCGTTCCTTCTTTTTCTGTTACCACTTTTCTTAAAATGGTATTAATTTTTTTACTAGTTTCTGAAGAAATTATTTTTTTATTTTCTTGGTGTTCTTTATTGCTAATTAATGTTGGTTTTACAATATTGCCGCCATTAGTTAATGCAGCGTATGTTGCAGAGGCTTGTAAAGGAGTCACTGCTATTCCATGTCCATAAGAAATAGTTTCCAGTTTACATTTATTCCATTTAAAACTAAGAGGTGTTCCTAATTCTTCTAGCTCGAGTTCTGGAATGTCTAATAATTTAGTTTCTTTAATAAAATTTTTATAATCTTGTTCGCCAATTTTTTTAGCTAACATTAAGGTCCCTATATTTGATGACCTAATCAATATATCCTCCACTGATAAATCTTTTGGGAACTTTTTAATATCTGATATCTCATGAATAGAGCAT
>CACIRV010000002.1 GCA_902589155.1 uncultured Pelagibacteraceae bacterium | reverse complement strand
ATGTACATAGATTGTGATCTTCTGCCATAAAAAAAAGATGATCTTTATAGCTAGACACATATTTTGGATGAAATAACTGATTTCCTAAAATTATAAAAAGCTTCATTATACTTAAATTATAGAATTTTATGAGGAATTACACGCGGCATTATTTGCCTATTTATTTTTAATAATAATGTTAAAAAACGCTATGAAAAAACTAATTTTAGGCGCTACAGGATCAATAGGATCCTCTTTAGCAAAAAAAATTGTTAATGATGGAGGCGAAGTTCATTTAGTAGGAAGAGATGAAGTGAATTTATCTAATCTAGCTAAAGAGGTGAACGCAACTTATACAGTTTGCGATGTACTAGAAGAGAATTTTTCTGACAAAATTTTTGATGATTTAAGAAATACACCTATTAATGGCTTAGCATATTGTGTGGGTTCTATAGATTTAAAACCAATTAAAATAACTAAAAAAAGTGATTATATGCAATCTTTTAACCTCAATTTGATTTCTGCAGTTGAAGTTATTAGGAAAGCAACTGACAGTTTAAAACAGAATAAAGGATCAATTGTTTTATTCTCAACCGTAGCAGTAAGAAGAGGATTTACTAATCATAGTATAGTTTCATCAGCTAAAGGAGCTGTAGAAGGTTTAACTGTTTCTTTAGCAGCAGAATTAGCACCAAACATTAGAGTTAACTGTATAGCCCCAAGCTTAACAAAATCAAAAATATCAAATTTCATATTAAAAAATGAAAAAATGGCAGACAGTATTGCAAAAATGCATCCACTTAAAAGATTAGGTGAAGGCAGCGACTCTTCTTCAGTTGCAAATTTTTTATTAAGCGATAATAGTTCATGGATAACAGGACAAATATTAGGTGTAGATGGAGGAAGATCGTCTTTAACTTAGTTATGAAAAAAATAATTTATATAATTTCAATATGTTTAATATCTCAATTTGCATACTCTGCAGCTACTGATAGCAGCAGTTCTGATAGTAAATCTAATTATTTTAATGATGCAAAAAAATTAGTTAAAAAGGCAGGTAAACTAGAAAAAAAAGAAAAAATTGATAAAGCTAAAAAACTTTACTTAGAAGCATTTAAAAAATTAGAAAAAGCATACTCATCTGATAAAACTAATCCAGATATTTTAAATTACCTCGGTTATACATCTAGAAAAAACGGAAATTTTGAACAAGCTGAAAAGTTTTATCTAAAAGGCTTAAGCATTAAACCAGATCATAATGGTATTAATGAATATCTTGGTGAACTATATGTTCAAACTAACCGAATTGATAAAGCCAAAGAAAGATTAGAAGTTTTAAAAAATTGTAATTGTGAGGAATTTCAAGAACTTGAATTAATTATAAAAACCCGTGGTACAAAAGTTTATTAAGAAATATCTAAAGCGAACTTTTTAAGTTTTTCAATTGGAATTAAATCTAAAGTTTTAATATTTGTTTTCTTTAAATAAATAGAGCAAGCAACGTTATCATCTAAAGCTTTAAGGTACCAAGTCGCACAGAGACACCAACTATCACCATCCTTAAGTCCGGGAAATCCATATTCTGGATGTGGTGTTATTAAATCATTTCCAACTTTTTTCGACCAGATTAAAAATTTATCAGTAACTTTGGCACATACTGTATGAACACCTCGATCATTTTTGTCTGTATTACAACAACCGTCTCTTAACCACCCAGTAAGAGGATCGTTAGAGCAAGGTTCTAAAGGTTCACCAAAAACATTTTTTTGTTTTTCTTTACTCATCTATTCAAAATATTTTATAATTTAGTTGGATTAGGTTGACCTTTGTATATTTTTTCTGGATCAAATTTTTTTTCTTTTTCTTTAAATTCTAGTTTTACTTCTTCAGAATTATTTATTTTACCCAAAGGAATTGACCTATAAAAACAAGATTTATAACCAACATGACAACTTGCTCCATTTCCAATGTTCACACTCAACCATAAAGCATCTTGATCATCATCAATTCTTATATCTATAACTTTTTGAATGAAACCACTTGTTTTTCCTTTATGCCACAAAGCATTTTTAGATCTACTCCAATAACAAGCTTCTTTTGTTTCGATAGTTATTTTTAGAGCTTCTGCGTTCATGTATCCATGCATTAAAACCTCACCTGATTTATAATCCGTTGTAGTTACAGGAATAAGACCTTTCTCATCAAATTTTGGCGATAAGAATTTTCCTTCTTCTACTTCAAAAACACTATCTCTTTTTTTAAACATGGGCGTAAAATAATGAAAAAAAGACAAAATAGCAATTTGCATTAGTTAAATATGTACTATAAAAATGATCGCGATATGAAATTAGTTAAAGACATTGATAAAATAAGCTCAAAAAAACCTGAAGTTACTGACAAACAGGCTGAAGAGGCTTTTAAGACCATATTAAAATGGATTGGAGAAGATCCTAACAGAGAAGGTCTCTTAGAAACTCCAAAAAGAGTGGTTAAGGCATTTAAAGAATACTTCAAAGGTTACCATCAAGATGCAAGCGAGGAATTATTAAAAACCTTTGGAGACGTAGAGGGTTACGACGATATGGTTGTAGAAAAAAATATAACTTTAGAAAGTCATTGTGAGCATCATATGGCTCCTATCATTGGTGTAGCACATATTGCTTATATTCCAAATAAGAAAGTAGTAGGCCTAAGTAAACTTGCAAGAACTGTAGAAGTTTTTTCCAAAAGACTACAAACACAAGAAAGACTTACTATGCAGATAGCCAAAACTTTAATGAGTTCGCTTGAAGCGAAAGGCGTTGCTGTAACTATTGATGCTGCACATCAATGTATGACTATGAGGGGTATTAAAAAAGAAAAGGCTACTACCGTAACAAATTATTATCTAGGTGACTTTAAAGAAGATCTTAGCTATCAAAATAGATATTTGAGATATATAGCAAAATAGATGTCAGAAAAATTCAAAGCTGTTATAATTGATAATCAAAACGATAAATTCACTAGGGAAATAAAAGAAATAAATAAGACAGATTTAAAAGATGGTAATGTCTTGGTTAAGATAGATTATTCAAGTTTAAATTATAAAGATGCCCTAATTTTAAATAATGGTGGAAAAATTGTAAGAAAATTTCCATTTGTTCCAGGAATTGATTTTTCCGGAAAAGTTGTGGAAAGTGAAGATAATAAATTTAAAAAAGATGACAATGTTATTTTAACAGGCTTTAGAGTAGGTGAGGCTTATTTTGGAGGCTTCTCACAATATGCAAAAGTTGATTCAAATTTTTTAATAAAAACTCCAAAAGATTTAGACAATCAAAAAGCCATGATGTTAGGTACAGCAGGTTTTACCTCTTTACTTTGTGCGTTTGCTGTAAAAGCTAAAGAAGAATTATTAATGGGAGAGAAAGTAAAAGATGTGCTTGTTACTGGAGCCACAGGTGGGGTAGGAAGTATAGCTGTAATGGTTTTATCTAAGATGGGTTACGATGTTCATGCAGTAACTGGAAAAAAAGATAAAAATGATTATCTTAAAGATCTCGGAGCAAAAAATATTATTGATAGAAAAGAATTTGAAGGAGAGAGCAAATTATTAGAAAAAGGTATCTGGGATGGAGTAGTTGACACAGTTGGTGGAGCAGCTCTAACAAAAATTTTTGCTCAAACTAAACCAGGTGGAATTGTGGCTGCCTGTGGTAACGCTGGAGGAATTAAGATCAACACTACTGTAATGCCTTTTATCATTAGAGGAGTGAAACTTTGGGGAATCGATTCTTCAGGTTCTTCAATTAGAAGAAGAGAATTTATTTGGAATGAAGCTTCAAAACTGGTTGATTTTACTAAAATTAAATCATTAACAAAAGAACTGTCATTTAATGATCTTTTAGAAACTTATCCTAAACTATTAAAAGGCGAGTATTTTGGAAGAGCTATAGTAAATCCTAATAAATAATTTATAATTTAACTTTCTATGGATTGGGACAAATTAAAAATTTTTCATACAGTAGCGGAAGCTTCAAGTTTTACAAAAGCATCAACGATACTTAATTTAAGCCAGTCAGCTATTAGCAGACAAATTCAAGCATTAGAAAGTGACCTAAACGTTCAACTTTTTGAACGTCACGCAAGAGGCTTGGTGCTAACAGAAAATGGTGAATATCTCTTTAATTCTGCGCACGAAGTCATTTCTAAATTAAAAGATGTAGAATCTAATTTAAGCGGACATAAAGATAAATTAAGTGGAAAACTTACAGTAACTACTGTTGTAAGTTTTGGTACTACTTGGCTTACACCTCGAATAAAAGAATTTATGGACCTTCACCCAGAAATGGAAATAGAATTAATATTTGATGACAAAGAACTTGATTTAGCTACGCGTCAAGCCGATGTAGCAATTAGAATGAGAAGACCTAAACAATTAAATTTAATTCAAAAAAAATTTGTTGATTTCAATTATCATATATACGGATCAAATGAATATTTAGAAAAAAATGGTTACCCAAAGTCTTTAAAAGATTTAGATAAACACAAATTTATTACTTATGGAAAAGGCGCGCCATCTCCAGTTTATAATCCAGATTGGGTATTAAAAATTGGAGCAAAGGATGGAAAAAAAAGAAAATCTTTGATGAAAGTAAATAGCGTTTATGGTTTGTTATTAGCTGTACAAAGTGGAGTTGGTTTAGCTGCTTTACCTGATTACATTGTACATAACAAAAGTGGTATTACAAAAGTTTTGCCAAATGATCCAGGTAAGCCAACTGAAACACACTTCGTTTATCCAGCTTCTTTGAAAAATAATGCTAGATTAGTTGCTTTCAGAAATTTTTTATTTAGCAAGGTGAATGAATGGAAATTTTAAGTTTTATAATTCCTTTTATTATTTTATTAACGGTCGTTGTATTTATACATGAATATGGACACTATTATTTTGCTAAACGATATGGAGTGGGAGTTACTGATTTTTCCATAGGTTTTGGAAAAGAAATTTTTGGTTTTAATGATAAATCAGGCACAAGATGGAAGTTTTGTTTAATTCCTTTAGGAGGATATGTAAAGTTTTTTGGAGATAGAAATGTTTTTAGTCAAGCTGAACAAGAAGAATTGTTAAAAAAGTACAATAAAGAAGATCAAAACAAACTTTTTGTAACAAAACCATTATATCAAAGATCAATAGTAGTTGCAGCTGGCCCCTTAGCAAATTTTGCATTAGCTATTATAATTTTTTCTTTTATATATATGTTTGCAGGTAAAGACTTTACTCCGGCTCAAATACAAGAAGTTCAAAAGGACGGCCCAGCTTATTCTTCAGGAATAAAAACTGGTGATATAATTTTATCGATAAATGACAAAAAAGTGAACAGTATATTGGAAGTTTCAACTTATATTAACACATCCTCAACTGAAAATATTGATATTAAAGTTTTAAGAAATAGTAATGAAATTATCTTAAAAGTTACACCTAAGATTGTTAAAGGAGAAGATTCTCTGGGAAATAAAATAAATAAAAAGATAATAGGTATTAAAATATCTCCTCCTAATAGAGAATTTAATAGAGAAAGATTAGGGCCAGCTACAGCTCTATTTTATGCAGCAAAAGAAACATGGTTTGTTACAATGGCTTCACTAGATTTTATTATCTCTATGTTCAAAGGAAAGGGTGATACTACTCAATTAGGAGGGCCAATTAAGATTGCTAAAATCACTGGTCAAGTTGCTCAACACGGTTTTATAGCTTTCTTAAGCATCATGGCTTACATCTCTATCAGCCTTGGCTTTATAAATCTTTTTCCAATTCCAATGCTAGACGGAGGTCATTTAATGTTTTATGCATTTGAAAAAATTTTAGGAAGACCTTTGACCCAAAGAACTCAAGAGGGATTTTTTCGAATCGGACTGTTTTTGCTTATTTCCTTGATGTTCTTTACAACATTTAATGATCTTAAAGATTTAGGCTTGTTTTAAGCCATTTTTTACCTTAAAAAACATCAATAAAATCAACACTTTATAACATACAAGATATTGTGTTAATATATATTTGAAACACTAGAAAAGTGTTGATTTTATTAGGAAATTGTAGAAATTCAATATTAACAATAAGGGGCATAAATGAACAAAAAACAATTAGTAGCAAAGATATCGTCCACATTGGGCCAGAGTAAAGCAGATGCTGAAAGAACTTTTGACTCAATAACGACTATTATTTTAGATGCACTGAAAAATGATGATACTGTTAAAATAGCTGGTTTTGGTACTTATAAAGTAGCAAAAAGGAAAGCTAGAGTAGGTAGAAACCCTAGAACAGGAGAGTCCATTCAGATTGCTGCATCTCAAAAAGTTAAGTTTTTACCGGCTAAAAGCTTAAAAGAAATGTTTAATAGATAAAAGGATTATTTAGCCCTTATTTAAAAAATCAAATAAGGGCTAAACTACTTGCAAAAACTGCATAGCTAAATTTAACACATAACAATTCTTTAAAATTTCCTAGAGTTTATAAAAACTTTTAACAAGGAGTTTTTATGTTTAAAACAATAATTAAATTAATTGCTGTGGCAACCTTATTTATAGGTTTCTCAGCTTCGGCATATGCCGAAACAACGATGTCTGCTGAGGGTCAGTACATCTTTAATTCTCTAGCTTTTTATATTGGCGGAGTTCTGGTTGCTTTCATGGCCGCAGGATTTTGTATGTTAGAAAGCGGTTTAGTAACAACAAAAAGTGTATCAACAATTGCTGCTAAAAATATTGGAAAATTTGCGATAGCATCAATAATTTTCTTTTTGTTTGGTTATAATTTAGCTTATGGTATTTCAGAAGGTGGGTATATTGGATCATTCTCTATGTGGAGTGAAGGATCTAAGATAGCTACTGGATATTCAGATAGTTCAGACTGGTTTTTTCAAACAATGTTTGTTTGCGCAACTGTCTCAATCGTATCTGGAGCTGTAGCTGAGAGAATAAAAATTTGGCCATTCTTTGTTTTCGCAGTAGTAATGGCAGGGTTTATCTACCCAATATCTATGGGTTGGCAGTGGGGAGGCGGCTGGTTAAGTGCAGCTGGTTTTTCTGATTTTGCTGGCTCTACTTTAGTTCATGCTTGTGGTGGTGCCGCTGCTTTAGCTGGAGTAATTGTATTAGGAGCTAGAAGCGGAAGATTTACTTCTCAAGGTGGAAAAAGAGTTATGGTTCCATTTGCAGCATCAAGCATTCCTTTAACAACTCTTGGAACATTTTTACTTTGGTTTGGTTGGTTTGGATTTAATGGTTTTAGCCAACTTGCAATGGGAACTTTTGATGATGTGACTGCTATAAGTAAAATTGCAGTTAATACACACCTAGCAGGTGCCGCTGGAACTTTTGCTGGAGCAGTTGTGAGTCGTTTAATTGGTGGAAAGACGGATGTTATAATGATGTTGAATGGTGCGTTAGCTGGTTTAGTTGCTATCACAGCAGAGCCTTTAACTCCAAGTCCAATAGCCGCCATGTTAATCGGAGCTATAGGTTCAATAATAATGTATTTTGGAACTAAAATGCTTGAAAGTTTCGGTCTCGATGATGTTGTTGGAGCAATTCCAGTACACATGTTTGCCGGAATATTTGGAACCTTAATTGTTCCTTTTACAAATGGAGACACAACTTTTGGAACTCAATTTGTTGGAACACTTTCAGTAGTATTATTTAGCTTTGTACTTTCATATTTAGCCTTTATCGCTATGAAAGCTACAATTGGTTTAAGAATAAGCAAAGCAGCTGAAAAACTTGGAACTGATAAAGCTGAAATAGGTGTAGTGGCTTATTCAATAAGAGATTAATTACTCTCGATTCCTCGTGTACGTAGTTAATAGTAAGGCCTGAGAAATCAGGCCTTAACTATTTTCATCCCATAATTTTTTCAGATTTATATTTGGAGACAACCCAAAAACAGAATTGACATTAGTGCAATGAATGCTCATAGAAGGAATGGGTGAAAAACATTTTTCTTCCTCATAAATTTTATGTAAATTTTTTTCAAATGGATCATATTCCTTGGTTGTCATATCAATTAATTTTTCAAAATGTTTTTCAACCATCTTTCTGCTTGTCATAAAAGTAAGAAGGGATTCTTTCACAGTTCTCCAATGGATGTTTTCACCAATTAAAATGCTCGAATTATTCATGTTTTTATAAAGATAAGGATAATCGGAAGAAAGTATAAATATTTCATTTTGAAAAATAGAGGAGAATTTTTCATATGCAAATAACATTTCTGTTAATGCCTCTGTTTTATGAATATAATCGTCTTCAACAAAATAAATTAAATCTGTACATTTTCTTGAGTGATAAAATGATTGTCGAATAGAAGCTCTAGTAGTGGACATATTGCTTTTAGAACCTTCAATATTTTCTACAGGAATATGTAATGACTCAAAACCTGCCTCTGATATCTTAGATAATATCTTATTTATATCAGAACTAGACGAGTTAACGTCTATAATTGTAAATTTAACTTTAATTTCTCTAAATTTTTTTCTTAAATCTTTTGCAGATTTTGTTAATGAATTTATTGTTCTAAATGTATATTCTGATTTATCTTTTTCAAAAATTCTTTTTTTATTTTGAGATACCAATTGAACACTAGTGCAGGTTTTGACAATTATATCTAAACTGTTAACTTTCCGGGTAATTAGGGTTTCTCCAAGACCTAATGAAATAGACTTTTTACCTGGTATACTAATAAAATCTTGATAATTTTTCTTTGATACAGGAAATTCAAGAGTACTTTGATCGATTAATTCATATCCAAATATACGGCAAATTTTTATTAAGACTTTTTTTATTAAACTAGTTTTTTTTATGCTTTTAATTTCTTTCATTGATATATATTTTAATATCATGAATATTAAATCTTCTAAAGAGCTTGTTAAAGAAGCAAATGAGAATATAAAAATTATGTCTCCTGAGCAGGTTAAAAGTTCTTATGATAAAGGTGAAGTAACCCTTATTGATATAAGAGATATTAGAGAACTATGGAAAGAAGGGACTATTAAAAATGCAGTTCATATACCGAGAGGGATGTTAGAATTTTGGCTTGACCCTCAAAGTTCCTACTATCAGGAAAAAAAAATAGGAAATGCAAAAAATCTAGTTTTATTTTGTGCTCTAGGACTTAGGTCAGCTTTAGCAACAAAAACTTTAAAAGAAATGGGTTTTGATAATGTAGCAAACGCCGAAGGAGGCTTTGACTCACTTAAAAAAGTAGGATTCAAAGTTATTCCTAAAGAAAAAAAATAAATTATTTACTAGACTCAATTATAGCAAACTCTAATCTGTCCTGTCCCCAAAAAATTTTGTTGTTAGAAACAAAACTTGGGGCTCCAAAGATTCCTTTTTCATAAGCTTCATTAGTTTTTTTTCTTAATGTGTCTTTTATAGAGGATGAGGCAGATCTTAAATAAAAAGTCTTAGGATTTATGTTTAAATTTTTAAGAACTTTTTGAACAACATTTTCGTCATTCATATTTAAACCGTCCTGCCAAATTGAATTAAAGATACTATCTATATAGTTGCTTTTATAATTATCCTCTTCGGCAACAAAAACTCCTCTCATTAAATTTAAACTTTTTATTGGAAAATAGGAATTGAATTTAAATTTTATTCTATTTTTTTCAGCAATAAGTTTGCAATCACGAATCATGTGTTTTGCTTTGGCAGGAATAAAAGCTGGAGCTTTAATACCATGTAAATTATGAAGACCTCCCAATAAAATAGGCTTATATTTAATTTTAATTGAATTTTTTCTTTCTATCTTAATTATTTCTTTATGAGCCAAAAAAGAGTAAGGGCTGATAAAGTCAAAATAAAAATCAAAAGGTTTAATCATCAAAATTAATTTTTTTCGCAAAAAAAATTCTAAAAAACCAATAAATTAATAAACCAACTGGACCAGTAAAATATGTTAAGATTAAAGAAATTATTACGAAAAATCTAGGAACCATGTATTTTTTTGAGTCTCTTGTAATCCAAGCTCCTAAAAATAAACTAATTGCTAAAAAATGAATCCAAAATATCAAAAGAAAAGCTTCGCTGGAAAACATGGAATAGAGACCATCTAATCCACTATACAATTGAAAACTGTCCAATATATTTCCTTCTAAAAAAATATCATATGCTACATAGGCGTAGGCTACTGCTAAAATCAAAGGAGTAATAACAGATTGTACGAAAAAATTGGTTAAGCTATGATTTGGAAGAATTATCAACAACAGCCAAAATGGTATAACACCCCAATTGGCGATTAAGTAAATATTTTCATAGCTCAATATACCTAGAAGATTATTTATCATGAAAAATAATATAGTATATTAACTTAATGAATCCCACATCAAATAAAAGTGATTTTGAAGACCTTACCACTAGTTTAAAAGATTTAGCCTATTCCTATTTAGAGAAGTATAGCCCATCAAAACAACAGCTAAAAGTTTATTTATTAAAAAAATATTTAACTAAAATTAAAGGCACTCAATCGAAAAAAGAAGTTTCATCAATAATCGATGAAATAATAAAAAAACTTGAGAAAAATAGAATTGTTAATGATGAACTTTATTCAGATTCTAAAGCACGAATGTTTTTAAGGCGAGGTTATTCTTTAAATAAAATTAATCAATCTTTAAGAAGCAAAGGTATAGATAGTAAATATATTAAACAAAGTATTGATAAGATTAAAGAAGATCAGATCGAACCTGATTTTGTGTCAGCGTTAAAATTATGTAAAAGAAGAAGAATTGGACCCGTAAGACCACAGGCCAATAGAGAATTATTTTATAAAAAAGATATGGGAATTCTTGCTAGAAGTGGCTTTGCTTTTGACTTATCAAAAAGAGTCTTAAATCTTGATGTAGATGAGTTTAATAAATTACTTAAGATTATTTAATTTTTTTTCTTTTTCTTCTTTTACTAGCTGATCTAATTTGCTTTTAAGAAGATTTCTTACAATTATAAAAAAAAGTACACCAAAAAAAGTAACTGATATTACTATAGCTAATATTGTTTTAAGCATTTAAGTTTTTACTTCGTCTAATTAAAATAGTAGGATTTTTATAATCTTCTTTTCCATATTTAAATGATTTATTGTCCAAACTAGTTACGATAGCTCCAGCACTTTCGGCTATAGCGTGACCAGCTGCATCATCCCATTCATTAGCTCTAACTTTATCAGCGTACAAGTCATATTCTCCAGTTGCTATAACACAATATTTATATGAACTACTTAATTTTCTAAAAGATGTTACACCAAATTCTTTAAGTTTATTTAGTATTAGTTCAGGTGGATTTTTATGATTTGTTAGAGCAATTACCTCATTACTAGGTGTTTTTTTTTTACAATTTAATTTTATAATTTCATCTTTTTCAAGTAAGAAAGAATTATTTTTGCCATAAGAGTAAAAAATTCTATCTTTTTTTGGAACTCCAATTAATCCAATAGCTGGAAGATTATTAACTATTAAACCTGCATTTAAAGTGTACTCATCTCTTCCTGCAATATACTCTTTTGTTCCATCAATTGGATCAATAAGCCAATATGTGCTTAGTGTATTCTTTTTTTTTAAATCTACTGTTTCTTCTGAAACTATAGGTATATTAGGAGTTAGTTGATTGATTTTTTCACAAATAATTTCGTTAACTCTTAAATCTCCGTTCGTAACAGGCGATCCATCTTCTTTATTTTTTATTTTTAGTCCTTTTTTTTCAATTTCAATAGACTCATGACCTGCTTTTCTAAAGGTTTCTATAAGTCCCTCTGATATATTCTTGAAATCTTTACTCTTTGTATCGTAATGCATAATGGAAAGTTTTATTTATTTATAATATACACGTTTAATGATTAATTCACTAGGTATAAAAAAAGCACCTAAAGATACCAAAGTTGTTGTTGCAATGTCTGGTGGCGTAGACTCTTCTGTTGTTGCAGCATTAATGCAAGAAGCTGGTTATGATGTAACTGGAATTACTTTAAAATTATATGATGATGCAAAACCATCTAAAGAGGGAAGACAATGTTGTGCAGGTCAAGATATTTTAGACGCAAAAAGAGTATCAGAAAAACTCGATATAAAGCACGAGATTTTATTTTATCAAAAAAAATTTAAATCTGAAGTTATTGATTCTTTTATAGATAGTTATGTTGCAGGTGAAACTCCTATTCCATGTGTGCAATGTAACCAAACTGTTAAATTTAGAGACTTATTTAAATATGCTAAAGATTTAAATGCAGACGCATTGGTTACTGGTCACTATGTTTCTAGAATTCAAAAAAATGGAAAAGCAAACATGTATAGAGCAAAAGATCAGAATCGAGACCAAAGCTATTTTTTATTTAGTACATCGCAAGAACAACTTGATTATCTTAGGTTTCCGCTGGGCGAAATTGATAAGTCTCAAACGAGGTCTATAGCCCAAAAATTAAAACTCAATGTTGCAGATAAACCAGATAGCCAAGACATTTGTTTTGTTCCAAATGGGGATTACAGTTCAGTTATAAAAAAATTTAGACCTGGGTCTTTTAAACCGGGGAAAATATTGGATATTTCTGGTAATCCAATAGGAGAACATGAAGGAATAATCAATTACACTATCGGTCAAAGAAAGGGAATTAAAATATCAAACGATAAACCTTTGTATGTTGTAAATATTAATGCAGATAACAATACAATAATAGTTGGAGCGAAAGAGTTTTTAGAGATTAAAGAAATTAAATTAAGAGATATAAATCTATTAGGAAACGAAAAAGATTTTGAAAATTTGATTAATATAAAAGTTAGATCTACGGGAAAACTTCTTAAAGCAAAAATAGTTATCTCAGATAGCAATGCAAAAGTTGAAATATTAGAAAGCGAAACTGGTATTTCACCTGGGCAAGCTTGTGTTTTTTATTCTAAAGATGATTTTGGGGATAAAGTGCTTGGTGGCGGCTGGATTCATAAGGCATATAATAGAAACTTATCCACTTAGTTAACAACTGATTTGAGAGCACGTATAAGGTGATACCATTATTTTTTTAATATGATTTAATCTAATTAATTAAGAGGCAACTCTTAACTGGCCATTTAGGGAAAAACCGAGAGGTTCAAGCTTAAAGGGCAGAAAACGGGAGACAGCAGTACTAAACATCTCCTGTGATTGGTGACGAAGGTAGTACTTCAACAGCGTCACAAAATTTAAAGGTTCGGTAGGGAAACCTACTGAATCTTTGATTTTTTACGCGGTTCCTTTCCAAAAAAATCTTGAAAACAAATAAAATAATACTACCCCAACAAAGTAATTCCATTCTAATGCATGCTTGAAATGTGTATTTCCTTTTGTAACTAAAATAGGCAAACTTAAAATTGCTACTGAAGCAAGAACGCTTACTAAGATAATTTTTAGAACCAATATTTTTTTATTAATTAATTTTTCTAACTTAGCTTTAAGTTTATAAAAGTGGTAGACTAAAATTCCCTGAGCAATTATTTCAAATATAATAAAAAATAAAAGAACCACTCTTCTAAAAAGTTTATAAATTTGAATATCAAATTTTACACCGAGCAATATAGAGTGAATTACTAAAAATATAGCAGATAAGATTCCAAATGTTTTAAATTTATAGCTTATATTTGTTGAATTAAGATTATTTATTAGTAAGTTATTATTTTTCCAGTAAAGAAATAAAAGTGCGGCAGTTAGAAACATTGCAGGTTTAAATATCAAATATTGAGGGAAAGTTCTCGAGGCTCTACTTATTGATAGGCTGCCATCAATATATGGAATAGAAAATGCAGACCTTCCAAGTTGATCTACTTCAAAAATAGTATTTTCAAAAAATTCAGGATTTTGTGAAATAATTAAACACAAATTTATTGCGAGTATTGGGATTATAAAAATCCATAAACTCAATTTTCTTATTTGAGCTATTTCTTTCATAAATATAAATTATAAATATTGATTATTTTCTCTTATTTCTTTTTCTAGCTCTTCTTTTTTTTGAGCCAATTTTCCTACGACCTCGATGTTTTTTGGGATAACCCATATTTTTGCCTCCTTTTGTATATTTTGTTGTATAAAACTTATGTAAGTTTCAATTATACTTATTTTATGAAAAAGTCTATAAGCACGTTTTTAAAACACCCAACCAAAGATAGCACTAATAGGTCAGCAAACCCTCCTGTAACAAGAGCATCCACTATACTTTTTAACTCTATGCAAGAACTTTTACAGCATGAAAAAAGGATTCAAGCAAAAAAGAAAATTAGTTATTACAGTTATGGAAGATATGGGAGCACGACGACAATAGAATTAGAAAATATTCTTAAAGAATTGGAACAAGCTTATCATGTTTTTCTAACGGGGACTGGATTTGGCGGAGTTGCTCTTGCTATTATGAGCTTATGTAGACCAGGTGATGAAATTTTAGTTTCAGATAATGTTTATGGTCCAACTAAAGAAATATCAGAAAATCTTGTAAAAGAATTTAATATTAATGCAAAGTTTTATGACCCAGATAAGTTTGAAGATTTAAAAGATAAAATTACTAAAAAAACCAAAATGATAATAGTTGAAAATCCTGGAAGTAGCACTTTCGAATTTCAGGATCTATCTAAAATAACAAGACTAGCAAAAAGAAAAAATATTTTAACTTTTCTTGATAATACTTGGGGAACACCATTATATTTAAAGCCTCTTAAACTAGGATTTGATTTATCTTTCACCTCAGCAACAAAATATTATTCTGGTCATTCAGATGCAATGGGTGGATCATTGGCAGTAAATAGAAAAGTTTTTAATAAAGTAATGTTTTTTTATAAACTATCAGGTTATAGAATGTCCGCTGACGAAGCGTATTTAATTATTAGAGGCCTAAGAACTTTAGATGTAAGGCTTAAGAAGCACCATGAAAATACGAGGATCGTAATTAATTTTTTAAAAAAACAAAAAAAGATAAAAGAAATTCTTTATCCTTATAAACCTTCCTCTAAAAGGTATAAATTGTGGAAAAAATATTATTCTGGAGCTAACGGTCTATTTTCAATTGTTATCAAAAGTAAAAAAAAATCTTCTGTAATTAAATTTGTTAATTCTCTACAATTGTTTGGAATCGGTTATAGTTGGGGTGGTTTTGAAAGTCTCGTGCTTTTTCAAGACTTAAGAACTAAAACTAAATATACACAAACAAGACAATACTTTAAATTTGCTAAAGATGAATATATTGTAAGACTTCATATTGGACTTGAAGATCCAAAAGATTTGATTGAAGATTTAAAAAAATCTTTAAAAAATATTAAATAATGTCAGAAAAATTTATTTCAAACAGAATAACTCTTATTGTTTTGGCTTCAGCTTGCACTGTAATTCTTATTTCAATGGGATTGAGACAAACTTTTGGTCTATTTTTTCAGGCCTTCGAGGAAAGTTTGGGGGTCACTAGAACTGAATTTGGTTTAGCGATTGGAATACAGATGATTTTCTGGGGAATGTTCGCCCCAATATTTGGATTATTAGCAGATAAGTTTGGAGGAAATAAAGCCGTCTTTATAGGTTTTATAATTTTTGCTCTTGGAATTTATATGATCTATTCTGGTCCTAATACAGGAATATTTTTTCAAATTAGTTTAGGCGTTCTCGTTGGAACAGCTTTAGGAGCTACTGCTCTTGCAGTTCCTGTTTCTGAAGTTGGAAAACATTTTACAGACAAAAATAGAACATTAGCGACAGGGTTAGTTACAGCTGCTGCTTCAATAGGATATTTTCTTGCACCACTATTTACCAAATATAGTTTAGGAGAAGTAGGATGGCAGCAAACTTTTAAATATTTTATGTTTTTTGTACTAATTGGAGCAATTGCTTCTTTATTTCTTTTCCCCTCAAAAAAAATTTTACCTAACACTGAAAATATAAAAGATCAAACTTTTTTAGAATCAATGAAAGAAGCTTTTTCTCACAAGGGTTATAAACTATTGCTTAGTGGCTTTTTTGTTTGTGGTTTTCAAATAACTTTAGTGGGAACTCATATTCCAGGTTATATGCAGGACAGAGGAATGGATGGATGGCCTGCAACAATTATATTAGCTCTTATAGGCTTATTTAATATAGTTGGAACTCTAGGTATGGGTTATCTTGGAACAAAATATAGTAAAAAAATCTTATTAAGTTTACTTTATACATCTAGAGCAGTAATTATTTCTATTTTTATATTCTCACCTCCATCCTTAGGAATGTCAATTTTCTTTGGAATTACTTTTGGTATGGTTTGGCTTTCAACAGTCCCTCCAACTAATGGAATCGTCGCCCAGATTTTTGGAACGAAATATTTAAGTACGCTCTTTGGCATTGTATTCTTGAGCCATCAAGTTGGTTCATTTCTTGGAGCTTTTTTAGGTGGTTATTTTTATGATCAATATGGTTCGTATGATTACGCCTGGTATGTTGCTATTGCTTTATCCGGGTTCGCTGCTTTAGTTCACCTTCCTATCGATGAAAGGCCAATTGTAAGATCTCCTGTGATAACTTAATTGTTGATAACTCAATCGCTAGTTGAAGTATGAGTCCGAAGGTGAATCAAAACTGAATCAAAAGGTGAACATCAGCACTTGTATTTAGGAGGGTTGTGGATAATTATGTTTTTTTTTGTTTTGATAAAAGAAGTTATTTTAATACTGTAAAATCATATCAACAAAGGAGCAAAAATGTTTTCAAAAGAATTAGGAGTAAAATTAGATAAGTATCACTTACTTAAACACCCATTTTATCAAAAGTATTGGAACGAAGGAAAGTTAACAAGAGAGATTATCAAAGATTATGCTGAACAATATTACCAACACGTCAAAGCATTTCCAAGGTACATTAGCGCTACACACTCTATCTGTGAAGATTTAGAAAAAAGAAAAATTCTTTTAGAAAATTTACAGGATGAAGAGAATAAAGACGGAGATCATCCTAAATTATGGAAGAATTTTGCTAAAGCAATGGGAGCTGACGAAAAAGAAATCGAAAAAGTAAAACTTGATTGGTTCACAAAGGATATGATTGATAATTTTTTTTCTCAAGCAAGAAAATCCTATGCTGAAGGCTTAGCTTCATTATATACTTATGAGAGACAAATTCCTGAAATAGCTGAAACGAAAATTCAAGGATTAAAAAAGTTTTATGGAGTAAATACCAAAGAAGGTTTAGAATTTTTTGAAGCACATAAATCTGCAGATGTAATTCATAGAGCTGAGTGTGAAAAACTTTTAGACGGTCTTTCCAAAGAAGAGCAAGTAAAGGCTGAGAAAGCTTCAGTTTTGACCGCAAGATATCTCTGGAACTTCTTAAGCGGAATGACATCTAAGCACAAGCTTGAACAAATTGCTGCTTAAAGTTATTTTATAGTAACTATTCATGAAGAACGACAATCACGTTTGGGATAATAAAAACCCAACCGCTCAGATGCTTGGTCGATGGCAGCCTTGGCATGCAGGTCATCAGAAACTTTTTGAAGAAATATTAAAAAAAACCGGCCAAGTTAATATTATGGTACGTGATGTTAAAGGTGTTGACGATAATCCTTTTGATTTTGAAACAGTAAAAAAAAACATCTTTGAAGCATTAAAAGATTATAAAAATAGAATTAAAGTTACTCTAGTTCCAAATATTACTAACATTTGTTATGGAAGAGGAGTTGGCTATAAAATAGAGGAAATAGTTCTTGATGAAAAAACGCAGCAAATTTCAGCTACTAAGATAAGAGAACAGATGAGAAAAGACGGAAAACTCAAATAATTGCGAGCCGTTCTCACTTGACCTGTTATTAAGCGAAATATATAAAATATCATTCGAGAGGGGATAATATCATTAATGATTTACAACAATCCATTTTTAGGATTATCGAACTTTGTATCACCAATTGCAATGCAAGGATTTGTTATTGCCATGATCGCTTTGGTTATAATTGGAACCTTAGTAGATATAATTCACAAAAAAAATGTTAAGTACTTTTTTAATAATGCAAAAAAAGCAAAAAAAAATGCAAAAATTCAACTTACTACAAGTCAAAAAACTTCTGTTATATTAAGAACTGTTGCGTCTGACATTGCTACCACTTCAGAATTAGGAAGAGGGAAAAGAAGAGTGGCTCATGTTTTAGGAATGTATGGTACAATTTTATTTTGGGCTGGATCTGTAGTAATGATTTTTTGTTATTCCAATCCAACTTCAGAAACACCATCTTTCTGGCCAATCATTTGGCATGTGGGTGCACTAATGACAGTCATAGGCGGAGGTTGGTTTTGGTTTTTTTTAAGAGTGGACGTTTATTCAGAAGCTCAACCCTGGTACAGAATTATTCAAGCAGACTTGTTTGTTCTTGCACTTATTGCATCCTCTTTAACTGGTTTAATCTGGTCATATCTGCAATCTTTAAATTTAAATGATAGATGGGATGATAAAGTATTTTTAGTGTTATTTATTGTATCAAATTTAGTTTTATTTGGAGGAGTATACTGGTCTAAATTTGCTCACATGTTTTACAAGCCAGGTGCTGCTATTCAAAAAAATTTAGCTGAAGCAGATGGGTCTAGAGACAATTTGCCACCACCAGCTGATGCACCAGAACAGTTTGGATTAGGTATAAAGAGAGAAGAACCAAAGCATTATTAAAAAATTTATGATAAAAAAAATTAAAGGAAAAAAAATATAACATGTCAACTTTTGTATACATGACACGATGCGACGGCTGCGGACATTGCGTAGATATTTGCCCCTCTGACATAATGCATATTGATGAAACAATTCGAAGAGCAAAAAATATAGAGCCAAATTTTTGTTGGGAATGTTATTCTTGTGTGAAAGCTTGTCCTAATCACGCTATAGATGTTCGAGGCTATGCTGACTTTGCTCCTATGGGGCACAGCGTGAGAGTTAGAAGAGAAGAGGAAAAAGGAACTATATCTTGGAAAATAAAGTTTAGAAATGGAACAGAAAAAGATTTTGTATCTCCAATTACCACAAAGCCTTGGGGTAAGTTTATTCCAAAACTAGCAGAAGGCGAGACGCCAAATCAAGGAGAAATAAAATCACAAATCTTATACAGAGAGCCAGAAAATTTAAATACAAAAAAAGATCTTCCAACAGTTAGCAAAGAATCTTTTAAAAAGGGAGTTTATTATTAGTGGCTAAAGTAAAAACGCATATAGTTGAAAGCGACATTCTTATTGTTGGTGGAGGTATGGCAGGAACAGGAGCCACTTTTGAAGCTAGACACTGGGGTAGAGATTTAAAAATAGTTTGTGTTGAAAAAGCTAACATTGATCGTAGTGGTGCAGTAGCACAAGGACTTTACGCAATTAATTGCTACATGGGAATGCAGTGGGATGAAAATCAACCTGAAGATCATGTTCGTTATGCAAGGAATGATTTAATGGGAATGGTGAGAGAGGATTTAGGATACGATATGGCTCGTCATGTTGACTCCACAGTTCACATGTTTGACGAGTGGGGCCTACCCATGATGAAGAATGAAAAAACTGGAAGATATTTAAGAGAAGGTAAATGGCAAATAATGATTCATGGCGAAAGTTACAAGCCTATAGTAGCAGAGGCAGCTAGAAAATCTGCGGACAAGATTTACAATCGAATAATGATAACTCATTTATTAATGGATAATGAAAAAGAAAATAGAATTGGAGGTGCAGTTGGGTTTAATATGAGAACAGGAGACTATTATGTTTTCAAAGCTAAAACTGTAATTGTAGCTGCTGGTGGTGCTTCACATATTTTTAAACCTAGAGCAGTTGGTGAAGGAATGGGTAGAACTTGGTACGCCCCATGGAGCAACGGATCTGCTTATGCACTTCCTATAGCTGTCGGCGCAAAGATGACTCAAATGGAAAACAGAATTGTTTTATGTAGATTTAAAGATGGTTACGGCCCAGTAGGAGCTTATTTTTTACATTTAAAGACTTACACTCAAAATGCAAACGGCGAAAATTATGAAAAAAAATGGTATGATCACACTAAAGAAATGGTTGGTGAATATATCGATCATCATCCTACTCCAACTTGTTTACGTAACCACGCATTTATACAGGAAGTAATGGCAGGTGGAGGGCCAATTCATATGGTTACAAAAGAAGCTTTTCAAGATCCGCATTTAGAAACAGTAGGCTGGGAAAATTTTTTAGGTATGACCGTAGGTCAAGCAGTGGTTTGGGCATCACAAAATATAGATCCAAAATATACAAATCCAGAATTAACTACCTCTGAACCTTATGTAATGGGGTCTCACGCAACTTGTTCTGGAGCTTGGGTAAGTGGCCCAGAAGATCTTTCTCCTCCAGAATATTTTTGGGGTTATAATAGAATGTTAACTATCGACGGACTTTTTGGAGCAGGTGATACAGTAGGAGGAAGCGCCCATAAATTTTCATCAGGTTCATTCACTGAAGGTCGATTAGCGGCTAAAGCAGCTGTAAAATATATTGAAGATAAAAAAGCTGAAGGAATTAAAGTTAATAGCAAACAATATGAAGATCTTAAGGAAGTAATTTATAAACCTTTAGAGAATTATACCGTTGGTAGAAATGAAATAACTGGCGGAACTGTATCCCCATCTTATATTTCACCTATTCAAGGCTTACAAAGACTTCAAAGAATAATGGATGAGTATGTTGGTGGAATAGCTACAAACTATATGACCAATGATAATATGCTTAATAGAGGTTTAGAATTATTAAAATGGTTAGAGGAGGATTTAGAAAATGTTGGTGCTGAGGACTACCATCAACTAATGAGAGCTTGGGAGCTTAAACATAGAACTATTACTTCTCAGTGTGTTACAGAGCATACTAAATTTAGAGAGGAAACAAGATGGCCTGGATATTACTATAGAGGAGACCATTTAAAACTTGACGACGAAAACTGGCATTGTTTAACTGTTTCAAGAAGAGATCCCAAAACTAAGAAGTTTACCATGGAAAAAGTTCCTGTTTATCATATCGTAGACGAAAAAAAGGAAAAGAAAGCTTCATAAACTTAAATGAAGTTTCTTGAAAAATCGGATAAAGAAATTCAAGAAATAGCTCAACCCATTTGGGACAACCTAGTAAAAACATCTAATATTAAAGATTATGGTGGCTTTACAAAAGATTTTTCATCGCAAATGTTATACGGGGCAAACGAAGTAGAGTTGGGAAAACAATGGGCAAGCAATAAACTATTAACTAGTCTGTCTGAAAAACAAGAATTTTTAGGCTGTATAAGGCGAGCTCAATTTATCACTGTTCTTTACAAACAAACTAGCAACACAATGCCCGGAGAGTTTCTCGGACGGTTAGTTTTAGGTGTTGAAGATGGATCAGTAAAAGTTTTTGGAGCGACCATCTACTAGGTGCGGCAAGTTGTCAAAACATTTTTTTTTGAAAATTATATGTCTTATGTTAAATGAGATTAATGTTTTCAATTAATTCAAATCATAAATTCAAAACAAAATTTTCAAACTTCTTCAATATTAAATTATTTCTTCAAATTGGATTATCCGCATTCTGGGCAGTGATTCTAACTGGCACTTTTATTAAGTTTTTTTAATCAAATCTTTTCATAAAAACCAAACTTTTAAGGCTTATCTATTCATTGACATAATTATATTTGAGGCATACTTAGGAGTATGCTTGAAATTTATCTACCAATAGCGCAAGTAAACGTAGATATTTTCTTACTTCTTTTTTTAAGTTTTTCAGTAGGAGTATTATCTGGACTATTTGGAGTTGGAGGGGGTTTTTTAATGACTCCTTTTCTGATATTTATGGGAATCCCTCCTGTTTATGCGGTACCAAATGAAGTAAACAATATTTTAGCTACTTCGGTTTCTGGATCTCTTACTCATTGGTATAAAAATACCTTAGATTATAAAATGGGATTACTGATTGTAAGCGGTGGTGTTATTGGAACAACTTTGGGAATTACTACGTTTACTTATTTTTCAGAAATTGGAAAAATAAGCTTAATAATATCTTTGCTATATATGTATTTGTTAGCGATCGTTGGAACTTTAATGATAATTGAAGGTGTTAAAGAAGTAGATCAAGCGAGAAAAAAGTTAATTATAAAGAAAAAATTACATGAACATAATTGGTTTCAAGGGCTTCCATTCAGAACTCGATTTCCTAAATCTAAACTCTATGAAAGTGCATTAACTCCAATTTTACTAGGATTAGTAGTTGGGTTTGTTGCTGCGATGATGGGTATTGGAGGAGCGTTTCTTATGGTTCCGGCTATGATTTATATTGTTGGCATGCCAGTTAAATTAATACCTGGAACATCTTTATTTGTTACAATCTTTATTAGTGCAATTGTAACTATACTTCATGCATTTAATTATGGATCCATCGATTTAACTCTTGTAGTTCCATTAATACTTGGATCAATTTTAGGCGTTCAGTTAGGACAAAAACTAGGTCAATACTTAGATAGCTCCCATTTAAAAACACTATTCGCTTTATTACTTTGTGCAGTAGCAATTGCTATTGCCTACGATACATTTTTCAGGGACAAAACTAACGAGATAATTAATAATCAAATAGTAAATACTGATTTGAATTTCTTTTCAGAATTTACTTTAAATTTTTCTAATGAGTCACCTTTGTTATATGGAGCATTTGCTATACTTTTAGCAATAGCTTTAGGTGCCTTAGCAGCTTGGATGAGAAAGATTGCTAGTCCTATAATTAAAAAATTATTAAGTGATTTTAGAAATAAAAATCAACCAAAAAAAGAAGAAGTAAAATTTCCAGAAAAATAATCTTAAGCACTTCTATAAAGCTTTGTCATTACAAATTCTTTATGACCTAAGGCTTCAGCACAAGTAAGTCTACCATTTGCTACTCTTAACATTGTCTTAATCAACTCATCTCCTGCTTGAGATAAATTCATTTGTCTAGACAAAATTTTTGAAACATCACAGTCTACATGCTCTTTCATTAATTTTGCTGTTAGAGGATTTGCAGTAAGTTTGACAACTGGTTCAATTGGGTTTCCAATAATATTTCCTTGTCCAGTTGGAAATAAATGAATATTGAATCCACCAGCAGCTTGTAAAGTTACACATTCTGCAGCAGCAGATGATGTATCCATAAAGTATAGACCTTTACCTTTTTTTGGTTCTTCTGCAGGCTCTAAGACATCAATAAATTTTAATTTTCCAATTTTTTGAAAATTTCCAAAAGCTTTTTCTTCTATAGTTGTTAAACCACCAGCAATATTTCCAGCAGTCGGCTGGCTTTCAGAAAGATCATCAGTTGCTTCTTTTAAAATAAAATCATTATAAGCATTCCATGTTTTCATAAACTTATCTTTTGCTTCTGGGGTTGCTCCTCTAGCAGCACACACTGTTTCAGCACCAGTTAATTCAGAAGTCTCTCCGAAACATAAATGAACTCCAAAGGGTTCAAGTTTTTCCATTAAATTTCCTACCGTTGGGTTTGATGCTAACCCAGATGTAGTATCGGACTCCCCACATTTGACTGATATCCATAAGTCACTTAACGGACATTCCTCTCTCTGTTTTTCAGAAGCCCATTGAGAAAATTCTTGAGCTTTTTTAGATGCCTTCATTATCGTACCAATATCTCCAGTTCTTTCGATGTGAAATCCCTCAACTGGTTTTCCAGTTTTTGCAATTTCGTCTACAATTCTTTTTGTCCACTTAGGTTCTATCCCAATAACTATTACAGCAGCTACGTTTGGATTTTTTCCTGTTCCTATCATAGTTCTGAAATGCAATTCAAGATCTGCTCCAAATTGTAATCTTCCATATGAGTGTGGTAGAGCAATAGTACCTTTAATATTATTTGCCACTGCTTCTGCGCAGGCATTAGAAATATCATCCACGGGAAGAATAATTACGTGATTTCTTGTTCCAGATCTTCCATTTTCTCTTTTATAACCTAAAAAACTTTTTGGGATTTCCATTAATTTACCATTTTTTTGTTTTTACGTTATGAACATGAACATGTTCACCTTTTTTGATTGACTTAACTACTTTACCAATATCATGACCATATTTTAGTATTGTGTCGCCTTCCTTAAGATCCTTTAGTGCAATTTTATGACCTAAGGGGATAGCATTTGTAGAATTAACATTAATTGTTTTATCATTTTCCATGATCCAAGCGTTGCATTCCTGCCCTTTTTTTGTTGTTTCTATAACAACAACTCCAACGTTATCCTTTTCATCATGTATTATGAGGTCAGGCTGTGACATAAAATATTTAATGGATATAGACTAAATTTTGATATATTTAAAGTAAGTTTTAAATTATTTTTTAGGGAATTCTATGGCAAAAATGACTACTGAAGAGGCTTTTGTAAAAGTTTTACAAATGCATGGTATTGAACATGCTTTTGGAATAATCGGGTCAGCTTTCATGCCTATATCAGATATTTTTCCTGAAGCAGGAATTACTTTCTGGGATGTTGCCCACGAAACTAACGGGGGATTAATTGCAGACGGCTACACAAGAGCAACTGGAAAAATGTCTATGGTTATTGCTCAAAATGGCCCAGGGATTACTGGACTAGTTACACCAATCAAAACAGCTTATTGGAACCACACTCCATTACTTTTAGTAACACCTCAAGCAGCAAATAAGACAATGGGACAAGGTGGTTTTCAAGAAGTAGAACAAATGAATTTATTTAAAGATATGGTTTGTTATCAAGAGGAAGTAAGGGATCCATCTAGAATGGCTGAAGTATTAAATCGGGTTATAGAAAAAGCAATTAGAGGTTCAGCTCCAGCACAAATTAATGTACCAAGAGATTACTGGACTCAAGTAATTGATATAAATTTACCCCCGATTGTAAGACTAGAAAGACAAGCAGGAGGAGCAGAGGCTATCAATAAAGCAGCAAAACTATTATCAGATGCAAAATTTCCAGTCATTTTATCTGGAGCTGGGGTAGTTATAGGAGGAGCGATAGATGATTGTGTTAAATTAGCTGAGAAATTAGACTCACCTGTATGTTCAGGCTATCAACATAACGACAGTTTCCCAGGCAGTCATCCTTTAGCGGTCGGACCTTTAGGATACAACGGGTCTAAAGCTGGAATGGAATTAATAGCAAAAGCAGATGTGGTTTTAGCTCTTGGAACTAGATTAAATCCTTTCTCTACCTTACCTGGATATGGAATTGATTATTGGCCTAAGAATGCAAAAATAATTCAAGTTGATATGAACTCAGACAGAATTGGCTTAACAAAAGAAGTAACGGTTGGTATTTGTGGAGATGCAAAACTAGTAGCTCAACAATTATTAAGCAAGCTCTCACCTAAAGCAGGAGATGCTGATAGAAAAAAAAGAAAAGACTTAATCCATCAAACTAAATCTGCGTGGCTACAAAAATTATCAAGTTTAGACCATGAAGATGATGACCCAGGCACAGTATGGAACAAAGAAGCAAGACAAAGAGACAAAGATAGAATGTCACCAAGACAAGCTTGGAGAGCTATACAAGCCGGCATGCCTAATGATGTAATTATATCAAGTGATATTGGAAATAATTGTGCAATAGGAAACGCATATCCAACTTTTGAAAAGGGAAGAAAATATTTAGCACCTGGTTTATTTGGCCCTTGTGGTTATGGATTTCCATCTATACTTGGAGCCAAAATTGGTTGTCCAGACACTCCAGTTATAGGTTTTGCTGGTGATGGAGCTTTTGGAATTAGCATGAATGAAATGAGCTCATGTGCTCGAAAAGAGTGGCCAGCTATCTCAATGGTGATTTTTAGAAATTATCAATGGGGAGCTGAAAAAAGAAATTCTATATTATGGTTTGATGATAATTTTGTTGGAACAGAATTAGATCCAGAATTAAGTTACTCTAAAGTGGCTAACGCGTGTGGTTTAAAAGGCGTGACAGTAAAAACAATGGAAGAAACTACAAAAGCAATCAAACAATCATGTGAGGATCAAAAAAAAGGAATTACAACTTTTATTGAAGTTATTTTAAATCAAGAATTAGGCGAACCTTTTAGAAGAGATGCAATGAAAAAACCAGTTAGAGTTGCTGGTATAAAAAAAACTGACATGAAGTCTCAAAAAGGATTAAACTAGTTCAAATCCAAAACAGTAGCAGGATCTAACCTTACTCCAAACCAATTAAGCCTAACATCTAAATGTGGTCCCGTTGATCTTCCAGTAGATCCCACAGTACCTATTATTTGTCCTTGTTTAACTTTTTGTCCTTTTTTTACATGAATATCTTTTAGGTGCATGTACAAAGTAGAAATTCCATGTCCGTGATCAAATATTAAAGTACCACCTGTGTAAAATAAATCAGGTTCAACCATAGTTGCAGTTCCATCCAACATAGCTTTAATTTTAGTTCCTTCTTTTGCAGCAAAATCTATTCCATAATGAGGCCATTTTGGTTTTCCATTTAATATTCTTTGACTCCCATAAACTCCAGTTACTATAGCTTTATCAAGTGGATTGATAAATTTTTTGGTAAAAAAAGTTAAGTCACTCTCTATTTCTCTAGCGTCTACAATTAATTTATTTTCTCTTTTTATTCTTTCATATACTTCTTTAGGAGGAGTAACCTTTTTCTCTGGAAGACCATCTATTCTTTGTATTTTGTATTTTCTTTTAAAGACTTTTTTTACGATTACATCTAATTTCTGGTCTTTTATTATACGAATAGTTATATCATTTTTCCTATCTCTACCTATGCCAAAAGCAAAATAACCATCTTTAGTGACCAAAACATTTTTGTTATCTATCTTAACTTTTGCTCCAGGACTTGTTTTCCCCAGAATAAAAGATCCTTGATTGAATTTTCCTTTAAATTCTACTGCAAATAAAGTTTGATTTGAAAAAATTATTAGTAAAAATAAAACTAAAATTTTATTGAGCTGTCCAACCACCATCAACCACCAAAGATGTTCCAGTAATCATTGCAGAGCTATCCCCAGCCAAAAAAGCAACTGCTGTAGCTACATCACTTTCTTCTGCAACTCTACCCAAAGGAATTTTTTTAATTGCTTCTTTTTTAAATTTTTTATTTTTAAAAAAACCTTTTACCATTGGTGTTAATACAAAAGTAGGACAAACAGTATTGACTCTAATGTTGTCCTTAGCTAAATCTATAGCCATTCCTCTTGTAAGACCCTCGAGACCAAATTTTGTCATGTTATAAACGCTTCTAATAGGAGCGCCTACTTTACCAAGTTGAGATGACATATTAATTATTGAACCACCAATTTTTTTTCTATTTTTAGCTTCTAGCATCTTTTTAGTACATATTTGAGCAATATTAAAACAAGCTTTTATATTTAAATTAACTATATAATCCATGTCTGATTTTTTTACTTTTGTAAAATGTTCTGGGCGATTATTGCCAGCATTGTTCACTAATATATCTAATCTTTTTAAACTATTAACTATTGTATTAAATTTAGATACATGAGTAACATCACACACAAATGATTGACTTGATCCTTTAGTTTTCTTGATTATTGTACTTACCTTATCCAAATCGCTTTTTGTACGGCTTACAATTATTACTTTTGCCCCAGCTTGAGCTAAAGCTATAGCACACGCTTTTCCTATACCTTTTCCAGCTCCTGTTACTAGCGCTATTTTATTTTTTAAATTTATTTGTTTAAGCATTAAATTAGTATCTTTATATCTGTATAGATTAATTCTATAGCTACTATTAATATAGCTAATAAACCAATCCAAGCAATCCACTTATACTCTTTAATCCATTTAGAGATTAAAGTGGCAGCTACCGCCATTAATACTATGGATAGAACTAATCCAAATACTAATAAATGATAATGATGGCCAGCTGCTCCGGCAACACCTAAAACATTATCTAAGCTCATAGTAAAATCCGCAAGCAAAACTGTAAAAATAGCTTTAATTAAGCTTGAGCTATCGACCTTAATATCCTTATTTTTATTTTGATTGTCTTTAATGACATCAACATAGAGTTTATAAACAATGTAAAGTAAAAGAATTCCTCCTAATAATCTTAAGCCTGTTATCTGCAGAAGATATGCTGTTAACAAAGTAAGAAGTATTCTTAAAATTACTGCGCCACCGATACCCCAAAAGATAATTTTTTTTCTTTGAGCTGGAGGAAATTTTGATGCAACCATTCCAATTATAATTGCGTTATCCCCTGCTAAAACTAGATCTATAAAAACTATTTGAGAAAATATAATTACTTGTTCTGACATATTTATTGATTCAATATCATGTCTGCAGCCTTTTCAGCAATCATTATAGTAGGTGCATTTGTATTGCCTGAGGTGATATTAGGCATGATTGAAGCATCTATCACTCTTAAATTTTCTATTCCTCTAACTTTTAGTTTTTCATCTACAACTGAGTCGTCTCCACTTCCCATTTTACATGTTCCAACAGGATGAAAGATTGTCTGCGTATGCTCACTTCCTGCCTGAACTAATTCTTCATTTTCGGTAATATGTATTCCTGGTCTATATTCTTCTGGTTCATATTTTTTGAATGATTTTGTTTCTAGCATTATCTTTCTTACGATTTTTAAACTTTGTGCAGCAACATCTCTGTCATCCTTAGTAGACAAATAATTCATTTTAATTTTAGGATTATCTCTACTATCGTTACTGGTAATGTTAATTTCGCCTCTACTCGTGGGTCTAATATTTGCAATTGTAGGAGTAATACCATCAAAGTCGTGCATTTTAGTAGCACCTAAAATATCTGTACTAATTGGTTGAACATGAAACTGTAAATTGGGGGTAGCTCGCGATGGATCACTTTTAAGAAAACCACAAACCTGACTAGCTCCCATTGTCATTGGCCCGCTTTGATTAAATATATATTCTAAACCTATTAGTAGATTTCCCAATAAACTATTAATTTTACCATTTAAGGATTTTAAGTTTTTTACTTTATATACTGGTCTAAACATTAAATGATCTTGTAAGTTTTTTCCTACGCCTCTTAGTTCTTGAACAATTGATATTCCAAGTTTTTTTAATTTTTGTGCATCTCCTAAGCCAGATACTTGAAGAATATGAGGTGACCCAATAGATCCTGCGGAAAGCAATATTTCTTTATTTGCTTTTATAGTTGTTAATTTTTCTTTGTTATAAAAACTTACACTTGTGGCTTTTTTTCCCTCAAAATTTATTTTTTGAACATGGGCATTAACAATTATTCTTAAATTGGATCTTTTTTTAATTGGGTTTAAGTATCCTTTAGCAGCACTACAACGGAGTTTTAATAACTTTTCACGAGTTGTAGTGAATTGAAAGTAGCCTACTCCAAAGTTATCACCTCTATTAAAATCATTTGTTCTAGGAATGCCAAATTCTTCAGCTGCATTTTGAAATTCTTCTAACATTTTTAAGTTAATTTTTTTATTAGTAACGGCTATTGGTCCTTCATCATTATGAAATTCATTTTTTCCCAATTCATTATTTTCTGATTTTAAAAAGTATGGGAGAACATCTTCCCAACCCCAGCCAGTATTTCCTTGTTGTCTCCAGTTATTATAGTCATTACTTTGACCTCTAATCCAAAGAAGACCATTTATAGAAGAACTACCTCCCAAAGTTTTACCTCTAGGATAGCGAATGGATCTGTTATTCATTGTTTCATCTTTTTCCGTATGGAAACACCAGTCTACTTTTGGGTTATGCATGGTTTTATAATAACCTACTGGAATATGTATCCATGGGTAAGTATCTTTACCTCCAGCCTCTAATAAAAGAACTTTATTTTTTTGGTTAGCAGTTAATCGATTGGCAAGAACACAACCAGCTGATCCTGCTCCAATTATTATGTAATCAAATTCTTCCATAGATAAATTATACTTATAGGAGGAAAATTCTTAATTGCCAATGCATGAAATTCAACCCAGGGTTTTAATACTATCATTTGACTCTGAATTTTTAAAAAGGTTTAATTCCGCAATTAACAATAATCAAACGGGGGAATAATGAGAAAATTATTAACTGTAGTTTTAAGTTTGGCTGTATTTGTTGGTTTTTCAATGAGTACTGCGAACGCTAAAACATTAAAATGTCAGACCGTTCTTAACACTAAAGCTGATGAAGTGAAAATGTTAAAGGACTTTACTGACACTGTAACAGCACTTACAGATGGTTCATTAAAATTTGAAATTTTACCAGCTGGAGCTGTTGTTGGGGTAAAAGAAACATTAGATGCAGTTGACAAAGGATTAATCGACTGTGGATTTGCTTGGACACACTATTGGTCAGGCGATCATCCAGCAGCCATGTTATTTGGATCTCCAGTAGCTGGCGGTGGAGTAGGTATAGATAACTTAGCTTTCTTATCTTGGTTTCAATATGGTGGTGGTAAAGAATTATACGACCAACTTTGGAAAGAAATGGGAAGAGACATAAAAGGATTTATGCTTCAACCAGTAGGCCCAGAAGCTTTAGGTTGGTTTCCAAAACCAATTAAAGATATGGCTGACTTTAGAAAATACAAGTTCAGAACGCCTCCAGGAATTCCTGGTCAAACATATAAAGATATCGGTATAGCATCTGTAGCAATGGGTGGTGGAGATATTTTACCAGCATTACAAGCAGGTACAATCGATGCAGCAGAATGGTGTTGTCCGAAACCAGATTTAACTTTTGGTTTCCAAAAAGTACTAAAACACTATTACCTTCAAGGTTTACACCAAGTAGTAGTAAATGCTGACTTTTATATTACTGGAAAAACTTACAAAAAAATGACTGCTCATGAGAAAAAATCTCTTGAAGTAGCTGCAAACGCTTCATTAGCAAAATCTTTAAGCTACAGAATCTATGAAAATGGAAAAGCTTTAAGAGAATTAACTACTAAGCATGGCGTTATCTTAGAAGATACACCATCAGACTACTTTACAGAATATATGGCAGCAGCAAAGAAAACATTGAACAAAAACGCAGCGGATAACAAATTTTTCGCTAAAGTTTATAAATCAATGAAAGAATTTGCTGATATTGCTGTTCCATTTTGGAGCGGTGCTCAAATGTCAAATGCTAAGCTAGGAATGGCTCACGCAGCGACATTAAAATAGTCATTAAGTAAAGATTATAATAAAGCGGATCATTTAATTGATCCGCTTTATTTTTTTAAAATAAAAAGGAGCCAATGCCTTTAAGAACAAAATTAGATAAATCAGATGAAATGATCGCTGAAAGACGCGGTGGTTCAGGCAAGATGCCTGATGATATGCCACTATGGATGGCGAACACTATTACATCAATAGATAAATTTAGTAAGAGAGTTGGTAGCGTTGTTTGTTGGATTTTAATGCCTTTAATTTTCGCCATGACTTATGAAGTCATAATGAGAAAATTATTTTTAGCACCTACAATTTGGGCTTACGATATTAGTAGATTTTTATATGGAGCATTATTTATGTTAGGAGCGGGTTATGCTCTTTCTAAAGGTGTTCACATCAGAGCAGACTTTTTATACCGAAATTTTAAAACTAAAAATCAAGGACTTGTAGATTTTTGGTTATATATTTTATTTTATTTTCCAGGCTTACTAGTTTTTCTTTACATGACAATTGGTTATGTAGGTGAGTCAATACAAAGAGGAGAAAGAGGGATGGACACAACATGGATGCCATATATGTGGCCAATAAAAACATGTTTACTTGTTGGAATTATATTTCTTCTAATCCAAGGTATTTCAGAATTATTAAAAAGTTATTGGGCAGCAAAAAAAGGTGAATGGCCAGGAGAGAGTAAATGATTGCTGAATTGATAGATCCAGCAGTTCTTGGTTTTATTCTTGTAGGAGTAATGCTTTTCGCAATATTTGTTGGATTTCCTATTTCGTTTACACTGATATTTTTAGGCTTCGTGTTTGGTTATTTAGGATTTGGAAAACTCGTCTTTTACTTAATGACCTTACAGTTTTCTATGGTCATGACTGAACAAACTCTCGCCGCCGTCCCGCTCTTTGTCTTTATGGGAATAATGATGGAACAAGCCGGTCTTATGGAAAGACTGTTTTCGGCATTTCAGTTAATGTTAGCTAGAGTAAGAGGATCATTATATTACGCTGTTTTATTTGTTTCGGTAATATTTGCAGCAGCAACAGGGATTGTAGGAGCCTCAGTAACAATTTTAGGAATTATGGCGGCTAAATCAATGAATAGATCAGGTTATGATGTAAGGTTAGCTGCAGGAACAATTACTGCTGGAGGAACTTTAGGTATTTTAATTCCTCCAAGCATCATGCTTGTAGTTATGGGGCCAATAATGGAAATTCCTGTAATTGATTTATTTGCTGCAGCTATATTTCCTGGAATATTATTAGCTACATTGTACGCAGCCTACACAACAGTCAGATGTATGTTGAATCCAAAACTTGGACCACCTTTACCAGAAGATATGAGAGCAACAAGCATGACAAAAGTTTGGATTGAATTCTTTTTAGGACTAGTCCCACCAGCTGCTTTAGTTTTTGCTGCACTTGGAAGTATTTTATTTGGTTTTGCTACACCTACAGAAGCAGCAGGATGTGGAGCGATGGGTGCTCTTCTTTTATCACTGGCGTATAAAAAATTAACATTATCAAAATTACAGGAAGCTTTAGTTAAAACTTTAGAAATAACCGCTTTAATAATGGTTTTAGTTGCAGCTTCTAATTTTTTTGGAGCAGTATTTGCAAGATTAGGCACTCCTACATTGCTGACTGAATTTTTATTAGGATTAGATATGAATAAGTATCTTATTTTGGCAATGATAATGATAATGATATTCTTGCTTGGCTGGCCTTTAGAATGGGTCCCAATAGTAATGATTATTATACCGATAATTTTACCGTTAGTTGAAGCTCTTGGGTTCAATTTAACATGGTTCGCTATATTAGTTGCTGTCAATCTCCAAACCGCCTGGCTATCTCCACCAGTTGCACTTTCAGCCTATTTTTTAAAAGGTGTTGTGCCTGAATGGGATTTAAAAGATATTTATTTCGGAATGATGCAATTTATGGTCTTGCAAATTATTGGATTAGTATTAATAGTACTATTTCCACAAATTGCTTTGTGGTTACCAACATTACTTTATGGCAGTTAAATATATAAAGAAAGCAGCTAAAACTCCGGAGACGGATGATCACAAAACACAGGCAGCTGTGCAAGATATCCTTAATGATATAGCAAAAAGAAAAGAAGAAGCACTTAAAGAACTTAACAAAAAATTTGATAAATACGAAGGGGAAGTAATTGTTTCAAAAGAGAAGATTGAAGAAGCAATTAAAAAAGTTGATCAAAAAACTAAAGATGATGTAAAATTTGCTCACGAAAGAATTAAAAAATTTGCCGAACACCAGTTAAAAAGCATGAATAATGGATTTGAAGTCGAATTATCAAAAGGATTGTTTGCAGGACAAAGATTAATACCAGTAGATACTGCAGGATGTTACATTCCTGGAGGTAGATATGCTCATATTTCTTCTGCTGTAATGGCTATTACTCCAGCGAAAGTAGCTGGTGTAAAAACTATTATTTGTGCCAGCCCTCCTAAAGATAAAGATGGAGCTAATCCTGGAATAATTTTCGCAGCTAATCATTGTGGTGCTGATGTAATCATGAATTTAGGCGGTGTAGCTGCAATTGGCTCAATGACACACGGTTGCTTTAACAATCCTCCAGTTGATTTTTTAGTTGGAGCAGGAAACCAGTATGTAGCTGAAGCTAAAAGAATTGTTTATGGAAAAGTTGGTATTGATCAATTTGCAGGCCCAACAGAAATAGCAATCATAGCGGATAAGTCTGCAGATAAAGAAATTGTAGCAGTAGATCTTGTTGGTCAACTAGAACATGGTTATAATTCTCCAGGCTGGTTATTTACAACGGACAAAGCTTTAGCTGACTTTACAATGAAAAGAGTGCCAGAATTAATAAATGAACTACCTGAATTAGCAAAAGTAAATGCAACTGCTGCTTGGAAAGATTATGGGGAAGTAATTTTATGCGATACTAATGAAGAAATGGCAGAGGTAAGCGATAAATATGCATCTGAACATTTAGAAGTCCACGCTGAAAATTTAGATTGGTGGCTAAAAAGATTAAGAAACTATGGATCTTTATTTTTAGGAGAAGAAACAACAGTTGCTTATGGCGACAAATGTTCTGGTACAAATCATATTTTACCAACTAAAGGTGGTGGAAGATATACAGGTGGTTTATTTGTGGGGAAATTTATTAAAACTCTTACCTTCCAGAGAATGACAAAGGAAGCTACAGAAGTGGTTGGAGCAACAGCGGCACGACTGGGTAGAGCTGAAGGAATGGAAGCCCACGCCAGAACTGCTGATGTAAGACTAAGAAAATACGGCTTTTCGAATTAATGCATGCATTAGTTTATACTGGCACTAATAAAGTAGATTTCAGAGAAGAAAAAGATCCTAATCCCAAGCCTGGCGAAGTCTTAATAAAAGTCAAAGCTTCTGGAATATGTGGTTCTGATATGCATGCCTACCATGGCAATGATGAAAGAAGAATTCCTCCTTTAATATTAGGTCATGAAGTGAGTGGAACTAGTCTCGATGGCAAATATAAAAATAAAGAAGTTGTTATAAATCCTTTAATAAGTTGCGAGAAGTGTAACTATTGTAAAAATGAAAGAGAACATTTATGTCCCAAAAGGACAATGATTGGAATGAGCACTCCCATAAAAAGAGAAGGAGGACTAGCAGAACTTGTATCAGCACCAGAAAAAAATATTTTTGAAGTTCCAAAGGATCTTAGTATTAAAGAAGCAGCTCTAGCTGAACCTGCTGCAGTGGCACTACACGCAGTTTTATTAGCTGAAAAAAATTTAAAAAAACCTTTATCTGAATGCAAAATTCTAATCCAAGGGGCAGGGGCAATAGGTTTACTATGTGGCTTAATTTTGAATACAGAAAAAAATTCTAAAAATATTGTTATGTCTGATCCTAATAAAAAAAGATTAGTTGAGTGTTCAAAGTATCTTTCAGCTAATTTTGTATCTCCTGATGATAAAGCAATTAAAGAAAACAATTTTGATTTAATACTAGAGTCTGTTGGTTTAGAAGTTACTCGTCTTCAAGCTATAAAATCAATTGTTCCAGGTGGAACAATAGTACACATAGGCCTAACACAACCTTCAGGAACTTTTGATTTTAAAAAACTTACAATTCAAGAAATTACTCTTGTTGGGACTTATTGTTATACCAACAAAGATTTTCAGAATACCTTGGATATTTTAACAAAAAAAAAATTAGGTGACTTAGGTTGGATAGAATATAGAGAGCTTAAAAAGGGTTCAGAGGCTTTCAATGAAATACATAATGGTACTTGCATAGCGCCTAAAATCATTTTAATACCTTAATCGAACCATTCTATATATTTATTTTGATTATCGCTTAAATATTTCGGTAAAAGATTCGAGTTATACTTTTTTAACTTATAATCACTTTTCCATTTGTTTGTTGAGCTTTGATCTACGAAATGATCATAGAACATTTCTTTATTTTTTATTTTTTCCCTTATCTTTTCTACTGTTAAACCACTTAATTTAAATTCATTATGATGTCCAAAGTTTACAAATTTTTCATACATATCTTCTGGAGTTTTTAAATTGGTAAAATGCCAGCCTCCCTCTTGAATTATTTGTAAATTAATTTGTTTAGTTTCAGAAAAAAGAGTATCTATTCTCCAAAATGGATATTTTTTTAATTTAATATTTTTTAACCACGATAAGGATTTTAGTTTTTTCTTTTTACAACCTTTAGTGCCAAACCAATACATTTTGTCATATAGCAAGTTAAATTTAAAATAAAAAAACAATTGTTTGAAAAGAACAATGTCTTTTTTATTCGTTTGAAAATCTTTTGAGTCTAAATTAGGTATTTCATCATTATCACTTAACATTATTAAGTCTTCATCAGAGAAGTCTTTTAAAGCTTTTAAACTTTCATCGTAAGAAAGAGCAATTCTTTTTAAACTATTAGATCTTTGTAAGGATGGATCGTTATTTTCAGGAACAATGCCGTCTGGTTCTCTGTCTATCACAACATGAATAATCTTATCTTTAAATTTAGGATAATTATTTATGTCGAAATTCAACTTTTTCTTTTTTCCACTATGAGAATAAGTTGACTCAGTTACAATAAATTTGTCTACCTTGTCTTTTAAGATGTTTAGCCTCACTTCATACATCATGTGCTCAGAGTAAAATGAGGTACAATCAACAATTTTCATATAATACAAACCTGTAGTTGTAGACATTATGCATACCTGCAATCTACTTTTAACACAATTAAAATAATACAGAATTTGTCAAAATATTAAAATTATGAAAATATTTTTTTTAATTATTACAGTTTTTTTATACTTTGGTTCAGTTATTGCCAGCGGGCATTTAAGTGATAAAGACAAAAAAGCTACTTTAGAATGCACTGGACTTTATTATGCCAACAGCATGATACCTCAAGGTACTTTAGAACTAGATAAGATTGTTTATTCTATTTCTGCTAAGAAATTTTTAACATCATATTTAATTAAAGAGGGTGTCAAAGAAGATTTTATTAATGCAGAACTTAACAAATCTATCGATGAACTTTACGGAAAACCATATGATGAAAAAAAAACCAGCAATTGTGATAAATATATTTATAAACTAATACCTTCAGCTAAAGCAGAAATTGATAAACTGGTAAAATCTGGAATTTATTAAACTAACAGGAGTAAAACATGATAGTAAAAATAGAAAGTCCAATTGCAACTTTTGCAAAGTGGAAAGCGATGGTTCACAGCAATTCAGAAAAGATTAAAAAATACGGTATGACATTTCTTTATGCTGGAACAGAAAAAGATAATGACTCAAAAATCACTACCATTATTAGATTTGATACAATGGATGGTCTTAAAGCTTTTAAGGCTGATGAGGAACTTCATAAAGAAAGAGCAGCAGCTGGAGTAGTCTTAGAGAAATCCGTTACAACTCTAATGGGTGAAGATCTGTTAGAACAATATAAAGGATAACTAAAAGGATAAATATGATAGATAAATTTGGAAACGCATTTTATTTAATAATTTACTTAGTTCATTTTATTATAGTTGGAAGTTACGCATACCAACTAGTATTTGATACTAAAAAATTTCTTAAAGGTAGAGGAGTAGATAAGACAGCTACTTTAATCACTAGATTCGCTGGTTCATTTATGGTTGCAATAGTTTTAATGGCGATCTATGTAGCCTTTGTAAGACCGGGTGGTTTAGATGCTACTTGGGCGTTCTTTAACTTAGTTTTTATAATTAATGTTTCAATATTAGCTGTAAATTTTTATACGTTAAAAATTGATAAGACAGGTTTAACTAAAAAAACAAGAAACGATGGGATATACGCGCCACTTGTTCTTGTAATTATTAGTGCAGTTCTTTGTTACGGTTTAGCTGATAAGATTTACGTTTAAATAAAAAAAGAGGAATAATGGCAAAATTTATGAATATAGTTAGGTGTAAAGTTAAATCCTCTAGTAGAGATGATTACTTAAAAATAATTGATGAGATGCCTAAGTTCGATGGACAAATTTCAGCAAAGTATGTTGAAACAAAACCAAACGAATTTTTTATGATTGGCGAATGGAATTCTGAAGATGATATAGCTAAAGCAAGACCAAAAATGATTGAATTTTTGGACAAAGCTAGACACACTTTAGAAGAATTGTCCTCAGAGTTAGGAGTTACTGATCCTCACTCTGGAACAGTTATAGTTGAAAAATAAGAAAGGGGGAGTAATGGCAAAATTTATAACTCTTGGAAGATATACTGCTAAAGGTCTTGGTGGATTTGTTAACAATCCAGGTACAGACAGAAAAGCAGCAACATCAGCTCTTGCAGCATCAGTTGGTGCAAAGGTGACTCGTTATGCCGGCTTAAGAGGTAAGTACGATTTTATGGCAGAGATTGAAGGAACTTTTGAACAAGCCGCAGCAGCATCTATGGTTGCTGTTTCAAGCGGAGCTGTTTCAGATTTTACGATTCTAGAAGACATAAATCTTAATCAGATTGCAGAAACTGCTAAGAAAATGGCTTCAACATATAAAGAACCGGGAAAATAATTTGAATTTCTAACAAGTATAGAGACTATTTTCTATACTTGTTAGTAAAGTTAAAAGATTTATTCTACGTAGAAACCGGACTCTATATCCGAGTCTATTCCTTGAAGATCTAAAAACCCTTTTTTTAAAACGTTGAATATTGAACTATCAGAACTCCATGAAGCAAACCTAAGAGGTCTGTAATAAACTCTAGGAAAAATATTTTTTAAATCTTTTCTTTTGCTTATTGCCCACACAAAATCAATATCATTATTAATTGCCCAATTTGTTATCAATTTATAAATTTTTGTCTCCTCAAAATTATCAGTGCTATAAGTATATAAGATATTCAATCTTTTAATATTTTTTACTGAGTAAATATGAACTATTGAAAAACTATTTTGGTATTCAAAAAAATAAATGTCTTTTTTATAAGGGCACTCCATTAATCTCCAATTTAACCAACTTTCATCTCTATTAATGATTGCGTAATCGTTATTATTTTCTGGCATTTTTTTTAGATTAAAAGATTCAGATATTACTTTAAAATTTTCTGAGAGATTATAAGGCTTTATATTATCATTTTCCGCATATCTTTTCTTAAGAAAAAATCTAAGAGCAGAATTAAAAAGATTTAAGTTTAACTTATTTGCAAAAGGGACAAATTTAAAGTAATTGATTGGTCTAACTAATCTTTTTGTTTCAAAGTTATCAATCCAACCAAATTTTTTTAGTACTCTTAAAGAATAAGGGCTACACATAGCCATTTGATTGGGACAAACCTTCATCCATTCTTTAGTTAATAGTTTACCTAAGCCAGCACCCATAAACTCTGGAAGCACAGCATAATCTTGAAACCAAATAGCAGGAATTTTTTTATTAGAAACAATCAAATTGTTAACTAGAAAAGCTGCCTGACCAATTACTTTATCGTCCAAAGAAAGTATAATTGGTTCTGCAAAATCTTTATTAACTCTATACCACCAATTCCAATTTTCAGTTAAACTTTTATATCTTTCGGGATAAAGTTTTTTATAGAAAGCGGATAGCTTTTCTTTACTAACTTCTGAAATTTTATGTATTTTACATTTAGATGAAATACTATCTCTAGAATGCATCCAAACCAGTTTGAAGTTTACCTAGTATTAAAGCGTGAGTATCTTCGGTTCCATCATAAGTGTTTACCGTTTCTAGATTCACTAAATGTCTAATTACGTGATACTCATCTAGTATTCCGTTACCAGCTAAAATATCTCTAGCATCACGAACTATATTTAACGCTTTCTTACAGTTATTTCTCTTCAACAAACTTATTGCAATTTTAAGATCTTTATCTTCATCCATAGATCTTCCAGCTAAAATACATCCTGCAAAACCTAAAGAAATTTCTGTCATCATGTCCGCAAGTTTTTTTTGCACTAATTGTTTAGAAGCTAAAGGTTTTTTATTAACTATTCTTTTTTCTGAATAATCTTTTGCAATAAACCAGCAAGTTTCAGCGGCTCCCATTGCGCCCCAAGCTATTCCGTATCTAGCTTTATTGATACAAGAATAAACAGACTTCCAACCAGTAGTATTAGGTAAAATGCTTGATTTTGGAACTTTAACATCTTTTAGAAATATTTTTCCTGCTTGAGCAATTTTGATGCTAGATTTATTTATTTTTTCAGCGGTTAAACCTTTTGTTTCTTTATCAATTAAAAATCCGTGAACTTTTTTTTCTTTATCAAATGCCCAAATCAAAAAGACGTCAGCTATAGGCGCATTCGTTATCCAATCTTTTGATCCATTAATAATAAAACCATCTGTAACTTCTTCAAATGTAGTTTGCATAGATGAAGGATCTGAACCTGAAACACTTTCAGTTAATCCAAAACATCCAATTAAGTTTCCTTTAATTAATTCAGGTATATATTTTTCTTTTTGTTCATTAGATCCAAAATTGTAAATAGGATGAATAACTAGAGATGATTGAACTGATATAGCTGATCTATAGCTACTATCGACTGATTCTAGCTCCCTAGCAACCAATCCATAAGCTACACTAGAGACATTTGCAGATCCGTAGCCTTTAATAGTATTTCCTAAAAAACCGTTTTTACCTAAATCAGAATAAATTTTTTTATCAAAAAAACTCTTATTGTTGTCATCTATAACTGTTGGAAGCAAACGAGTTTTGCAAAAGTCTTTTGCTTTTTTGTGAATTAATTTTTCTTTATCTGTTAAAAGATTGTTTAGATATAAAGGATCTCTCCAATCATTAACTTTTTTAACTGTATCCTTGTTATCTACTAGTCTAACGCTCATTCAATTGTTTCTTTTATACTATTTTAAAGCATTTTCAATCAATCAGATTAACCTTCCTTCGCAACAAGTATTTTTGGGTTTTTCCTGTTGGGGTTTTATCAATTTTTCCAAAAATTATGTTTTTTGGAATTTTATAACTAGCCATATTATTCCTACAAAATTGAGTTATTTCCTTTGCTTTAAGGGTTGAATTTTTTTTTAAAGTTACAAAAGCACAAGGAACTTCTCCCCATTTTTCATCCTTCTTTGCTACTACAGCCGCGTCAATAATATCTTTATGTTTAAACAGAACGTTTTCAATTTCTATTGAAGATATGTTTTCTCCACCTGAAATTATTATATCCTTAGATCTATCTTTAAGTTGAATGTAACCATTTTTATGAATAACAGCTATATCACCAGTATGAAACCAGCCTTTAATGAAAGCTTTATTCGTAGCTAATATATCTTTATGATAACCCATCATCACTGTGTTACCTCTCATTAATACTTCTCCAAGTTCTTTCCCATCATGTTTGACTTCTTTTTTTGTTTTTTTATTGAAAACATTGATTTCAGAAATTCCAGGATATCTTACTCCTTGATAAGATTTAAGTTCTGCAATTTTATTTTTGTTTAGTTGACCCCAACTGTTTTGCCATTCACATATTACTGCAGGCCCATATACTTCAGTTAAACCATAAGTGTGAGTTATATTAAATCCTAAATCATCAATTTTTTTGAGAACAGTAGATGGAGGAGGTGCTGCCCCAGTCATAAATTCAATTCTATTTTTTAGTTTTATACCCTCTTTGATAAGCAAATTAATTATTACCGTAGTTCCACATAAGTGGGAAACTTCATATTTTTTAATAAGTTTAAAAATCGATTTAGAATTCACCTTTCTAATACAAATATTTTTCCCAGCTAAAGCAGCAATAGTCCAAGGAAAACACCAGCCATTGCAATGAAACATAGGTAGAGTCCATAAATATGTAGGATTTTTTTTCATATTCCAAGCAAGTTGATTACTAACAGCATTTAAATATGCACCTCTATGATGAGTGACTACACCTTTAGGTTTGTTAGTGGTTCCTGAGGTATATCCTAAACTAATTGGAGACCATTCATCTCTAATTTTAGAAATCATAGTATTTTTTCTGGAACCTTTTTTTAAAAAATCCTCATATAATTTTTCTTTCTTAATGTTACGTGAAAATTTATTATCGTCTTTAATGGCGATGATTGGTATTTTAAGATTTTTTATTTTAAGCGCCTCTCTAATGATTGGTAAAAATTCCGTATCTACAAATATTATTTTAGTTTTTGAATGGCCTATTATGTAACTGATAGTTTTTGCATCCAGTCTTATGTTAATTGCATTTAAGATTGCACCTATCATAGGAATACCAAAGTGGGCTTCATACATTGCAGATGTATTTGGGGCCATAATCGAGACAACATCTCCAGGTTTGATTTTATATTTAGCTAAAGCTTTTGCTAATAGATTGCATCTTTTAAAAGTTTGTCCCCAAGTAAACTTTTTATTTTCTGATATAATTGAAATATAATTTGGAAAAATTTTTGCCGTTCTTTTTAAAAAATCAATTGGGGTAAGAGGGTCAAAATTTGCTTTATTTTTTTTAAGATTTTTGTAATTTTTAATGTTCATTTTTTAATACAACTAAAAGATCATTTAATATATAATGTTTTAACATGAATAATTATATAAAAAATAACACAGGAATACTCATTCGTATTGACGACGTTTGTGAGAATATGGACTGGGACCTTATGAAAAAATTGGAGGTTCTATTTGATAAATATTCAATTAAACCAGTTTTAGGGGTTATACCAAACAATAAAGATGAAGGATTTTTATCTTTTTCCAGAAATGATAATTTTTGGGATCAAGTAAGAAAATGGCAAGACAAGGGATGGGAGATAGTCCAACATGGATATACTCATATCTACGATAAACTTTGTAGAAAAAAATCTGATTATTTTAATTATGGTGGAGGATCTGAGTTTTTTGGACATCCACTAGATATACAAGAGGCAAGAATTAAAAAAGGATTAGAAAAATTTAAAAAAGAAGAAATAAAAATTAGAGCCTTTTTTGCCCCTAATCAAACTTATGATGAAAATACATTTATTGCTTTAAAGAATAATGGTATTACTGAAATAATCGATGGTTATGGTTTGATGCCATACACTGAAAAAAATATTAAATTTATTCCCCAATTATTTGAGAAGGTAATTTTATTACCTTTTGGCATACAATCCACTAAGCTTCATACTCATACATGGAAAGAAATCGATTACATAAATTTTGAAAATTTTATTAAAAAAAATTCAAATCAAATTATTACTTATGACCAAGCATTAGCTAAAATAAATAACAACTTTTTTTATAAATTTTTAAGATTTATAACTACTAATGTTTTAAAACTAAAAAGATTAAGATTAAAAAAAGATTCGGAATACAAAATCAAAGAGGCATAGTCTATCTTCTATAGATTATACATTCCAATGTATCTTCGAATTTGATTAAAGCTTTAAATTTTACTTTTATTTCCTTGATACCTTCTAAAATTTCTTTTTTTGATAAAGCAATTAGACAAGAAATAAATCGATTTTTAATCATTTTCATATAATCATTTTTTTTGACTACTGCTTTGTAAGTAAAATTTTTTTTTTCAAATGTTTTAAGATTTCTTTTTACCAGAACTAGTATTTGCTCATCTTTTCTAAGACTTGCATCTAGTTTTTTTTTCATTAACTTAAAGGATGGTATTTGATTATTTTTTGTTTTCAGCGAGAGAATTAAAAAAACCCCTTTTTTATTTAATCTTTTCTTACAAAGATTTAATAGAATAATAATTTCTTTTTTAGAAAAAAAATGAATAGTTTGTTTTATTAAAATTATATCAAAATACTTATTACTTTCTTTTAAATATTTAATCGCATCAATTTTTTTAAATATAATATTTTTTTTAGTATTGTTATTTTTAATGAGATCAACGCCTATTGGTATTTTTGCAAATCCATATTTTTTATGCAGAAAACTTATTATATTTGCTCTTCCACAACCTATATCTAAGATTTGTGTATTATTATTAATTTCAATTTTTGATTTAAGAAATTTATGAAAAGATGAAATGTATTTATCAGAAGCAAGCCAAGTTTTATTATCCCAATTTTTTAATTTTTTCATTAAAGCGCTACTACTGCTGCCGCAATAGAAGCTAAGCGTGCTTGAGTGTCATCTGCTCTACTTGTGATCACAACGGGGACTTTGCCTCCGACAACTACACCTGCCGCACAAGCTCCCATAAAATAAATCATTATCTTAACCAGAGCATTTCCTGCTTCAACATTAGGAACCAATAGAATATTTGCTTTACCTGCAACTGTATTTTTAATTCCTTTTATTTGAGCTGCTTTCTCTGAAACTGAAATGTCAAAAGCCATTGGCCCAAATACTTCTGCATCAATGCCTTCATTTTTTGCTCTTTTAGCCAACTCTTTAGCTTCTAGAGAACTTGGCATACTATTTAAAACTTCTTCAGTAGCCGATAGCACAGAAACTTTTGGTTTAGATATTCCAATACGTTTAGCAAAATCTACTGAATTTTTAAGTATATGCATTTTTGTTTCTAATTTTGGCAAAACATTTAAAGCTCCGTCAGTTATTATGAAAGGTTTATCGTTCTCCTCCAATGTCATGTGCCAGATGTGACTTAATCTTTTTTTTCCAATAAGATTTAGATCTCTTTTTAATACAGCTTTCATCAAAACGTCAGTGTGAATATGACCTTTTACAATAATCTTAATTTTTTCCTCACTTGCTAATTTAGCTGCTATTGGTGCTGTATTATTTTCAATAGGCTCATGAATAATTTCATATTTAGAAATATCCCAATTAATATCTTTCGAAATTTCTAGTATCAAAGACTTATCGCCTACAAAGACAGGGACAATTAAATTAGCCTCGACGGCTTGTTTAGCCGACTCTATGGCAACTTTTTTACCAGCATTTACTATTACTGCTTTTACAGGACCTTTGTTTTTTGCAATTTTTAATAAATTATTAGGGCAAATAATTTCTTTATTAGATAGCATTTAGCTCATCCATTTCTTGTAAAATTTTTTTTGGTATAGATATATCTCTATTTAAATTTTTTTTATACAATTTATTTTTTCTTTCTCCTGGATAAAGTATAGAACTGAAACCTTTTGCTTTTGGAAGTCTTTTAATTAATCTTATATTCTTTTTCATTTCCTGAATGTATCTTTTTCCAATAAATATTTTTGGATCTATTGTAATAAATAAATGACCTACATTTTGTGGGCCACTAAAATCATCAAATGGGTCTTTAGTTTTACCTCCATGACTACTACCTGTTAAAACTCCACTTAAAATATCTACCATCCATGCTAAACCAGAACCTTTAAAGCCTGCAATAGGTAACTGAGTTCCTTTAAGCGCTTCTTTAGCATTAGTTGTAATTTTTCCAAATTTATTTAACGCAACCCCGTATGGAATTTTCTTTCCAAATTTATTAGCATGTCTTATTTTACCTCTATTTATCATTGAAGTTGATGTATCAAGAATAAATGGCACTTTACCAACTGGGGCTCCAAAACAAATAGGATTTGTTCCAAATAAAGATTTCCTTGCTCCATAAGGCGCAAGAGCAGGGGGAGCATTAGTGAAACAAAATACTATTAAATTTTTTTTTACTGCTTGTTCTGCATAAAAACTCGATAAACCAAAGTGACCACTTTTTTTAACCGCAACAAGACCAAGCCCGGTATTTTTCGCATTTTTTATAGCCTGATAAATTCCGATGTCAGCAGAAATAAAACCTATACTATTATCTGCATCAATGTAGGATATGGAGGAACTAATTCTTTTTATCTTAATTTTTGGTTTAGGATTTATCAATTTTTTTTGTATTCGTTCACAATACATTTTTAGTCTTGTTAAGCCATGAGATCTAGCTTCAACTAGTTCTGCTTTTATTAAATAATCTGCACAAACTTTAGAATGTTTTTTAGATAATTTATGCTTTTCGAAAATCTGTATTATTCTTGATCGCAAAATACTTTTTTTCACTTAATTACTTTTTTCCCTTTATTTTCCCAATAGTTAGTTCTTTCCTCAGGATTTTCCACTAAATTTTTACAAACTAGACCATATTTTTTTGCTAAAGAGGAGAAATCTTTATTTGCAAGTACCACAAAATCATTAACTTTATCTTTTGTCATTTGAGCCATAACTTCTGGATTGAGGCCCATTATTTCCCCCAAATCATAATTATATTTTAAAGCAACATCTGCACTTTTTTCCAGGTTTTCGATTAATGATTTTTCTTTTCCCGCTTTTTTGAAACTTTCAGCGGCTATTTTATAAAAGCTATAGCAATTAACGTAATCTTTTTGAATATTTTCCATTACATATTTAGCTATTCTTTTATCCTTAGGATTTTCTTCTGCTATTAATACAAAAGGAAAAAGTAAAAAAAATAAAATTATAAATTTTTTCATCTATATTTTCTTAATGAAGCCTCTGCTAAAATTAAATTAGGGTCCATAAATATCTTTGATAATTTTGCTCTCCTAAATGATTTATATGCAAATATAGCAATTGGCAACTCAGTACAGCCCAAAATGATTTTTTTACAATTTTTTTTCATCAAATAGTTTACTGCTGGCTTTATAGCTTTTTCAGCCTCTTTTGTTTTTCCCATTTTCACTAGTTTGATTGACTTATTTACACTTTTTATCTGTAGTTTTTGTTGAGGTGTAATTAAATCATATTTCCTATTAAAGTATTTTTTATAAATTCCAGTTTTTATTGTTGTATCAGTTGCCAATAAACCAATTTTAGAACCTTTCCTGCAATTTTTTGAAGCACTTGCGTAGACAATTTTAGGCATGTTTAATATTGGAATTTTAATTATCTCTTTTAAGTCTTCATACCAGTAATGCGCAGTGTTACATGGAATAGAAATAAATTTACATTTATTCTTTTGTAAAAACTTACAACCGGCAACTAATGATTTTAGAACTTTAGAATATTTTTTTAAATTTTGTTTTCTATCTGGAATATTAGATTTATTATAAAGTAAAAAAATAGGGTAATTTTGATCAGACTTACCTCTATTTAATTTAGCTAGTTTGCTACAAAAATCTAACCCAGCCTGTGTGCCCATACCACCAAGTATTCCAATCATAATATTAATGAATTAATTTATCCTTTTCCTCGCCAAGGAATAGTTTTGTCAATTATCTTTCTTATAGTGATATCAAAAATCAATCCAAGCATACCCATAATAAATATTGTTATCCAGATTACTTCATATTGAAAATATTTTTTTGCGACATTTTCGACAAAGCCTACACCAGTAGTACCTGCTAAAAACTCTGCTGCTACTAATGTTCCCCAACACATTCCAGTAGCCACTCTAATACCTGTTAGAATCTCTGGAAGGGAATTTGGAAATATTACGTGTCTTAATATTTGCCATTTAGACGCCCCAAGAGAGTGGGCTGCATGAATTTTTGATAGCTGAGTTCCCGAAGCTCCAGCCCTAGCTGAAATTATCATGATTGATAATGACACCATAAATAATAGAAAAACTTTACCAAGATTATCTATACCTAAAACAGATATTACTAGAGGAGCCCAAGCTAGAGGGGGTACTGGTCTGTATAATTCAATTAGTGGATCAAAAAATCCTTTAGCAAATCTATTAAGACCCATAAATAATCCTAAAGGTACACCGATTATTATTCCCGCAACTAATCCAAGAAAAACTCTTAAAAAAGAATCCCAAATATGTCCTGTTGGAATTGGTATTTTAAATAATTCAAAGTCTCCAGTTACAAAACTCAAAACATTACTTTTGAAATTTGGTTTGATTTCACCTTTTTCATTATGAACTGGATAATTTCCTGGCAAAATATCCGCTATCCAATCTGGTAGAATAAAGCCAACTATTTTACTTACATCCATCATTTCGTACCAAATTAATGGAATTTGTTTAAAGCCTACATTGGGATTCAGCATTATAGCAAATTTATTAACTGTATCCGAAGGTTTTGGTAGCCATCTACCTGACCCTTGTTCGGAACAGCTAGGTCCACTGGAGATAATTGTTCCTGATGGGAATAGCAGAACATCAACCCATCTTAAACCGCCTTGTTCTTTTAACTGAGCTTTATCAAAGTTTTCTATAGATAATTGCATATCTTTTAAAGTATTAGGTGGAAATATGCTTGCGTATTCAATTCTTCTAGCAATTTTAAGAATATCTTTTGCTAAAGATGAAGAAATTTCTTCAGAAGCACCTAACTTCGATCTGTAATCTTCAATTTCTTTTTTTATATCTTCTAACGCTAAAGTATATTGTTTGTTGTGATTTCTAAGTTCAAAGAATTCATCGCTAATTAAGTTTAGTTCTACTGCCGCTGCTTGAAATTTTAAACCTCTTTTTGTTTTTGGTATTGAAGGAATTTCAACAGTATTTTCTATCGAGGTACTAGAAGCGCTCCAGGTACCTTCTTCCTTAGATGCCTCTATCCTTTTAATTTCATCTTCAGCACTTTCATTTGGATAATCAGTTCTTGTAAAATCCTTTGATAAATTATTAATCTTTTCAACTATAATTTTGATTTTTTCTCTAGTTTCATTGCTTAAAAGTTTTTCATTAGTAAGCAAAGGAATTGTATTTTTTGTTTTTTTTACTAAATTGATTAGTTTATTTTTGTCCAAATCATTTACTTTATTTGACCTTTTTATTTCTAAGATTATATTATTTAAATTTTCTGTCTCAGTCTCAATTACGGATGTACTTTTAAGTTGACGTTCATGGATAGGGAAAAGATATTTTAATGAAAGAAGAGATTCATTAACTTTTCCAACCTGACAAAGTTCGTTGGCTGACTTAGGAAAAAAAGATTTAGCTATATCCCATGAGTAATAGAGCCAAACTAATAGCAAAAAACTAGTGCCAACAATTACCCAATGAACTCCACCTTTTGCTCTTTCGGGATTTCCGAAAACAGCGTCTACTTTTTCTTTTTTGATTAATTTTCTTCCATACAAAATACATCCAATTATAGCAAAGAAGAATAAAAATGTTAGAAAGGCTGTGATCATTTAAATTTCTTTTCCCATGATTTCTTCTTCCATATTCCAAATCATTGAAAGTATTTCTTCTCTTTTGGATACGAATTCTTTATTATTTTTTATCTTTCTTAAATCCTCTTTAAGTCCCATGGAAGCGAAAGGCAATTTGTACTCTTTATGAATTCTTCCTGGTCTAGGCGCCATCACATAGACTTTTTCTCCTAAAAGCAATGCTTCTTCAACAGAATGTGTAATAAGAATTATTGTTTTTCCAGTTTCTTTCCAAATTTTAAGAACTAAAGATTGCATCTTTTCCCTTGTTAATGCATCAAGAGCACCCAAAGGCTCATCCATCAAAATTAAATCTGGATCATTTATTAAACACCTTGCTAAAGCCACCCTTTGTTGCATACCGCCAGATAATTGATAAGTAGGAGTATTTCCGAAACCTTGTAATCCAACTATATCTAACCATTCATCTACTTTTTTTTGAGTTTCAATTGGATCTTTAAATTTCATTCTTAATCCAAAATTTACATTTTCAGCTACAGTTAACCATTCAAACAAAGCTCCTTGTTGAAATACCATTCCTCTATCAACTCCTGGACCATTAATCTCCTTATCTCCAAGAATAATTGTTCCTGAAGTTGGTCGAATAAAACCAGCTGCAATATTTAATAAAGTTGTTTTTCCACAACCTGAAGGACCTAAAACAGTAAGCAACTGTCCTTTTTTAATTATAAAATTTAGATCTTTTAAAGCGTGTACTGTTTCTCCTTTTGGAGTTTTAAAAATCATATTTAGATTTTTTGAAATTAAATCACTCATAAAAACAACTATATTTTATCCTTTATTAAAAAAATAGGCACCAATTAATATAATTGGCGCCTATAATTTTATTATCAAGAACTACGGTAAAAACTTAGTAGTTACTGTACCTCTTGGAGTATCAAACCCTTTCAAAAATTTTGAAAGATTTCCACTCTTCATAGATTTTTTAGTTTCTTTTGGCGTTAAGAATTTAAAGCCACCTAGGGTGTCATTCATATCAGCAACTTTCATTTCTGACTCTTTAGACATAGCTTTTAAATCACTTTTACCAGCTCTGTATCTCGCGTTTGCTTCGTGAGTTAATTCTACGAAAGACTTAAGCATTCCAGGATTTTCTTTCATAAATTTATTTGTAACAGACACGATATCAATTCCCATAATACCGCCAGCTCTTGCTTCATCTACTGATAGAAGTCTAGTTCCAACAGAAGTTGCAGATTTAATAGAGTTACCTCCAAATAAACATGCCATTACAACATCGCCGCTTACTAATGCTGCTGCACCTTCTTCAGGGTCCATTGCAATAATGTTCATTTTTTTTCTATCAGCTCCAACTATTTTCATACTCTCAGTAAAAACATACTCAGCCATAGTTCCAAGTGGAACTGCAACTTTTTTACCCTCAAGTTCTGAAGCATTAGCTTTTGTTATTCCTGATTTTTTAGAAGTAACACAAGTTGTTCCTCCCATACCGTATTCCATAGCTACGTCTACTAAACTTATAGGTGCTTTAGCTTTAACAGCGTTAATGTATGGCATTAAACCTTGCGAGTAAGAGATATCAATATCTCCTGCTAACATTGCATCTGTCATAGCAACACCGTTTGTAAAATTAGTCCACTTTACCGGCACACCTAGCGCCTTAGCGTAAGCTTTTTTATTCATGTCCTCAAGATTTGGAGACGGCCACTCCAAAAAGTACGCTACTCTAACTTCTTTAGCAGCTGCATTAGCTACTGAAGCATTTAAAGAAAACGCAAATAAAATCCCAAGAACTGTACTTATTATTTTTTTCATAGTTCTCCCGTGTTTGTTAATACTTAAGATTTAAAATGAATTTTTAACATAAGTAAACACTTAGAAAATTTAGAATGGGTCTTATTTTGAATACAACTCTAAATTGTATACAATATTTCTTGATTTAATTTAACAAATGTCTACTAATTCAACAAATGAGTTCATCAAATAGAACAAATATCCCTAATTCTCTAAATGAGCATTGGATGCCATTTACAGATAATAAAAGTTTTAAAAAAAATCCTAGACTTATAACTGATGCAAAAGGAGTTTATTTAACCAATCATGAAGGTAAAAAAATGATTGATGCCAGCTCAGGATTATTTTGTAATCCATTAGGTCATGGCAGGAAAGAAATTACGGACGCTGTTTCTAAACAGCTTGAAAAACTGGATTATTGTCAACCATTTAACCAGGGATATGGAGGTTCGTTTGAACTAGCTACCAGAATAGCTAAAAAAACCCCTGAGGGTATTAATAGAATATTTTATACAATTTGTGGTTCGACGGCTGTTGAGACTGCTATAAAAATTGCAATTGCTTACCACAGAGCAAAAGGGGACTCAAAAAGATTTAGATTTGTTGGACGCGAGAGAGGGTACCACGGCATGAATATTGGAGCTACAACAGTTGGCGGAATGATTAATAATGTAAAAACTTTTGCCAGTGTATTAATGCCAGGTGTTCAGCACATGCGTCACACACATTTACCTGAGCATAAATTTGTAAAAGGGGAGCCAGATACAGGAGTTGAAATGGCTGAAGATCTAGAAAGAATTGCAATGAATTTTGGGGGAGAAAATATTGCTGCTTGTATAATTGAACCAATTGCCGGATCAACTGGTACTTTAGTACCTCCAAAAGGGTATTTAAAAAGAATAAGAGATATTTGTGATAAGCATGGAATATTATTAATTTTTGATGAAGTGATTACAGGATGGGGTAGAACCGGATCTGCATTTGCAGCTCAAGAGTGGAACGTCACCCCCGACATTATGACAATGGCCAAAGCAACAACAAACGGTGTTGTTCCAATGGGAGTAGTTGCGGTTAAAGAAGAAATTTATGATTCAGTTTTAGACGCTTCTTCTGCACCAGAAGGAACTCCAGAATTATTTCATGGATACACTTACTCAGGAATACCAGTTGCTGTTGCGGCAGCACTAGCAGTTCAAGATATTTTTGACAAAGAAGATTTGATTAATAGAGCAAAAGAAATGTCCCCATATTTTCAAGATGGACTTCATTCATTGAAAGACCTTAAGGATGTAGTAAGTATCAGAGGTTATGGAATGATGGGAGGAATAGAAATAAATATGAAAGAAAAACCAGGTAAAGCAGGGTATCAAGTTTTTAAACACTGTTATGATGCAGGTGTAAATTTTAAAAATACTGGAGATAATTTAATTATAGCTCCACAATTTATATGTGAAAAAAAACATATCGATGAAATAATTGAAAAGCTAAGAACAGGTATTTCAAACTACTCAAAGTCATAAATGATTATTGGAGTTCCAAAAGAGATCAAGCTTCAAGAGCATAGGATTGGTTTAACCCCAGATAGCGTTAAGGTTCTCACTGAAAAAGGTCATGAAGTTTTAGTCGAAACTGACGGTGGTTTCGAAGCAGGTTTTACCAATGATAATTATAAAGGTGCTGGAGCGAAAATAATTGATACAGCTGAGGAAATATTTAAAAAAGCTGAAATAATTGTAAAGGTAAAAGAACCCCAAGCTAATGAAGTGAAAATGATAAGAGAAAATCAGATTATTTATACTTATCTTCATTTAGCTGCTGCAAAAGAACTTACAGAAGGCTTAATTAAAACAAAGTCTATATGTATAGCTTACGAAACAGTTACAGATGATAATGGTCGTTTACCTTTATTAGCACCGATGAGCGCTGTAGCTGGAAGAATGTCAATACAAGCAGGAGCTCATTCACTCGAAAAAAATCAAAAAGGTAGAGGTTTATTATTAGGTGGGGCACCAGGAGTTGAACCAGCTAATGTAGTAATTTTAGGCGGAGGGGTTGTAGGAGAAAATGCAGCAATTATAGCAACTGGCATGAGAGGAAAAGTTTACGTAGTAGATAAATCAAAAGAAAGATTGAAACAATTACATGAAATGTTTGGAGATAAAATTATACCAACAGAAAGCGACAATGCTAATATTAAAAAATTAGTTTCCGAGTGTGATCTTTTAATAGGAGGTGTTTTAATACCTGGTGCTGAAGCCCCCAAATTAGTCACAAAAGAAATGATTAAAAATATGAAAAGAGGATCAGTAGTTGTTGATGTAGCGATTGATCAAGGAGGATGTATTGAAACTAGCAAACCAACAACCCATGCAAATCCAACTTATTTAGTTGATGAAGTAGTACACTATTGTGTAGCTAATATGCCTGGTGGCGTACCTAGAACTTCCACAATGGCTTTGAATAAAGCCACTTTGCCACTATTAATTAAATTAGCAGACCAAGGTTACAAAAAAACTTTAAAAGAAAATAAGAATTATTTAGCTGGATTAAACGTTTATAAGGGTAAAATTACTTTCAAAGGTGTAGCAGAAGCATTTAAATTTGATTACACTCCGGCCGCGAAAGCTCTTTCTGAATAATTAAAAAGCACGTCATTTTGGGGTTTTTTTTGAACTAAGACCCATTATGTACCCTTGAAGTATATTAAATTAATTTCATGTATGATCAAATAATCCCAATATGAGTTCAGAGGTTAAATTTAAAGAACATATGATGCCTGAAGAAAACCCTCAAAAGGGTAAAGTCAACGTTACAAATTTAGTTAATAGGTTAAATCAAGAAAAAAAAAAAGAAAGAAATAGCAATATAGCTCTTTCGGTTGCAGCAGTCTCAGCAGCAACTGTGTTTGGAATCATACTCAGCTTATAAAATTATAGTTTTCATTTATAGTATAATTATATTTTAATTTGGCACTATTACTTATCTATTGATGGTTGTGCATATTGATTTATTTAAGTATTTTAATTCATCAGAAAATGAATATTGGGTTTTTTATAGGTGAGATGAATTTTAGAGGTGTAGCAAACTCTTCATATCAATACGCATATTATAATCAACTATTATTGAAAAATAAGTCTTTAATTTTTTATAATAAAGAGGAAAAATTTCATAAGAAGGAAGTTATATCTAAATTCAAAAAAAAATTTAAAGTAATTGGAGTGAATGGTTTTAAAGAAATGGATCATTATGGTAAAAAATTAAATTTAGATTATATATATGTTCAAAAAGGCGGACAAAAAGATCATAATGTATCCAATAAAATTAAAACTTTAATTCATTCATTGTATCCACAAAATTTAAAAGAGTTACATGGATATAAATATATCTGCGTGTCTGAGTGGCTCAGTAAAAAATTTACAAATAACAAAATACCATTTGTTCCTTACATTGTTGATCTTCACAAAACAAAAGAAAATTTAAAAAAAAAATTAAAGATTAAAAAAAATCAAATTGTTTTTGGCTGTCATGGCGGAGAAAGTAGTTTTGATCTAAAATTTGTGCATCAAGCTCTCATAGAAACTGTAAAAAAAAGAAAAGATATATATTTTCTATTTTTAAATATAAAAAAATTTTGTAGTCATCCTAGAATTATTTTTTTAAAAGGTAGTTTTGATGAAGTTTATAAAAAGAAGTTTATCAATACTTGTGATGCAATGATATATGGAAGAAGTTTGGGTGAGTCTTTTGGTCTAGCCTGTGGTGAGTTTTCTATTCAAGGAAAAAAAATTATTTCTTATAAATTTAATAGACATAATTGTCATTCATATAATTTATCAGAAAGAAATTTTATAGAGTATGCCTCTAGAAAAGACTTATTAAAAGTATTTCATAACTTTAACAAAAAAAACTCGATAAACTTTAATAAAGATAACAAATATTTAAACTGCTCACCTACAAAAGTAATGAAGTTATTTAACAAAGTTTTCTTAAAAGACAACTCTGATATAAAATTATCAGCTTTCGATTATATTGTAAATTTTTTGAGTTTTATGAGAATGCATTATCAATATCTAAGACACAAAATTTATATTAATTACCATAATCTTTTTGAGTCAAAATTTATTTACTATAAAGATTGAATATTAAAAAAAAAACAAATACAAAGGGATAAAGGCGAGGTAGCTCAGTTGGTTAGAGCACAGGACTCATAAGCCTGGGGTCGGCGGTTCGAATCCGCCCCTCGCTACCAAAAAAATGTAAAAAGCTCATGAAATTAAAATACCAGTTTTTGTTTAAAAGAATTTTATATTATTTTTATGGAGAAAAGTTTTTTAAAAGACTGCCATATGATTGGAGCAAATATCCATCTCGCATTCATATTATTCAAGAAATTATCAATTTAAAAAAATTCAACAATTATCTAGAAATAGGTTGTGATCAAGATGAAAATTTTTCTCAAGTAAATATTAAAAATAAGATAGGCGTTGATCCTAAAAGTGGAGGAACACATAGAATGACAAGTGATATTTTTTTTAAAAAAAACAAAGATAAATTTGATCTAATTTTTCTTGATGGATTGCATACTTATGAGCAAACTATAAAAGATATAAATAATGCAATTCAAACCATTCAAGACAGTGGAATTATAGTGATACACGATTGCTTACCTAAAAAAATATGGAATCAAATAGTTCCAAGATTATACGGTCATTGGAATGGTGATGTTTGGAAAGCTATTGTTGAAGCAAGAACGTATGACAATATAGAAACATTTACCTGCATAGCCGATCATGGTTTAGGAGTAATTTTAAAAAGAAAAAATAAGAAAAAACTAGACATAAAAAATAAAGATTTTAAAACTTTAAAATTTTCAGACTATTACAAACAACATAAGGATTTTATGAATCCTGTTACTTATGAGCAACTAAAAACAATTATACAAAATTAATATGCAAAATTTAAATATGTACTGCTTAACAATTAATGAAGATCATTTAGAACCAATTAAAAAGATTGGATATTTGCCTGTCGGCCTTGGCAACAACATCAAATCCAAAGAATTTATTAGAGACAATACTAGTCTTAATATAAGTGAAAAAAATCCTTATTATGGGGAATATACGTTTCACTACTGGATTTGGAAAAATAATATGAAAAATTTAGAAAATAGATGGATTGGATTTTGTCAATACAGAAAATTTTGGGCTATTAATAGTAAAGAAGTAAATTTAATTGACTTTGATGAGTTTTCAAACTCTCTACTTAAAAAAATTCCAGACAATTATGAAAATTATGAGAGCATTTTAGGTGAACCATTATTTGTAAATCAATTTAAACTTTCTAAATTTCTTAAGCATAATTTTAAAACAATGATTAAAAATCCAATTTTGTTTTTAGATAAAAAAAAGAGAAATTTAAGATTTCATTTTGAAATGATGCATGGCTCAGGAAATTTATCAAAAGCTATAAATTTGTTGGACAATTCTGAAAAAAAAGATTTTTCAAATTTTATGGAAGACTCCGTATCATTTAATCCACACAATATGTTTATCTGCAAATCTAAAGAACATCTTCAACTTTATTACGACTCTATTTTCCCTTGGCTTGAAAGATGTGAAAAAGAGTTTGGATTTGAATTAAAAGGCTTTGGTTTGAAAAGAATTTATGGATTTCTAGCCGAAAGGTATATGTCTTACTGGTTTAAAAAATATACAAAATTTAAATTGATGCCAATAATCTTTAAAGATGTATCAGATTTTTATAAAAACTAGAGACTCCCAAATGTCTCACAAAAATTTTGAAAAGATTTTAATTTTTTGTCTTTTTTAGAGACGATCATTTTACGTTTAGGCCATTTAATTTTAATTTTTTTATCATTATGAATAATCCCATGCTCATATTTAGGTTTATAAAAGTTATCTAACTTATAATAAATTATATTTTCATCTTCAAAACTATAGTAAGCATGGGCAAAACCCCTGGGAATAAAAAGGCTGACGGCATTTTCTTTAGATAAAATAATTTTAAAAGACTTTCCGAATGTTTTAGATCTTTTTCTTAAGTCTATTACAACGTCTAATATTTTACCTTTTAAAACATTCACATATTTAGCTTGTTGAAACTTACTTTGAAAATGGAAACCTCTCAAAATATTTTTTTTTGACGTTGTGCAGTATTCAAAAATAAATTTTTTATTTAATAATTTTTTATTATAGGTTTCTCTCAAAGATCCTCTACTATCGATATTATTTTTTTGCTTAATAACTAATAAATCTTTTATTTTTGTTTTATAAATTTTCATTTTATGTATTTAGAAATTTTTTTTAAATCCATATCCATTTTCAATGGCAATTCACCTTTAGACAATACTTTTTTTACTGCTTTATTTTCATTTTTAGCAAATTGATACAATGTCTGTGGTTTTCCTCCAATATTGAATATACCTTTCTTATTTAGAATTTTTAAAAAAATTTTTATAAAATCGTCATGGTAAATAAAATTAGTCCTAACATTTGCAAAAGCAGATTTGTGGACAAAGGGTCTTTCCGTCATACAAGTTCTTAAAATTAAAGAATTTTTATACATCTGCACTGCGCATTCACCTCCAAGTTTTGACCATCCATAATTATTCCAAGGCAGCACTGGATCGGTTTCTTTATATCTTCCTTTCTTGCCTTCATAAACATAACTAGTTGAGAAATAAATAAGTTTTAAATTTTTTTCAATACATGCTCTGACAATATTTGCCGTACCAATTATATTGAGTTTGATACTTTTTTTAATATTTTTGTCGTGAATTTTCATTGGTCTCGACAAACCAGCTAAATGCATAAGGTAGTGTGGTTTAAATTTTTTTATATTATTTATTATTGAAGTTTCACTTAAAACATTAAGTTGTTTTTTGTTTCTAAAAATAAAATTAAATTTACTTTTTTTATTTTTTAAAACTTTTGCAAATCTTCCTTCACCACCTGTGACTAAAATTTTTTTCATTTATTTTTTCAAAATATTTTTGATTTTTAATATACCAATCTACTGTCTTAGTTATACCTTGATTAAGGTTTATTTTGGGTTTCCATTTTAAAGTTTTTTTTATTTTTCTACTATTGAGAGCATATCTAAAATCATGACCAGGTCTATCTTTTACAAATATAATTTTTACTTTTTTCCCTATTTTTATTTTTCTGTCAGCAAAAGATTTTAAAATTTTTTTTACAAGAAAAATATTGTTACAATTAATGTCAGAACCTATATTATATTTTTCTCCTGATTTACCTTTAAAAAATAATTTTATAAGAGCTTCGCAATGATCATCTACATAAATCCACTCTCTAGAATTTTTACCTTTTGCATATATTGGAAGAGGTTTGTTGTTTAAAATATTGTAAATCATTTTGGGAATTAATTTTTCTGGAAATTGTCTTGGACCATAATTGTTTGAACAATTTGATATCACAGCATCAATTTTATGTGTTCTAATATAAGCATTAACCAAATGATCAGAAGAAGCTTTTGAAGCCGAATAAGGTGAGCTCGGAATATATGGAAAGCTCTCATCAGATCTTTTTGAACCTGAAATATCTCCATAAACTTCATCAGTAGAAATATGAACTAGCCTAACTTTTTTTTTATAATTTATAATAGCTTCTAGTAAATTATAAACGCCTAGAATATTATTTTTAATAAAGTTAGAGGAATCGTCTATTGATCTATCCACATGAGTATCTGCTGCTAAATTAAAAATTCCGTGAGGTTTGTATCTTTTTAGAATTTTTAGAATTTCTTTTTTGTTATTAATATCAGTCTTTTTGAAAAAGTAGTTTTTACTTTTAATATCCTTTAAATTATATTTTTGAGCCGAGTATGATAGTTTATCAATGTTAAGGACTTTAAATTTTTTTTTTAACAATAGTTTTATTAAGTTACTACCAATAAAACCATACCCCCCTGTTACGATAAACCTTTTCATTTGCTACTATTTATATTATTTATGTTTGGAAGTATACTTTCTATCATAATGAAGGCATTTTTTTGATGCAAATAACTAAAGAAAATTTAACAATAATTATAGTAACAATCAAAAGTCAAAAAATTATTGATGGATGTTTAAGATCAATTGATCCAGATATCAAGAAGATCATAGTAGAAAACTCTTCTAATCATGAGTTTACAAATTATTTGAAAGAAAAATACAAAAATATTGAGTGCTATCTTACAGGTAAAAATTTAGGTATGGGATCTGGAAATAATTTTGGAATAGAAAAATCAAAAACTAGATATGTAATGATTTTAAATCCAGATACAATCTTAAAAGCAAATACTTTAAATCAAATTTTTGAAATATCTAAAAATCTAGAATTTGCCATTTTAAGTCCACTAAGTGACAACAAAGATTATCCAAACTACAAAATACAAAAAGAATTAACAAATAAAAAAAAAGGTTTATTTGAAGTTGATCAAATTGATGGCTATGCAATGATTTTAGATAAACACCAATTTAATGATAATTTTTTTGATGAAAAAATATTTATGTATTTAGAAAATGATGATCTTTGCTTGAGAACTAAAAAAGATAATAAAAAAATTTATATTTACAGCCATTCTTTAATTTCACATCTCGGAGCTAAAGCAGTTGATAAAAAATATTTAAATGAGTTAGAATTTTCAAGAAACTGGCATTGGAATTGGTCAAAGTTTTATTTTAGAAAAAAACATTTTGGTTTTACTAAAGCTTTTGTTTCTGGTTTCTTCATATTTTTTAAATCAATTTTAAAAAGTCTATTTTTTTTAATTATTAATAATAAATTTAAAAGTAAAATTTATTATTGTAGAGCATCAGGATTTATGAATGCAGCATTAAATAAAAGCTCGTGGTTTAGACCAAGATTAGATTGATTTAATTATTTCAAAGATATATTTAGTTCTAATGTTAAATAGTAAAAAAAAAATTTTAGTCACGGGTGGAGCAGGATTTGTAGGATCAAATCTAATCAATTTTTTACTTAAAAAAACAAAATTTAGTATTATTAGTCTAGATAATTACTCTTCAGGAACAAAAAAAAATCACATAAAAAACAATAGAGTTAAATATATAAAGGGTTATACAAAAGATATTGTTAATTTAATCAAAAATCCTAAGAATATTCATTCAATTTTTCATTTTGGTGAATTTGCAAGAATTTACCAAAGCTTTCTTAAAATGAATGAGTGTATTGACTCTAACTTTATTGGCTCAAATGCAGTATTTAATTTTTGTTTAAAAAACAATATTAAACTTATTTATTCAGCTACATCAGCTTCATTAGGGAATAAAGGGAAAGATAAAAATTTATCTCCTTATGCTTTTAGCAAAGCAAAAAATCTTGAACAATTAGAGAATTTTAAAAGACTCTTTAAATTAAAATATGAGATTATATATTTTTATAATGTGTATGGGCCTAATCAAATTTCTAGAGGATCGATGTCAACAGTAATAGGTATTTTTGAAGATCATTATTTAAGAAAAAAACCTTTACCTGTTGTTAGACCTGGAACACAAACGAGAAGATTTACTCATATAGAGGATACTATTAATATAGTTTACCAAGCTTGGAAAAAAAAATTAAACAGACACTATATTATTGCTAACATAAAATCATATTCTATTCTAGAAGTAGCTAAAATGTTTAAAACAAAAATTAAATATTTACCTCCCAGAGAAGGAGAAAGATACACTTCTGCATTGGTAAAAAAAAATTTATCTAATAAAATTTATAAACATTACGGTAAAATTAGTTTAAAAAGTTATATTATAGAGTTCTTAAAAAAGAATTCTTAATGACCAGGAAATTCTATTAAACTTTCAGCTTTGTATCCCTTTTTTTTTAAGAGATTATTGCCCCCTAAATCAAATAGGTTGATTACAAAAATAAATCCAGCAACTACTCCTCCAGATATTTCTATCAATTTTCCAGCAGCTTCTGCCGTTCCACCAGTTGCGATCAAGTCATCTATTACAAGGATTTTTTCCCCTTTAGAAATGGAGTCTTTATGTACCTCAATAGTTGCCTCACCGTACTCAAGTTTAAAATCAACCGAATGAGTTTCTGATGGAAGTTTGTTTTTTTTTCTTAGTAAAATAAAAGGTTTGTTTAAAATGTAGGAAACTGTAGATGCAAAAATAAAACCTCTAGACTCTATAGCTGAAACTTTATCAAATTCTAATTTTTTTGATAATTCTATTATTTTATCATTTGTATATTTAAACGCCTCAGGATTTTTAATTAGAGTAGTAATATCTCTGAATAAAATGCCTTTTTTAGGGTAGTCTGGAATAGATCTGATATTTTTTTTTAAATCCATATTTAGCTTCAAGTTCTAACAAAAAAGCATTAATAATTAAATGATGAAAAAAAGAAAACTTGGGATAATTGGTGGCAGTGGTCTTTATAAAATGGAAGGCTTTGAAAAGACTAAATGGAAAAAAATTAATACTCCTTGGGGAAAACCATCCGATGAAATTCTAATAGCAAAATTAGGACAAGAAGAAATTTGTTTTATTCCTCGACATTCAAGAGGACATAAAATCAATCCTACCAAAATAAATTTTAGAGCAAATATAGATGCTATGAAACAATTAGGAGTAACTGATATTATTTCTGTCTCAGCAGTAGGCTCTTTAAAGGAAGATCTTAATCCGGGAAAATTTGTAATTGTTGATCAATTCATTGACAGAACTTTTTCAAGAGTAAAAACTTTTTTTGATGAAGAAATTGTAGCTCATGTTTCAATGGCTAAACCAACTAGTCCTGGTCTATCAGAATGTTGCGAGGCAGCATTGAAAAAATTAAATATTAGTCATCAAATTGGGGGAACTTATGTTGTAATGGAAGGTCCTCAATTTTCTACTTTAGCGGAGTCTAATTTATATAGATCATGGAATTCAGACGTGATTGGAATGACAAATATGCCTGAAGCAAAATTAGCCAGAGAAGCAGAAATTAGATATTGCACAGTTGCTATGGTAACTGATTATGATTGTTGGCACCCAGATCATAGTGAAGTTGATGTGGCAATGGTAGTTCAAACATTGCGAAAAAATGCTTCAAATGCACAAAACATGATTAAAGAAATTATAAAAACTTTTAAAGATTTTTCAATAGATAAAGATCCTGCAAATAATTGTTTAGATACTGCTATCATTACAGATTCAAAAAAAAGATCAAAGAAAACTATAAAGAAATTAAAACATATTGCAGGAAGAGCACTTATTAAAAAATAATGCAAATTAACGGTAAAAATTATAGAACAATTTGGTTTGAACATAATACAGTAAAGATAATAGATCAAACAAAATTGCCTCATCAATTTATTATTAAAGATTTAAAAACAGTTAAAGATTCTATTAATGCGATCAAAACAATGGAAGTAAGAGGAGCCCCATTAATTGGAGCTACGGCTGCTTATGGAATAGTTTTATCTATTCTTGAAAATAATGACCAATCTTTTTTAAAAAAATCCAGTGAAGATTTAATAGCATCTAGACCTACAGCAATTAATTTAAAATGGGCAGTAGATAGAATGATAAAAAAACTATCAGGCATAAATAGCAGCAACATTTTAAAGGTGGCTTTAGAAGAAGCTAATGCGATCGTAGAGGAAGACGTTATATTTTGTAAAAACATAGGTGAAAATGGCCTAAGAATAATTCAAGAAATAGCCAATAAAAAAAAAGATACTGTAAATATTTTAACCCATTGCAACGCTGGTTGGCTTGCAACAATTGATTGGGGCACAGCTACTTCACCAATTTATCATGCACATCAAAAAGGAATTAAAGTCCATGTCTGGGTGGATGAAACAAGACCAAGAAATCAAGGTGCTAATCTAACTTCTTATGAGTTAAATGAAGAAGGGATACAAAATACAATTATTACCGACAATGCTGGAGGAATTCTAATGCAAAGAGGTGAGGTCGACATGTGTATTGTAGGAACTGACAGAACTTTATCGACAGGAGATGTAGCAAATAAAATTGGAACATATTTAAAAGCCTTAGCTGCGAAAGATAACAATGTTCCTTTTTACGTAGCTCTCCCAAGTTCGACTATAGACTGGAGTGTTAAAGACTTTAAAAAAATTCCGATAGAAGAAAGGAGTTCCAAGGAACTATCGCATGTAGAAGGAGTTGACGAAAATAATAATGTCGCAACAGTAAGAATCTATCCAGAAAAAAGCAAAGCTTTGAATTTAGCGTTTGACATCACCCCAGCAAAATATGTAACTGGTTTAATCACAGAAAAAGGAATTTGCGAAGCATCTGAAAAAAGTTTAAAAAAAATATTTAAATGAAAATATATTACGGTAAAGCTATATACAATAAAAAAGAAATTAATGCATCATTATCAGTGTTAAAAAGCAAATCTTTAACACTTATAGATGGCCCTTTAGTAAAGGAACTAGAGAAAAAAATTTCCAAATTGTTTGGAAAAAAATATGGCTTAATGGTTAACTCAGGATCCTCGGCTAATTTGTTAGCTCTTGCATCGTTAAATCTTAAAAAAGGAGATGAGGTTATAACTCCGACTTTAACTTTTTCAACAACTGTTGCTCCAATTTATCAACTAGGTTTAACACCTCATTTTATTGATGTTGAAAGTAATTCATTTGTTGCAAAAATAGATCAAATTAAAAAAGCAATTAATAAAAAGACAAAAGCAATAATGGTTCCAAATTTATTAGGAAATGTGCCTAATTGGAAAAATATTTTTCAAATAGCTAAAAAGAAAAACATAAAAATTATTGAAGACTCAGCTGATACCATTGGATATAGGGTTCAAAAAAAAAACCTTGGTAAATATTCAGACATCACTACTAATAGCATGTATGCATCCCATATAATAACAGGAGCTGGATTTGGTGGCATGGTATGCTTTAATGATAAAAAAACTTATGAAAGAGCAAAACTTCTAAGAGGATGGGGTAGATCATCGGCAATATTTAATGAATCTGAAGGTATAAAAAAGAGATTCAACATAAAAGTCGACGGTATACCTTATGATGGAAAATATATATTCTCAGATATGGGGTATAATTTTTTACCATCGGAAATATCCGCAGCTTTTGCATTAGAACAATTAAAAAAACTTCCAAAAAGTATAAAAAAGAGAAATAGTAATTTTGTTAATTTAAAAAATTTTTTTTCAAATTTTCCTAATTATTTTGATTTACCTTCTCAACAAAAAGGTCTTATTACCGCATGGTTAGCGTATCCAATTATCATAAAAAATGGAGTGAAATTAAACAGACAAAAATTACAAATTTTTTTAGAAAAAAAAGGAATTCAGACAAGAACAATATTTACTGGAAATATCTTAAGACAACCTATAATGAAAAAAAGATTCTACAAAAAAGTTAAAGATGCAGAGTTAAATAGCAATAACATAATGCGTAATGGTGTTTTAATAGGTTGTCATCATGGACTAAATAACAAAGATTTAAATTATATTAAAAAAACTTTCTCACTCTTTATGAAAGAACATATATTATAGTGAGCAAGTTAAAAAATGAAGTAATAAAATATTCCAAAAAATTAAATATAACTAATTTATCCGCCTTAAGATCAGGAAATATCTCTGTAAGAGCAAAAGAAAAAGGAGTTGATGGATTTTACATAACTCCATCTGGCATGAAATATTCAACATTAAAAACTAAAGATATTGTTTTTGTTTCTTTAAAAGGAGTCTTTGACAAAAAAAAGAACAAACCATCCTCAGAATGGAGGTTTCATCAAGATATATATGTGAATAAAAAAGATGCTATGGCGATCGTCCATGCCCACTCAACTTGCGCTACAGCAGTGTCAACGCATCAAAAAAATATACCTGCTTTTCACTATATGGTTGCAGTAGCCGGAGGAGAAGACATTAAATGTAGTAAATACTCAACTTTTGGAACAAAAAATCTTTCAAGAAATATTATTAAAGCTCTTAAAAATAGAACCGCATGTTTAATTGCTAATCACGGCCAGGTTGCTTTTGGAAAAAATTTAGAAAAGACTTTTGAACTTGCTCAGGAGATCGAAAATATTTGCCATCAATATATAAATGCCCTAAGAATTGGAATACCTAAGATTCTTTCAAAAAAAGAAATGAAAATAGTTTTAGGAAAGTTTAAAAATTATAAAAAAGGGTAATTTTTAATGATAAAAGTAGGTGAGCATATTACAATAGATTTTCTTGGAGTTAAGAAAGATTATACTCCTTTATTCTACGAAAAAATAATATATAAAATTGCTAAAGCCGCTAAAGTAGAAATACTTAACGTTAGTTCTCATAAATTTGAACCTCAAGGTTTTACATTAGTTGCATTACTTGCTGAAAGCCATTTTAGTTTTCATACATTTCCTGAAAGAGGCGTAATTAGTTTTGATTTCTTCACGTGTGGAAAAGTTCATCCTAAGATTGCCTTAAAGATTTTAAAAAAAGAAATTCAACACGAAAGAGTAGTAACAAATAGCTTTGATAGAAGTAGCGTAGGTCTTTATGATGATATTTATAGCACTCCAGGTCAAAAAAAATATTATGTAGTTAACGACGTACTTGAAACTTTTACATCAAAAGTAGGCCAATTTGTTGAAATAATGAAACTTGAAGAGTTCGGCAATGCCTTATTTATTGACCATGAAATACAAGTAGCTGAGAAAGATGAAAAAATTTATAGCTCTAGCTTTTTTAAATCTAGCTATGATTTAAGTAAAAAGAATTCAAATGTTGCTATTATTGGAGGTGGTGATGGTGGAGTTGCTAGAGAGTGTTTAGAAAATAACGCCAATTATATAGATTGGTACGAACTGGATCCTGAAATCGTTGACACTTGTTTTAAACACCTTCCAAAAGTTTGCTCTAAAGTTAAGAAAAGTAATAAGGTTAAAACTTTCTGGGGAGATGCTTTTGAGAGCATTAAATCAATAGAGGACTCTAAATATGATAAAATTTTTGTAGATTTAAATGATGATCAATATTGTATTGATCTAGCTAGAAAAAATATGAAAGGTCTTAAAAGAATTCTTAAAAAAGGTGGAATTATTACTGCGCAAGTAGGTAGCAAGGACAAGAAGCCAAAGCAGGTAGAAAATTGGTGTAAAGTGCTAGACAAAAGTTTTGGTAATGTAAAAGTTTCGGGTGCTTATATACCAAGTTTTGACTGTAAGTGGAATTTTGCGTCTTCGATCATGAAATAACCTTAGTCCTAATTGATAAATTAATCTCTAGTAAATCTTTTCTTTTTATTTACAATAGACAAAAAAAAAGGGGGACATATGAGTAAATTACAAAAACTATTTATCTCTTTTGTTACTATATCTTTTCTATTAATTGGAAATGCATATTCTGATAAGGTTAGGATTGGTACAGAGGGAGCTTACCCACCATGGAACGCAAAAGACTCTTCAGGAAACTTAATTGGATTTGAAGTAGATCTTGCTAAAGAGCTTTGTTCAATTTTAAAGCACGAGTGTACTATAGTGGAACAAGATTGGGATGGAATGATACCGGCTTTGTTGATGAGAAAATTCGATTTAATTATGGCGGGAATGTCTATTACTGATGAAAGATTAAAAACAATTAATTTTTCTCAAGGTTATGCTGATGAAGTAGCATCGCTAGCGGTAATGAAAGGCTCAAGTCTTGAAAATTTACAAACAGTAGAATCTTTAAGTTTATCTAATAAGAATGCAGCTAAAAAAACTTTAGATCAACTAACTAAGGCTTTAGCTGGTAAAACTATCGGGGTTCAAACAGGAACAATTCACCAAAACTTTTTAGAGTCAGGTGATGTTGGAAATGTGACTGTTAGAAAATACAAAACTCAGGATGAAGTTAATTTAGACTTAGCAGCAGGAAGAATTGATGCAGCTTTAGCTGCAGCAGTTGCTTTTACAGATTATGCAGCTAAATCTAAAAAACCTGTGGTTTTAGTTGGACCTACTTTCTCCGGCGGTGCTTTTGGTAATGGAGTTGGAATCGGAATAAGAAAAGGTGACAATTCTAGTACCGTTGGCAAAAGAGATGCAAAACTATTAAAAGATTTTAATAGAGCTATCGATACTGCTAGAAAAAAAGGAATAATTAGCAAACTTGCTATTAAACATTTTGGCTTTGACGCCTCTATGTAATTAAATACTTGAAATGGCGGTTATTTATAACCGCCTTTTCTTTATGGAACTTCTTTATTTTGGTTCAAAAGGTTGGGGTGACGAACTATTCGCAGCATTTTTAATGACGATAGCTGTTTCAATAACAGCTATGTTGATAGGAATTTTATTCTCAATAATTTTTACTCCCTTAAAACTATCTAAGAATAAAATATTTAATTTTATCGCAAATTTTTACACTACTGTTATTAGAGGTGTTCCTGAATTATTAGTAATTTATTTATTTTTTTTTGGAGGCACTGGTGCCGTTATGTTTGTGGCAAGCATATTTGGATACCATGAATATATAGAGATCAATGCTTTTATTACTGGTTCATTTGCAATCGGCATAATTTCTGGAGCTTATTCTACAGAAGTTTTTAGAGGAGCTATTCAATCAATAGATAGAGGGCAGTTCGAAGCCTGTAAAGCTTTAGGATTTAAAAAGTATATATATTTTTTCAAAGTAATAATTCCTCAAATGTTGAGATTAGCATTACCAAACCTAAGTAATGTTTGGCAAATCACACTTAAAGATACTTCTCTTATTTCTGTAACTGGTCTAGTCGAGATAATGAGACAATCTTATATTGCCGCTGGTTCGACGAGAGATCCTCTGTTTTTTTATTCATTTGCTGCACTTTTATACTTAATCTTAACTTTTCTAAGCATGAAGATACTTAACAAATTAGAAAAAAATTATAGTAGGGGTTTTTGATGGACTTAAATTTAATGATTGAAAGTTTACCAAAGTTACTAAATGCTACTTTAACAACTTTAAAACTTTTATCATTATCTCTAATTTTTGGTTTAATAATTGGATTGATTTTTGCATTAATGAGATTGAGCAAGAAAAAGTTCATAAATAATTTTTCTTATGGATTTTCTTATATCTTTAGAGGAACACCGCTTCTGGTTCAGATATTTATTATTTATTTTGGATTAGGACAAATTGAATATTTAAGATCAACTTTTTTATGGACTATATTAAAAGAACCTTACTGGTGTGCCATAATAGCTTTTTCACTTAACACAGGAGCTTACACTTCTGAAATTTTAAGATCAGCTTTTCAGACCATTAAACCTGGAATGATTGAAGCTGGTAAAAGTCTTGGTATCTCAAGTAAAATTATATTTTATAAAATTCAAATACCAATTGCCATTAAGCAGTCCTTACCAGCTTATGGAAACGAGATAATTTTAATGCTTAAAGGCACTTCATTAGCAAGTACAGTTACTTTAATGGACTTAACAGGAGTAGCAAAATATATAATTTCCACTACCTTTAAGCCTGTAGAAGTCTTTATTGTAGCTGGAGGAATTTATTTGCTTTTGACCTTTTTAGTACACAACTTAATTAAATTTAGTGAAAAAAAAATGCGTACAAATTAATGCTTTAAACTTTTCACATTCTTGGTCTATAAAAAGATTTTAAATTTAAAATAGAACAAATAATCCCATAAAACTCGATTAATCCAAAGATTAAGTTTTCCTTATTAAACGTAATCAAACTAAAGATAATCTTCTTTATTGATTTGATAATATTTGGAATAATTTTTTTTAAAGCAAATAAATAATTATAATTTTTTTTATAATAATAAAATTTTGACCAATTATAATGCCAAGCTCTAGTTAACTTTGATAATAAAGAGTATTTTTTATCAACTGAGTCCGACACATAGTGTTTAAATCTTATTTTATCAGAAACATAACTTTTTTCATTAAATTTTTTTAATTGAAAACAAAAATCCATTGTTTCAGAATATAAAAAGTATTTTTCATCAAATAAGTATTTTTTTGCTTTTTTTGTTAGCATTAAAAAGCTATTATCTATGAAATCAACTTTCTTTAGACGGTATTTTAAAATTTTCGATGGGGTTTTTTGCAAAACATATTCATTTCCCACATAATTATTGAAGTTAGATGTATCTTTATAATTTGGTGCCAAAATACAAAAACTTTTTAGTTTTTCTGCACAATCAATCAAATCATTGATAGATTTGTTTGAAATAGCCATATCTGGACAATTGAGATAAACATACTTTGTTTTTGAATTTTTAATTCCAATATTAAAACTTTTTGCAAGTCCAACATTTTCTTTAGGAATGATTACTTTTGTATTTTTAAATTTTTTTTCTATATCCTTTTTAAATTTTTTATCTAAAGAATTTTCTACAACAATAATTTTAAATTTTTTATTTATACTTTTACAGATTCTATATATATGCTTATGACTAAAATATGCACCGAAGACTAAGGTTAGAGATTTATTGTTGTTCATAATGGATAATAATTGAATACAATTAAATCTTGCATATTACAACAAATAGTTAAATTATATTAATATGTTTAAAGTTTCTTGTATCCAGCTACGTTCAAATAATAATATTGAATATAATTTAAAATGTACTAAGCGATTGATTTTGAAAGCTGTAAAACAAAAAACAGATTTTATTTTAACTCCTGAAATTTCTTCTTTATTTTTATTAAATAAAAAACAATTATTAAAAATTTGTACTTCAATGAGTAAAGATATTTATTTGAAAGGAATAAAAGAATTAGCAAAAAAATACAAAAAATGGATATTAGTTGGTTCTCTGACGATAAAAGTTTCTAAAAATAAACTAGTAAACAGATCTGTTTTGATTGATAAAAATGGAAAAATAAGATGTTACTATGATAAAATTCATATGTATGATGTTACCTTAAATAAAAATGAAAAATATTGTGAGTCCAAAACTTACACAGCTGGAACAAAAATTAAATCTTTTAAACTACCTTGGGGTAAACTAGGTTTAACTATTTGTTATGATTTAAGATTTCCAAATTTATACCGAAAATTATCAAAACAAGGATCAATATTTTTGGCAGTTCCTTCTGCCTTTACAGAAACAACTGGCAAAAGGCATTGGCACAGTTTGCTTAAAGCTAGAGCAATTGAAAATTTTTGTTATATCTTTGCACCTGCTCAGGCAGGAAAACATTATAATGGAAGAAAAACATTTGGAAATTCATTAATTGTTTCTCCTGATGGGAAAATTTTAAAATCATTAAATAAAAAAGAAGGAGTTATTACAACATCAATTGACCCAAGTTTACCTAAGAAATTAAGAACAATTATTCCAAGTTTAAAAAACGATTAATTATTTGTAAGATTTAACTTCTTTAATATTAGAACCAAGAACTGTATTGATAGCTAATTTAATCTTTGCTCTTTCATCGTTAAATTTATAAACGTTTCTAGCTAGTTCAATAAATTCTTTTCCAAATTCATTATTTTTTTCAAAAGATCTTTTGCCATCTTCGATATCCCAAAGTTTTAAATTAATTTCTTTAAGATTATCTTTAAATTTTGAAACTTCAGATTGATCAGGGATAAATTTTTTCATTGTTTCATTTAAAGAAAGCAATTCTTTTTCAACTTCTATTAATTTTTCTTTATTGACAATCTTTTCTTTTTTTATTTCTAAAATAGTTATTTTATCTATTAATTCACCTGCTGAAATTTCTGCCAATATTTTGTCTAATTTAGTATTCATATTAATGTTTTTTGACTATAATAGAACAATAAATATACGCAGATTAAATAATGTCAAATATATTAATAATTAAACATGGTTCTCTGGGAGATCTGATACAAGCTAACGGGGCTATTAAAGATATTAAAGAATTTTACCCCAATAGAAAAGTTTTCTTGCTGACCTCAGCACCTTACTCATTATTTATGTCAGAATGTCCTTATATAGATGGAGTAATTACTGATAAAAGATTACCACGTTGGAATTTATTTTTCTTATATAGATTAAAAAAATTATTATCTAAATATAATTTTGGTAAAGTTTTTGATTTACAAAATTCGAGAAGAACAAAATTTTATAAAAATTTTATCTTAGATAAAGCAGAATGGTCTTCATCTGCAAATACTTTAGAACCAGGACAAACCAAGAAAGATTTTGATAATTATCCAGTGCTGGATCGAATGGAGTTACAATTAACTAAAAACAATATACCTACTAAATACGTTAAAAACGTTGATTTAAATTGGGCAAATGAAGATTTATCAAAATTAACAGATCAGTATACGAACAGAGACTATATTTTAATTTTTCCTTTTTGCTCAAAAAAACATCAAAATAAAAAGTGGCCCTTTTTTAAAGACTTGATTTCAAAAATAAGAAGAGAATATAAAAATAACTATTCAGTTTTAATTGCTCCTGGCCCAGGTGAGTTTGAAGAAGCTAATCAATTAAATGCAAAAGTTGTGATGCATAACGGAGAATCTATCAGTATTAAAATGTTAATTTCATTGATAAATGATGCAAAATTTATTATTGCCAACGATACGGGCCCAGCGCACATCGCGTCTCATTTAAAAAAAAAAGGTTTAGTCCTTTTTGGAAGTCATACTTCAGCAGCAAAAGTTAGTATTGAAAATTCTAATTTTAAAGCAATCACTGTAAAAAATTTAGCTGAATTAAATGTCGATACAGTCATGGGAGAAATAAAAATGCATTTAAATTAATTCTATATATTTTTTAACAATTTTATCCCAATTAAAATTTTTCGAAAACTCTAAAGCATTAACCCCTAATTTCTTGTATTGATCATTATTTAGGGTCTTTAATAATGTTTCATATAAAGCATTTAAGTCATTCCCATCACAAAGATAACCAGTTTCCCCTTCCAGTATTGCATCAGCTTCTCCACCAAATATTCCACCGATGGATGGTTTGCCGTAAGAGGCAGCTTCGATAAAAGTAATTCCAAAGCCCTCTACTGATTTTTTATAAATTACAGAAGGCATTACAAGAATATCTGATTTTTCTAGCAAACCTATTTTTTCTTGTTCACTAGATTTGTAAATAAAAGTTACTTCATCGTTTAATCCCAATTCTTTTTTTAGTTTTTCTAGATTATCTCTTTCATCACCAGTACCAACAGAAACATATTTTAAATTTGGAAATTTAGGTAAAAGATTTTTAATAGTCATTAAAATATTTTGGTGGCTTTTTCTTGCGTCTAATCTAGATATTGTTATTAATTTTGGAAAAGTATTACCATAAATTGTTTCTGCAAATTTTTTACCTTCTTTACTTACTTTAATTGGATAATTACAACCAGGATTGATAACTTTTATATTTTTATTTTCGAAACCTAATTTTATAACTAATTGTTTTGTAAAATTTGAATTTGCAATTACAAAATTTGCTTTATTTAAGGAACTTAGCATTCTTTTATTTAAAGAAGAACCTAGTGGGTGGTTAATTTCTTTAGAATGTATTAAGCAAAAAGTTTTTGTTTTTTTTAAAACAACTGAATCTAAATTTTCAATACTTTTCCAGTGATCGAAAAAAGCTGCTCTTAAATCATTATTTTTTATAAATTCTTTAACTAGATTAGCTTTTCTATATTTCTTAAAAATTTTAAAACCTGAAATTCTTTGTATATTTAATTTAGAAGTTTGATCGTAACTTTCTGAATTTTCAAAATTATCAGCAAAAACTTTTACAGGACCATGATTAAGGAGGGCATTAGATAAGCCTTCCATTAAGTTTTGAATTCCACCAACATCAGGAGGAAAGTTTCTAGTCGAAATTAAAAACATTAATTAAACCACTTAATATTACATCCCATACTTGGAATTTGTTCCACAGGACCATTTTGAGTCTTTCCAATCATCCTCATAGCTAATTTCAAATCGCTATCTCCACTTCTTACTGGTTTTAAATCTTTTAGCTCTCTAATTCTACCCCTGTATTGAAGCTCTAAATTCTTATTGTATCCAAAAAAGTCTGGAGTACATACTGCTCCATATTTTTTTGCCACTTCTTGAGTTTCATCAATTAGATAATTTAAGTCACCAAATTTATTATCTTTTGCAAATTCTATCATTTTGTCAAAAGAGTCCTCGGGGTAGTTCTTTGTATCATTTGACATAATAGCTACAGAATTAATTCCCTCCAATTTCAATTTTTTACAATCTTCAACTAAATCTTTAATGATAGCTTTAACGTAAGGACAATGATTGCAAATAAACATTATTAAGGTTCCGTTTTTTCCTCTTATATCCTCCAAAGAGACTGATTTACCATTTATAGACTGGAGCTTAAAGTTTTGAGCTTTTTTACCGAAGTCACAAATTGGTGTTTTTGTTAAAGCCATAATATATTATAAGAGTTATATATTAATTATACAGCAAATTTATGATTTACGATTTTGAAGGCCAAACACCAAAAATGGATCCAAATAGTTGGGCTGCATCTAATGCTGTGCTTATTGGCAAGGTTGAATTAAAAAAGGATTCGAATATTTGGTTTAATGTAACATTAAGAGGGGATGTAGAACCTATTACCATTGGGGAAGGTTCAAATGTTCAAGATGGCAGTGTAATACATACCGATCCTGGTTGTCCTGCTATTATCGGTAAGAATGTTACAATTGGTCATTTAGTAATGCTTCATGGATGTATAATTGAAGACGATTGTTTAATAGGCATAGGAAGCACTATTTTAAATAAAGCTAAGATAGGAAAAAATTCTATTATAGGCGCAAATGCTCTTGTAACAGAAAATAAAGTAATCCCAGAAAGATCTTTAGTTCTCGGTAGTCCTGGAAAGATTGTAAGACAAGTTACAGATGAAGAGATAAAAAGCATTAAAGAAAACGCAGAACATTATGTAGCAAATTACAAGAAGTATAAGAAATAATTTTATGAAAAAAATATTATTAACATTACTCTTAACCTTTTTTAGCTTTTCATTATTAGCAGATGAAAAACCTGGAAGATTTTTTAAAGATCAACCAGATGTAAACGATGATTATCAGATTCATTTTATTTATTTTTTAGCCAAAAATACCAAGGACAAAGAAAGAGATATAAACGGTTGGATTGAAAAACAAGTAAAAAAAACTGATGATTTATTTTTTGAATTAACAGGAAACAAACAGAGATTTAAATTAGACAGAAGAAAAGATGGAAAACTAGACATATCATTTGCAAGAATGGACCGAAAAGCTAGGAGGGGTGGATGGAACGTGAACTATCCAGATTACTATCTCCAAAAGATTGGTTTTAATAATCCAAAAAAATTATATTTATCATTTACAGATGCGTCTAGTGGTGATGGAGGACAAATGGGTCCACATCATGGTTATATATTTATAGGCAAAGCATCAGGCCAGATAGATAAAATTTCAGTTCATGAACTATTACATGGTTTAGGATTTGCTATGCCGTGCAGCAAAGGACAACAAAGAGGAGCACATTTGGGAAGCGGTATACTTGGACCAGATCTTCAAAAAAAGTTAGGAAAAGCAATTTACAATCATGGGGATCCGACTTGTCCTGATTTGAAAGACTCAGTTTATTTAACTCCGACATCAGATAATCCATTTGATCCATTACCAATAGCCTGTGCTTTATCACAGAAAGTAAGAGGTTATCCTCCTGGAAATTTTGAAATACCAGCAAGGTATACTCACAAAAAATTACTTAAAGGTAGAAAAAATGAATGGTGTACATTTGGTGTGTATCCTAATGCTAAACTAGAGTGGTTTAAAAAATGGAAAGAATAAGTTTAAGGAACTAACCAATTATTCTTTTTATTTTCAAAATTAAAAATAGCTCTTCGATGACCTTTAGCAGCTAAGTATAGCCATTCAATAGATTTAATATTACATTTAATAACCGTAAAATTTTCATAACCTTTTTCACTTTGCTCCATCGTATAATCAAAATCCTCTAATTTTGAAATCATACCAGATGTAGGATTATCTGATAAAGAGCTAGGAGCACTATCTGTAAGATAACATCGTCTGCTGATATGTTGAGTTTTTTTCCAGGCTTCCTCAGTTATTGAATTTTTATTATTAATTTCGCAAGTGACTTTTACTCTTAATTGAATCTTTTCCTCTTTGTCGTAAAAAACTAAAGAGGCATTATTATTTTTCTTAAGAATATCTACTTTCGGAGATCTAAGATCAGTATGAAATTGTAATACATTATTTTCTTTATCTGACTTTCTTAAAACTACTATTCTCCCATCGATATTATTTTGATCAGCACAAATGAAAACTGGTATCCTAAAAGGTGAACTTCTATTTATCACAGCGTCATCCAACATGGACCACAACTTTTTTTGAATTTCCTCAAAATTTTCGTAGTACGCTGGTTGCATACTCTATTTTCTAAATCTTTTGATTAAGCTAGAAGTATCCCATCTTTGACCACCCATCTTTTGTACTTCAGCATAATATTCATCTATTAATTTTGTAATTGGAAGAGGAGAGTTATTCTTTTTCGCTTCGTCCATTGCTATCTTTAAATCTTTTCTCATCCAATCAACTGCAAAACCATAATCAAACTTATCTTCAATCATTGTCTTGTGTCTATTATCCATTTGCCAAGATTGAGCAGCTCCTTTTGATATTACTTCGATAACATCATGCATATTTAATCCAGCATTCATTCCAAAATTTATTGCTTCAGACAAACCTTGAACTAAACCAGCAATACAAATCTGATTGACCATTTTAGTTAACTGCCCACTTCCAGAAGGCCCAAGTAATTTAATTTTTTTACTATAACTGTCTATTACTGGCTCGGCTTTCTTAAATGGAGCTTCGTCTCCACCAACCATAACTGTTAAAGTTCCACCTTCAGCGCCAGCTTGCCCGCCTGAAATTGGGGCGTCTAAGAAATCAAAACTTTTTGATTTTGCCTCTTTATAAAGTTCTCTAGCTATATTTGCTGATGCTGTTGTATTATCTATATAGATCGAATCTTTTTTAGCTGTATTGAATAGCCCTTTATTACCAAGTGTCACTTCTCTTAGATCGTTATCATTCCCAACACATGTAAATATAAAATCACAATCTTTTGCAGCATCTGCGGGTGTATCAGCTATTTTACCTTTATATTCTTTAGTCCATTTTTCTGCTTTAGCTTTCGTACGATTATAAACAGTTACATCATGACCTGCTTTTGATATATAACCTGCCATAGGGTAACCCATAACACCCAAACCTATGAAAGCAACTTTACAAGTCATAAATGATTAACCTCTCATTAAATAAAAAAGTAATTATATTTGGATTTATATTTACATTTTTTTCTAGTTTTGGACAGAGCTTTTTTCTGGGATTGTTTAACGCACCAATTAGAAATGAATTAGGTATCACCCACGGCCAATTTGGAAATATTTATGCAACAGCAACAATTTTTTCTAGTCTTTTATTAATTTGGGTTGGTAAAAAAATTGATGATTATCAAATAATTTATTATTCTTTTTTTGTTATTTTGTTATTATTTTTATCATCTATATTTTTTTCTCTTATAAACAGCATCTATTTATTAGCAGCTGGAATATTTTTAATGAGGTTTTCTGGTCAAGGTTTAATGAGTCATGCCTCTACAACTACAATCTCAAGATTTTTTGAAAGATCAAGAGGAAAAGCACTCAGCACAATCTGGTTTGGTTTATCATCTGCAGAATTTATTTTACCAGTATTAATAACTTATTTATTTGTAATTTATTCTTGGAGGACTGTTTGGCAAGGGATTGCAATATTAATAATTTTATTTTTACCTCTCGTAGTTTTAAATACAATTAGACATATTAAACTCGACTCTAGAGAAAAAGATCAAAGTTTTGTTAAAAAAGTCAAAATTAAAAGTTGGAGTAGAAGAGAAGTAATCAAAGATTATAGATTTTATATTGTTTCATTAAATATGTTAGCTATGCCTTGGATAGCTACAGGTGTATTCGTATATCAATCCTATATTTCTGAGTCAAAAATGTGGAGTATCTACACTATACCTAAAGCTTTTATGGTTTATTCCATAGCTTCTATAATAACTTTATTTTTTTCTGGTTTTTTAGTTGATAAATTTACGAGCAGAAAGTTAATTCCTTTAATGAATATTCCTTTGCTTTTGGCCATGTTTGTCTTGTTGTATTACCAACGTGAAATCTCAGCCTTTATTTTTTTAGGTTTAATTGGTATCTCTAACGGACTAGCAAACGTTCTTGGCTCTTCTACTTGGGCTGAGATTTATGGTGTAAAATTTATTGGCTCTATTAAGGCTTTAACAACTGCTTTTATGGTTTTTTCAACGGCATTCGGAACAGCAATTTTTGGATTATTAATTGATAGTGGCTATACCATTGAAAATATTGCTTTTGTTGCAGGTACATACATCGTTATTTCACTAATTCTTTTAATAATGATAAGAAAAACTTTAGAACCAATTAAGCTCAAAAAATAATTGATTTATTTAGATTATTTGAATATACACTCATCACCATGGCAAGAATTACCGTAGAAGATTGTTTAGAAAAAATTGATAATCAATATGATCTAGTTTTATTAGCTAAAGAAAGAACAGCTCAATTGAATGCTGGAGCTCCAATGCTAGTTGATGAAGACAATGACAAAAGAACGATTATATCTTTAAGAGAGATAGGAGATGGAAAAGTTTCAGTAAAAGACCTGGAAGAGAGCGCAATTAAACGATTAAGAAAAGAACCAGATGAAATTGAGCAACAAGAAGAGATAGAGGAAGAAACTAACGATGATTTTGAAAATCTTTATAAAGGTCAAATTTCCAAAAGTGGTGTTGCTATTTTGCCTTCAAAAAGAACCAGAAGAATTCCAGAAGTAAAGAAGCCTAGTTTAGCAGATGAAGCTTTATCTGAGTTAAAAGCAGAACAGCCAGAAATTAAAGAAGAAAACTTAGAGACAGAAGAAGCTCCTCTTGAATTAAATGAAGAAGCTCCAGTAGAAGAAGACAATAAGTCAGAATAAATTATGATTAAGACTGTCTCAGTGGCACCAATGATGGATTGCACTGATAAGCATGAAATATATTTCTTAAGTTTAATTAGTAAAAATGTTCATCTTTTCTCAGAGATGATTGTTGCTAATGCAATCATTAAAGGAGATAGAAATAAACTTTTATCATTTAAAAAAATATCTAATCCTGTGACTTTGCAAATAGGCGGATCTAATCCTTCAGAATTAGTCGAAGCTTGCAATATTGCTGAAGATTATGGATATAAAGAAATTAATTTTAATTTAGGTTGCCCAAGTAAGAAAGTTCAAAAAAATAAATTTGGCGCTTGTTTAATGCAAGAGCCTGATCTTGTAGCAAAGTGCATTGAAGCCATGGCAAAATCAACAAAGCTACCAGTAACAATTAAAACAAGAATTGGTTACAACGAAGTTGAAAATTTTGAGTTCTTAAAATCTTTTATTCAAACAACCAAAGACGCTGGATCAAAAAAATTTATTATTCACGCAAGAAAAGCTTTATTAAAAAAGTTAAGTCCTAAAGAAAATTTAAATATACCTCCACTTAAATATGAGTTTGTTTATAAACTTAAAGAACATTTTAAAAACGATGAAATTATTATTAATGGTGGAATTAAATCAACAGAAGATATCAAAACTCACTTGACGAAAGTAGATGGTGTAATGATCGGCAGGGCTGTTTATCATTCACCTTATTTCTTAGCTGATATTGAAAGAGATATTTTTAATAATAATAATATTCCTACAAGAAGTGAAGTTATGGAAAAATTGATTCCTTACATACATGAAGAAACAGCTAAAGGTATACAATTAAATCATATTATGAGACACACTGTAGGTTTATTTCATGGACAAAACGGATCAAGGACATGGAAGCAATATCTTTCAAAAAATATGTGTATTAGGGATGCAGATCTTCAAAAGGTTAATCATATAATGGACCAGGTCAGAAAAACAAATCCTGTATCATTAGAAAGATAATTTTGGATATTATTTTTCAACCTGAAACACTTTATCTAATTTTAATAATGGTTATCACAGCAATTCCTGCGGGTTTTGCTGCAGGTTTATTTGGTATCGGCGGAGGATTAATCACGGTTCCAATTTTATTTTATATTTTTGGATTAGCAGGAATAGAACCTGCATACTTAATGCACTTAGCTGTAGGAACTTCATTTGGAATAATTATTCCAACATCGATCGTTTCTGTTTTAACTCACCACCAACATAAAGCAGTAGATTTCAGTGTAGTTAAAGGTTACGGAGCATTTGTTGTTATAGGAGTTATACTGGGGACTATTTTAGCAGCAGGGTTGAAAACGAAACCTTTAATATTATTTTTTACAATTGTTGTTTTTATTCTTGCTTTCTATTTATTATTTTTGAAAGAAAAAGAGTCGGATATCTCAATAAAAATGGGTTTACCCGCTAAAATTATTTCTGGAATAATTACCGGGTTTGTATCAGCCCCAATGGGTATAGGTGGTGCGGTTATGAATGTTCCAATTTTAAAATTTTTTGGTTACCCAATAAATAAGGCTATTGGAAGTGCAGCAGCGATAGGTTTTATTATAGCTTTATTTGGGACAATAGGTTTTCTTTTTTCAGGTAACTATTTAAATGTAAATTTACCTTTGAGTATTGGATTTTTGAACATACCAGCTTTTTTGATATTTTTTCCAATAACTGCATTTATGGCAAGGCTAGGAGCTAAAGCTAGTCATAGAATCAATAAAAAAAAAATGACTAAATATTTTGGATTATTTCTAATTATTATAGGAACTAAATTTTTATACGAATATTTTAAACTTTAAATTTTTTGATCGTATTCTCCAATCTTTCCAGTTTTTTGCAACAAATTATCAATAAAATCAAAAATATTTTTTTTTCTATCATTTGAGGTTGGACTTTCAGTAACCACCACTAAAGATGGTTTATTTGAAGAAGCTCTAATTAAGCCCCAGGATCCATCTATTAAAGAAAATCTTACACCATTAACAGTTAAAACTTCCGTGATTGATTGATTATCAATTTTGATATTCTTTTTTTTTAAATCTTCAATTTTTTTAACCATTTCTTCAACTACTTTATACTTCTCCTCATCTTTACAAAACGGTGCCATAGTAGGAGATTGATATGTTTTAGGTAATTCATTTATGATTTCACTCATTTTCTTATTTAGATTATTTAATAAATGACAAACTTGTATTGCTGAATTTATTCCATCATCATATCCATAACCTAAAGGTTGATTGAAAAAGAAATGACCACTTTTTTCAAACCCTGCTAAAGCTTTTTCTAAATTAACTTTTCTTTTAATGTGTGAGTGTCCAGTCTTCCAGTAAATAGTTTTACACTTATTTTCTACAAGAACTTTATCTTTAGTGTAAAGACCAGTTGATTTTACATCAACAACGAATTTTGAATTTTGATGTTTTGATGCTAAGTTTCGTGCTATCAATAATCCTATTTTATCTGAATATATTTCATCACCTTTATCATCTATCACCCCACATCTGTCACCATCACCATCAAAACCAAAACCGACATCTGCATTATTATCTTTTACTGCTTTTGCTATTGCTTTAAGCATTTTAAGATCTTCAGGATTAGGATTATATTTTGGAAACGACCAATCCAAATCACAATCTAATTCAATAACTTCACATCCTATACTTCTTAAAATTTCAGGAGCGAAAACTCCTGCTGTACCATTTCCACAGGCAACAACTGCCTTAATTTTTTTATTGATCTTATTTTTTTTGATTAAATCTTCAGAATAAATTTTTTTGAAATTTTCTATATTTTTGACAGAGCCTTTACCTTCAACAAACTTTTTATTAAGTGTTATATCTTTTAACTCATTCATCTCTTCAGGCGCATGTGTCAACCCTTTTTTGATACCCATTTTTACACCTGTCCAACCATTTTCATTATGACTAGCTGTAACCATGGCTATTGCATCTGAATTTAAATTAAACTGCGCGTAATAAACTGTTGGAGATAATGACAAACCTATGTCTTCAACATTACAGCCTGTTGAGATTAAACCATCGATAAGTGCCTTTTTGATTTTTTCACTATATGAACGATAATCGTGACCCACTATTATTCTTGGGTTTGTATTTTTAGTATGTTTAATTACTTGGGTTCCTAAACCCTTTCCTAAATGTATGATTCCCTCTAAATCTATGTCTTTTTCAAAGACCCATCTGGCGTCATACTCTCTAAAACCGCTTGGATTGATTTTCATTAATTATAAATACTAAAAAATATGGATTTTTGTTATTAAATGTTTATTAACAAAACTTTCCACTTGCAAAATTAAATTGATGTTCATATAATGTTCTATTGATTATAATGTTATTTAGTATACAACCTGTAATATAACACTATATATAGTATTTTTGTTAATAAATCGATCAAAATAAGGAAAATATGAATAAAAACGTATCATTGGCAATAGAGAAAGCTGTCGGCAGCATAAGCGAAAAAAACCATAATGAACTAAAAAACAATAACGGTCCTAAAAAACCAGACTTGTTTTCTTTATCTGGTGAAACAGAACTTTTTCAAAACGAAAGAGGCATAACAATTAAAATTGATCGATCTAGAGACTCTAATCTAACTGATTTTGGCAAAGCAACACTTAAAGATAGATATTTAGGACAAAACGAAAGTTTTCAAGATCTATTTGCTAGAGTGGCAAGTGTTTACGCAGATGACAATCTACACGCTCAAAGAATCTATAATTATATAAGCAATCTTTGGTTTATGCCCGCAACTCCTGTTTTATCAAATGGTGGAACCGAAAGAGGTTTGCCAATATCTTGTTTTTTAAATGAGGCAAATGACAGTTTAGAAGGTATCACCGATTTATGGGAAGAAAATGTTTGGTTAGCTGCAAGAGGAGGAGGAATTGGAAGTTATTGGGGTAACTTAAGGTCAATAGGAGAAAAAATAGGTAAGGTTGGTAAAACATCAGGCATAATTCCTTTTATTAAAGTTATGGACTCCTTAACATTAGCAATAAGCCAAGGTTCTTTAAGAAGAGGATCAGCAGCTTGTTATTTACAAATAGATCATCCCGAAATAGAAGAGTTTATTGAAATGAGAAGACCAACTGGAGGAGACGTTAATAGAAGATCTTTAAATCTACATCACGGTGTCCTAGTAACAGATGATTTTATGAGAGCCGTTGAAACTGATGGCCAATGGGCGCTTCGAAGCCCTTATGATGGAACTGTTCAGTCAACTCTTCCAGCAAGAAATTTATGGATAAGACTCCTAACAGCGAGAATTGAAACTGGAGAACCATATATTGTATATATTGATACTGTTAATAGACAAATACCTCAACATCATAAGCTAGCTGGTTTAAAAGTTAAAACATCAAATCTTTGTAGCGAGATTACTCTTCCAACAGGAATGGACAATGACGGTAAACAAAGAACGGCAGTCTGCTGTTTATCATCTTTGAATATCGACACTTACGATCAGTGGAAAGATGACCCTCAATTTGTAGAAGATGTAATGAGATTTTTAGATAATGTCATGACTGATTTCATTAATAGAGCTCCTGATGAATTTGCTCATGCAAAATATTCAGCAATGAGAGAAAGAAGTGTTGGTCTTGGAGTTATGGGCCTACATTCTTTTTTCCAACAAAAAAATATCCCTTTTGGCTCTGTTATGAGTAAAGTCTGGAATAAAAAGATATTTAAAAACATTCAAGAAAAAGTAGACGCCGCTTCAGTTTCACTCGCTGAAGAGAGAGGAGCATGTCCAGATGCAGAAGAATACGGAATTAAAGAGAGATTTTCTAACAAAACAGCTATAGCACCAACAGCATCAATCTCAATTATTTGTGGAGGATCTTCCCCAGGAATTGAACCAATTGCAGCTAATAGCTTTACACATAAAACTTTATCGGGTTCTTTTAACGTAAGAAACAAATATTTAAAAAAGATTCTTCAAAAATACAAAAAAGATACAGATGAAGTGTGGTCCAGCATCACAACAAATCAAGGTTCAGTTTCCCATTTGAATTTTTTAACAGCAGAAGAAAAAGATACTTTTAAAACTGCTTTTGAGATAGACCAAAGATGGATTGTTGAGTTAGGCGCAGATAGAACCCCTCATATTTCACAAGCTCAATCTATCAACGTTTTTGTACCTGCTGATATACACAAAAAAGAACTTCACAACATTCATTTTCAAGCTTGGAAAAAAGGTCTTAAAAGCCTTTATTATTGTAGATCGAAATCTATTCAAAGAGCAGAAAATGTACAGGCAGGATCATCAACAGATGTGACGAAAAATGTTTATTCTAAAGAACAAGAATCAAATAATAAAGACAATAACTATGAGGAGTGCTTATCATGTCAGTAGCAAAAAAAATTAAACCAGGAATAATTCAACCAAAAAAAATGGGTTTATTAGTAGAAAATCCAGTCTATAAACCATTTAGATATCCATGGTGCTACGATGCATGGCTAACACAACAAAGAATTCACTGGTTGCCAGAGGAAGTTCCACTTGGAGATGATGTTAAAGATTGGCAAAAAAACTTAACACCAGAAGAAAAAAATCTTTTAACTCATATATTTAGATTTTTTACTCAAGCCGATGTAGAAGTTAACAATTGTTATTTAAGACACTACACAACTGTTTTTAAACCAACTGAAGTTTTAATGATGATGACAGCCTTTGCCGCAATGGAAACAGTACACATTGCTGCGTATTCTCATTTATTAGATACTATTGGAATGCCAGAAACAGAGTATTCAGCTTTCTTACAATATAAAGAGATGAAAGATAAATATGATTATATGCAAGGCTTCGATGTTAAATCAAAACACAATATTGCAATGACAATGGCTGTATTTTCTGCTTTTACAGAAGGGCTTCAGCTTTTTGCAAGTTTTGCAATACTCCTAAATTTTCCAAGATTTAACAAGATGAAAGGAATGGGTCAAATAGTAACTTGGTCTGTAAGAGATGAGACTTTGCATTGTAATTCTATGATTAGATTATTTAGAGATTTTATTAAAGAAGAACCACAAATCTGGAATGATAAACTTAAAAAAGAAATAGTTGACGCGTGCAAAACTATTGTAACACATGAAGATGCATTTATTGATTTAGCTTTTCAAATGGGTCCTTTGGAAGGTTTAACAGCAAATGAAATTAAGCAGTACATTAGATTCATTGGAAACAGAAGACTTGAACAATTAGGTCTTGACCCAATTTATGATGTTAAGAAAAATCCTTTAACATGGTTAGACACGATGTTAAATGGAGTTGAGCACATGAATTTCTTTGAAGGACGTGCAACAGAATATTCTAAAGCCTCTACAAGAGGAACTTGGGGAGAAGTTTTCGCTTAAGTAAACCATCTAAAATATAGTTTTACTTTTCCCAATTAAATAAAGTATCATAAGTCTTAATGACTACAGTTATTAAGCATTTTAACGCTAAGTTTAAAAATAAATTAAATCCAAAAGTTGGCTTAATTGCTTTATCAACAGATCAAACTATAGAGGGCGATTTTAATAATATTTTTAAGAATTTGCCTTTAGACATGTTCATAAATCGTATTCATAATCAAAATCCATTAACCAAAGAAAACCTATTAAAAATGCAAGATGATCTTGAGTCTGTAGCACATAAAATATTACCCGACGAAAAGATCAGCGCTATTGCTTACGGCTGCACATCAGGAACAATCGCTATTGGAGAAGAAAAAGTAAAAGAAAATATATTGCTAGGTAAACCGAGTTGTTACGTTACAACGCCAGTAACCTCTGCAATTAAAGCTTTTAAAAAAATGAATATAAAAAAAATTGCTTTATTTACTCCATATCCTGATGAAATAAATAACACTATCTTAGATTATTTTAATAAAAAAGATATTGAAGTTTTATCATTCGCTAGTTTAAATCTAAACTTAGACTCAGAGTTTGCTAATGTTGATCCCAATTATATTTTAGAAATATTATCAAAATTAGAAACAAAAAATGCAGATGCATTATTTATATCTTGCACAGCATTACCAGTTTTGAACATTCTTAAAAAATTAGAACAAATAATAAAAAAACCAGTGTTATCTAGCAATCAAACCTTAATTTGGGATACAATAAGATCAGTTGGATATAAATCTCCAATAAAAGGATTTGGAAAACTTTTAGAAAACTAAATGCTTTTTGAAAAACAAGAATACAAAGACCGCTTAACAAAAGTTAAGATCAGTATGCAAAAAAAAGGTATTGATCTATTAGTGTCTCACGACCCAGCAAACATGAATTATTTAACTGGTTATGATGCTTGGTCTTTTTATTACGCTCAATGTGTTTTAGTTCATGTTAATGAAGACGAGCCCATTTGTTTTGTGAGAGCTCAAGATGGAGGAGGAGCATATATCAAAACATATTTACAAGATAAAAATATTATTGAGTACGATGAAAAATATATTCATACTTGGCCTCTACATCCTTATCAATATTTGGTTGAGATTATTAAAAAAAGAAAATGGGACAATCTAAATATTGGATTAGAAATGGACAGTCATTACTTCACAGCATTTTGTTATGAGACCATCAAAAAAGGTTTACCGAATGCAAAATTAAAAGATGCTGAACGATTGGTCAATTGGGTAAGAGTTATTAAGTCGAATACAGAAATTAAATTAATCCAGTCGGCCGCTCGTATAGTTGAGAGTGGAATGAAAACAGCTTTTAAAAGTATTAATCCCGGTATAAGACAATGTGATGCTGTGGCCGATATTCAGAAAGCTTTATTTAATGGAACAAAAGAGTTTGGAGGAGATTATCCAAGCATTGCAACTTTGTTGCCAACGGGTAAAGGAACTTCAGCATCCCATTTAACTGCAACAGAAGATAAATTTGTTTCAGGAGAAGCAACAATTATTGAAATTGCTGGCGCTTATAGAAGATATCACTGTCCTATGGCACGTACAGTTTTGTTAGGCGAAAGAGATCAAAAAAAGATTGATACAATGAAAGCAACTAATGAAGCATTAGATGCCGGTATTGCGGTAACTAAACCTGGAAACACAGTTGATGATATTGCTCAAAAATTTTGGGGCGTATTAGATAAATACAAGATTAAAAAAGAGTCCAGAACAGGATACTCAATTGGTATTGGTTACCCTCCAGATTGGGGGGAACAAACATTTAATATACTAAAAGGTGATAAAACTATTTTACAACCTAACGTTACTTTCCATATGATTGCAGTGATGCAATTCGGTGATTGGGGCGTAGAAGCAAGCGAAGCAGTTAGAGTTACTCAAAGTGGCTCTGAATTATTCTGCAATTTATCTAGAGAATTACATATTAAATAATAAAAACCTTGAAATAAATTTTCTTAAATGCTTTAAATAATCCTTATATGACGTCTTCAAAAAGCTTTGTAAAATTTGATAAAGTAGACAAAAGTTATGACGGTAAAGTTTTGGTCGTTAAAGACTTAAATCTTGATATCAACGAAGGTGAATTTATTACAATGTTGGGACCATCTGGTTCAGGAAAAACAACATGCTTGATGATGTTAGCAGGTTTTGAAACACCAACAAATGGTGAAATTTATTTAGATTCAAAACCCATTTCAAGAATTCCTCCACACAAAAGAGGCATAGGAATGGTTTTTCAAAATTATGCATTATTTCCACACTTAACTGTTTATGAAAATTTAGCTTTTCCATTAAAAGTAAGAAAACTTGCAAAAGATGATATTGATAAAAAAGTCGACAAGGCTTTGTCTATGGTTTCTTTATCTGGATTTGAAAAAAGAATGCCTAATCAATTATCAGGAGGACAACAACAAAGAGTTGCGGTTGCGAGATCTTTAGTATTTGACCCTCAATTAGTTTTAATGGATGAACCATTAGGAGCTTTAGATAAAAATTTAAGAGAAAGTATGCAGTATGAAATTAAACACATTCATGAAAATATTGGTGTAACTGTAGTTTACGTTACTCATGATCAAAGCGAAGCTCTTACTATGTCTAGTAGAATTGCAGTTTTTAATGATGGAAAAGTACAACAACTATCTAGCCCAGATAAATTATACGAAGAGCCTGTAAATTCGTTTGTTGCAGAATTTATAGGAGAGAATAATACCTTTTCTGGACAAGTCACAGATATCTCGGGAGGCAAATGTAAAGTTAAATTAGATACGGGAGCTGAAATAATTTCTAATCCAATAAGGGTAAAAACAAAAGGTGAAAAAACTAAAGTTTCTTTAAGACCAGAGAGAGCGATTATAGACCCTGAAGAAAAAATGGATAATAAGCACAAAGGAAAAATTGAGGAAGTTATTTATCACGGAGATCATGCCAGAGTTAGATTAAATTTATTAGGCAATAAAGAATTCATTTTAAAAGTCCCTAACAGCTCTGCAAGAATGGATATAAAACCTGGAAATGATATTAATGTTGGCTGGAATAGTCATGACGCTAGAGCTCTAGATCCAAAATCAATCTGAGATTGATTCAATCAAAAAATCCTAATTTTAAACAATAATTAACTTAAATCAGAGGTTGACTTAATTTTTGTTAATTGTTGTAATAAAAAAATAATAAACGTTTAAACGGAGGGGAATAAATGAGAAAATTAAGTAAACTATTACTTACTTTAGTTTTTGCTCTTTCAATTTCTTCAACTTCATATGCAGTAACTGTTGCATCTTGGGGTGGAGCTTACACTGAAAGTCAAAAATTAGGGTATGGAGATCCAACTGCAAAAAAATTAGGGATACCTATCAATTGGGTAGACTATTCAGGTGGATTATCTGAAGTTAAAGCTCAAAAAGCAGCAGGTAAAATTACTTGGGACATAATGGACGTTTTCGCTATGGACACTATCAACGGATGTGACGAAGGTTTATTTGTTAAATTTGATTTTGACAAAGACTTTCCACCAGCTCCAGATGGAACTAAAGCGAGTAAAGACTTCTTTACGTCAATGCCTAGTGATTGTGCTGTAGGAAATATTTTATATTCTTGGACATATGCTTACCATGATGCAAAAATTGGTAGCAAAAAACCAAAAACTATAAAAGATTTCTTTGACACTAAAACATGGCCAGGTAAAAGAGGCGTTTACAAAAGTGCTATGCACAATCTAGAAATGGCATTAGCAGCTTCTGGAACTAAGCCAGGTAAAGGTGGAAAGAAAATTTACAAACAACTTTCAAAGGAAAAAGGTCTTAAAAAAGCAATGGATAAGATGGAAGCTCTTTGCAAAGACCCTAACGGCGGATGTGTATTTTGGTCAGCTGGTGCTAAGCCACCTGAACTACTTATGCAGGGTGAAGTTGTAATGGCAACAGGTTGGAATGGTAGATTCTTCAATGCAGAAATTGGAGAAGGCGCACCATTAAAACAAGTTTGGGATGCTCAAGGTTTAGATTACCAATACATGGTAGTTGTTAAAGGAGGACCAAACGAGGCTGATGCTATGAAAGCAATTGCGCAAATGACTAGCACAGAAGGTTTAGCTGGTTCAGCGAAGTACATTGCTTATGCACCTTGGAGAAAATCTTCTCTTAAAGTTATTGAAGCGGGTGAACCATGGTACAAAGATGGTAAAACAGCCATGATGGGGCAAATGCCAACTCATCCAAACAATACAAAAAGCTATATCCTAATTGATGCAGTTTTCTGGGCTGACAACGGTACAGAAATCGGTGAAAAATGGGAAGCTATGAAATCTGGTCTTTAATTAAGTTTTAAAGATTTAGATGATATATTATATTAGGGGCGGTTATTAACTAACCGCCCTTTTTATTTATGAGCAGTGAAACACAAAAAATTTTAACTACAGACGGCATTCCTTTAGAGGTAAGCCTTAAGAAAGTTGAGAGAAGAAATAAATTTAAAGCTTTTTTATTAGTCTCTCCTTTATTATTTTTTTTATTAATTGTTTACATTTCTCCAATTGTAGGAATGCTTTTTAATAGTGTAGATGATCGTATGGTAACAAAAGCTTTACCTAAAACATTCGTAGCAATGGAACGTTGGGATGGAAAAGAACTTCCATCGGAGGAAGTGTTCGAAGCTTTTTATATTGATTTTCAAAAATTAATTGAAGAAGAGAAAGAAGGAAAATTATCAACTCAACTTAATTATACAAAAAATGGTTTTAAAAGTATCATTAAAAAATTAAGACGAAAATCAAAATCTTTTGAAGAAGGAAATTATAAAGAACAAATTATGGCTGTTCATGAAAGATGGGCAGATGTTGAATATTGGAGAGCAATTAAACGAAGAGCTCCTTCATATTCTTATTCTAAATATTTAAAAGGCGTAGACATGTATCAGAATGAAGATGGAAAATTCGTTCAAGTAGAAGAAGATCGTAGAATTTATAAGAAATTATGGGTTAGAACTCTTAAAATAGCCTTTTACGTAACTCTTTTCTGTTTTTTAATGGCTTATCCTATTGCGCATCTACTCGCCACTCTTCCAATGAAATACAGTAATTTATTAATGATTTGCGTTCTTTTACCTTTCTGGACTTCACTGCTTGTCAGAACTGCCAGTTGGATGATTCTGCTTCAACAGCAAGGAGTTGTTAATGATTTTTTAGTTTGGATTGGTCTCGTTGCAGACGATAAGAGATTAGTAATGATGTACAATGAAACAGGCACTTATATTGCGATGACACAAATTTTGTTACCATTTATGGTTTTACCTCTTTACAGCGTAATGAAAACTATTTCGCCAAGTTTAGTCCGAGCAGGTAAATCTTTAGGAGGAACTCCATTTATAACATTTTGGAAGATATATTTTCCGTTAACCATACCAGGTATAGGAGCAGGATCTTTATTGGTTTTTATTCTTGCTATTGGTTATTACATTACTCCAGAATTAGTTGGTGGAGCATCAGGAACACTAATTAGTAATCAGATTGCATATCATATGAAATATACTTTAGACTGGAGTTTTGCTTCAGCGATGGGATTAATGTTATTGGCAGGGGTTTTAGCTGTCTATTGGGTTTATAACAAATTAGTTGGAATAGATAATATTAAATTAGGATAATTATGGCTTTACCAAAATATACTGAACCGCATTATAGAATATGGCACTACGTTTATCTTTTTATTTGTGGATGTGTTTTTTTCTTTTTAATTGCACCTTTATTTGTAATTTTTCCTTTATCCTTTAATGCTGAAGAATTTTTAGTAATAACAGATGGCATGAAAAGATTAGATCCAGATGCTTTTTCTTTAAGATGGTATAAAGACATGGTTTATGGAACAAAAAATCCTTGGGGACTTGCTGCAAAAAATAGTTTTTTTATAGCAACATTTGCAACTATAGGCGCAGTTATACTTGGAACCGTAGCAGCGTTAGGATTGAGCAGCAGATATATGCCTTACAAAGGTATTATCATGGCAACTCTAATATCTCCTATGATTGTTCCATTAATAATTTCAGGAGTTGCAATTTTCTTTTTTATGGCAAAAGCCGGCCTTGCAGCAACACACACAGGAATAATTATTGCACATATTATTTTAGGAACTCCATTTGTAGTAATTACAGTTACAGCTACCTTGTCAGGATTTGATCATAGCGTTACAAGGGCTGCAGCAAGCCTTGGAAGTCATCCTGTAAATACTTTTATGAAAATCACTTTGCCTCTTATTTTACCTGGTGTTATTTCAGGGGCTTTATTTGCATTTGTTACATCTTTTGACGAAGTTGTAATTGTATTATTCTTAGCCGGTTTAGATAATACAACAATTCCAATTCAAATGTGGACAGGATTAAGAGAGCAATTAAGCCCAACAATATTATCTGTTGCTACTTGTTTAATTCTTTTATCAACTTTGGTTTTAGTTGCTGCAGAACTTTTAAGAAGAAGATCTGAAAGAATAAGGGGAATAAACAGATAAATTTAATTTTGAAGTAGTTTAAAAGAATTTATAAAATCAGGTCTCAGGACATACTCTCTTCTATGGTCACCAGATATAGTGTTCAAAATTTCTAAACCATAAATAACTTCCCCTATAGGTGTATACTCTCCTTTAAATAACGGGGCATCCTCAAGTAAAATAAAAAACTGACTATCTTCCGAATTTAATCTATTTGTTCTGGCCATGCCAACAGTTCCTATTTTAAATTCAACCTGATTATTTAACTCAGATTTGATAGTTCCAAATCCTGATTTTCCTGATCCTATATAAAGATAGTTAAAGCTATCTTTTTTTCCAAATTCTAAGTCACCAGATTGGACTAAAACATTTTTTATAACACGATGAAAAGCAACATCATCATATTTTCTCAACTCTATTAACATTTTAAATCTTTCAACTGACTTTGGTGAAATTTCTGGATAAAGTTTAATTATTATATTTCCACAATCTACATTTAAAACAACGATATTTTCATGATTTTTAAAAGAAATCTTATTAGGGTCATAGTCTTTAATAAACAAACATTTTTGTGGCAGTATTATAAATATATAAATAGCTAAAATTCCTAAAATTATAAATAAAACTAATAATAATTTTTCTGAAGTAGTCTGTTTTACTTTTTCAATCATTTATCTAAATTTAAAGCTATTATCTATTTTTCGAATTTCACTTATCATAAAATTAATTTTTTTATTTAATATAGAATCTTCTTGAGAAATTATTGATAGATTATCAATATCGGTCATCATAAATGAGAATACTTCTGCCATATCTTCAGAGGCTGTTGACATTGAGTATTCAGTGATAAATCCATTAGAGTCTTGAATTAAAGATAAATCTGATCTATTTGAACAAGTTGAACATTCAGCGTATTGAAAGTCTGCAATATTAAATTTTTTCCATTTATCATATGAAAATAAATTATCATAACTACCATCAACCATATGAAAGAGCTCGTGATGAATTGATCTTTCAAAATATCTTGGATCAGATTTGATATCAATAATAAGTGTTTTAACTTTATGATTTGGCACACCTGCAGTTTTAATATCTGATACTTTAAGGTTTTCACAAAGAACAACGTATCTAAGATTTATCTTTTCTAAAAAATCTTTTTCATATCTATCCAAATTATCTTTTATTACCTTAAATTTATTTTCAATATCATTTTCATTAGGTTTATTACACTGGACATTATTTTTAACTATTCCAACTTTAAAAGATTTTTCAGCTGCAAGATACTTAATACCATTAATAGCTGTAAGATCGTATACTTTTAGATTTGGTATTTTAGTCAGATAATAGATTGTATTAGCGTAGACAGGCGAAAAGAATTTAAAAAATAAAAATGTAATAAGGAATAATCTCATATCAATACTTTAAAACGTTAAACCTAATTAATCATTTTTTCTTGAAGCGAGATTAACATTTTAAGACATCTTTTTAATTGATCATATGTGATATATTCGTCAACTGTGTGAGCTTGTTCAATAGATCCTGGTCCGCAAATGACAGTGCTTATTCCAGAATTTTGAAATAGACCTGCTTCAGTACCAAATGACATTGTTTCTTTTGCATTATCCCCAGTAAGATTGCAAACAAGATTTGCAGCTTCTGATATTTCTTCTTTATTAAAACCAACTACCTCACCAATTATCTCCTTTTTGATATTTCCTTTTGGATTATTTTTTTTCATTTCTGGTAATAAAATATCTTTGGCAAAAGTATCAATATTCTTACTAACAAAATCCCCGTCATTTTTATTGATAGGTCTCACTTCCCATTCAAGAGAACATTGATCTGGAATTATATTTGCTCCTATTCCTCCAGAAATTTTTCCTATTTGTAGAGTTGAATAAGAAGGAGAAAATGATGTTTGTTTTGAGTTTCTTTTTTTTAATTCATCCCTCAATTCCATAAGTTTGTTACTGTATCGAATAGCATATTCAATAGCACTAACCCCATTTCCAGGATTTGAAGCATGTCCAGACAATCCAATAAAATGAGTTATGTATTCATTGTATCCCTTGTGAGCAGTTATAGCTTTCATACTTGTTGGCTCACCAATTATACAAGCAGAAAAATTAATATTTCTCTTTTTTAAGTCAGCTAAAACGAATGGTGCTCCCAAACAACCAGTCTCTTCATCAAAAGTGTAAGAAAAATGTATTGGTGCTTTTAATTTTTTAGAGGCAAATAAAGGTGCAACTGCTAAAGTACAGGCAATAAATCCTTTCATATCACATGCTCCACGACCGTAAACTTTATTGTCTTTTTCTCTTGCTATATAAGGATCAGAAGTCCATTCATCACTAACAGCAGGAACCACATCAGTATGACCTGATAGAATTATTCCTTTACCATTTAAATTATCTTTTCCGTTGATTGTTGAAAATAAATTGGCTTGTGAGTTTGACTCATTAAAAGTTTTAGAAGATGTAGCGCCAACTTCATCTAATTTTTTTTCACAATACTTAATTAATTCAAGATTTGAAGTACCTGATACAGTTTTAAATTTTATTAAATCAGATAAAATTTTTAAAGTTTCCGGAAATATTTGATCGATCATTTATCTTTGATTCAACAACATTACTTTTCTAACTTCTTCACCTTTATATTTAGACAAAGGTCTAATTAATTTATTTGAAGTGTGCTGTTCCATAATATGAGCTGACCAGCCAGTAATTCGAGACATCACAAATATCGGAGTATAAAAATCTATATCAATTCCCATCATATAATATGTGGGTCCGCAAGGAAAATCTACGTTAGGGTGTATATTTTTTTTTTCTAACATTACTCTCTCTAAAATTTCATACATTTTAGTGTACTTTTCTTTTTTTAAAAGTTTTGCAACTTTAAACATGTAATGTTTCATTGTTGGAACTCTAGAGTCACCAGTTCTATAAACTCTGTGACCAAAACCCATTACAACTTTTTTATTTGTCAGTGCATTTTCAATCCAAGCTTTAGCTTTTTCTGGTTTTCCAATTTCTTTCATCATGTGCATAACAGCTTCATTAGCTCCGCCGTGCAAAGGTCCTTTTAAAGAAGCAATTGCTCCCGTAATAGCTCCATGTAAATCAGATAAACTACTTGTAATTGTTCTAGCTGTAAAAGTTGAAACATTAAAACTATGCTCAGCATATAGGATTAAGGAAATATCAAAAGCTCTTACTATTTCTTTATCTGGCACCTTATTAAACATCATTTTGAAAAAGTTTTCTGAAAAAGATAAATTTTTACTAGGAGAAATTATTTTTTTACCTTTTCTATATCTAAAATAAGCAGCTACAGCTGTAGGAGTCTTGGAAAAGATTTTCATTGCTTTTCTCATATTTGCCTTTGGAGAATTATCTCTGGTATCTTTGTCTTCTAAAGCCATTAAACTTACACAAGTTCTGATTACATCCATAGGATGAGCATTTTTCGGCATTTTTTGAATATTTGTTAAAATTTGTTTTGAAAGTTTTCTTTCAGATCTTTCGTCCTTAATAAATTTTTTTAATTGTTTTTTATTTGGAAGATCTCCATTTAAGACAAGGTAGGCAACTTCTTCAAAATCACATTTGTCACATAATTCTTGCACTGTGTATCCTCGGTAAGTAAGAGTACTTAGTTCAGGAACAACATGCGAGACTGTTGTTTCATCAACAACGATACCTAATAAACCTTTTTTAATTTCCTCATTCATTACTCATGTCCTTCGGTTGAAAAATCTGTAATTTTTTTCCCTGGGGTATTGTATTTCTCATATTCTACTAATTCGTACAACCTTTTTCTAGTTTGCATTTTATCAATAATATTGTTTTGGTCTCCATCTTTAAATATTGATTTTAGTCCCACCTCAACATTTTGCATTGCCAGTCTTTGTGTTGTTACTGGGTAAATTACTAAATTGTATCCTAAATTTTCTAGCTCACTTTTGTTTAAAAGCTTTGATTTTCCAAATTCAGTCATATTGGCTAACAAATATCCTTTTGAAATCTTTCTTACTTTTTCAAATTCTTTTTCATCTTTCATTGCTTCTGGAAAAATCATGTCTGCTCCAGCATCTTCGTAAGCTTTAATTCTATCTAATGTTTTATCGATCCCTTCAACTGTATTTGCATCCGTTCTTACAATAATTAAAAAATTTTTATCTTTTCTTGACTCAACAGATTTTTTAATTTTCTTAATCATTTCTTCTTTTGTAATTAATTCTTTATTGTCTAGATGGCCGCATCTTTTTTCATCTATTTGATCTTCTATATGACAGCCTGTTAATCCTTTATTTTCAAATGTAGAGATTGTTCTTTTACAATCACCAAATCCAGTATCAGCATCAACTATTGTAGGTAAATCAGTTACTCTAGTTATTTGATTTGCCCTATAACTTACTTGATCTAGCGTTGTAAGCCCAATGTCAGGTAAACCCAAATCATTAGACATCACACCACCTGAAATATAAACCCCATCAAAACCTATCTCAGAGATTAATTTTGCACATAAGGGATTATATGCTCCAGGAAATCTTAATAATTTTTTAGATTGTAATTTTTTTACAAAATCTGATCTTTTTTCTAATGCGCTTTTTTTTGTGAAATGCATTGCACCAGACTTATATTCGAGGGGATTATAAAAATCAAAGATTATTTAATTAAGATAAATAATCCTGTTAAAACTAACAAGATTGCAAGAAAATATTCTGTTATTTTTTTTGTTTTTTCATTATTAACAAATGTTCTTAATCCACTACCAAAAAGAGCCCATAAACATATAGAAGGAAAACATATAATTGCAGCTGTTATTGTTACGAAAGCTATACCAATAAAAATATTTTCTTCAGTTGGAAAAAATCCTGATGCCACAGCAATTGCAATAGACCATGCTTTAGGATTTATAAATTGAAAAAGCGATGCTTCATATAGCATCAAAGGTCTTCCAGATTCTTTTTTTATAAGACTAAAAGAACCTATCATCTTCCAACCTAAATAAAACAAATATAAAAAACATAGAATTTTCATATAAGATTGTATCTGAGGATAAATTAAAAAAAGATTTCCTAAACCAAAACATACTAAGCCTATTTGAAATATATGACCTAAAGGAATTCCAATTAAATGTGGTAGAGTTCTTATAAATCCAAATTTCATTCCTGAGGCTGTTAACATAGCGTTATTCGGCCCAGGTGTAACAAACATCGTAAAATAGAAAGCAGCCAAAGCAGAAAATAATGCAAAATTAATCATAAATATTTTTCAATAATTTTATCAAAATTTTTAAAATCTTCGATTAACTCGTTGTGCTTAATTTCTTTAGTTGATTTTTCTGTGTAACCATCTTTTACTAACACGAAAGGAATTTTTGCATTTTCTGCCGATATTCCATCAACCTCACTATCTCCAACCATTATTGTTTTTTTTATATTACCTTGAACAATTTCCACGACATCTGTTAAATGTCTAGGATCTGGTTTATTAAAAGAAAAAGTATCTGATCCTGCAACATATTCAAAATATTCGTACATATTTAATTTTTTTAATAAATCAACTGCTAGATGTTCTTGTTTATTAGTACAAACAGCCATAGAAATATTTTTAGCTTTGGCCCATTTTAAAAATTCCATTACACCATTTATTGGCTTGCTTCCTTTATCAATATTTTTAGAGTAAAAATCTACAAATTCTTTCGTCATTTCTTTTTTCATCTTTTCATCTTTTATTTCCTGCCTAAATGATCTTTGCATCATTACCCAAGCACCTTTACCTGCTAAAGATTTAATGTCGGATAATTTTTTCTCTTTATGACCAAATTTCTTCATCACATGGTTATGAGCATCCATTAAATCAGGCGCGGTATCAACTAAGGTACCATCTAAATCAAAAAGAATTGTGTAAATTTGAGTCATTTTTAAAGTATTAAAAAGAAATATTTTGTGACTTATTTCAAAAGCATTATTAATGTAAAGAGAAATTTTTATGAATACAAATAATAAATTAAAAAAAGCTAACGCTTATAGACTTACACAAGAAAAGCTAAGAAATAAAGCTCTTTCAAAAGGAGTTAATTTAATTGCTCCAGAAACTATTTTTTTATCTAGCGACACTACTTTTGGAAAAAATGTCACTGTGGAACCTTATGTTGTAATTGGAGCAAAAGTAAAAATTGGAAACAATACTTATATAAAATCTTTTACTCACATCGAAGGAACTAAAATTGAAAATAATGTAGTTGTTGGTCCTTATGCTAGATTGAGACCAGGCACTGTTCTAAAATCGAATACTAAAATTGGAAATTTTGTTGAAACAAAAAAAACAAGCATCAGTAACAATTCAAAAGTTAATCATCTTTCCTATATTGGCGATACCACAATAGGAAAAAATTCTAATATTGGAGCAGGCACAATAACCTGTAACTATGATGGTGTTAAAAAATTTAAAACTAAGATATCTGACAATGTTTTTATAGGCTCTAATTCAGCTCTTGTAGCTCCTGTTAAAATAGAAAAGAATTCTACAGTTGGTGCAGGTTCAGTGATTACTAGAAATGTTAAAAAAAACTCATTAGCGATCACAAGACCACCTCAAATTGAAGTTAAAAATTATAAAAGAAAAAAGAAAAAGTAATGTGTGGAATTATAGGAATAGCTAGCAATAAACCGGTTTCAATGAATATTATAAATTCATTAAAAAAACTAGAGTATAGAGGGTATGACTCTGCTGGTCTAGCCACATTAGATAAGGATGAAATAAGCGAAAAGAAATGTTCAGGTAGAGTAGAGGAGTTAGAAAAAATTTTATTTAAATCTCCGTCTAATGGACATCTTGGTATAGGACATGTGAGATGGGCTACTCATGGCGTACCAAATATTTTAAACGCCCATCCTCATTCGTCAGAAATTGTATCAGTAGTTCATAATGGAATTATTGAAAACTCCGATGAATTAAAAAAAAAATTAGAGTCAAAAGGCTTAAAGTTTAAATCTCAGACAGATACAGAGGTTATAACATTATTAATTACAGAAGCCCTAAAAAACAACAAACCTTTAGAATCAGTTTTTAATACACTGAAACAATTAAAAGGCAGTTTTGCTTTAGGCATTATATTTAAGAATTATAAGAATATTATTATAGGAGCGCGAAGAGGAAGTCCGTTGGCTGTAGGTTATTCAAATAACGAAAATTATCTTGGCTCAGACTCTTACGCCCTTAAATCAATGACTAATAAAATTTCTTATTTAGACGATGGTGATTTGTGTGTTTTATCTAAAGACAATGTTGAATTCTATGATGTAAAGAAAAAAAAAATTAATAAAAAAGTATATGTTTTATCTGATGATAAAAATACTAGTCATAAAGGCGACTATAAAAACTTTATGTCAAAAGAAATATTTGAACAACCTATTACAGCGAAAAATTGTATAAATGAATATATTGACAGTTTAAAAAAAGATATCAACATTTATAACTTTCCAATTAAACCAAAAAAAATTAATAAGATTATTTTAATAGGTTGCGGGACAGCTTACCATTCATGCCTTGTTGCAAGATACTGGTTTGAAGAACTTACGACTATCGATGTTGAAATTGATATAGCTTCAGAGTTTAGATATAGAAAATTAAAATTTAACTCTAACAACTTATACATTTTTGTCTCTCAATCTGGTGAAACTGCTGATACAGCAGCAGCATTAGATATATGTAAAAAAAATAAGGTAAAAACTTGCTCAATTGTGAACTCTGTAGAAAGTACAATAGCAAGAAGTTCTGACTGGGTTCTTCCTATTCATGCGGGTCCAGAGATTGGTGTGGCTTCAACAAAAGCTTTTTTAGGTCAAATGCTAGTTCTTTATATTTTATGTTTAAAATTAGCTCAAATTAGAAAAGATATAAGCAACTCATCATATCAAACTAATATAAAAAACTTAAAAACTCTTCCAGAAGCAATCAAGAAAAGTTTGAAAGTAGAAAATAGCATTCAAGCAATGGCTAAAGAATTCCTTGGCGCAAAAGGCTCAATGTTTTTAGGAAGAGGGCTATCTTTTCCTATTGCACTTGAAGGAGCTTTAAAATTGAAAGAACTGTCTTATTTACATGCTGAAGGTTATCCAGCTGGAGAAATGAAACATGGGCCTTTAGCTTTAATTGAAGAAGGTTTACCAGTAATCGTATTAGCACCAAAAGATAAATATTTTGAGAAAACTCTTTCGAATATGCAAGAAGTTATTGCAAGAGGAGGAAAGATTTTATTTATTACAGATCATAAAAAAGAATTAATTAATGAAAATATAAGATTTGGTGTTAGAGTTCCTTCTTTAGACAACTTACTTTCTCCCATACTGCTCACCATACCCGTTCAGTTATTGGCTTATCATGTTGCGTTATTAAAAGGTTGCGATATAGATAAACCAAGAAATTTAGCTAAATCTGTCACTGTAGAGTAATTTTTTTTTTAAAAGTCTTTAAAAAGTCTTTTTTATAACTTATATATATCTCAGGTTGAATATGAAAAAATGGAATTTAAATAGTTGGACTAAATATCCTGCAAAACACTTACCTGAATATCAGGATAAAAAAGAATTGGATTTAGTATTAAGTAAAGTAAAAAAATATCCACCATTAGTTTTTGCCGGAGAAACAAGATCTTTGAAAGAATCTTTAGCAGAAGTTGTTAAGGGTAAAGCTTTCTTATTACAAGGAGGAGATTGTGCTGAAAGTTTCGAAGAGTTTAATCCTGATAATATAAGAGATACATTTAAAGCTATTCTTCAAATGTCTCTAGTTTTGACTCATTCAGCATCAATGCCAGTTATTAAAGTCGGAAGAATTGCTGGTCAATTTTCAAAACCAAGAAGCTCTCCGGTCGAAAAAAAAGATGGTAAAGAACTACCTAGTTATTTAGGTGATAATATTAATGGAATGGAATTTTCTGAAAAAGCAAGAATTCCAGATGCAAAAAGATTATTTAGAGCTTATGCTCAGTCAGCATCTACACTAAATTTAATTAGAGCATTTTCACAAGGAGGATTTGCAGATTTAAGACAGGTGCATTTGTGGAACTTAGGTTTCATTAACAAAAAAACAAAAGGGAAATATAAAGAAATAGAAGATAAGATTAGTGATGCTTTATCTTTTATGGAAGCTTGTGGAATTACTCCTGAAAATAATAGAAGATTAAGAACAGTTAATTTTTATACATCACACGAAGCCCTTTTACTTCCTTTTGAAGAGGCTATGACAAGAGTTGACTCAACAACTGGGGAATATCACGATACATCTGCACATTTTGTTTGGATTGGAGATAGAACAAGACAACCAGATGGAGCACATGTTGAATTTTGTAGAGGTATTAAAAATCCTATAGGGTTAAAATGTGGACCATCTCTTAAGCCTGAGGAACTAATAAAACTTTGTAATATTTTAAATCCTGATAATGAAGCTGGAAGAATTACTTTAATTTCTAGATTTGGAGCAAACAAAGCTGAAGAGTTTTTACCAAAATTAATTAAAGCAGTTAAAAAAGAAGGATTAAATGTAATTTGGTCATGTGACCCAATGCACGGCAACACCGTAAAAGCAACTAGTGGATTGAAAACAAGACCTTTTGATAATGTCTTAAAAGAAGTAAAAAATGTATTTGGCATCCATCAAGCCGAAGGCACTTATGCAGGAGGTTTACATGTTGAAATGACTGGCCAAGATGTCACAGAATGTACTGGCGGAGCTCAAAAAATATCTGATAGCGATTTATCCAATAGATATAGAACTCATTGTGATCCTAGATTAAACGCATCACAAGCTTTAGAGCTAGCTTTCTTAATTTCTGAAGAAATAAAGAAAAATTCTAAATATTCAAAAAATATTATTAAAGCAGCGTCTTAATAATTATTGAAATTATTAAGAGCAGACCTTAAAAGAGAGGTAGATACTAGTTATGGATGTAAAAAAAAGAGCAAAAATTATCTCAGATTGGATCAATAATTATTGTGACTCTCAATCTTATAAACCAAAGACTTTAATTGTTGGAATTTCTGGAGGAATCGACTCTTCTGTAGTTAGTACATTATGTGCAAATACTGGACGTAAAACAATTGTGTTAACGATGCCAATCAAGCAAATAAAATCTCAACATGACTTAAGCATATCTCACGCTAAATGGTTAAAAGAAAAATACAAAAATGTTGAACACCATTTAATAGAAATGGATAAAATTTTTACTTCCTTTTCTCAAGTTTTAAATAAATTTGACAATGAACATGGATACGCAAATTCTAGAGCAAGATTGAGAATGGCGACTTTGTATCAAGTAGCTGCTGCTAACAATGGAATAGTTGTAGGGACAGGAAATAAAGTTGAAGATTTTGGCGTCGGTTTTTATACTAAATACGGTGATGGAGGAGTTGATATTTCCCCAATAGCTGATTGTACTAAAACACAAGTTTGGGAACTCGGAAGACATCTTGGTATATCAGATGATATAATAAATACTCCACCAACAGACGGTTTGTGGGATGATGGAAGAAACGATGTTCAGCAACTTGGAATGAGTTATGAGGATCTTGAAAAAGCTATGGAAGATAAAAATGATCCTAATTATAAAAAATATTTAGAAATAAGAGAAAAAAATTTACACAAAATGAATCCAATACCAGTTTGCAAATTTAATGAGTAGTCTCCAACTAACTAATTCTTTATCAAGAAAAAAGGAAGTTTTTAAACCCATTAACCCAAAAAAGGTTTCTTTATATGCTTGTGGCCCCACAGTTTATGATAACCCTCATGTAGGTAATGCTCGTAGTCTTGTGGTATTTGATGTTTTGTTTAGAGTGTTGAAAACAATCTATGGACCAAATGTAAACTATGTAAGAAATATAACTGATGTTGATGATAAAATAATCGAAGCTTCTAAAAGAAATAAAAAAGATATCAACGAAATCACAAGCGATGTTACAAAAGTTTTTCATGAAAATTGTAAAAGTTTAAATTGTTTGAAACCTACTGTGGAACCTAAAGCCACTGAGCACATTAAAGAAATGATAGAAATGTCTTCCTCTTTAATTTCTAAGGGTTTTGCTTATGAAAATAAAGGTCACGTGTATTTTTCAGTAAATTCATTTAAAAATTACGGAAAATTATCAAACAAAAATTTAGAGGAATTAAAAGCCGGAAGTAGAGTAGAAGTTTCAGATCTTAAAAAAAACCCAATGGATTTTGTTTTATGGAAACCCTCCGATAATGACGATCCAGGATGGGATTCACCGTGGGGAAGAGGTAGACCTGGCTGGCATTTAGAATGTTCAGTTATGAGTGAAAAATACCTAGGAAAAAATTTTGATATTCATGGCGGAGGTTTAGATTTAATTTTTCCTCATCATGAAAATGAAATTGCTCAGTCCTGTAGCAACAATTCTAGTGATAGTTTTGCAAATTATTGGGTTCATAATGGATTTGTTACATTTAATAAAGAAAAGATGTCTAAATCTTTAGGTAATATAATTACAATTTCTCAAGCCGTGAAAAAATATTCAGGGGAAGTTGTAAGGTTAGCTTTATTAAGCGCTCATTATAGTCAGCCTTTAGATTGGAATGATGAACTTTTACAAAATCAAAAGAATACAATTGATAAATGGTACAATCTTTACGAAGAAACAAAAGATGAAGATATTTTAGATATTTCAGAAACATTATTAGATGATTTAAATACACCAGGTTTTATAGCTAAAATACATGAACTATATAATAATGCTAACAATGGAGATAAAAAAAGCAAATCATTATTTAATAATGCTTGTAAATTAATAGGCTTATTTAATACTAGTAAAGAAAAATGGGAAAATATAAAGAAGTCTAATATTAAAGTTTCAGAGGATTACATCCTAAAGAAAATAACTGAGAGAACTAAAGCAAAAAAAGATAAAAATTTTACTTTAGCAGATCAAATAAGAAAAGATTTATTGGATAAAGGTATTTTAATAGAAGATCAAAAAGATAAAACAGTTTGGAAATTAAAATGAACAAAGAAAAAATTTATATATTTGATACTACTCTTAGAGATGGGGCTCAAACTGAGGGTGTAGATTTTTCTATAGAAGATAAAAATAAAATTGCAAATGTTTTATCGGATATCGGTGTAGATTATATTGAAGGAGGCTGGCCTGGAGCCAATCCTAATGATACTAAATTTTTTTCTAACCCCCCTCAGTTAAAAAAAAGTATTTTTACTGCTTTTGGTATGACAAAAAAGACAGGCAGAAGCGCTGACAATGATCCGGGCTTAGCATCATTAATGAACGCAAATTCTCCAGCAGTATGCGTTGTTGGCAAGACATGGGATTTTCATGTGAAAGTAGCACTAGGTATTAAAAATGAAGAAAATTTAGAAAATATTAAGGAAACAGCTAAACATTTTGTTAAAAATAAAAAAGAATTTTTATTTGATGCCGAACATTTTTTTGATGGATATAAAGCTAATCCAAATTATGCATTAAGTTGCTTAAAACAAGCATACGACTCTGGAGCTAGGTGGTTGGTTCTTTGTGACACCAATGGAGGAACTTTGCCAAACGAGATAAAAGAAATTGTATCTAAAGTATCAAAAGAAATTCCAGGGAAAAATCTTGGTATTCATGCTCACAATGATACAGAAAATGCAGTAGCAAATTCTTTGGCAGCTGTCGAGGCAGGCGCAAGACACATTCAAGGTACCATAAATGGTTTAGGCGAAAGATGTGGTAATGCCAATTTAATGTCAATAATTCCTACATTATTTTTAAAAAAATCATTTAAAGATAAGTTTGAAATTGGGATTAAAAAAGAAAAGTTATCTTCGTTAACAGAATGCTCAAGACTTTTAGACGAAATTCTGAATAGAAAGCCAAATAAAAATATGGCTTATGTTGGAGCCTCTGCTTTTTCACACAAAGGTGGTTTGCACGTTTCAGCTGTAAAAAAAGATCCTAAGACTTATGAACATGTTGACCCTAAAATGGTAGGTAATCACAGAAACATTATCGTCTCAAATCAAGCTGGAAGATCAAATATTTTATCTAGATTAGAAAAATATGGAGTAAAAATAGACTCACAAGATCCTAAGGTCCAAAAAATTTTAGATGAAGTAAAGGATAGGGAATTTAGTGGATATTCTTATGATGGAGCAGACGCTTCCTTTGAACTTCTAGCTAATAGACTTTTAGGAAAGGTTCCTGAATATCTTAAAGTTAAAAGCTATAATGTCAGTGTTGCTAAAACAGATACAATTAAAACTAAAGCAAATGTTGTTTTTTTAATTGATGGAAAAAATATTGAATGTAATGGTGAGGGGAATGGTCCAGTTAACGCACTAGATAATGCCATCAGATCAAATTTTAAAAAAGTTGAAAAATATTACAATTTTTTTTCTGATTTAAAATTATTAGATTATAAAGTAAGAATTTTAAATACTGGAACAGAAGCGACTACTAGAGTTTTAATTGAAAGCACAGACAAAACAGGAGTTAGTTGGTTTACTGTTGGAGTTTCTCCAAATATTATTGAAGCCTCATTTAAAGCGTTAATAGATAGTCTAGACTATAAACTATACAAAGAAAAAGCCCCAGCAAATCTAAATGAAAAATAAGATTGGTTTTATTTTAGTAAAACCGCAAATCGGTGAGAATATTGGAGCATGCGCAAGATCTTTAAAAAACTTTGGATTTTCAAAACTTCATATAATTTCACCGAAACAATCCTGGCCCAACAATAGAGCGAAAGCTACATCTGTTGGAGCATATGATATAATTAAAAAAGCTAAAATTTTTGATAAAACTTCTGATGCAATAAGTGATTTTGATATAGTTGTATCATTAAGTGCAAGACAAAGAGATATCAATAAGAAACATATTTCTATCGACCAATTTTTAAAAATGATAAAATCAAAAACTAATGCACGATTTGGGCTTATGTTTGGTCCTGAAGCATCTGGTTTATCAAACGAAGATTTATCTTTATCAAATTTCGTATTAAAAATTCCAACTTCAAAAAAATTTAAATCATTAAACTTGTCACATTCTTTAACGATAATATGTTATGAACTTTTTAAACTTATTAATTTCAAGCAGTTTGGAAAAGGCAGTAAAAATATTAAAATTTCTTCTAAAAATAAAATTTCATCACTTTTATCTCATCTTAAAGGATTGCTTGAAAAAAAAGGTTTTTTTGTACCTCCCGAAAAAAAACACTCTATGTTAATGAATATTAACAATCTAATTTATAGATTAGAACCTAACGACAAAGAATTAAGGATTTTAGCCAGTATTATTAGTTCTCTAAGTAAAAAAAATATTCACCATAATTGACAATACCCCCTGAAATCTTGTAAACACTCATCATTTAAATATGACTAAAAGACTTAAATCAAAACATAAAGTTGACCGTAGGTTAAAAGCAAATCTATGGGGTAGACCAAAGAGTCCTTTCAACTCAAGAGCATATCCTCCCGGGCAGCACGGGCAGAGCAAGAAAGGAAAACCAACAGATTATGGAATTCAATTACAAGCTAAACAAAAGCTTAAGGCTTATTATGGAAATATAAATGAAAGACAGTTTAGAAATATTTACAGAAGAGCATTAGCAAAGAGGGGCGATACTACTGAAAACTTGGTTGCATTACTTGAAAGCAGATTAGACACTGTAATCTATAGAGCCAAGTTTGCCACAACTGTTTTTTCTGCTCGGCAAATGATTAACCATGGTCATATTAGAGTTAACAAAAAAAAAGTTAATATCTCAAGTTATTTGGTTAAAGATACTGATTTAATTGAGGTTAGAGAAAAATCTAAAAAACTAACTTTTATAGATGGCGCTCTCCAAAGCAAAGAAAGGGATGTGCCAGAGTATATTCAACTGGATGACAAAAATAAGACAGCAAAGTTAGTTAGAGTGCCAAAATTTTCAGAAGTGCCTTATCCCGTTATAATGGAACCAAATCTTGTTATAGAATACTATTCTAGATAAAATATAAAAAGAAATTCTTTTCGTATATAATTAAAAAGTGAGTCAAATTTTAAATTTTAAAAAAAATTTTTTTTACTATTTTCTATTCCTTTATAGTATTGGTGGAATTTTTTTATCTTTAAACGTTGGTATTACACATGATGAGTATCATAATTTCTTTGTAGGTGAATCTAATAAGAAAAAAATTCTAGATATTTTTTTTGGTACGGATTATCAATTAAATCCACTTGAAGGACTTAATCTATATTACGGTTCCGGTTTTCATCTTTTATCATTACCAGTAGATTATATTTTAAAAATTTTTTTTACTTTCGACTATGTATCTTTAGAGTCAAAACCAATATTGTTAAAACACCCTTCAGTATTTATTTTCTTTGCTTTATCAGGTATTTATTTTAGAAAAATTATTTTCATTATTACTAATAATAAAAATTACTCATCTTTATGTACTGTTCTATATTTAACTTATCCGTATCTGTTGGGGCATAGTTTTTTTAATATTAAAGACATACCTTTTTTGTCTGTTTGGTTAATTTGCACATTCTATATAGTTAATATTGCTAGAAATTTTTATGAAGAAAAAAAAATAAAAGATAAATATTTTATCATTTTAGCTATTTTAAGTGCTTATTTATTGTCAATTAGAATCACAGGTGTTTTGATTTTTGTAGAGTATTTGATATTTTTTATTTTAACGATAAACATATCTAAATCTAATTATTTTAGTTTCTTTAAATTGTTCTACAAAAAAATAATCTTGTTCTTTCTTTTAACTTTAAGTCTATTTTATTTTTTAAGCCCATCTTATTGGAGTGATCCTTTAAAGGTAATAAATGCAATTATGATGATGAGTCAACATATACAAACAGCTTGCACAGTAACTCTGGGTGAATGTATGAAAGCACAAAATTTACCATCATCTTACTTACCTATTTGGTTATTCTTTAAACTACCAGTTCTTATTCTTTTTGGACTTATTTATTTAATACTTAATGAAAAATCTTTTTTTAAATCTACTCTTAATGGAATAATTATTGGCTCAATACTAAGTTCAATTTTATTGATAGTTTTCTTATTAATTTTATTTAATGTGAATTTATATGATGAGATAAGACAAGTAATGTTTCTTGTACCTTTAATTTTTATTATTTCATTGACATCTATATTTATTTTACCAAAAAAAATTTCTTATTCTTTTATAGGACTTTTTATAATATTTTTTTTATTTCAGAATGTAAAAATATTTCCTTATAATTATGTATGGTTGAATAATCTAACACACTTTACAAAAGTGAATAATAAATTTGAACTGGATTATTGGGGAGTATCATCAAAAAAAATTGCTTATTTTTTTAACTTCAAAAATATAAAATCAAATGAATGTATTATTTCTAACAGAAATCGAGGAATTAAAGACTTTATTGAAAATAAAGATATTTGTTTTTTACCTTTTCAGGATTTACATAAAAAGAATACTAGGCCTTTTTATGTAGCATTGTCGGAGAGAAGCACAAACAAAGGATTACCTAATAATTGCAAGAATATCCATAATGAAAGAATACAAATTAATTTTTCTAAAGAAAGTTTAATTATGGCTAAGATTTTTAAATGTGATTAATTTAGGTCCAGCTCTTTTTTAATTTTCAAAATAAAATCCCTAATTAATACTCTTTCATCTTCATCTAAATAGTTCTCTTTCTTATTAGCTTTTCTTATTTCTTCTTTTAAAGAAACTATGATTTCTTTTCTGCCATCAGATGAGGTGAAGTAATTCACTTTTTCATTAATTTGAGAAATTTCTTTTCCAATTGTGAATTCAAAAACTACAATTATTGCAACAGCAAATATTACAATTTTGTAAATATACTCACGCATTTAAATAATTTTTTTTTCCTCAAGTTTAGTTTTAAGTTCACCTTTCTCAAACATTTCCTTTACTATGTCACAACCGCCAATGAATTCACTTTTGATATATAATTGAGGTATAGTAGGCCAATCACTAAATTCTTTTATTCCATTTCTTAAACTCTCATCTTCTAAAACATTGATGCCTTTAAAATTTACTTTTAAATGTTTAAGTACATTTGAAACAGCCATAGAGAAACCGCATTGAGGTGACTCAGGTGTACCTTTCATAAACAAACATACATCGTTAGTATCAATTAAGTTTTTAATTTTTTCTTTAATTTCCATTATTTCTCCTCTGTAGTAATTGAAAGTGCGTGTAATTCATTTCCCATTTTACCTTTTAAAGATTTATATACTAGTTTATGTTGCTCAATTCTAGTTAAACCATTAAACATTTTAGATTTAATATTAGCTGAATAATGATTATTGTCACCCATGAGATCTTTAATTTCGATCGTTGCATCAGGGATTGATGAAATTATTAGTTTTTTTATTTCTTCTATTGGTAAAGCCATTAATAGTTATTGTACCATTGATTATTAATTTTATATAATTCTTTAATATTTATTTTTAATTCTCCCTGAATCTCAAAATAATCTTTTTGTGTAGATCCTATATTTTCATAAAATATATTGTTATTCTTTAATATTTTTTCTACCTTTTCTAAATTGCCTTTGTCAATTTCTAATATGTATCTACCTTGATCTTCACCAAAAAAATATTTTAATAAATTTGTTAGTTTTTTTGGTTTATTAATTTTAGCACCATAAATAGAACCCATACACATTTCCGCTAAAGCAATGATTAAACCTCCATTTGACACATCATGCACAGAATTTACCAAATTATCTTTTATTATTCCTAGAATACTTTCTCCATTATTTTTCTCATTAACTAAGTTTATTTCTGGAGGTTGACCATCTGAAATTAAGTAAATTTCTTCAAGTAAAGTGCTTCGCTCTAAATGACCAAAAGTTTTTCCTATTAAAAGTATATTACTATCATTTTTTTTAAATTGATGGCTAATTGGCTTTTTAAATTTTGATATTAACCCAACCCCACCAATTACTGGAGTGGGATAAATATTTTTTCTATTAGTTCCATTATAAAATGATACATTTCCTGATACTACTGGGTAATTTAAGAATTCACATGACTCTTTTATACCTAATAAGCACTCAGCAAATTCACCCATGACTTCTGGATTTTCAGGATTACCAAAATTTAAACAATTGGTTATCGCAATTGGTCGCGCTCCTACAGAAATCAAATTTCTCCAATTTTCACAAACAATTTGTTTACCTCCACTTTTTGGGTGAGCTTTACAATAATTAGCTGAAGAATCTACAGAAACTGCTATAGCCTTTTCTTTTCCATGTATTCTTATAATCGCTGCATCAGAGCCGGATTTTTGAGCAGTATCACACATAACCATTTGATCATACTGACTTGTGATCCATGTTTTATTTGAATGATTTGCTGAAGATAGAATTTTAATTAAAGCTTCTTCAATTTTAATTTTTTTTAATTTTTTAATGTCTACTTTACTTTTAGTTAGTTTTTTCTTAATCCATTTTCTATCATAAATAGGCGCTTTGGATGCTAACGCGTTTATTGGAATTTCTCCTTTGATAATATTATCATATTTAAGAACTAGCTTGTTTGTATTTGTAGTTTTTCCAATTATAACAAAATCCAAATCCCATTTTTTAAATATTTCTTTTGCATGTTTTTCTTTCCCATCTTCAAGAATTATTAACATTCTTTCTTGACTTTCTGACAACATCATTTCGTAAGGAGTCATATTTTCCTCTCTGCAAGGAACTTTATCAAGATTTATTTCAATTCCTAATTCACCCTTTGAAGCCATCTCAACGCTAGAAGAAGTAAGCCCAGCTGCACCCATATCCTGAATAGAAATAATAGAATTATCTTTCATTAACTCCAAACAGGCTTCCATTAATAATTTTTCTGTAAAAGGATCTCCAACCTGAACAGTGGGTTTTTTTTCTTCAGAGTTTTCATCAAACTCAGCAGAAGCCATCGAAGCCCCATGAATTCCGTCACGGCCTGTTTTAGATCCAACATAAACTACAGATTTGTTTAAACCTTTTGCTTTAGAATAAAAAATTTTATCTTTTTTTGCGTGCCCAACAGCCATGGCATTAACAAGAATATTCTCGTTATATGTGCTATTAAATTTTGTTTCTCCAGCAACAGTCGGTATTCCAATACAATTTCCATATCCTCCAATACCTGAGACAACACCATGTAACAAACTTTTTGTTTTAAAATGATCTGGTGACCCAAAATGTATAGAATTTAAAAGCGCTATAGGTCTCGCACCCATTGTAAACACATCTCTCAATATTCCACCAACACCGGTTGCTGCTCCTTGATACGGTTCAATATAAGAAGGGTGATTGTGACTTTCTATTTTAAAAACAATTGCATCATCATCACCAATATCGATAACCCCTGCATTTTCACCAGGACCTTGGATAACATGTTTCCCTTTAGTAGGTAAATTTTTTAAATGTTTTCTTGAGGATTTGTAAGAGCAGTGTTCATTCCACATAGCAGAAAAAATTCCTAGTTCTAACAAGTTAGGTTCTCTTTTTAGGATTTTTTTAATATTAGTGTATTCTTCTATTTTTAAACCATGGTTTTCTACAACTTGATCAGTAATTTTCATTTTTTTTAATTAAGTAAACTTGAAAATAGATTAACACCATCTGTGTTAGAAATTAAGTTGTCAACCATTCTCTCAGGATGGGGCATCATACCTAAAATATTTTTTTTTGAATTAAATATTCCAGCAATGTTTTCTAAAGAACCATTAGGGTTAGAGCTTTTATTTATGATCCCATTATTGTCGCAGTATTTAAATGCTATTAGGTTTTCATCGTTTAGCTCCTTTAAATGATTGGGGTTTGTAAAATAATTACCTTCATTATGTGCAATGTTAATTTTTAGCACTTGATTGTTTTTATATTTATTAGAGAACTTAGTATCATTATTAATTACTTTAATGTTTACATCTTTATTAATAAACTTTAAGTTTTTATTTCTCAATAGAACACCTTTCAGCATTCCTGTTTCTGTTAATATTTGAAATCCATTGCAAATTCCAAGAACCAAACAACCTTCGTTAGCTGACTTTATAACTTCATTAATTATTAGAGATTTACCTGCAATAGCACCTGATCTTAAATAATCACCATAAGAGAAACCACCTGGAACAACGATTAAATCTGATTTGGGAAGTTTAGTTTCTTTATGCCAAACCATTTGGTTTTTAAACTGCATTTTTTCTAAAGCGACTGCTATATCTCTGTCGCAATTTGAGCCAGGAAAAACAATAACTGAAGAATTCATTAAATCTTATTTACTTTGTAGTCTTCTATGATTAAATTAGCTAAAAGTTTTTTACACATATCATCAACTTTTTTTTCTGCTTTTTGTGGATCATTGTCATTTAACTCTATTTCAAAGTATTTTCCTTGTCTGATGCGTTTTAAATTTTCCACTCCAAGGTTTTGCAAAGTGTTTTGTACAACTTTTCCTTGAGGATCTAGCACATTTTCTTTTAATGTAACTGTAACTGAAAATTTCAATTTATTTTTTTTTAAATTTAATTGAGGTTGTTTTGCCAAAATTAACTTCACTGATATTTGTTTCTTCTGGCATTATACCTAATCTTCTAGCCACCTCTTGATATCCTTGAATAATATTTCCCAAATCTTTTCTAAATCTATCTTTATCTAATTTTTTTTCAGTTTTTACATCCCATAGCCTGCAAGTATCAGGGCTAATTTCATCGGCAAGGACAATTTCTTTTTCTTCCGTGTCTTTATTCCAAATCTTTCCGTATTCAATCTTAAAATCTACTAATTTAATTCCTATACCTCTGAACATTCCAAGTAATAAGTCATTAATTCTTAATGTTATTTTATCTATTTCTTGTATTTCATTTTCAGTTGCCCAACCAAAAGAATAAATATGTTCTTTAGAAATAAGAGGATCTTGAAGCTCATCTTTTTTATAGCAATATTCTAATAATGGTTTCTCCAATACAGTTCCTTCTGAAATATCTAATCTTTTAGTTAAAGAACCAGTTGCAATATTTCTTACTATAAATTCTATAGGAAATATTTCAGCTTTTCTTATTAGTTGTTCTCTCATATTAAGTCGTTTAACTAAGTGTGTTTTTATTCCACATTGGCCTAGATTTGTTAAAATATATTCTGAGATTCTATTGTTTAAAACCCCTTTGCCTTCAACTTTTGACTTTTTTAAATTATTAAAAGCAGTCGCGTCATCTTTAAAATGCTGAATTACTAAATCTTTATCTTTTGTCTCGTAGATAATCTTTGCTTTACCTTCGTACAGTTTATTTTTTTTATTCATATTTGATTTATCTTTTTAAACTTCTTTTGAAAATTATATTAATTTTTTTAGTATGATAACTAAAATTAAATAATTTTTTAAGCTTATTAACAGGTATTTTATTTGTAATTTTTTTATCATTAACAATGTTTTCATAAAAAGGAGAATTGTCATTCCAAGATTTCATAGCGTTTTTTTGGACTATTTTATAAGCCTCTTCTCTAGTAAATCCAACACTGGTTAATTCTATTAAAACTCTTTGCGAGAAAAAAATACCATTTGAAATATTAAGGTTTTTCAACATATTTTTAGGATAAATATTTAAATTTTTTACAACATTGCTTAATCTATAAAGAGCAAAATCTAAAGCTATTGTTGAGTCTGGGCCAATGTTTCTTTCTACAGCTGAATGCGAAATATCTCTTTCATGCCATAAAGCAACATTTTCTAATGCTGGAACTACACTCGATCTTATTAACCTTGCAAGACCGGTTAAATTTTCACTTAATATTGGATTTTTTTTATGTGGCATTGCTGAAGAACCTTTTTGTTTTTTTCCAAAAAATTCTTCTACTTCAAGAACCTCCGTTCTTTGAAGGTGTCTAATTTCTATTGCAAATCTTTCTATTGAACTTGCAATAATACCTAGTGTTGAAAAAAATTGTGCGTGTCTATCTCTTGGAATAATTTGTGTTGAGACAGGCTCTATATTTAGTTTTAATTTTTTAGCAACATAATTTTCTACTCTAGGATCTACATTTGCAAATGTTCCAACTGCACCAGAAATTGCACAAGTAGATATTTCTTTAATTGAGTTTTCTAATCTTTTCTTATTTCTCAAGAATTCTTGATAAAAAGTTAACATCTTCAAACCAAAAGTAATTGGCTCAGCATGTATCCCATGGCTTCTCCCAATACATAAAGTGAATTTGTGTTTGATCGCTTGTTTTTTTATAGATCTTAATAACTCATCAATATCTTTTAATAAAATTTCACCTGATTGTTTTAATTGCAAATTGAAGCAAGTGTCTAACACATCAGAAGACGTCATGCCTTTGTGGAGATATCTTGCCTCTTTACCAGATTTTTCAGAAATAGAAGTTAAGAACGCAATAACATCGTGCTTTACTTTATCTTCAATGTCTAAAATTCTTTTAACGTTAATTTTTGCTTTTGATTTAACTTTTTTAACAACTCCTCTTGGAATAATGTTAAGCTTTTCCATTGCTTCTGCAGCAGCTAATTCTATATCAAGCCAGATAGTATATTTGTTATAATCTTCCCAAATTGCTTTCAGTTCTTTTCTAGAATATCTTTCAATCATTTTAATAGATTAACTAAATTTTTTTGACTGAGTAAAAATTTCGTATCCATCTTTAGTTATACCAACAGTATGTTCAAATTGTGCTGATAAAGATTTATCTTTTGTAACTGCAGTCCATCCGTCATTTAATATTTTTGTTTCATAATTTCCTAGGTTTATCATGGGTTCAATAGTAAAAATCATGCCAGCTTTTATTTTTTCTCCAGTTCCTTTTTTGCCATAATGTAAAACAGTAGGTTCTTCATGAAATTTTTTTCCAATACCGTGTCCACAAAAATCTTGAACAACTGAACATCCGTTTGCCTCTACATGTTCTTGTATAGTAGCGCCAATATCTCCCAATTGAACATTTTCTTTTAATATTTTAATTGCATTCATCATTGACTCGTAAGTTGTCTCTATCAACTTTTTTGCTTTTACTGATACTTTTCCAACTTCAAACATTCTACTTGTATCTCCATGCCAACCATCTTTATAAACAGTTACATCTACATTAAGTATATCTCCTTCCTTTAAAATTTTATTCGATGGAATACCATGGCACACAACATGATTTGCAGAAGTACAACATGATTTAGGAAAGCCCCTATAAAATAATGGTGCAGAGTAGGCATGATGGTCATTTATAAACTCATAACATAAATCATTAATTTTACTTGTAGTAATACCTGGCTTAATTATCTTAACTACTTCGTCAAGTGCACCCGCTGCAATTGACCCAGCTACCCTAGTTTTTTCAAAAGACTCTTTTATATCTACATTCATTATAATCTAAATTTTATTTTTTTATTTAGTTTTATTCCTTTTGTTGAAAATTTACAATCATAGCAGAGTATGTTTAGTTTTTTTTTAACAGATTTAGATAGTATTTCTGAATATTCTGGATCTATATCTTTTGCAATACTAAGTTGATCGCAGTCTTCACGTTGTACAATAAATGCAATATAAATTTCGTAACCCTTTTTACTAGCTTTGACCAATTCATGAATATGTTTAGTTCCTCTAGATGTTATAGCATCAGGAAATTCTGCTATTTTAGGTTTTCTTACTAAAGTTACGTTTTTTACTTCTATAAAAGCCTTATAATTTTTATCAGTAATCAAAAAATCAAATCTAGTATTTTCACCAAATTTTACTTCTGGTTTAATTTTAATGTTTTTATTAAATTCTTTTATCCGATTATTTTCCAGCGCATCTAAGAAAATTTTATTTGTTTGATGAGTATTTACCCCAACTTTTGAATTATCGTCTTCAATAATCTGAAGTGTATATTTCAACTTTCTATTTGGATTATTTGATTTACTTAACCAGACTTTATTTCCTTTTATTAAAAGACCTTGCATTGACCCTGTATTTGGGCAATGAGCAGTTATAATTTTTTTTCCAATCAGCACATCTACAAAAAAACGCTTGTATCTCTTTACAAAAATTCCTGATATTAATTTATTCTCAAAGTACATATATAATTATCAATCTATGAAGAAAAAAAACAAAAAAGTAAATGCTGCAATTTTAGTTATAGGCAATGAAATACTATCAGGAAGAACACAAGATAAAAATGTTTCATTTATATCAAGTTGGTTGAATTCAAAATGTGGAATCTCAGTAAATGAGGTAAGAATCATTCCCGACTTAGAGAGAGTAATAGTTAGAAACATATTAGAACTATCAAAAAATTTTAACTACGTTTTTACAACTGGAGGGATAGGCCCAACACATGATGATATAACTGCAAAGTCAATTTCGAGGGCTTTTAAAGTAAAATATGAGTATCATAAAGAAGCTTTTAAAATTTTAGAAAACTATTACGGTAAATCAAAATTTAATGATGGTAGAAAAAAAATGGCTAAAATGCCAAGAGGAGCAAATTTAATTTATAATCCTTCAAGTGCTGCCCCAGGGTTTATTGTTAAAAATATTATTTCTTTACCTGGTGTACCTTCTATTTTGAATTCAATGATTGAAAATTGTAAGCGATACCTAATTAAGGGCTCAAAGGTACATAGTAAAACATTAAATCTTTTTACAGTTGAGAGTAATATTTCAAAAAAATTAGGTCTCATTCAAAAAAAATATAAAAAATTTGTAGATATAGGTAGCTATCCTTTTTTTAGATTAGGAAAAATAGGAGTTTCAATTGTAAGTAGATCTACTTCAAAAATAAAGTTACAAAGTGTTAACAAGGATTTAATTAAGCTGGTTAGATTAAAAAAAATTGAAATATTGAAAATTTAAATCAATCTATAAACATCATGTACTGTTATTGTGTTGATGTTATTAGATTTATAGATTTTCTTACTATCTACAATTTTAATTTTATCAATTTTTGGTGCAAATTTTTCTGAATCTGTAGGACCAAATAAAACAATCATAGGAACATTAGCTAAACTCATCATGTGCATAATTCCATTGTCAATTGATATAGCTAAACTTAATCTAGAAGATAATGCTGTCACCAGAGCAGGGCATGAAATATTTGAGTGATACTCAGGGAATAATGCTTTTGGTATTTTAAATTTTATTTTTTCAATTAATTCAGTTTCATTTTTTTCTATAAAAAAAACAGGTATTTTATTTTTTTCAGAAATCTTGGTAGCAAGATCCATAAATTTATTAATAGGCCAACTTTTTTTTCTATATACATTACCTTGAGTTAATGAAAATCCTATATAGTTATTATCTGGCAACAATCTTTTTGCCTCAGATTTATATTTTTCGTCTAAATTATTTTTATTAAATTTTAAGATTTTAATATTAGTGTTTAGAAAATTACTTATGTTTTCAAGGTGATCTTTTGAAGTATATTCTGCTTTTCTCGTGCAAAACTTAAAACCATAAGTTGATGAATAGAAATGTTCATGTGGTATTTTATTTAAAATTATTGTATTTCTTAATTTAGATTGTAAGTCGACTATCAGATCTATTTTTTCTAAATTTTGATTAATAAATTTTCTTTTAGCTGCAAGAAAGTGCCACCATCTAAAACCAAAATATTTTAAACCCAGATCTAAAGTTTTAATACCAATGTTAAACTCTTTTAGTTTTCCCTGAAAGTGATTCTCATGAGCTCCAAGGTAATAAAATTCCGATTCTTTAAAGTGATTTTTAAGGCTCAGTATTAATGTGAATAATTGAATTGAGTCTCCAAGACCTCCACCAGAGTTATAAAATAAAATTTTTTTCATATGAAGTTTATATTGTATAAGTTATGTAATAAAAATATATATATTTGTAAGTTTGTACAATTACTTAGTAAATTAATTATATGGAACTAAATATTATAATACCTACTTTTAATGAAAAAAATAATATAGGACTGTTATTAGAAAAAATTTTTAAGCTATCAAACAATATCAAGATTATAATAGTAGATGACTCACCCGATCAAGATATTAAAGAAATTATACGTCAGTATAAAAATGTTCACTATATACATAGAGATAAAAAAAGTGGAAGAGGTTCAGCAGTAATAGTAGGCATGAATTATGCCTTAAAAAATTTTAGTTGTAGATATTTAATAGAAATGGATGCAGATTTATCTCATGAACCGAATGAGATAATTAGTAATTTAAATTATTTTTTGAATGAAGATATTGATTTGTTGATCTCTAGTAGATATTTGATGAAAAGTAAGATTATAAATTGGCCTCTACAAAGAAAATTACTTTCTTTTTTTGCAAATAATTTAGCTAAAAATATTTTAAAAGTTCCTATTACTGATTACACTAATGGTTTTAGAATTTATTCAAATAAAGCGGCAAAACATGTAACTACTAATTGTGGAAAAGTAGGAGATGGTTTTATTATTCTTTCAGAAATACTAGTTCAACTTTATTATAATAACTTCAATGTTAAAGAAATTGAGTCTACTTTTGTTAATAGGACGAGAGGAGAAAGTTCAGTCACTTTTAAAGAAATTTTTAAATCCCTGGTAGGTTTATATAAAATTTATAAATTGAAAAATAAATTAAAGCGATAACTTACTTCTTCTTATATACACTCCAATTATCTATTTTTTTATCAATTATATAATTTTCATTAATAAAAAGAGCTACTTTTTGAAATCTATACTCAACTGGTTTTAAATTTAAAAAATCATATTTTTTATTAAAAAAAATAAAGTTTGGCATTTTTTCTTTCAGCTCACTAATCATTTTATTTTGTATTGTATTTGAAGAAACTACATATAAAAAATTAAACTTTGTACAATTTTCCTTTTTCAACAAGTACGGCAATATTACGTCGTAAGAGAACAATTGAACACAAGTTAGATTGTAATTTTTTGAAACAAAATTTTTTAAATCTATATATTTTTTTTCTAAAAAAAAATCGTCTTCTTTTTTAACAACATTAATGTTTCTTTCTTTAAAAGATAGGATATTTGAGTAATTAATAGTTATTAAATCTTTTAACACAAATAAAACTAACAATATATATGTAACTAATCTTAATTTTTTTAAATTATCAAAATAGTTTTTTTGAACAAGATAAAAAAATAATAAAGAAATTAAAAGACTTTTGCTAAAAAAGATAGATTGTTTCATATGATATCCATCTGGTACACTTAAAGCACTTTTATAAATTAAGCATGAAACAATAAAAAAGAAAAATAAATATTGTTTTGAATTATTTGTTAATTTAAATTTGTTGCTTAATAAAATTAAAGAAATCAAAAATCCGTTAAATATAATGACAAATAAATTTATAGTTCCTCTTGATGAATGTTTGTTCTCAAAATCAAATAGCGTTGGATAAGGTGAACCAGCAAAAAGATCAAAATCTTTAAGAATGTTCATTGAATTATAAATGAAACTCCTAATCTCTGAGGGACCAAAAAAGATATAGGAAGATAAAAAAGACAAAAATATTCCTGCTGTTAGTAAAGAGCTTGCTAAATATCTTTTTCTTATCATTGCTAGAGATAGCAAGATCACCAAACTAATAAGATAATAAATCCCTCTATCAAGACTCCAAAACATAGCAAGGGTAGAAAAAAATCCTAAGAAAAGTGGAGTAAATATTTTTCGATGTTCAAATTTAATAAAATCAATAGCTAAATAAAGTAAAATAAAAATTGGTATATCTCGATATCTAAAAGGATAAAATATTTCTGTTAAATCTCTGTTTAGTTTTAACAAGATTAAAGTAATTATTGCAAAAAAAATTATTTGAGTATTTTTTTTAAAATTAAAAATAAATGAAAATTTATAAATAAAAAGTACAAGAAAAATTTCAGTTAAATATCTTAAAAAATAATGAAAAACTTTATAAGATCCAATTGTGATACTATCAAAAATTTTCCACGGAATAATTGCAGTATATATGTCACTAAATATACTATTAGATAAATAAGAACCCTCCCAAATCAGGCCAGTTTTATAATAGTTAAAAGCCATACTGAGTGTTAAGCCCTCATGAAAATAATCTAAAGAATTTACAAATAAATCTGTTGCTAAGTAGTTTATTGTTACAATTAATATAGAAATAAATAAAACAATTAATAAAAAAGTATTTTTATCTTGTTTTTCATCTACGCTTATACAAAATAAATTCGTCAAACTTATGTTTTTGTAAAAAAATTCTTTGATTAAAATAAAAAAGACTATAATTGGGAAACCTGTAAAGAAAATAAAGTGTATTAGATTATTTCGTTCACTGATCGTATTTTCTGAGTAGAAACCTATCACATTTCCTATATTGCTATATTCTAAAGCAAAATTTTTCCAAAATAAAATAGAGATAATAAAACTTAGGAGAATGCTTAAAACAAAAATTAAATTTTTAATTTTATAGTTCATTGAATTTGATTATTTTTAATATGAATAAACTATTTATTCAATGCTCTTATATTAAAATTAATATATACAAAACACTTAAATTGAGTAAATACATATAGAAATTAATTTGATAAGATCACTAAATGAAAAATAAAAAGTCTTTTGCAATTAAAAAATTATTCCCAAATTTCTATCGATTTCAAAAAAATTTGACTAATAAAATACCAATAAAAACTACATTATGGGATGAAAAAAATTATAATGTGAATTTACGAATCCACAAAATGATAAAAACTTGGAAGAGCAAATCTTTACTTGAAGAAGCTAATTTTGCTTATGAAAATTATAATGGAGGCGATATGATTGATGTTGGATCATTTACAGGTTTTTATTCTTTTCTATTATCTCCTAAAGCAAATAATTCTGCTAATTTTATTAGTTGTGAACCTGATCATACAGCTCATAATGAATTATATGATAATCTATCTATTTTAAAAAAACTTTTTAAGTATAATAAATACTCAGTGATAACGAATCCTATTAATAATGGAAAAGAAGTTGTGATAGCACACGATGAATGGGGACATCCTTGTTTTTTAGATATAGATAAAGTTAATAAAGATGATCTAAAAGATAAGGTAAAAATAAATTCTACAACAATAGATAGTTTAGTTAAAAGCATGTCTCTACAGCCAAAGTTTATTAAAATTGATACAGAAGGTGCTGAGCATGACGTGCTAGAAGGTATGAAAGAGACTTTGAAAAATTTTAAACCTAAGATTATGTTAGAAAAACATCCAACAATGATACCAAAGCACATCTCAATAGAATCTATCAATAAATTGTTAGAAGATAATAATTACAAAGCTACACTGATAAATAAAGATAATATTACAATAAGAGAAATATGGAAGTAGCCTAATTATACGAAAAATTTGAGTAGACTAAATTATTTCTAAAAGCTAAAAAAAGACAACATGAGATTTTTAAAGCTGTTTTTAATTCTAATTTATTTGATTTCGTTAAGGCAAGTTAATGCTGCAAATATAACGGGATCAAACACTATAAGTAGCGATTCAACAACTCAACAAGTTTATAATGCAGATGATACGTCATTAACAATTACGGATTCTGCAACTCTGTCAAGATCTGGACAAGCACCAGTCAATATTAATGAACAAGGTGACGCAACTCTAACAATTAACTCTGGCTCTTCTATTACGGCTACTTCTCATAATACAGTTCAAGGAAAAGACCAGGATGGATTAACTGTTACTAATTCAGGAACTATTAGTTCTGGTGGTTCGAAAGCAATTAATTTATTAAATGCTCAGAACTCTACTGTAACAAATAATTCTGGAGGAATAATAAAAAGTAACACTAACACTGTTACTCTTACAGAAAATTCAGGAACGGGTGATAATGTAACAATTAATAACTCAGGACAGATCTTTTCCGAAGCTGTTAGCTCAGGCACAACTAATAATAATGCAGTTAAATCTGAAGACGATACTAATAATATGACTCTTATAAATAATGTTGGGGGTCATATATATAATAATAATTCCTCCGCAACTGCTTTACAACAAGCAACGGTTTTTATTGCTTCCGAGGACACCGCAACTTTGACTAACAGTGGAAAAATAGAAAATAAAGCAGGTCCAGAAAATTGGGCAATTGGAATAGCTGGAAGTGGAGTGACTGTAACTCTAAAAGATTCAGGAAAAGTAATTGGTAAAATTAATGTAGCTGATTCAGGTCATACTATAAGGTTACAACATGGTGCTGGGCAAGGGTATTACTATGTTATTACCGGAAATGGAACTTACACTTTGCAGGATTTAGACGGTAATCCAGTTGTGAAAGGTTCAGCAGGATCTGTTGGTCAAGGCGGAAATGAAATGGTAGATGAGGAACTAGGATATAAATCATTAAGTGTAAGAAATTCTCTTGTAAGATATCAACAAAGTGATGAATATGTTGAAATGGAAAAGGGATGGGGTGAAATCACAACTTCTTTCTTAAAAAGAGATGGAGATAAAAGTACTTTAGCACTCGATAATGAAAAAATAGGTATAGGGGCAAACATCTTTGAGCCCATTTCAAATAATAAAACTTTAATTTTTTCTTTTGAGACCAGTTTGCAAAATATTTCTAAAAACCATGATATTGATAAGTTTAGTTTTTTAACAGGAATGAATTTTGATAAAATTGAAATCAGCGAAGGGATAAATTCAGAGATATATCTTTTAGGTGGAGCTAGCTTTAATAAAAGCGACAGAAACATTTTAACTAATACTACATCAACTGGATTACTGGATATATCTGATGAATATTTGAGTTATGAAGCTTTAATTGGAAAAAAGATAATCTTTAATAGCTTACTACCTGATCTAAGTTTTAATTTTGGTTACTCACATACGCCGTCTCATGAGGAAAGCAAATATTACAAATGGGAAGATAGAGATGTTTATAATGGATCCATAGCTTTAAGTAACGAATATCAAATTTTAAAAGATGATAAAAAGAGTCTTTATTTGTCTTGGATAGCTGATGCCAGAACAATAATATATGATAATGTTCAAATTTTTTATGTAAATGGAACAAAAGGATCTTATTCTCAGAATAATGATTTAAAGACTGAACTTAGTGTATCCGCAGGTTTAAACTACGATTACAATTTTTCTGAAAATAGTAAATTTTCAGTTGCACTTGACGGACTACATACAACTCAAGATACAAGTGGAATTCAAGCTAATTTAAAATACTCTCAATCGTTTTAAAAAAATCTATTAAATAAATTTTAAGTAATTTGATCCTATAAAATATAGAAGAACTAGGAGTAGACTAGGAGATAGAAACGGAAAATAATTGTTTTTTACTTCTTTAAAACACTTGTGTATTAATATACTAACAATAACAACAAAAAGAACGACGTGCCCTCGTGGTGAAATTGGTAGACACAAAGGACTTAAAATCCTTGCCCTTTTGGGAGTGCCAGTTCGAGTCTGGCCGAGGGCACCAAATAAATGAACAAAGATAACTTTTTCAATATAAAAAAAATTTTAGACAATAATGAATTCTTTACCAAAGAAAAAAATGTTTATGTTGATAATAGAACTAAGGATTATTCCGGTAATTTTGGATTGCAATGGAACAAATTTCCCTTAACACAATTTGATTCTCACACCGGACTTCCTTTAACAAAAAATAGATTATTTGATTCTAGTAAATGGAATGTAAATGATATGAAAAATAAAGTAGTTATTGAACTAGGAAGTGGAGCAGGAAGGTTCACAGAGATATTACTAGCTGCAGGTTGTTATGTATTTTCTGTTGAAATGTCAAATGCAATATACGTTAATGCAATCAACAATAAATCAGACAATATAATTTTTATAAAATCGTCATTAAATAATTTAGAGTTTTTAAACAATTTATTTGACTATGTTCTTTGTTACGGAGTTGCACAACACACACCAAATTTACTAGATACTTATAAATCTTGTTTTGAACTTGGGAAAAAGGGTGGTAAAATTTCAATTGATCACTATGCTAAAACATATCATCCAACTAGTAAGAGTATTTGGAGACCAATTACTAAAAGACTAGATCCTAAAACATTATTTAAAATTGTTAATTTTTATATTCCCTATTATTTTAATATAGATACTTTTATTAAAATAAAACTTCCCTCAATAATTAGCAAATTTGTAAGGTTTTCTATACCAATACCATGTGTTAACTATACTAACACAAAAAATGTTCCACAAGATAAGAAGAAATTAATAGAATGGGCAATTATGGATACCTATGATGCATTAGGCGCTAAGTATGACAACCCATTAAGTTTAGATGAACTTAAAAAAATTGTTAAAAAAGTTGGACTAAATTCTTTTGAGGTTAAAAAAAATGGCCCAATATTAATTTTGAATGGAATGAAGTAAATTTAATGAATAGACCAATAATTATTTCTGATAAAAACAATAAATCTTTAAAAATTAAAAGATTTGTTAAAAAAAGCATCCAAGATAAAAACTTTGTCAGAGCAAACCTTGTAATTGTTATTGGTGGAGATGGCTTTATGTTACAGACCTTAAAAAAAAATAAAAAATTATCTAACTTGTATTACGGTATAAATTCTGGAAATTATGGTTTTTTGATGAATACATTCTCCAAAAAAAATCTCATTAAAAATTTAAAAAGATCGAAAGTTACAACAATTTCTCCATTGGAAATGAAAGTTTTTAATAAACAAAAGACAAGAAAATATTTAGCCATTAACGAAGTTTCTATATTGAGACAAAGCAGACAAGCGGCTTCAGTCTCAATAAAGGGTGGTTCAAAATTTATTATTAAAAAATTAATTTCAGATGGAGTTCTAGTTTCCACACCAGCAGGTAGCACTGCCTACAACATGTCAGTACATGGCCCAATACTTAGTTTAAATTCTAAAAAGATTTCTATAGCACCCATTAGTCCATTTAGACCTAGACGCTGGAAAGGAAAGATTGTTAGCGATCAATCAAAAATAGTAATTAAAAATCTTAATCCTGTTAAAAGGCCTATTAGTGCTGTTGCAGATAATATTGAAGTAAGAAATGCAAAATCTATAAATGTTCAAATAAATCAAAAAATAAAATTCAAAATTTTGTACGACAAAAATAGAAGTTTACAAAAAAAAATAAAACTAGAACAATTGAAAAAAGAAATTTAGTAAATGTTTAGTTTTTTAAAAAAAAAAGTAAAATTTACTTATAAAAAGATAATCGAAGTTACATTTCTTTTTTTATATAAAAAACCTAAGCTTAGACTTAAAAAAAAAGATTTTTCAGAAAAAATTATTGATATAAAACTTGATAAAAATTTATATAAGTTGTTTGAGTTTACAGGAGGAAGAATTTTTACAGATGGAAACGACACCACTGCATATATATCAAAAAATAATAATATTTCAGAGGCATCGCTTCAGTATAAAAAGTTTGATTTTATTAATAGCAAAATGCAAAAATTTTCTAAAAATGAAGTTTTATCAAAAGGAACTCCTAAATTTAAAAAAAAAATCAACGGAAACTTATTAAGTTTGCTTTCTGGTGGGGCAGCAAGAGATAATTTTACTCACTGGTTTACAGATATTATACCAAGAATTAAGATTTATCAGGAAAAATTTAATTTAAAAAAAATAGATAAATTTTATGTACCAAGTATAAAATATAAGTTTCAAAGAGAGTCATTGTCATATTTTGGCATCAATCAAAGCAATGTAATTTCATCTGAAAAATATAAACACATTGAGGCTAATAAGATATACGCTACAACTCATCCATGCTTTCACAAACCAACTATGGTTAAAAAATGGTCAATCAAATACTTAAATAAAATTTATAAAAAGAGATCTAACTTAAAAAAATATGAAAAAATATTTATTAATCGTGATCAATTTAAATTAATAGATAAAAATAATTTAAAGAAGTATTCTGAATATCGAGTTTTAGTTAATGAGAATGAAATAAAAAGTTATTTAACCTCAATTGGTTTTATAACTATTAAACCTGAAGAGTATTCTTTTTCAGATCAATTAAAAATGTTTTCAAGCGCAAAATATGTTGTAGGTTTATATGGTGCAGCAATGATGATGCTAGCTTTTTGCAAGAAAAAAACAAAAGTTTTAGAATTTAAACCTATTGGTGGTGGAATGGAATTTAAGAATATTTCAAAATTAAATAACTTAAAACATAGACAAATAATTTTAAAACCTCTTGTCAAATCTCGAATATTACAAAATGGATTATTATTATGTCCAATTGATAAAATCAAAAAAGAACTTAAATTCTTAGGTTTAAAAGATATTTGATAGCGCCCTCACACGGACTCGAACCGCGAACCTATTGATTACAAATCTTCAAGCAAGGTACATTATTCTTTCTTGTATCATTGATAACAAAGGATAGTGGAGTCATCGGTCAAGAAGTTTATATTCGGACACCATATAGACACCACAAATTTTATTTTTTATAATAATTTAAATGAAAAAGATTTTAGCTATAATTATTCTAAAAATATGCTTGATATTTCCATCACAGGCAGACGATATTAGAGACTTTCAGATAGAGGGAATGAGCATAGGTGATAGCTTGTTGAATTTTTATGGAGAAAAACAAATTTTAAATTTTCAAAAAAACTATTATGAAGGAAGTGATTTCTATATGGTTTTTGTGAATGTGAATAGTGGTGAATACTCTCAAATAGGATTTACCTTAAAAAAAAATGATAAAAAATATATTATACAAGGAATTAAAGGCACAATAATTTTTAAAGATCAATTTAACAAATGTATTAAATGGAAAAAGGATGCAATTAAGGATTTAAGTATTGTTTTACCCAAAGCTAAGTTTAGAGAAGAAGTAATTACTAAATATAAATCTAAAGATATGAAAAATTCTAAGGCATATTCCAATGATTATTTCTTTCCTTCAAATGAGGGTGCTGTAAGAATATGGTGCACAAAGATAGATAAAAGACTTAATTATTCAGATAGAGGTGAAATTGCTTTACTTAACAGTGAACTTGTAAGATTCCAATTAGTAAAGTGAATACGTATTTTCAAAATTCATTGGTCAAGAAGTTTAATCTCGGACACCACATAGACACCACAACGAAATACATTTTCATCACTTGTATCACTGTTGTTCTGTAAGATAATTTTTTTATAAATTTAAAAGTTTAGGATTTACTTAGTTGGTGGTGCCCTCACACGGACTCGAACCGCGAACCTATTGATTACAAATCAATTGCTCTACCAATTGAGCTATGAGGGCTTGGTGATTTCTTTAAGGCAAAATATTATAAAACTCAATATAAATAAACTGCTATTTTTATTTTATTGATTGATAAATATGATGACAAACCACAGAAACGGTATTTGAAATATTCAAACTCTCCATATTGTTATTCATTTTTACTTTAAATCTAAAATCTGAGTGCATTAAAGTTTTTGATTTCAAACCAAAACCTTCTGAACCGAATAAAAGCACATTTTTGCCTTTCCAATTATTGGTAGTAAAATCTTTGGTTGCTGAAACATCAAACGCACTAATCCAAAATTCTTTAGTTTTTAAGAATTTTAATGAGGTATTTATGTTAGAAACTTTAAAAATTTTTAAATGCTCAGTCCCACCACTAGCACTTTTGTAAAGTAATTTGCTTTTTGATGGAAAAGATCTTTCTTTAACAATTAATCCATCAATATTGAAAGCAGTAGCACTTCTTATTATTGAACCTATATTTCTTGGATCTGTTACTTCTTCTAATGCAATTAAGTTAATATTTTTATTTTTTTTATTTAAAACAAATTCCTTTAACGTAACCTCTTCTAATTGCTCGACTTCTGCTACTAGGCCTTGATGTGCTGTTTCATCTCTGCCACATAAATTATCTAGTTCTTTTCGAGATTTATAAAAAATATTTAAATTTTTTAATAAATTAAATGATTGATTTTCTCGATTTAACTTTTTTTGAGCATCTTCTGTTAAAAACACCCTTTCTATTTTTCTAGAAGGGTTTTTCAAAGCCTCTACAACAGCGTGCTTGCCAACTATCAAAAATGTGGTTTTTCTCATAATTTTAACTAATTTTTTTAAATAATTAGCATATTTCAAGGAAAAATGATTGATTGCATTTATTATACAAATGCTTATAAAACGCTTGTTGTTAAATACTTTTTAAGTTAGGGGGTATCCCTAGTAGTTAAATTTAGGAGGGGTACCAAAGCGGTCAAATGGGGCGGGCTGTAAACCCGTTGACTTCGGTCTTCGAAAGTTCGAATCTTTCCCCCTCCACCAAATTAAGGTATTTAATGATATAAGAGCGTGTTAAGTTTGGATATTGCGGGTGTAGTTCAATGGTAGAACGCTAGCCTTCCAAGCTGGATGTAAGGGTTCGATTCCCTTTACCCGCTCCAAAGTTAAAAATTAAAATATAAAGTGAGGATAAAATAAAATGTCAAAAGAAAAGTTTCAGCGAAACAAACCGCATTGTAATATAGGTACAATCGGACACGTCGACCATGGTAAAACAACATTAACTGCAGCTATTACGAAAGTATTATCTGAAGCAGGTGGATCATCTAGTGCAAATTTTGTAGCTTATGATCAAATAGACAAAGCACCAGAAGAAAAAGAAAGAGGAATTACAATTTCAACTGCACACGTTGAATATGAAACTGAGAAAAGACATTACGCTCACGTAGATTGTCCAGGTCACGCCGATTACGTTAAAAACATGATAACAGGTGCCGCTCAAATGGACGGAGCAATTTTAGTTGTAAACGCTGCAGACGGACCTATGCCTCAAACTCGAGAGCATATTCTTTTAGCTCGTCAAGTAGGAGTTCCTGCAATAGTAGTATTTTTAAATAAGATTGATACAGTTAAAGATAAAGAGCTAGTTGATCTTGTTGAAGAAGAAATTAGAGAACTATTAACTTCTTATAAATTTCCTGGAGATAAAATTCCAATTGTTAAAGGATCAGCATTAAATGCTGTTGAAGGAAAAGATGAAGCAACAGGTAAAAATGCAATTATGGAATTAATGAAAGCTGTCGACGAGACTATCCCTCAACCTGATAGACCAAAAGATAAACCTTTCTTAATGCCTGTTGAAGATGTTTTTTCAATTTCAGGAAGAGGTACAGTTGTAACAGGAAGAGTAGAAGCAGGTGTAATTAAAGTTGGAGAAGAAATTGAGATAGTTGGTATTACGGACACAAAAAAATCAGTTTGTACAGGAGTTGAAATGTTTAGAAAACTTTTAGATAGTGGAGAAGCTGGTGATAACATTGGTGCACTTTTAAGAGGTGTTGAAAGGGACGATGTTCAAAGAGGTCAAGTTCTTTGCAAACCAGGTTCTATAACACCACATACTGAGTTTGAGTGTCAGGCTTATATTTTGAAAAAAGAAGAGGGTGGAAGACACACTCCTTTCTTTACTAAATATAGACCTCAATTTTATTTCAGAACAACAGATGTAACTGGAGAAGTAACTTTACCTTCCGGCACAGAAATGGTTATGCCAGGAGATGATGGAAAATTTTCAGTTAAATTAATCACCCCTATTGCGATGAATGACAATTTAAACTTCGCTATTAGAGAAGGTGGTAAAACAGTTGGAGCTGGAGTAGTAACTAAGATTATTAAATAAAAGCTTAGGAGCGTAGTTCAATTGGTAGAGCGCCGGTCTCCAAAACCGGAGGTTGTGGGTTCGAGTCCCTCCGCTCCTGCCAAAATAAAAAAGTTATGAAAAATCCATTAAAATTTATTCAAGAGGTTAAGCAAGAAACTTTCAGAATAACATGGCCTACAAAAAAAGATACTATGATGGGCGCTATTATGGTTTTTGCTTTAGCTTCTATAGCAGCAATTTTTTTTCTCTTTTTAGATCAAATCTTAAGATTTTTATTAAACTTAGTTTTAACTGTAAATTTTTAATTTATGAATTGGTATATCGTTCAAGCATATTCTGGGTTTGAAAAAAAAGTTGTTGATTTAATTAAAGAGGAATTAAAAAAACACAAACTAGAAGAAAATCTAGGAGAAATATTAGTTCCTACCCACCAAGTTACTGAAGTAAAAAAAGGAAAAAGAACCAAAAAGGAAAAAAAATATTTTCCAGGTTATGTGTTAGTAAAAGTTGAATTAACTAAGCAAATTTATCATTTAATAAAGAATCTTCAAAAAGTTAGTGGATTTTTGGGTTCTTCAGATAAACCTACCCCAATATCAGATAATGAAATTAAACGTATACTAGGCCAAGTTTCTGAAAGTGCTGTTAATCAAAAAATAGGTATAACTTTTGAAATTGGTGAAAAAGTTAAAGTTTGTGATGGTCCATTTGCATCTTTTAACGGTTTAATTGAAGAAATAGATGAAGAAAAATCTAGACTTAAAGTCTCAGTTTCTATATTTGGTAGGGCTACACCAGTAGATTTAGAATTTAATCAAGTGGAGAAAAATTAGATGGCTAAGGAAATAACAGGCTATGTAAAATTGCAAATTAAAGGAGGTCAAGCAAATCCAGCTCCTCCAGTTGGTCCAGCTTTAGGGCAAAGAGGAATTAATATTATGGAGTTCTGTAAAGCTTTTAATGAAAAAACCAAAGCTTTTATGGGCAAACCTGTTCCCGTTGTAATTACAGTATATAAAGATAAAAAATTTGATTTTATAATTAAATCCCCACCAGCTTCTCATTTTATCAGAGAAGCCGCAAAGTTAAAAAGTGGTTCTAGTGAACCAGGAAGAGTTGTTGCAGGTTCAATAACAATGAAACAGGCTGAGGCAATTGCTAAAGAAAAAATGAAAGATTTGAATGCCTTTGATATTAAAGAAGCAACAAAAATAATTTGTGGTTCGGCTAGATCAATGGGTATAGAGGTAAAAGAATAATGAAAAAAAGATCTAAAAGATACAAAGCACTTTTTAAAACGGATGAAAAAAATAAAAAATTTGAGTTAAAAGAAATAATTGATTTAGTAAAAAAAAATGCAACAACAAAATTTGAAGAGTCCATAGATGTATCATTAAGAATAAATTTAAAGCAATCAAAAGGCGGAGACCTTAGTCTAAGAACTGTAATAAAATTACCTAATGGATCAGGAAAAAAAAGTACAGTTGCCGTCTTATGTGAACCAGATAAAGTTGAAGAAGCAAAAAAAAGTGGAGCTGAAGTTGTTGGGTCAGACGATCTTCTTGAAATAATTAGTTCAGGCAAATTTAATTTTACAAACTTAATATCCACTCCCGCTATGATGGGTAAAATTGGTAAACATGGTAAAGTTTTAGGTCCTAAAGGATTAATGCCTAACCCTAAATTAGGAACTGTTACAAATAATATTACCAAGGCAGTTAAGGATATTAAGACAGGGTTAGTTGAAATAAGAAATGATAAAGATGGTAATTTAGCTTCTACTATTGGAAGAAAAAGTTTTTCGAACGATAAATTATTAGAAAATTACAAACATTTTATTGATACAGTTAAAAAAGAAAAACCTGATACAATCAAAGGAGAATTTATAAAAAATATTTTTATAACCTCGACTATGGGTAATTCTTACAAAATTAAAGCAAAATAATTATGATGGATAAGACAGCTAAGAAAAATTATGTGGAAGAGATGAAAAAAAATTTTTCATCTAATGAGTCAGTTATGATAGCTCAATATCAGGGGTTAAATGTTAATGAGTTAGACGAACTAAGAAAACAACTTCGAGAAAAAGGTATTCTTTTTAAGATAACTAAAAATAGAATTACTAAAATTGCAATTAAAGAAACTCCGGTAAAAGACTTAGAAAAATACTTTACTGGTCCGACCGCAGCAGCAATATCTTCCGATCCAATTTCAACAGCAAAAATTTTAACTAAATTTGCTAAATCCCATAATAAGTTAAAAATTGTAGCCGGTTTTATGGATGGTAAGGTTTTAGACCAAAAAGAAGTGGCTATAATCGCCACACTACCTTCCCTTGAGGAGGCTAGGGCCAATATTGTTGGAATTTTAGCTACTCCGGCACAAAAATTAGTGAGTATTTTGCTTGCACCTGGCTCAAAAATTGCTAATTTAGCGCGCGCAAAGAGTTTAAAAAATTAATTCATAGGATCCGACATGGCAGATTTAAATAAAATTATAGAAGATTTATCAACTTTAACAGTTGTTGAAGCAGCTGAACTTTCGAAACAATTAGAAGAAAAATGGGGAGTAACAGCAGCGGCACCAGTTGCAGCAGCACCAGCTGGAGGGGCAGCAGCACCCGCAGGTGAAGAGAAATCAGAATTTTCACTATTCTTAGCAGCAGCAGGAGACAAAAAAATTAATGTTATTAAAGAAGTAAGAGCAATAACAGGCTTAGGACTTAAAGAAGCAAAAGATTTAGTGGAAGGCGCACCTAAAGAGATTAAAGGCGGTGTGGCGAAAAAAGAAGCTGAAGAATTCAAGAAAAAACTTGAAGCGGCTGGAGCTAAAGTAGAATTAAAGTAAATAAAATTTAAGACTAGATTTTACTGTGCCTTAAAAAGTTCAGTGAAATTTTTTATTATTAATGCAATTATCTTTTACTCAAAAGAAAAATATAAGAAAAAACTTTGGTAAACTTGTTGAAGGTTTATCAATTCCTAATTTAATAGAAGTACAAAAGAACTCTTATAATGAATTTTTAGAGTCTAAGACCCTAGAGGATCAACTTAGCGAATTATCAAAAGGTATCGATAAAGTTTTTAAAAGTATTTTTCCTATAGAAGATGGAACTGAAAGATCTACTCTTGAATATCTTTCCTATAAACTAGAAAAACCAAAATTTGATGTAATAGAATGCAAACAAAGAAGTCTCTCTTACTCTGCAGCACTTAAAGCAACATTAAGATTAGTTGTTTATGAAATTGATCCTGAAAATAATACAAAACAAATTCTTTCGGCAAAGGAACAAGAGGTTTTTATTGGTGACTTACCATTAATGACTCCTAGTGCAACTTTTATAACAAATGGCGTAGAAAGAGTTGTCGTCAATCAAATGCATAGAAGCCCTGGAGTTTTCTTTGATCATGATAAAGGAAAAACTCATGCGAGTGGAAAATTTTTATTTAATTGTAGAATTATACCGGGAAGAGGATCTTGGCTTGATTTTGAGTTTGACCCTAAAGATATTTTATTTTTTAGAATTGATAGAAAAAAAAAATTACCAATTACTTCAATTTTATTTGCGTTAGGTTTTACTAAAGAAAAAATTATTAATACATTTTATTCTACAAGTAAGCATACGTTTAATTCTGCTAATAAAATGTGGATTACAAATTTTAATCCAGAAAATTATAAACGACCAATTAAATTATCCCATGATTTAGTTGACTCAAAAAACAATAAAAAAATACTTTTAAAAGGAGAGAAACTTAATTTTATAATAGCAAAAAAACTTCAAGAGAAAGGTTTGCAATCAATTTTAATTTCTAATGATCAATTAGTTGGAAAATATATTTCTAATACTATTAAAGATAAAAACGGAGAAGATATAATCAAAGCAGGTTTTGATATAACTGAGGAAATATTGGCGAGTTTAATAAATACAGATGTGAAGACTCTTGATATAGTAAACATAGATCCAATAAACAAAGGCCCTTATTTATTAGAAACACTTAAGATAGACAAAAATTCTAACAAGACAGAGGCCCTAAACGACATCTATAAAGTTTTAAGACCAGGTGAAGCTCCTTCGCTTGAGGTTGCTGAAGAAATTTTTAATAATCTTTACTTCAAGAAAGAACGTTATGATCTTTCTGAAGTTGGTAGAGTAAAACTTAATTCAAAGTTAAATTTAAAAATTAGCAATAAGAAAACAATATTAAGTACAGACGATATAACGGCTATTATTCAATTTATGCTTAACTTAAGAGATGGCAAAGGTGATGTTGATGATATAGATCACCTTGGAAATAGAAGAGTTAGATCTGTCGGGGAACTTGTTGAGAATCAATTTAGAATAGGTCTTTTAAGAATGGAAAGAACTGTTAAAGAAAAAATGTCAACCTTTCTTGAAATAGAGTCTGCTATGCCTCAAGATTTAATAAATGCAAAACCTATAACTACTTCTTTAAAAGATTTTTTTGCAACTTCACAGCTTTCTCAGTTTATGGATCAAACAAATCCATTATCTGAAATAACTCACAAAAGAAGAGTTTCTGCGTTGGGTCCAGGAGGATTAACACGTGAAAGAGCAGGCTTTGAAGTAAGAGACGTTCACCCAACACATTATGGAAGAATTTGTCCAATTGAAACTCCTGAAGGACCAAATATAGGACTGATTAATAGTTTAGCTACATACTGCAGAGTAAATAAATTTGGATATATAGAAAGTCCTTACAAAAAAGTTGTAAGTGGAAAAGTTACATCTGAAATTAAATACCTATCAGCAATCGAAGAAGAAAAATATACAATAGCACAGGCTAACTCACCAATTAAAAGCAACGGATCATTTGAAGAAGAACTAGTTGCTTGTAGAAAAAATCTTAATTTTGAACTATCAAACAGAGATAATATTGATTTTATTGATGTATCTCCTAAACAATTAGTTTCTGTTGCTGCAGCTTTAATTCCTTTTTTAGAAAACGATGATGCAAATAGAGCATTAATGGGATCAAACATGATGAGGCAAGCCGTTCCTTTGCTTAAACCAGAGTCTCCATTAGTGGGAACAGGAATTGAGTCAGATGTTGCTTTAGACTCAGGTGTCACAATTGTTGCAAAAAGAAATGGACTAGTTGACAAGATAGATGGAAAAAGAATAGTTGTTAAAGCAACCGACGTCACCGATTTATCTCAATCTGCAGTGGATATTTATAATCTTTCTAAATTTCAAAGATCAAACCAAAATACTTGTATTAACCAAAAACCATTAGTTAAGGTTGGCGATCAAATAAAAAAAGGAGATATAATAGCTGACGGCCCAGCAACTAAACTTGGTGAACTAGCACTTGGTAAAAATGTAACTGTAGCTTTTATGCCTTGGCAAGGTTACAATTTTGAAGACTCAATATTAATTTCAGAAAGATGTGTAACAGACGATGTATTTACATCTGTTCATATTGAAGAATACGAGTCTATGGCACGAGATACCAAATTAGGAGCAGAAGAAATTACAAGAGATATTCCAAATGTTAGCGAAGAAAGTTTGAGAAATTTAGATGAGTCAGGAATAGTCTATGTTGGAGCAGAGGTTAAACCTGGAGATATATTAGTTGGAAAAGTTACTCCTAAAAGTGAAACTTCTTCAAGTCCTGAGGAAAAATTGTTAAGATCAATTTTTGGTGAAAAAGCCACTGATGTAAGAGATTCTTCTCTGAAATTACCATCTGGTAGTACTGGTGTTGTTATAGATGTAAGAGTTTTCAACAGACATGGAATTGAAAAAGACGAAAGGTCAGTCGCTATAGAAAGAGCAGAAATTGAGTCAGTACAAGAAGACAAAAAAGTTGAAGAAGAAATATTAAATAGAAATATTAAACTTAGAGCAATAGATTTACTAAACAATCAAAGTATTAATAAGCAATACAAAGAACTTAAGCCTGGAACTACCCTGAATAAGAACGATTTTGAAAATTTAACTTTGAAAGATCTTTGGAAAATATCTTTTGAAAAAGACGAATTAAACAAAAATTTAGAAAAATTAAAAAATCAATTTGATAACGCTTCAGATGATATAAAAATTAGATTTGAAGACAAAGTTGGAAAAATCCAACAAGGTGATGATCTATTGCCAACAGTTATGAAGGTTGTAAAAGTTTTTGTAGCTGTAAAAAGAAGGTTAATGCCTGGTGATAAGATGGCTGGAAGACATGGTAACAAAGGTGTTGTGAGTAAAATAGTTCCAGTAGAGGATATGCCTTATATGAGCAATGGTAAACCTGTAGATATAGTATTGAATCCTCTAGGGGTCCCGAGCAGAATGAATGTGGGTCAAATCCTTGAGACTCATTTAGGATGGTCATGTTCTGAACTTGGAGAAAAAATTAAGACTTATTTAAAAGATTTCGAATCTCAAATTGAGAAAATAAAAAATGAATTAAAAAATATTTATGGAAAAGAATATTATGAAGAAGTTATTTCAAAACTAACAAAAAAAGAAATAGCGGAATTAGTAGAAAATATTTCAAATGGTGTCCCTATTTCTACACCTGTATTTGATGGTGCCAGTACTCAAGATATTACAAAAATGTTAGATTTAGCAAAACTTCCAAATTCTGGTCAGACAAACTTATGGAATGGCCAAACGGGTGAAAAATTTGATAGACCTATCACAGTTGGCATAATCTACATGCTAAAACTTAATCATTTAGTTGAAGATAAAATACATGCGAGATCAACTGGACCTTATAGTTTAGTTACTCAACAACCTTTAGGAGGGAAAGCTCAACTTGGAGGACAAAGATTTGGTGAAATGGAAGTTTGGGCTTTAGAAGCATACGGTGCATCTTATACATTGCAAGAAATCCTTACAGTTAAATCAGATGATGTTGCTGGTAGAACTAAAGTTTATGAAACAATTGTAAAAGGAAATAACAATTTTGAGTCGGGTGTGCCAGAGTCCTTTAATGTTTTGGTTAAAGAAATTAGAGCCCTAGGTTTAAATATTGAATTAAATTAATATGGAAAAGAATTTAACAAAAAATTTCGATAATCAAAATTTAGTTCCTGAAAACAATTTTGATAGCATTAAAATTACTTTAGCAAGTCCAGAAAAAATTAAATCTTGGTCTTATGGTGAGATAAAAAAACCTGAAACTATAAATTATAGAACATTTAGACCAGAAAAGGATGGTTTATTTTGCTCAAGGATATTTGGTCCAGTAAAAGACTACGAATGCCTTTGCGGAAAATACAAACGTATGAAGTTTAGAGGTATTATTTGTGAGAAATGTGGAGTGGAAGTAACCAAATCAAACGTAAGAAGAGAAAGAATGGGTCATATAGATCTTGCTTGTCCAGTTGCCCATATTTGGTTTTTAAAGTCACTACCAAGCAGAATATCTTTAGCAATCGATATGAAACTTAAAGAAGTTGAAAAAGTTTTATATTTTGAAAGTTTTATTGTAATAGAACCTGGATTAACTACATTAAAAAAAGGCCAATTACTATCAGAAGAGTCATTAATTAAAGCTCAAGATGAATTTGGTGAAGATGCTTTTACGGCTGGAATCGGAGCGGAAGCTGTAAGGGAGATCTTAGTAAATTTAGATCTTAAGAAAGAGCAGAAAAAATTAAGAGATTCATTATCAGAAATTAAATCTAAAGTTACTGAAGAAAGAACAATTAAAAGATTAAAATTAATCGAGTCATTTGTATCATCAGGAAACAAACCTGAATGGATGATTTTAACATCTGTTCCTGTGATACCTCCAGAATTAAGACCGTTAGTCCCGTTAGATGGAGGTAGATTTGCTACATCAGATTTAAATGATTTATACAGACGAGTTATAAATAGAAATAATCGTTTAAAAAGACTTTTAGATCTTAAAGCACCCGATATTATTGTAAGAAACGAAAAAAGAATGCTCCAAGAGTCAGTAGATGCATTATTTGATAACGGAAGAAGAGGAAGAGTAATCACAGGAACAGGTAAAAGACCTCTTAAATCTCTAGCAGAAATGCTTAAAGGTAAACAAGGTAGATTTAGACAAAATTTATTAGGAAAAAGAGTTGATTACTCGGGAAGATCAGTAATTGTAGTTGGACCGGAGCTGAAACTGCACCAATGTGGTTTGCCAAAAAAAATGGCCTTAGAACTATTCAAGCCATTTTTGTACGCTAGATTAGATAAATTAGGATTAGCAACAACAATTAAACAAGCAAAAAGATTAGTAGAAAAAGAAAAAAGTGAAGTATGGGACTCACTAGAGCATATAATAAGAGAGCATCCTATTTTACTAAACAGAGCTCCAACTTTACACAGACTTGGTGTTCAGGCGTTCGAAGCAAAACTTATAGAAGGAAATGCAATTGAGTTACATCCTTTAGTTTGCGCAGCTTTTAATGCAGACTTTGACGGCGATCAAATGGCAGTTCATATTCCATTGAGTTTGGAAGCTCAATTAGAAGCAAGAGTTTTAATGATGTCGACAAACAATATTTTAAGCCCATCAAATGGAAAACCAATTATTGTACCAAGTCAGGATATTGTTTTAGGAATATATTATTTATCTCAAGCAGACAAAGAGGACAAAAAACCAAAGGGCATTTTTTCTGGAGTAGAGGAAATTGAACAAGCACTAGAAAGCAAATCAATTAGTTTACATTCAAAAATTATCTCCACTTTCAAAACAGTAGATGAGAATGGTTCAACTAAAGTTGAGAAATATACTAGCACCGCGGGTAGATTTTTATTAGCAAATGTTTTGCCTTCTAACCATAATATTAAATTTAGCTTAATCAATAGATTATTGACTAAAAAAAATGTTTCAGAGGTTATAGATACTATCTTTAGATTTTGTGGACAAAAAGAAACAGTAATTTTTTGTGATAGAATTAAATCTCTTGGATTTAAACATGCTTTTAAAGCAGGTATTTCTTTTGGTAAAGATGATTTGTTGATACCTAAAACTAAAGAAGAATTAATTAATAACACTAAGAAAAAAATAGAAGAGTATGAAAAACAGTACTCTGATGGTTTAATCACCAGAGGTGAAAAGTATAATAAAGTGGTAGATGTTTGGTCTAAATGCACTGATACTGTTGCTAACGAAATGATGAAAGAAATTTCTTCAGCAGAAAAAATTTATGAAAATGATAGAATAGAGACTAATTCTGTATACATGATGGCTGACTCTGGTGCTAGAGGCTCGCAAGCTCAGATGAAGCAATTAGCTGGTATGCGAGGATTAATTGCCAAACCATCAGGTGAAATTATCGAAACTCCTATAATTTCTAATTTTAAAGAAGGATTGTCCGTATTAGAATATTTTAATTCAACACATGGAGCAAGAAAAGGTTTAGCAGATACTGCTTTAAAAACTGCTAACTCAGGATATCTTACAAGAAGGTTATGCGATGTAGCTCAAGATGTACAAGTAACTAAAGCAGAATGTGATCCTAAAAAGAGATCATCAGTAACTATTTCTGAAATTATCGAAGGTGGAAATATTTTAGTGAGTTTATCAGAAAGAGTTCTTGGTAGAGTTATAGCAGAAGATATAAAAAATCCAATTACAGGTGAAATAATTATAAAAAAAAATAAATTAATAGATGAGTTTGATTGTGAAAAAATTGATGCTGCTGGAGTTAAATCGGTAAATGTTTATTCTGTAATTACATGTGCATCAACAAGAGGTGTTTGCCAAATTTGTTATGGAAGAGATCTTGCTAGAGGTAAACTAGTTAGTATCGGTGAAGCAGTTGGAATGATTGCGGCTCAATCTATCGGAGAACCAGGAACACAGTTAACAATGAGAACTTTTCACGTTGGCGGAACAGCTCAGATCAAAGAAGAGTCACAAATAATCTCTCAAACAAAAGGTAAATTAAATATAATTAATAAGAATCTTATAGAAGACTCTAAGAAAAATATAATCGTTATGGGCAGAAATACTCAGTTAAGTATTGAAGATGACAGTGGAAGACAATTAGCAATATACAAGGTTAATTATGGTTCAAAATTATTTTTCAAAGATGGCAGTATGATAGACAAAGGAAAAAAAATAGCTGAGTGGGATCCATATACTTTACCAGTAATTGCAGAAACTTCTGGTATCGTTAACTATATGGATTTAACAGAAGGAAGTTCATTAACAGAAACTTTGGATGATGCAACAGGTTTATCATCTAAATCAGTCACTGATTGGAAATCATTATCAAAAAATTCCGAATTAAAACCACGTATAACTTTAAGAGATGATAAAGGTGAGATCATTAAAAAAGCAGATGGAAATGAAGCGAGATATTATTTAGTTCCAGATACAATTTTATCAGTGAAAGATGGTCAAAAAATTTCTGCTGGAGATGTACTTGCAAGATTACCTAAAGAAACTTCAAAAACAAAAGATATAACTGGAGGTCTACCTAGAGTTGCTGAACTATTTGAAGCAAGAAGACCTAAAGACAGTGCAATTATTGCTGAGAATGATGGTGTTATAGAGTTTGGAAAAGAAGTGCGAGGAAAGCAAAAAATTTCTATAGTTGCTGCAAGCGGTGAAACTTCAAATTATTTAATACCAAAAGGTAAACATGTTAACTTTAATCAAGGAGAAAAGATTAAAAAAGGAGAGTATTTATTAGATGGAAGTCCAGCTCCACATGATATTTTAAGAATTTTGGGTGTTGAAAAATTGACAGAATACTTTGTTAGCGAGGTACAAGAGGTTTATAGGCTACAAGGAGTTGTTATTAATGACAAACATATCGAAACAATAGTAAGACAAATGTTAAAAAGGGTAGAAATTAAAGACCCAGGAGATTCGGAGCTATTGTCTGGAGAAGTAATAGACTTACTTGACATAAATAAAATTAACGATGAGTTAAGAAAAGATAAAAAGAAGCCTGCTGTTTTTGAAAGAGTTTTATTGGGTATTACCAAAGCATCTTTACAAACAAATTCATTTATATCTGCTGCTTCATTTCAAGAAACAACTAGAGTGCTCACAGATGCTTCAATTAAAGGTAAAACAGATACTTTAGAAGGATTAAAAGAGAATGTAATTGTAGGAAGATTAGTTCCAGCTGGCACAGGTCTTACAAAAATTGACTGGGATAAAGAGGCTAGAAAACAAGATAAGGTTAGGTTAGAAGAACTTAAAAAACAAGAGCTAGAAGCCGCGCCAATAGCTGGAGAATAGCTATACAAAAACCAAATAAAATACTCATTAAACGTTGACTTTTACCATTCCGATGCTAGTTTACGGCACATTTTGAATGTTAGAAGTAAGGTACTTTGTAGCCTTAAACACTAACTTACAAGCACTATTGGGCTGTCCCTACTTTCATTTCAAAATACTATTATGCCAACAATTAATCAGTTGATTAAAAAAAGTAGAATTAAACCAATTGCTCGGAATAAAGTTCCTGCTCTAGAGCGTCAACCTTTAAAACGTGGTGTTTGCGTAAAAGTTTATACAACAACTCCTAAAAAACCAAATTCAGCATTAAGAAAAGTTGCAAGAGTTAGATTGTCAAATGGTTTTGAAGTTACAGCTTATATTCCAGGTGAGGGGCATAATTTACAAGAGCACTCAGTTGTTTTATTGAGAGGTGGAAGGGTTAAAGATTTACCAGGCGTTCGTTATCATATCTTAAGAGGTAATTTAGATACACAAGGTGTAGCAAATCGTAAGAAAAGAAGATCTTTATACGGAACAAAAAAGCCAAAATAAATTTATGTCTCGAAAAAGAAAAGCACCTGTTAGAAAAGTTTATCCAGATCCCAAATTTCATTCTGAAATTGTTTCTAAATTTATTAACTCAATCATGTATGATGGTAAAAGATCTACTGCAGAAAAAATTTTGTATGATGCTTTAGATAAAATTAAATCAAAAAATAACGATGATCCTTTAAAAGTTTTTAATACAGCAATTACTAACGTAAAGCCTAATTTAGAATGTAGATCTAGAAGAGTTGGCGGAGCAACTTACCAAGTCCCCGTTGAAGTAAAATCAAAAAGAGCACAAGCTTTAGCTTTAAGATGGTTAATGGATGCTACCAGAAAAAGAAAAAATAAAACTATGGCAGACAAATTATATGCAGAAATAATGGATGCATCTCAAAATAAAGGGTCAGCAATTAAGAAAAGGGAAGACACTCACAAGATGGCAGAATCTAATAAAGCTTTTGCTCATTTTAGATGGTAAAAAAATATGGCAAATAAATATTCATTAGACAAATACAGAAACATTGGCATCATGGCCCATATAGATGCTGGTAAAACTACTACAACAGAAAGAGTTTTATATTATACTGGAAAAAGTCATAAGATAGGTGAAGTCCACGATGGGGCCGCTACGATGGATTGGATGGAACAAGAACAAGAAAGAGGTATTACAATAACTTCAGCGGCCACAACATGTTTTTGGAGAGACCATAGAATTAATATTATTGATACTCCCGGTCACGTAGATTTTACAATTGAAGTAGAAAGATCATTAAAAGTTTTAGATGGAGCAGTGGCTGTTTTTGATGGTGTAGCTGGTGTAGAACCTCAATCAGAAACAGTTTGGAGACAAGCAGATAAATATAAAGTTCCTAGAATTTGTTTTATTAATAAACTTGATAGAACAGGAGCTGATTTTTATAGATGTGTTGAGATGATTAAAGATAGATTAGGCTGTAAACCCTTAGTTTTACAATTACCAATAGGTTCTGAAGCAGATTTGAAAGGGATAGTAGATCTAGTTAAAATGAAAGGTGTTGTATGGCAAAATGAAGATTTAGGAGCAAAGTTTGATTACGTGGATATACCAGCAGATCTTAAAGACAAAGCCAACAAGTATAGAAAAGAATTAGTCGAGTCAGCTGTTGAAGAGGATGAAAAACTAATGGAAGCTTACTTAGAAGGAAAAGAACCATCTGAATCTGATTTAATTAAATGTATAAGAAAAGGAACTTTAGGTTTTAATTTTGTTCCTATTACTACAGGATCAGCTTTTAAAAACAAAGGAGTTCAACCACTATTAGACGCAGTAATTGATTATCTTCCTAGTCCAAAAGATCTAGGCTCAATTGAAGGTACTAAATTAGGTTCTGAAGACAAAGTTGAAATGAAATTTGCAGATAATGAACCTTTCTCAGCGTTGGCGTTTAAAGTAGCAAATGATCCATTTGTAGGTTCATTGACATTTATACGAATTTACTCAGGAAAACTTCAAGCGGGCACATCAGTTTATAATTCATCAAAAGAAAAATCAGAAAGAGTTGGAAGAATGCTTTTAATGCATGCAAATAGTAGAGAAGATATAAAAGAAGCTACAACTGGAGACATAGTAGCTCTTGCTGGTTTAAAACATACTATTACAGGACATACTTTATGCGATGAGAAACAACCTATCTTACTAGAACCGATGGAATTTCCTGATCCAGTTATCGAAATTGCTGTTGAACCAAAAACAAAAGCTGACCAAGAAAAAATGGGTGAAGCACTAGGAAGATTAGCAAAAGAAGATCCTTCTTTTAGAGTCACTTCAGATGAAGAATCTGGTCAAACAATTATTAAAGGAATGGGTGAATTACATTTAGATATTATTGTTGATAGAATGAAAAGAGAATTTAAAGTTGAAGCCAACATTGGCGCCCCTCAGGTTGCTTATAGAGAAACAATCTTAGGTTCTACTGAAGTTACCTACATACATAAAAAACAAAGCGGTGGATCAGGACAATTTGCAAAAGTTACTCTTAGTGTTGAACCTTTAGAGCCTGGAAAAGGAAGAGAAGTGGAAAATAAAATTAAAGGTGGCTCTATACCAAAAGAATTTATTCCAGGTGTAGAAAAAGGTGTTTTAAGTGTAGCAGATAGCGGAATCCTAGCTGGTTTCCCTGTGATAGATTATAAAGTCACAATTTTAGATGGCTTACATCATGATGTTGACTCAAGTGTTTTGGCTTTCGAAATAGCTTCAAGAATGTGTTTTAGAGAAGCTTGTACAAAAGCATCATTAAAACTTCTTGAACCAATGATGAAAGTTGAAGTAGTAACTCCAGAAGATTTTATGGGAGATGTGATTGGTGATTTAAATAGTAGAAGAGGACAAGTAGGTTCAACTGAAGCAAGAGGTAATGCTACAGTTATAAATGCTACAGTCCCTTTAGCGAATATGTTCGGATATATAAATAACTTGAGATCATCTACTCAAGGTAGAGCTCAATATACTATGCAATTCAGTCATTACGACAAAGTCCCTCAAAATGTTCAAGACGAAGTAACCAAAAAATTAGCTTAATTATGGAAAATCAAAATATAAGAATACATTTAAAGGCATATGACAATAAGATCCTCGATCTTTCTACAGAGGAAATTGTGAATACTGCTAAAAGAACAGGAGCTCAGGTTAAAGGACCGATACCTTTACCAACTAGAATAGAAAGATATACCGTTTTAAGATCTCCTCATATTGATAAAAAAAGTAGAGAACAATTTGAGTCGAGAACTCATAAAAGACTAATAGATATAATTGAACCAACACCTCAAACGGTTGAAGCATTGATGAAGTTAGATTTGGCTTCTGGGGTAGATATAGAGATAAAAATATAAATGAGTATAGGATTAATAGGAACAAAAATAGGAATGACCCGTGAATTTATGAAGAGCGGCCAATCTGTACCTGTAACAGTTATCAAAATTGAAAAAGGTAGAGTTTTAGATGTAATTACTAAAGAAAAAAGAGGCTACAGCGCTGTTAAAGTTGGTTTTTTTAAAATAAAAAATTCTAAGCTCACTAAACAAATGAAAGGTTATTTTGCTAAAAAAAATACTGAACCGAAAAAAATATTAAAAGAATTTAGAGTAGAAAATAATGATCAATTTAAAGAAGGAAATGAGCTTGGTCTGGAAATATTTAAAGATAAAAAATTTTTAGATGTGAGATCAAAAACTATTGGAAAAGGTTTTGCAGGAGTCATGAAAAGATGGAATTTTGGTGGCTTAAGAGCTTCACACGGTGTCTCTGTTTCTCATAGATCTCATGGTTCAACAGGTCAAAGACAGGACCCAGGAAAAGTTTTTAAAGGAAAAAAAATGGCAGGCCATATGGGAGATAAAATTAGAACTATGTTAAATTTAGAAATTATTAAATCCGATCTAGAGAATGATTTATTATATTTAAGAGGATCAATCCCAGGATCTAAAAACACAAGAGTTTTTTTAAGAGAGTCTGTTAAAAATGTTACAAAGAAAACAATAGTAGAAAAATACGAAGCTAAATTAAAGATGGCTGAAGCAAAGAAAGGTAAAAAATAATTATGAAACTTCCTTTGTTAAATATAGATGGAACAAAATCACAGTCAATTGAAGTGTCAGATAAGATAATAAAATTAAAAGTGAATCATAAGTTGATTAAGTTTGTAATTGATTGGCAATTAAATCATGCTAAACCAAGAACTGCTAAAACAAAACAAAGAAATCAAATTAGAGGTTCTACTGTAAAAATTGTTGCACAAAAAGGAAGTGGAGGGGCCCGTCACGCAAGCAGAAAAGCCCCATTATTCATTGGAGGCGGTATTGCTCATGGACCAAAAGGAAGAGTCTATAAAGTTAAAAAAATTAATAAGAAAGTAAGAAAATTAGCCTTAGCTCAGACATTGTCAAAAAAAAATTCAGATAAAAACTTACATATTTTGGCAGATATTAAAAAAGAAATTAAAAAGACTAAAGAATTCAATAAATTTTTAGAAAAAAATAATTTAGAAAACGCATTAATAATATCCGATAATGACTCTTTAAAAAATATAAGTAAATCAGCAAGAAATATTAAAAACATAAAGTTAATTAATCAAGAAGGTGCTAATATCTATGATTTATTTAAGTATAAAAATGTAATCATGACGTCTTCATCAGTTAAAAAATTACAAGAAAGAATTTTAAATGAGAAAAATTAATCATATAGACTCTATTAGAAATCCAATCATTACAGAAAAAGCAACAATTTTATCTGATCAAAATAAAACTGTTTTTAAAGTTCATTCAAAAGCTAATAAAAAAACTATTAAAAAGAATATTGAAAAGCTGTTCAAAGTTAACGTTGTTAAAATCAATATTATTAACCGAAAAGCAAAACTTAAAATGAAGCAAGGAAAAAAATCTTACAAAAGTGGTTATAAAAAAGCAATTATAACTTTGAAAAAGGGTCAAAGTATAGATCTAACAACCGGAATTTAAATATGGCATTAAAAACTTTTAAACCTTATACAAAATCAACTAGAGGGACAGTAGTCGTAGATAAAAGTGCATTATGGAAAGGGTCTCCTTACAAACCTCTAACACGAGGACAAAATTTTACTGGAGGGAGAAACAATAACGGTCGAATTACTTCTCGACATATGGGCGGTGGTTCTAAACATAAATTCAGAGTTATTGATTTTTTTAGAAAAAAGAAAAATATTTCAGCTATCGTTGATAGAATTGAGTATGATCCTAACAGAACTGCTTATATAGCTCTAATAACTTATGAGGATAAAGAAAAATCGTACATAATTTGTCCTCAGGGATTAAAACAAGGAGATAAGATTGAGTCTGGAAAAAATGCAGAAATCAAAATAGGAAATTCTCTAGAATTAAAAGATATTCCTCCTGGAACATCTATGCACAATGTGGAATTAATACCCGGAAACGGTGGTAAACTTGCTAGATCCGCAGGTTCCTCGATAACATTATCAGGTTACGATGGGGATTATGCAATAATAAAATTGTCATCTGGTGAAACAAGAAAAGTCAATAGTTCTTGTACAGCTACTATAGGAGTTGTTTCGAATCCAGACCAAAAAAATATTAAAATTGGTAAAGCTGGAAGAAATAGATGGAGAGGCAAAAGACCTCAGACAAGAGGAGTAGCAATGAACCCTGTTGATCACCCGCATGGTGGGGGAGAAGGTAAAACTTCTGGAGGACGAAGTCCAGTATCGCCTTGGGGTCAATCTGCTAAGGGTTTAAAAACAAGAAGGCCAAAAAGAAGTGATAAATTGATAATTACAAGAAGAAAGAAAAGAAAATAATATGACTAGAGCTGTTTGGAAAGGACCTTTTGTACATCCAAGTTTATTAAAAAAGATTGATAAATTAAAAGATGTTCCAAATAAAAAACCAATTAAAACTTGGTCGAGAAATTCTACAATTATTCCCGACTTTGTAGGACACAGTTTTATGATACATAATGGTAAATCTTTTATACCTATAACAATTTCTGAAGAAATGGTTGGACATAAACTGGGTGAATTTGCGCCAACTAGAACCTTTAAAGGTCATACTCCAGCAGATAAAAAAGCTGCTGCAACAGCTGCATCAACTACAACTAAATCTGAACCAGCTAAGGCCGGAGGAGATAATGCAAAAAAATAATACAACAGTTAAGGCAATTAATAAAAATGTTAGATCTAGCCCAAGAAAGCTGGCTTTAGTACTAAATTATATTAAAGGGAAAAAAGCCGATTTAGCTTTAAGAGATTTAGAATTTACTAGAAAAAGAATAGCTAAAGAGGTTAGCAAAACTGTGAAGTCAGCGATTTCAAACGCAGAAAACAACCATCAATATGATATTGATAATTTATTTGTTAGGGAAGCTTATGTTGGAAAATCACTTGTAATGAAACGATTTAGACCAAGAGCCAAAGGAAGAGCCAGCCCAATTAAAAAACCATTTAGTAGAATAACAATTATACTTGAAGAGAAAAAAGAGAAAAAGGGGTCTAAATAATGGGACAAAAGATAAATCCAATAGGTTTAAGGCTAGGAATTAATAGAGGATGGGATTCAACTTGGTTTGCTAAGAAAAAAGATTTTGGTAGATATTTAATTGAAGACTTTAAAATAAGAAATTATATCAAAAAAAATATAGTTAACTCGGGTGTTTCTGAAATTATAATAGAAAGATCATCAAAAAAATGCACTGTTTCAATTCACACTTCTAGACCAGGTTTTGTTATTGGAAAAAAAGGAGCTGACATTGAGAAAATTAAAAAAAACATAACAAAAATTACTGGTGGTGATGTCAATGTAAATATTAAGGAGATTAAAAAACCCGAGCTAAATTCTAATTTAGTTGCAGAAAATATTGCTCAGCAACTAGTTAAAAGAATCGCATATAGAAGGGCAATGAAAAGGGCTATGCAATCAGCAATGAGATTAAATGCAAAAGGAATTAAAGTTATGTTAAGTGGTAGATTGGCAGGAAATGAAATAGCAAGAACAGAATGGCTACGAGAAGGTAGTATACCGTCCCATACATTAAGAGCAGATATTGATTATGGTTTTGCTGAAGCTTTAACTACTTATGGAATCATCGGTGTTAAAGTTTGGATTTATAAAGGTGAGTTAATGGCCAAGGACATAGAAAAAGAAAAAAAAGAAAGGGTTAAAAATGCTACAACCAGTAAGAACTAAATACAGAAAAGCATTTAAAGGAAGAATTCATGGAAAAGCTTCAAGAGCTATAAAACTAAATTATGGACAATTTGGCCTTAAAGCTATGGAGCCAGAGAGGATAATTGGAAAACAAATCGAGTCAGCAAGAGTTGCTTTAACTAGATATATGAAAAGAACCGGTAAGGTATGGACTAGAATATTTCCTAATATACCTGTATCAAAAAAACCAACGGAAGTAAGGATGGGCAAAGGTAAAGGCTCACCAGAATATTACGCGTGTAGAGTAAAGCCAGGAAGAATAATTTTTGAAGTTGATGGAGTAACAGAAGAAGTGGCAAAAATAGCACTTTATAAAGCATCAGCAAAATTACCTATTAAGACCAAATTTATAAAAAGATAATTTTATGGGAAAAAAAGTAGATAAAAAACTAACAAAAGATCAAGCTCAAAAAAAAATTCAAACTTTAAAAAAAGATTTGTTTAATATTAGGTTTAAAAAAATCAATAATCAAATTGAAAATCCTGCACAATATAATGAGATTAAGAAAAGTATAGCTAGATTATACACAACTATTAAGAGCTCAAAATGACAAAAAAAGTTTTAAAAGGAATAGTAACAAGTGCAAAAAACAACAAGACCATTGTTGTTGAAGTGACTAGAAAGTTTAAACATCCTTTTTATGAAAAGATAATTAAAAGATCAAAAAAATATCATGCACATGATGAAAATAATAAGTTTAAAGAAGGGGAAAAAGTGTCGATAATAGAGTGTAAACCAGTTTCCAAAAAAAAAACCTGGCAGGTATTAAAATAATGATTCAAGTACAGACAGAATTAATGGTGGCGGACAATACAGGAGCTAGAAGAGTCGAGTGTATTAAAGTTTTGGGTGGATCAAAACGAAGATATGCTTCCGTTGGCGATTTAATAGTAATAAGTGTTAAAGACGCTATACCAAAAGGAAAAGTTAAAAAAGGAACAGTTCATAAAGCTGTTGTAGTAAGAACAAGAAAAGGAATTTATAGAGATGACGGTTCCAAAGTTCAATTCGATGCTAATGCAGTTGTATTAACAGATGAAAAAGGCGAACCTATTGGAACTAGAATTTTTGGACCAGTTACAAGAGAATTAAGGACTAGAGGTCATACAAAAATCATTTCTCTTGCCCCGGAGGTACTTTAAGATGATTTTGAAAAAAGGAATACAAGTAAAAATTATTTCGGGTAAAGACAAGGGAAAAACTGGAGAGATTTTAGAGATAAATAAAAAATTAAATAAAATTAAAGTTAAATCAATCAATATGATAAAAAAACATTTGAAACCAACTAAAGAAAATAAAGGTGGAATAGTTTCTAAAGAAAGTTTTATTGACAGATCGAATGTTAAAAATTTAGATCAAAATAAAAAAGAAAAAAAAATAGCAGGTAAAAAATGATCCCAAGATTAAAAATAACATACGAGAAAGAAATCATTACCAAATTAATGAGTAAACTTAATTTTAAAAACAAGCATGAAGTTCCAAAAATTAATAAAATAATACTAAACATGGGACTTGGCGAAGATGCTTCGGACGGAAAAAAATTGAAATCTTGTGTTGAAGATATGGGACTAATAGCTGGTCAAAAACCTATAATAACAAAATTTAAGAAATCTATATCTAATTTTAAAACAAGAAAAGGCTCTAACGCTGGTATAAAAGTGACATTAAGATCCTATAAAATGTATGAGTTTATTGATAGATTGGTGAATATTGCTCTTCCAAGAATAAAAGATTTTAGAGGACTTACAGCCAAAGGTATAGATAACTCTTGTAATTATTCATTTGGAATAAAAGAACATATTATATTCCCAGAAATAAACTTCGATAAAGTTGATAAGATAAGGGGTTTAGATATAACGATTGTGACAAGCAGCAAGACAAAAGAAGGAACTTTAGAATTACTTAAAGAGTTTAATTTTCCATTAAATAATAAAAAAAATTGAGGTATATATGGCTAAAACAAGCGCAATACAAAAAAATTTAAAAAGAATAAAATTAGTAAAAAAGTATGCAAATAAAAGAGCAGCTTTAAAAAAGATAATCAAAAATAAAAAATTAGAATTATCAGAAAGATTCGCTGCTCAATTGAAATTAAATAAATTACCTAAAAATTCTGCAAAGATCAGAATAAGAAATCGTTGCGAAGTTTCAGGTAGACCCCACGGAGTTTACAGAAAGCTAAAAATATCGAGAATAGCTCTCAGAGATATGGCCTCTTCTGGTAAAATTCCCGGAATAACTAAATCAAGCTGGTAGGAGAATTATGACATTAACAGATCCAATAGGTGATATGTTTTCAAGAATTAGAAACGGTCAAATGAGGTTACTTAATTCAATAAATATACCCTCGTCTAATTTTAGAAAAAACATTTTAAAAATATTAAAAGACGAAGGATATATAAAAGATTACTACATCGAAAAATCTGAAAATAATAAGATTAATTTAAAAATTAACCTCAAATATTATGAAGGTGATCCAGTAATAAAAGAAATAAAAAGAATTTCTAAACCAGGGAGAAGAGTTTATTCTAGAGCAAATAGCATTCCTAGAGTTATGAATGGATTAGGACTCGCAATACTTTCAACGCCAAAGGGAGTAATGAGCGACACCGAAGCTCGAAAGAATAATATAGGCGGGGAAATAATTTGTAGAGTATTTTAATGTCAAAAATTGGAAAAAAAAATATAATAATACCAAAAGAGTCTTCTATTAAAATAGAAGGATCGAACTTAACCATTAAAGGACCAAAAGGTTCTAAGACTTTAAGCATAAATGATAAAATATTTTCATCAAAATTAAATGAGAACGAATTTCAAATATTACCCTTAAATAAAAAAGTTGATAAAAAGACATCTATTATGTGGGGTACTTACAGAAGTTTAATTAACAATGCTATTACGGGAGTTTCTACCGGACATGAAAAGATATTAGAACTGAATGGCGTAGGTTTTAGAGCAAATATTAAAGGTGAAAATCTAAATTTACAAATTGGGTTTAGCCATGATGTTAATTTTAAAATTCCAAAAGATATTAAAATAAGCGTAGAAAAACAAACTACTATAAAAATAAATGGAGTAGATAAAGATCTAGTTTCTAAAATAGCAGCAGATATCACAAGCCTTAAACCAGTAGAACCATATAAAGCTAAAGGTATTAAAGAAAAAGGTCAATTTGTCTTAAGAAAAGAAGGTAAGAAAAAATAATGAGAAAAATTAATATTAAAGTTAAAAGAAAATTAAGAAATAGAAAAAAACTTAAAGATGTTAATGCTAATAGATATAGAATTTCAGTTACTAAATCATTAAAAAACTTTTCTGTTCAAATAATTGACGATAAACAAAAAAAAACTTTAGTTTCTGCTTCTTCAATTGAAAAAGAAATTAAAAAAAATAAGGTAAAAAAAATAGAAAAATCTAGTTTAATAGGAGAACTTTTAGCTAAAAGAGCCAAAGAAAAAAATATAAATGAGGTTTACTTCGATAGGGGTGGCTATAAATATCATGGCAGAATAAAAGTTTTTGCTGAAACTTTAAGAAAAAATGGGTTAAAATTTTAATTATGGCAGATCATAAAAAAATAGAAAGTGATATAAAAGAAAAATTAGTTGCTATAAACAGAATCACCAAAGTAGTAAAAGGTGGTCGAAGATTTGGCTTTGCTGCTCTAGTAGTTGTTGGAAATCAAAAAGGATCTGTTGGAATTGGACAAGGTAAATCTAAACAAGTTCCAGATGCTATAAAAAAAGCTACAGAAGTTGCAAAAAGAAATCTTATTCAGATTCCTCTTAAAGAAGGAAGAACTCTTCATCATGATGTAACGGGAAAAAATGGATCTGGAAAAGTATTTATGAGAACAGCGCCCGCTGGAACAGGAATAATTGCTGGAGGAGCAATAAGGTCGGTTTGTGAAGTTTTGGGCGTTCAAGATGTAGTAGCTAAATCACTTGGTTCAGCTAACCCTCACAATGTTTTAAAAGCATGTGTTAACGGATTAAAATCTCAAAACTCTCCAAAAATTTTATCCACAATAAGAGGCAAAAAGATATCAGATATTGTTTTAAAGAGAGAGGCTAAACAATGAAATTAAATAGCCTAGTTAAAAGTAATAAGAAAAAAATAAGAGTAGGTAGAGGTATAGGATCTGGTAGAGGAAAAACTTCTTCAAGAGGACATAAGGGTCAAAAATCTAGATCAGGTGTGGCAATTAAAAGTTTTGAAGGTGGTCAAATGCCTTTATACAGACGTTTACCAAAGAGAGGTTTTAAATCGTTAAATAAAAAGAATATGGCAATTTTGAATTTATCTAAAATTCAAAATATTTATGAAAAAAATAAAAATGAATTTAAGAACTCCTTAGACTTAAAATCCTTAAAAGATAAAAAAATTATAAATAAAAAATACTTAAAATTAAAAATATTAGGCACAGGGGAACTTAAAACAAAAATAGATATTACTGCTCATTTTGTATCAAAACAGGCTCAAGAAAAAATCATTAAAGCAGGTGGTAAATTAAATATTGTTAAAAAATAATTTAATATGTCTAGTGAAAATTTAAATACTGCAGGTGCTTTTAGTCAAGCAAAAGATTTAAAAAATAGAATTTTATTTACCATATTACTTTTAATTGTTTATAGATTAGGCACCTATGTTCCCCTTGCTGGAATAGATCCACAGGCATTAAAAGAAATTATGGCATCAAGTCAAAAGGGACTTCTAGGAATGTTCAATATGTTTTCTGGTGGTGCAGTTACTAGGATGGCAATATTTGCTTTGGGTATAATGCCATATATTTCATCATCTATTATAGTTCAGTTATTAACAGGTGTCTCTGATTATTTTAAAAATTTAAAAGATCAAGGAGAAATTGGAAGAAAAAAAATTACACAAATTACAAGATACGGAACTGTTCTAATTGCCTGCTTGCAAGGTTATGGCGTGTCAGTCGGGTTAGAAAATGCGGGAAATTTAGTTATTGAACCAGGCTTAGGGTTTAAGATCATTACTACAATATCGTTAGTTGCAGGAACAACTTTTTTAATGTGGTTAGGTGAACAAATAACTTTAAGAGGTGTAGGAAACGGTATTTCATTAATAATTTTTTCTGGAATAGTAGCTGAAATCCCCAGAGCTTTAGCCTCAACATTTGAGTTAGGAAGAACTGGTGCTTTATCAGCTTTAATGATAGTAGGAATATTTATTTTAGTTATTCTTACAGTATTGTTCATAGTATTTTTTGAAAGAGCAATGAGAAAGATCTTAATTAATTACCCTAAAAGACAAGTTGGAAACAAAATGTATGGCGGAGAGTCGTCACATTTGCCATTAAAAATTAATACAGCTGGAGTTATTCCAGCAATATTTGCTTCTGCTTTATTATTATTACCAATTACTCTTACAAACTTTGGTCTTGCTGAATCAGATCTCTCTATTAAAATTTCTTCAATGTTCACTCAAGGCCAGCCTCTGTATATGCTGCTGTATGCGTCAGGTATTATATTTTTTGCATTTTTTTATACTTCAATTGTTTTTAATCCAAAGGAAACAGCAGAAAATTTAAGAAAGTACGGCGGGTATATACCTGGAATAAGACCTGGAGAAAGAACCGCAGAATACATTGAAAGTATTTTAATAAGACTAACAACTGTTGGGTCTTTATATCTTACCTTTGTATGTTTAATGCCAGAATTTCTAATTGCTAAATATCCGATTCCTTTTTATTTAGGTGGAACATCTATTTTAATAGTTGTTGTTGTCGCTATGGATACTGTGACTCAAGTACAAACAAGATTAATGAGTTCACAATACGAATCATTAATTAGAAAGACTAAATTTGGAAAATAATTAGCGTTATGAATCTAATTATATTTGGCCCACCAGGTGCAGGAAAAGGTACCCAAGCCGATTTTATTGTAAATAAGTTCAATTTATATAAACTATCAACAGGAGAAGTTCTAAGAAATGAAATTAAAAATAAAACTGAATTAGGACAAAAAATATCATCCATTATAAATTCAGGGTCATTTGTCTCAAACGATATTGTAAAAGAATTAGTTGAGCTTTTTATTTCAAATAACAAGTATAAAGATAGATTAATTTTTGATGGTTATCCAAGAAACTTAATTCAGGCCAAAACTCTAAATGAATTACTTAATAAATATGATCAAAAGATTGATCTAGTTTTAAAATTATCTGTATCATTAGAAACTGTTAAAAAAAGAATTCTAGAAAGACAGACTCTAGAAAAAAGAGCTGATGACAGAGAAGAAATAGCAATCAAAAGATATAAAACTTATGAAAAATCTACTGAACCAGTGATAGAATTTTATAAAAAATTGAATTTATTAAAGGTGATTGACGGGGAGAGGACAATAGATCAAATAAATAAAGAAATTAGCGATATTATTGGCCTTATATAGAGTTGACTTTAAGTAATTAGGCAATATAAATACGGCTTTGGAACTTTAACTCATTTTAATATGGCTCGTATAGCAGGAATCAATATTCCACAAAATAAAGTTGTAAGCATAGCTTTAACCTATATTCATGGAATCGGTCCATTTTCTTCTAAGAAAATTTGTGAAAAACTAAATATACCTTCCTCAAAAAGAGTAAACGAATTGACTGAAGAGCAGGTATTAAAAATCAGAGAATTTATTGATGCAAACCACAAAGTTGAAGGTGATTTAAGAAGAGAAGTTTCAGTAAATATTAAGCGTTTAGTAGATTTAGCTTGTTACAGAGGAACAAGACATAAGAAGAAGTTACCTGTGCGAGGGCAAAGAACTCAGTGTAATGCAAGAACTAGAAAAGGAAAAGCAATAGCAATAGCTGGAAAAAAATTAACTCCTCTAAAAAAATAGACTTACAAATTTAAATGAATAAAAAAGATCAAAAAGTAGACAAAAAAATTGAAGCGAAAAAGGTAGAACCGGTTAAAAAAGAAAGTACTTTTAAAAAGAAGAAAAAAATTAAAAAAAATATATCTTCGGGTATAGCTTATGTTTATTCAACCTTTAACAATACAATTATTTCTATAGCTGATGAAAGTGGAAATGTAATTTCTTGGTCTTCAGCGGGAGCAAAAGGATTTAAAGGATCAAGAAAGTCTACTCCTTATGCCGCTCAAGTCGCAGCAGATGATGCAGGTGCAAAAGCTTATGAGCAGGGTTTGAGAACACTAACTGTTCAAGTTAAAGGACCAGGATCTGGACGTGAAACAGCATTAAGATCATTGCAATCAAAAGGATTTAAAATTTTATCAATAAAAGATACAACACCAATGCCACATAATGGGGCAAGACCACCAAAAAGAAGGAGAGTATAAATGCAAACTACATCAAGTGTTATAGATAAAAATTGGAAAGCTTTAATTAAACCTGATAAATTAGAAATTACAAGTAATGAAGATAAAACTATTGCAAAAGTTATCGCAGAACCATTGGAAAAAGGATTTGGTCAAACTATTGGCAACTCTTTAAGAAGAATTTTATTATCATCTATACAAGGCGCAGCAGTAAGTGCTATTCAAATAGATGGTGTACTTCATGAATTTTCTTCAATCAAAGGCGTAAGAGAAGATGTTACGGATATTGTATTAAATGTTAAAAATTTAGCAATAAAATCTTCATCTACAAGTACAAAGAAAATTATTCTAGATATAAAAGGACCTAAAGAGGTTAAAGCGAAAGATATTACACTTGTACCTGAAGTAGAAATTTTAAATCCAGAACAAACTATATGCAATTTGGATGAAAAAACAAATTTTCACATGGAATTAATGATTAGTAGTGGAAAAGGATATGTTGCAGCTCCTAAGAATAGAACCGAGGAAAGCCCATTAGGATTAATTTCAATAGATTCTCTATTTAGCCCAGTAAAAAAAGTTTCATTTTCAGTAGAAAATACCAGAGCTGGAAGCGCTCTTGATTATGATAAATTAGTTATGACAGTGGAAACTAATGGCACTATAGCTGCAGAAGATGCAATAGCTTATTCAGCTAGAATTTTTCAAGATCAATTGTCAATGTTTGTAAATTTTGAAGATCCTAAAGAGATTATTAAAGAAGTTAAATCTTCAGAGCCAGAATTTAATAGAAATTTATTAAAGAGAGTCGAAGAACTTGAACTTTCAGTTAGATCAATGAACTGTCTTAAAAATGATAACATAATCTATATAGGAGATTTAGTACAAAAAACTGAACCAGAAATGCTAAGAACACCAAATTTTGGTAGAAAATCTCTTAATGAAATCAAAGAAGTTTTAAATACTATGTCTTTATATCTTGGGATGGAAATACCAAATTGGCCACCAGATAATATTGCTGAATTATCTAAAAAACTTGAAGAAAATAATTACTAATGAGACACGGTATTGGTTATAGAAAGCTGAATAAAACAAGCGAACACAGAAAAGCTTTGTTTAAAAACATGCTTAATTCTCTTATTAAGTATGAACAAATAATTACTACATTGCCAAAAGCAAAAGAACTGAAACCTCAAGTAGATAAGGTAATTACAATTGGAAAAAAAAATATATTGAGTAATAAAAAAAGACTATTTTCCAAACTTCAAAACAAACAATCGGTCACTAAAGTTTTTGATGAGCTATCAAAAAGATACAGTACTAGAAAAGGAGGATATTGTCGGGTTTTAAAAGCAGGATTCAGAACTGGTGATGATGCTCCAATGGCTGTCATTGAATTAGTAGATAGAAATCCCGAAGCAAAAAAAGTCGACAAACCAAAAAAAATTGATAAAAAAGAAAACGAAAAAAAAGCAGATCAAAAAGTAGCAAGCAAATAGTTTTAGCTCTACATGCCAAAAACATATACTGTAGAAAAAGATTATCAAAACACACGTTTTGATAAATGGTTTAAAGCAAAAATAATTAGTCTTCCTCAATCATTAATAGAAAAAATTATTAGACTAAACAAAGTAAAAATTAACAAAAAAAAAGTAAAATCTTCTTATAGAGTACAATACGGCGATATAGTTGAAATATATGATATTTCAAAGTTTAAAGAAAATAATAGACCTAAAATATTAAAATATAAACCATCAAAAAAAGAAATAAATATTTACAATGATTTTATTATAGAAAATAATGAAAACTTTATTATCATAAATAAACCTGCAGGTATTGCTGTTCAATCTGGAACAAAATCATTTAAAAATATAATCGATATATTAAAAGATTCAAAATACTTTTTAAACCAGAAACCTTATATTGTTCATCGTTTAGACAAAGAAACTTCTGGTATTTTAATTGTTGCTAAATCAAGAGAGTATGCACAATTGTTTACTTCTCTTTTTAGAATAAGAAAAATACACAAAACGTATGTAGCATTAACACATGGCAAAGTTTCAAAGTTAAAAACTACACTAAAAGATGATCTCATTTTATATGAAAATAATAAAAGAATAATACAAAAAGCAATTTCTCATTTAAAAATTCTGAAGTCATCTGATAACTATTCTTACGTTGAACTTAATCCAATTACTGGAAGAAAACATCAATTAAGAAAACAGCTTTATAATATTGGCAATCCTATAGTGGGAGATGATAAATATTTTATAAATAGAAAATTAAGTAGAATTAAGATAAAAAGTAGGAGTTTGATGCTACATGCTTATAAAATTAAATTTATGATCAATAATACTCAATATAATTTTAAGGCTAAATACAATAAAAATTTTGAAGATTTTTTAAAAAGAGAATTTTAAATTTTATTTATATTTTTTATAAAAATATTTTTTAACTTTTTTTCAATATCTTTAATTAGTATTCCGTTTTCATTATATACAGATGTTATTTTTTGATTATTTAATCCGCATGGAATAATTTTAAGGTATTGTTTAAGATTATTGCTTATATTTATTGAACATCCATGATATGCGATCCATTTAGATACTCTTAAACCAATAGCAGCAATCTTTTTTTTATTTACCCAAATACCTATGTTTTTTTTATCTTTTTTTCCCTTAATTTTATGAAGCCATAAAAATTCAATAATACTTTTCTCAATTATGCTTATTAATTTTCTAATATCTTTTTTTTCTATTATTTAAATTCAAAACAAAATAAATAATTTTTTGGCCAGGATTATGTAGTGTAATTTTTCCTCCTCTGTTAGTATTAATGATCTTAATCTTTTTATCTACAACCTCTTCGCTACTTGACCTTATACCCGCTGTATAAGTAGTAGGATGTTCTAAAATCCATAACAATTCTCTTTTCTTGTTAGCTTTTACTTGCTCAACGCGCTTATGAAGAAAATTCATAGCAAATTTGTAGCAAACAGGTCTTTTGCTTATTTTCACTTCTATGCTCATTTAGTTTGTAATTTATCATTTTATGGACTATTAGTCTCAAAAAACAATCAGAGGTGTTTATGACTTTAGTTAAATCGACAGGAAACAAAAAGGTCAATCTCGATTTTAATAAAGAATTTATTAATACTTTTTCTGAAAAAATTCAGTCTTCTGACATTAAATTTATCAATCAAACACTTAAAGATTTGCATGAGTCAGATGTAGCAAATCTTATAGAAAATTTGTCTAATGAGACGAGAATTAAGTTAATTGAACTAGAAGAATTTAATATAGATCCAGACATTTTTATTGAATTAAACGAGTCTATTCAAAGCGAAGTTCTTCAACTTTTATCAACTGAGTCAATAATTAATATAATTAAAAGACTTGAGTCTGATGACTCAATTAAAATATTAGAGAATTTAGAGAAAAATAAAAAGGAAACAGTTTTAGAAAAATTACCACCTAAAGATAAGTTTCTCTTGGAAGAAGGTTTAAGTTATCCAGAAGATTCTGCAGCCAGGATTATGCAAAGAGAGTTTACAGCTGTTCCTAGTGACTGGAGTGTTGGCCAAACTATAGACTATTTAAGAGAGAATAAAGATCTTCCTAAAGAATTTCTGGAAATTTTTATTGTTGATAATGATTTCAAACCTGTAGGAACGGTACCTTCCTCTAGAGTCTTAAGAACTTCCAGAGAGTCAAAAATGAATTCTATCATGGCTGAAATGCCAGTTTTAATTTCAGTAAATATGGACAAAGAAGAAGTTGGACATACATTTGAAAGTTACAATTTAGTTTCAGCAGGTGTAGTTAATAAGGATAATAAATTAGTAGGTATGATCACAGCAGATGATGTCGTTACTGTTGTTCAAGAGGAAGCCGAAGAAGATGCTTTAAGGCTAGCTGGTGTTGGTGATGAAGAAATAACTGATAGTGTTCTCATTAAAACAAAAAGAAGATTCAATTGGTTATTATTAAATTTATTTACAGCACTACTAGCAACTTGGGTGATAAGTAATTTTGGAGCTTCAATAGAACAAATGGTTGCTTTGGCTTTTTTAATGCCAATAGTAGCATCAATGGGTGGAAATGCGGGAATGCAAACTTTGGCAGTAACTATAAGAGCAATAGCAAAACAAGAATTATCATCAAGTAACTTTAATCGAGTTGTTGGAAAAGAATTTATTATTGGAATTTTAAATGGAATTATTTTTGCCGTTATTACAGCAGTAATTGTACATCTTTGGTTTAAGGAAATAAGTTTATCTTTATTAATTGGTGTATCTATGATTTTAAACATGATTGTAGCGGGTTTATTTGGAATACTAGTTCCTGTATCTTTAAAAAAAATGAACATCGACCCAGCTTTAGCTTCAAGCGTATTTGTAACTACGATAACAGATGTGATAGGTTTTCTATCTTTTTTAGGATTAGGTTCTTATTATTTTCTTAACTAAATATTATCTATTAACCTGGTTTTATTAAGATAAAAAGCAATAAAAATTCTAAATTTTTCTCTTGTATGCTTAGGTTTTTTTAGAGTTTTTAAATTATATACTTCTATATAGTCAATTTTTGAAACTCCTAATTTTATTAAATCTTTTTTGATATCAGCAAGTCTAAAATTATAAAGATTTTTTTTGATCATTCTTTTTTTATTTTTTAGATACTTAATGACATTGGAGGCAATTTTATATTGATGTAAGTTTAAATTATTATTTCTAGTAGAGCAGGCTACACCATTTTTTTCTCTTATTGTTTTACAATTAATTACTTTTGTTTTAATTTTTGTTTTTAATATATGTTTATTAATCAAATATGATTGTTGGAAATCTTTGATACCTAAAAAAATATATCTAGGTTTAATTAATTCTAAAAATCTATTAACAATATTTAACACTCCTTTAAAATGACCTTCTCTTGATCTGCCACAAAGCTTCTTTGAAAATTTGTCTAAAAAAATCTTATTTTTAACTTTAAATGAAAAGATATCTTTTAAGTGTGGAATATAAACCAAATCAGTATTTAAATATTTTAATATTTTTAAATCTTTTTTTAAATTACGTGGATAGTTAAGAAAATCTTTCTTTTCATTAAACTGTTTAGGATTGACAAATATAGAAACCAACGTTTTGGCTCCAAAACTTTGTGATTTTTTGATTAATGATATATGGCCTTTGTGTAAACCACCCATTGTAGGCACAAAAGATATATTTTTGATATTCGAAATCTCTTTTTTTAATTTATGTTTACTTTTAAATATTTTCATTTATTTACTGTAGTGATATTAAGTATTAAGAGAATCATATGATAAAACAAGCAATTATTCCACTAGCAGGTTTAGGAACAAGATTGTTGCCTTTAACTAGTGTAATTCAAAAAGAGTTACTACCATTAAATGGTAAGCCAAATTTAGAGTACATAATGGAAGAATGCGTTGAAGCTGGAATCAAGCAGTTCATTTTTATAGTTCCTAAAAACAGACCCACTATAAAAAATTATTTTTTCAATGATATTTTTTATAAAAAACTAATAAAAAAGAAAAAAAAAGACAAAAAATTAAAAGAAATTTTCAAAAGAATTAAGAAGTACCAAAAAATGATAAAATTTGTATATCAAAATAAACCCGATGGAACAGGAGCCGCTGTCTTGAAATGTAAAAAATATTTAAAAGATAAACATTTTTTGATGCTTCTTGCAGATGATTTAATTGTTAAAAAAAATTGTTCAAAGGAAATGATTTCTTTACATAAAAAAACAAAGGGATCTGTAATAGCAACTAGAAAAGTAGAAAGAAGAACAGTCTCGAGATGGGGAATCTTAGGGGTTAAAGACAAAAAAAAGTATTCATTCTCAATTAATGAAGTAATTGAAAAGCCTAAATTGAAAGAAGCACCATCAAATTATGCCATAATTGGAAGATATATTTTACCTAAAAAAATTCTTTCTGTTTTAAAAAATCAAAAAAAAGGAAAAGGTGGAGAGATACATATCACAGACGCAATCAAAACCTTAATCGAAAAAGGCGAAAAATTTTATGGAAATATCTTTAGAGGAAAATATTTGGACTCAGGAACTCTTGAGAGCTACATTAAGTCAAACTTAATAATTTCAAAATTATAATAATATTATGAAATTATGTATGATAGGAACAGGTTATGTAGGTTTAGTAAGCGGCACGTGTTTTGCTGATATAGGAAATCAAGTATATTGCGTTGATAAAGATATTTCAAAAATAAACAAATTAAATTTGGGTATTTCACCTATTTATGAACCTGGTTTAAATGAGTTAATTAAAAAAAATTATATAGCTAAAAGACTGATTTTTACAACAGATTTAAAAAAAGCTGTCAATTCTTCAGATATAATTTTTGTTTGTGTTGGCACTCCAACCAAAAAAGGCTCTCTTAAAGTAGACTTATCTTACGTTTATAAATCGATTAAAGAAATCATTTCTTCAACAAAAAACAAGAAAATTATTGTAACAAAATCAACTGTTCCTGTTGGAACAGGCGATGAAATAGAAAAAATAATTAAAAAACTTAAAAAGAAAAATTTTGAAGTAATTTCTAACCCTGAATTTTTAAGAGAAGGTGATGCGATTAGAGATTTTAGATATCCTGATAGAATAGTTGTTGGCTCAAATAATAAAAAGATATTTAAAAAAATGAGAACTCTCTATACTCCTTTAATAAGCAAGGGCGCTAAATTTTTTACAACATCTAGAAAGGGAGCAGAATTAATTAAGTATGCTTCAAACGCTTTTCTGGCTACAAAAATTACATTTATAAATGAAATATCAAATTTATGCGAAAAAACGGGAGTTAATGTTGAGGATATATCTTTAGGTATAGGTTCTGACAATAGAATAGGAAGCAGATTTTTAAGAGCAGGACCAGCTTATGGAGGCTCATGTTTTCCAAAAGATACAAAAGGCTTAGTTTCTATTGCAGATAAAAATAAAATAAATCTTTCAATTGTTAAATCAGTTATTAGGTCTAATCAAAATAGAGTAAATTTACACACTAAAAGAATTCATAAAATAGTTGGTTCCAATATCAAAAATAAAAAGATAGCTTTTTTAGGAGTCACATTTAAACCAAATACAGATGATATGAGAGACTCGACAAGCCTAAAAATGATACCTTATCTTTGTAAAAGAGGAGCAAAAGTTTCCTATTATGATCCTTCAGGTAAAAAAAAAGAGTTTTCAAAAATTAAAAATTGTAAATATGAAAATAATATAAAGGATAACTGCAAAAATGCAGACTTAATTATTTTACTCACTGAATGGGATGAATTTAAAGCAATAGATTTTAAAAAGATAAATAAAAATAGCAATTTGAGAATTTATGATCTGAGAAATTTATATAATTTAGATCAAATGAAAGATAAAAAGATGAAATATTATTCTGTAGGAAGACCTGATATTAATTAATTTCAAATATTGCATCAACTTCAACAGCTACACCTAACGGCAAACTATTCGAGCTGATTGCGGCTCTAGTATGCAAACCTTTATTATCAAAAAATTTTGCAATAATTTCTGAGGCTCCATTTATAACTTTAGGTTGGTCTGTAAAATCATCAGTAGAATTGACATATCCTGTTAATTTTATACATGATTTGACTTTTGATAGGTCGTCACCACATGCTTTTTTAACTTGTGAGATTATGGCTAAACCACATCTTTTTGCGGCTTCATAACCTTGATCGACATTTAAATCTTTTCCAATCTTTCCTTTTATTAGATGACCTTTATCATTTGTTGAGATCTGTCCTGATATATAAAGTAAATTTCCAATAATTTTACTAGCTGCATAAGCACCAACAGGATCTTTTGGAGCAGGAAGTTCGATATTTATTTCTTTAAATTTTTTCAATTTTACTTTTTCTTTTGCTTTTCTTTTATTTTTTTTTGTCTTTCGATCAATTTCTTTTTGCTTTTTTCGATAGAGTTTTCAATTTGATTTTTATTTTTATCAATTTGTTTCTTACTTTTGTCTAAACCCTTTATTTGATAATCCTTTGTTTCTTTTATAAATTTTTTACTTTTGCATTTTAGATCAAATGTTTTACATTTTAATTCATCAGCAGATATTGAGCTATTGAAAGTAAAAATTATAAATATTGAAAATAATAGTATTTTTTTCATTTTTTTTTCCTTTTTTTTGTTTTATCATATTCTTTTCTTTTTTCTATTAATATTAAAGCCTCTTCCATTGTTAATTCATTTGGATCCTTTTCTTCGGGAATAGTTGCATTTAATGATTTATATTTGATATAAGGTCCAAATTGACCTTTCATTACTCTAACAGGCTTTTTGTCTTCCGGATGTTCTCCTAGATCTTTTATCATTGACGAAGATATTCGGCCAGGCTTTGCTTCTGCGATCATTGTAATAGCTCGATTAATACCAATCGTAAAAATCTCTTCAACATTTTCTAATCTTGCTGATTTATTTTCACATTTTAAGTAGGGACCAAATCTTCCAGAATTTAAAGTTATATCTTTTCCTGTATCTGGATTTTGTCCTAAAACTTTTGGAAGCGAACAAAGAAATTTTGCTTGTTCTAAATTAACACTATCAACTTCAATTCCTTTAGGGATTGAGACATTTCGAAGATGATCATTTTCTTTTTTCTTCTTTTTTCTTCCTTTTTTTGGAATCTCTTCAACCTTTTCTAACTCTTTTTCGTATTGTAAATAAGGACCAAATCTTCCATTTTTTAAATATATATCTTTACCATAATCATTTTGTCCTAATAATTTTGGTTCAGCTAAATTATATTGAGCAGCAGCTTTTGCTTTTGACAGAGGTCTTGTAAATTTACATTCAGGGTAATTAGAGCAGCCAATAAACGCTCCTCCTCTAAAACTATTTTTAAGGCTTAATTCACCGTTAGAACATAGTTTGCATTTCCTATCTATGGAATCGTTGGAATCCCTATCAAATATGAGAGCTCCTAGACTTTCATTCAATAGATCTAATACTTCACGTGTTCTTTTTTCTTTTACTCTTCCAACGTTTTCATAGAAATCTTTCCAAAAATTATTCAAAACTTCCACCCATTCAATTTTTCCACTGGTGATTTCATCTAGTTGATTTTCTAGGTCTGCTGTAAAGTTATAATCGACATATTTAGAAAACAATTTTTCAAGAAAAGCTGATATCAATTTTCCTCTATCTGTGGGGTGAAATCGTTTATTTATTTGTTCTACATAATTTCTAGTTGATAATACTGATATAA
>CACIRV010000001.1:87500-178961 GCA_902589155.1 uncultured Pelagibacteraceae bacterium | reverse complement strand
TTAATTTGGAGTTGAGGAGGTATTTCTTCGCTATAAAGTTCAAGCAAAAATTCAGACATAATTTATTAAATTTGTGTACTTAGCCAAAGTGCTCCGCATCCTTTTGCGAGTTCCCTTATTCTATTTATGTAACCAGTTCTTTCTGCAACACCAATAACTCCTCTAGCATCGAGTAAATTAAAAATATGACTTGCTTTTAAACACTGATCATAAGCAGGCAAAGAAAGTTTTTTATCTAATAAAGATTTACATTCAGCTTCTGTTGATTCAAAATTTTTCAATAAAGCTTCAGTATTAGCAAATTCAAAATTGTACGCAGAAAATTCTTTTTCTGCTTGAAAAAACACATCTTTATATTTCACTCCTTCATTGTTCCAGTCCAAATCAAAAACGTTTTTTTTTCCTTGAACGAACATACATAATCTTTCTAAACCATAAGTCATTTCTACTGGAACAGGTTTACATTCTAGTCCAGTCATTTGCTGAAAATAAGTGAATTGTGTTATCTCCATACCATCACACCAAACTTCCCAACCCAATCCAGCTGCACCCAGAGTTGGGCTTTCCCAATCATCTTCGACAAAACGTATGTCATGATTTTTAACATCAATGCCGATTGTAGATAAACTTTTTAAATATGTTTGTTTAATATTGTCTGGCGAAGGTTTAATTATAACTTGGTACTGATAATAATGCTGTAATCGATTTGGATTTTCTCCATATCTCCCGTCAGTTGGTCTTCTTGAAGGTTGAACATAAGCTGCTTTCCAGGGTTTAGGTCCTAGAGATCTTAGAGTAGTTGCTGGGTGAAAAGTTCCTGCTCCTACTTCTAGGTCATAAGGTTGTAAAATTATACAACCATATTTCCCCCAAAATTTTTGTAGGTTCATAATGATTTCTTGAAAGGATAAAAATTTTAATTTTTTTTTAGTTGGCATTTATAAACCAAATTTTTGCCACATCGATTTTTCTTCTAAAATATTTGCAAGGCTATCAACTGGGTCTTGAATTGAAGAAGATAGTTTTTTTGCTATAAAACCTTTTTGTTTTTCAAATTTTTTAATTACAACTTTATCACCGAATTTTTCTTTTAAAATTTGATCAGCATTACCAATTCCATCTATTAAACCTAATTTTAATGCCGTCTTTCCAGTCCAGAATTCACCAGTAAAAATATTATTCTTTTCGGGTTCTTTCAATTTTGATCCTCTGCTTGTTTCAACAACTTTAATGAAGTCATCATGTAACTCAAGTTGAATACTTTTAAGTCTTTTTATATCCTCTTCTTTTTCTTCTAAAAAAGGATCTAAAGTACTTTTGTTTTTTCCAGCAGTATAAACTCTACGTTCAACTCCTATTTTTTGTATTAAATCTTTAAAACCGAAAGATGCTGAAATAACACCGATAGATCCAATAATAGAACTTGAATTTGCATAAATTTCATCTCCTGCACATGAAATTAAATAACCTCCAGATGCCGCTACATCTTCAGCGAAAATTAAGACTTTAATTTTTTTCTTGTCAGCTAATTCTCTTATATAGCTATATATTAAATGAGACTGTACAGGTGATCCCCCAGGTGAATTAATCGAAATTGCTACGTGGCTAATTTTCTTTAAAGAAAAGGCTTTTTTAAGAATATCTTTTTGTCCAGCAAGATCCATTCCTTGTCTAAATCGACCTGCTGAACCAATTATTCCTGTTAACCTCACGTGCGGTACAACGGTCTTTTTTTTGAAAATAGAAAACATATTTTTACGATTGTTATAATTATTCTTATAACAGTAATATTTTAAATTTTAATTATTTTATTACGCTACTTCTAGTTGAATTTTGGGTGCGTCACCAGGGTTTCATTTAAAAATTTATTATTATGAAAATCAATTATAATTTATAAATATGGGATCAGTTATTCCGCTAAAAAAATCTGCTAATTCTGCCTACTTAGAGCTTAAAAACCTAGTAGGAGCTAAGTTAGAAAAAGTAGAAAATTTAGTCCAAATTAAATTAAAAAGTGATGTGAACTTAATTGAGAAAATGAGCGAACATCATCTTAAATCGGGCGGCAAAAGACTAAGAGCACTTCTTACTTTAGGATCTGCTAAATTATCTGGTTATGAACTGGGAAATCGAGATATTAATTTTGCTGCTTGTGTGGAACTTATTCATTCAGCAACATTATTACATGACGATGTAATTGATGAAAGTTCTTTAAGAAGAGGGGTTAAAACTACAAATTCTATTTGGGGAAATCAATCTTCTATATTAGTTGGTGACTATCTTTTAAGTAGATGTTTTGAGATTATGGTTGATGATGGAGATTTGGAAATTTTAAAACTATTATCCTCTACTTCTGCTAAAATCGCCCAGGGTGAAGTATTACAACTTCAACATAAAGGAGAGGCTGATCTTCTAGAGGATACTTATATTGATATTATTAATTTAAAAACAGCTTCGCTTTTTTCTGCAGCAACAAAAACAGGAGCATGTCTCGCAAAAGTTAATGATAAAGAAAAAAAAGCTTTAGAATCTTATGGAAAAAATCTTGGTCTTGCCTTCCAAATTGCAGATGATGCTCTTGATTATTATGGAAAAGATAAATTTTTTGGAAAAGAAATTGGTAAAGATTTTTTCGAAGGAAAAGTAACTCTTCCTTTAATCATAGTCTTTCAAAAAGGAAATGATGAAGAAAGAATTTTTTTATCTGAAATTTTGAAAAAAGATAAAAGAAACGAAGATGATTTTAGTGAAACGTTAGCTTTAATTAATAAATATAAAGCGATTGAAGCAAGTTTAAAAAGAGCAGAATATTTTGTTAATGTATCTTACGACTCTTTAGGAATTTTTCCTGATAATGAGGAAAAAAAGATTCTACAAAATTTAACCAGCTTTAGTCTCAATAGATCTTTTTAAGGATAAAGAAGTTCTTTGCTCCATTTGTCATTAAATTTTTTATAATTCAATCTTTCGTGAATTCTGCCTTCTCCATCTATCCAAAATTCAATTTCATTTGGTAATAATCTCCACCCAGACCAATGGGGTGGTCTAGGGACACTGTTTTGGTCAGGATATTTTTTTTCAAATTCTTTTATCTTTTCTAAAAATGTTTCTCTTTTGTCTAAAACTTGAGATTGAGATGAAGCCCATGCGCCTATTTTATTTTTATAAGGCCTTGAGCTATAATACTCATCGGCTTCCTTAGATGTTACTTCTTCAACTTTTCCTAATATTCTTATCTGTCTTCTCAAACTTTTCCAATGAAAGCACATTGAAGCTTTTTGATTACTTTTTAATTCACCTCCTTTTTTACTATTAAAGTTTGTGTAAAAAACAAAACCTTTATCACTAAGCCCTTTTAGCAAAACCATTCTTACATTTGGTTGGTTATTTTTATCTGCTGATGCAATAGCAACAGCATTCGGATCGTTTATTTCCTTTTTCTTAGCTTCTGAAAACCATTTTTTGAATAAATCTATAGGATTATCTGCTTCCTCAAAGCAACTGTCTATTCCAAGTGAATTTTTGCCATTTTTTTGATTCATATATTCTGTAAAATAATTTATACATTAAATAACTATGTCTTTTAATACTTTTGGAAAAATATTTAGATTTACTACATGGGGGGAATCCCATGGTCCAGCAATTGGCTGTGTAATTGATGGTTGTCCTCCAAATATCCCTATATCTGAAAAAGATATTCAGAAAGACATGGATAAACGTAGACCTGGACAGTCTAAATTTACTACACAAAGGAAAGAGTCTGACAAAGTGAATATTCTCTCTGGTGTATTTGAGGGAAAGACAACTGGAACACCGATTTCTATTATAATTCACAATGAAGACAAAAAGTCTAGAGATTATGAGTCTATCAAAAACAAATTCAGACCTGGGCATGCTGATTACACTTATTTTAAAAAATATGGGATCAGAGATTTTAGAGGTGGCGGAAGACAATCTGCAAGAGAAACCGCTTGCAGAGTAGCAGCTGGAGCTGTTGCAAAAATAGTTTTAAAAAAAACTATAGGTAAAAAGTTTAATATAGTTGGAGCAGTGACTCAATTAGGATTAATGTCATGTGATAAAATGAATTGGAATGACTCTGAGATTAGAAAAAATCCTTTTTTCTGTCCAGATAAACAATCTGTAAAGTTGTGGGAAAAATATCTTTTGGCTGTAAGAAAAAGTGGCTCTTCTTGTGGAGCTGTGATTGAATTGAGAGCATCTGGAATTCCAGTTGGTTTAGGTGCTCCTATCTATTCAAAATTAGATACTGATATTGCTGCGGCACTCATGAGCATAAACGCAGTTAAAGGAGTCAATATTGGATCAGGGATGAACGCAGCTTTTTTAAGTGGTGAAGAAAATTCTGATGAAATTAGAAAAAATGCTGGCAAAGTTAAATTTAAAACTAATCACGCAGGAGGAATTTTAGGTGGAATTTCCTCTGGTCAAGATATCATTGCATCTTTTGCGGTTAAACCAACTTCTTCAATTTTAACTAGTAGAGAAACTATAGATAAAAAAGGTAAAAATACAAAAATTTCTGTTAAAGGAAGACATGATCCTTGTGTGGGAATCAGGGCAGTTCCTATTGGAGAAGCAATGATAAGCTGTGTGATTCTTGATCATCTTTTAATGCATCGAGCACAATGTAGTTAATTAGATATCTTGCTTTTATTTTTTGCTAAAATAATATTCGAATTTAAAGTTTCCTCAATCTTATTGGAGATTGATAAACTGTCTAACCCTGCTTTTTCATACATTTTTTCTGGAGTATCTTGATCAATAAATAAATCTGGCAAAATCATAGACCTAAATTTTAATCCTTTATCAAAAACTCCTCTATCAGATAAAAATTGCATTACATGAGAACCAAATCCACCGACTGAACCCTCCTCGATTGAAACTAGAACTTCATGGTTATTTGCAGCTTCCATTATTAATTTCTCATCTAAGGGTTTAGCAAATCTTGCATCAATAATTGTAATATCTATTCCTTTTTTAGATAATATATCTGAAGCTTTCTTGCATTCTTCTAGTCTTGTTCCAAAATTTAGAATTGCAGCTTTTTTTCCTTCCTTAATAATTCTGCCTTTTCCAATTTCTAAAACTTCATTGATCGAAGGCATTTCAACTCCTATACCATTGCCCCGGGGGTATCTAAATGCTGAAGGTCGGTCATTTATGTGAACAGAAGTATTAATCATTTTTACTAATTCTGATTCATCGCTAGCGGCCATAACAACAAAATTAGGTAAAGTAGATAAGTAAGTAATATCAAATGAGCCAGCATGTGTTGGGCCGTCGGCTCCAACAAGTCCAGCTCTATCTATCGCAAACCTTACAGGTAATGATTGAAGAGCGACATCGTGGACAACTTGATCATAAGCCCTTTGAAGAAAAGTAGAATAAATCGCAGCATAGGGCTTGTATCCCTCAGTTGCGAGACCAGCTGCAAAAGTTACAGCATGTTGTTCAGCTATACCAACATCAAAGGTTCGATCAGGAAATTTTTTTTCAAATAAATTTAAACCCGTTCCAGAAGGCATTGCTCCAGTAATTCCAATAATTTTAGTATCTTGTTCAGCATGCTTAATCAATGTTTCAGCAAAAACTTTTGTATATGAAGGAACGTTTGCTTTAGATTTTTTCTGTTCTCCTGTAGCTATATTAAATTTAGAGACTCCATGGTATTTATCACCTGATTCTTCCGCTGGTTTATAACCTTTTCCTTTTTGAGTTCTAACATGGATTAATATTGGACCTTCATGATTTGAATTCTTAACATTTTCAAATATTTGTACTAAATTATCAACATCATGTCCGTCTACAGGACCAATATAATAAAAACCTAATTCACTAAATAGAGTTCCTCCAGTAACTATCCCTCTTAGTAAGTCTTCTGCCTTACCAGCTTTTTGACTAAATCTTTTTGAGAAAGCAGAAATAACCATTTTAACTGTTTCTCTAAGACTAAAATATAATTTTCCTGACAAAAGTTTTGCAAGGTACTTGCTCATAGCGCCTACAGGTTTTGCTATGGACATGTCATTATCATTTAAAACTACAATAAGTTTAGACTTTAATGCCCCAGCATTATTCATAGCTTCGTAAGCCATACCTGCGCTCATAGCTCCATCACCTATAACTGCAACCACGTTATTATTATTATTTGATAATTTTTTAGCCACAGCCATACCAAGAGTTGATGAAATAGAAGTTGAACTGTGAGCAGCGCCAAACGGATCATACTCACTTTCAGATCTTTTCGTAAATCCTGATAACCCCCCTCCTTTTCTAAGAGTCTTAATTCTATCTTTTCTTCCAGTAATTATTTTGTGAGGATATGTTTGATGGCTTACATCCCAAACTAGTTTATCTTTTGGAGTATCAAAAACATAATGTAAAGCCACTGTTAACTCTACAACACCTAATCCAGCACCAAGATGTCCGCCAGTTTCTGAAACAACATCGATCAACTCTTCTCTTAGTTCATCTGAGATCTGTTTAAGTTGATCCTTATTAAATTTTCTTAAATCTGCAGGAAAATTTATTTGTCTGATTAATTTGGTCATTAAAAATTTCTACCTAATATAAACTCTATAGTGTCTGATAAATCTTTAGCTTTTTTTCCATGTTTTTTTAATTTAAGCAATATCTTTTTTTTTAGATTATTTGCATAATTATGAGCTTTTTCATATCCCATTAAATTAACTAATGTTGATTTTCCTTTTTTGTTATCTTTTTTAATTGGTTTGCCAACTAATTCTCTTGATCCTTTGACATCTAAAAAATCATCTGCAAACTGAAACAAGAGTCCAATTTCCTCACCTAAAGTACTTAGAAATTTTTTTTCTTTATTGTTTCTTTTCGCTATTACACCTACAGCATAAAGACAAAAATTAAATAATTTACCTGTTTTTTTCTTTTGCATAACTATGATTTGTTTTAAGCTTTTGTTTTTATTTTCAAATTTCAGATCAAGTTCTTGACCGCCAGCAATTCCTGTGTGACCCGAGCAAAATGCTAATGATTTTATAATTTGATTTTTTAATTTTGAATTTATTGAATAATTCTTGTCAGCAATAATCTCAAATGCAAGAGTTAATAAAGAGTTCCCTGCTAATACAGCTGAAGCCTCTCCAAATTTTATATGAGTAGATGGTTTCCCTCTTCTCATTGAATCGTTATCCATGCAAGGGAGATCATCGTGAATTAAAGAATATGAATGAATACACTCTACAGAAGCACAAATATTAATTAATTTTTTTTGATCTAAATTAAATATTTTTCCTGCACTTAATATAACTGTAGACCTTATTTTTTTTCCTCCTGAGATAACTCCGTATTTCATTGGGTTAATTAATAACGATTGATCCTGCCTATTTAAATATCTAGCTAAAAATTTATCAACTTTTTTCGCATTTTTAATTAATCTTTTTTTTATCATTTTTTCTTTATTTCTTTTTTTATTGCAGAAATTTCTTTAACTTTTTTTTTAAACAATTCATCAATATGATTGTTCAACTGAATCAATCTTTTATAATCTCCAATTGAACTGGATAAATCTGCATCTTTGCTTTCAAGTTTATTTAAAATGTCGTTAATTTCATCTCTCGCCTCTTTTAATGATTTACTTTTAACTTCAGCTGGAATATTTTCATTTTTCATTAGTCTTATAATAATAACATTATGAAAAATATCTATTCAAATATATTTTCTTTTAACAAAAAAACACTGGGGAAATCTATTGCCAATTTGAAAAAAGGAAATGTAATCGGCTTGCCTACAGAAACTGTTTATGGACTGGGTGGAAATGCTTATTCTAAGATGGCCGTACAAAAAATATATAATCTAAAAAAAAGGCCAAAAAATAATCCATTAATTGTACATTACTTAAATTATAAAGATGCTGATAAAGATGTAATCTTTAATCGTGACTTCTACAAATTGTATAAAAAATTTTGTCCTGGACCCATTACTTTTGTCCTTAAAAAAAAAGATAAATCTAAGATTCAATCTTCTGTCACTGCAAAATTGAATACTGTTGCAATAAGATTTCCGAGCCATAGAACTACAAGATCAGTTCTTAAAAAACTTAATTTTCCATTGGCTATGCCTAGTGCAAATTTATCTTCGGGAATAAGTCCTGTGAATGCTCTAGATGTTTCAGATGAATTTAAAAAAAAAATTAAGATCATTATTAATAGTGGAAATTCAAAGATTGGGATTGAATCAACAGTAGTTAGCTTAGTTGGAAAACCAAAGATTTTAAGACCTGGAATAATTGCAGCTAAAACCATTAAAAAATTTTTAAAGATTACTATTATTAAAAAAAGTTCAAAAATCAGTTCACCTGGCATGCTAAAGAAACATTATTCGCCAGGTATTCCTGTATTATTAAATCAAAAAAAGGCAGATAAAAATTGTGCTTTAATTACATTTGGAAAAAAATACAAAAATAAGACAAATTGTTTCAACCTGAGTAAAAAATCAGACTTGAAAGAAGCTGCATCTAATTTATACAAAACTTTCAGAAAAATAAAAAAACAAGGATTTAAAAAAATTTACGTTGTAAAAATACCACATTCAGGTGCAGGTATAGCAATAAATGATCGATTAAAAAGAGCTGCAAATTAAATGTTTATTCAAATTAAAAATCTTTCTAAAGTATTTAAAAAAAATTTGGCAGTTGACAAAATTAATTTTCATATCGAAAAAAATAAAACAGTAGGCTTATTAGGGCCAAACGGATGTGGAAAAACTACCTCTATTGGTATGATGCTTGGTTTAATTAAACCTTCTGAAGGTGAAATAATTATAGATAATAAAAATTTAGACTCTTTTAAAAGAGATGAAATATTAGCTAGAGTAAATTTTTGCTCTCCATACATTGAATTGCCAAAAAAACTTACAGTGAAACAAAATTTAGAAGTGTATGGAAGGTTGTACGGAGTTAAAAATTTGAGTGAAAGAATATTAGAAATATCTGAAGATTTAGACATTAAAAATTTTTTTAAAAGAAAAACTGGTGAGTTATCCTCTGGACAAAAAAATAGAGTATCCTTAGCTAAATCATTAATTAATAAACCAGAAATTTTACTTTTAGATGAACCAACTGCAAGTCTAGATCCCGATATTGGAGACTTTGTAAGAAGTTATATTCAAGAATATAGATCAAAAAATCAAGTCACTATACTTCTTGCTTCCCACAATATGAATGAAGTTGAAAGGCTTTGTGACAGTATAATAATGATGAAGAAAGGAAAAATCATAGATAGAGGTACTTGTAAAGAAATAATAAAAAAACATGGAAGAAATAATCTTGAAGAAACGTTTCTCAAACTAGCTAGGAGTAGAGATGAACTTCAGTAAGATTTACGCCTTAGGACTTAGGCATATTTATTTGATAAGCAACTCTTTGCCAAGAATTATAGATTTAATTTACTGGCCAACTGTGCAGATTTTTCTTTGGGGTTTTATATCTAAATTTTTTACTTTAAGTTCAGATTATTATAGCAATTCAGTAGGCATTATTTTGACTGCTGCAATCTTATATGACTTCCTGTTTAGAGTTAGTATAAGTTTTAATATGATGTTTTTGGAAGAAATTTGGAGCAGAAATTTTACAAATTTGTTTATAGCACCAATTAGAATAAGTGAGATCATTACTTCCCTTACTTTAACTGCAATTTTAAGGGCACTTATTGGTTTAGTTCCTGCTGCAATTTTGGCAATACCTCTTTTTGGTGTTTCAGTTTTTAAACTTGGTTTGCCGTTATTATTCTTATTATTACCGTTATATCTTTTTGGTGTTACTTTGGGACTTTTGGTAACATCAGGTTTATTAAGATTTGGACCCTCATTTGAGAACATCGCATGGGCAAGTTTATTTTTTTTAGCTCCTTTAGGGTGTATATATTATCCCATCGAAATTTTACCTTATTCTCTGCAAGTAGTAGCAAAAGGTCTTCCTTTGGTTCATATATTTGAAGAAATGAGAAATATTCTATTAAATAATACCGTTAACTATTTCGACATAATTAAATCAATATCTATATCTATAGTTTATTTTATTTTAGGTGTTATAATTTTTTATTCTTCTTATTTAGGAGCCAAACAAAGAGGAACATTAATAAACATGGGTGAGTAATATATAATGAATGAAAGAATTAAAGAAATAAAGAAACTTGAGTCATCTCCAAAAGTAATAAAGAATTTATATAATCAAGGAGAAATTGAAGAATTTTTAAAATTATATAAAGATCTCCCAACCACAGTTCACAACAAAAAACAAAATGTTATCAAAAAAAGATGGCTACAAGGCTATAATGAAAAATTAGAAAAATTATTCTGTGAAAGGCTTAAAAAAGAAATTGGAGATTTTAAAATGGATAATCTTCAAGATGAAAATGGTAAAGATATTTTTGGACTTATACAAGAAAGTCATGCTCCTATTGGATTACACGTAGATGCTGGATTTGAATTAAAAAATCAAATTTACAAACAAAGCCTAATTCCTCTATCCTCTATTGGTAGCACAGTAATTTTTAAAAACAGATTCTATGAAGGTTCAACTAGTTTTACTCAAGATCCTGAAGAATTGAAAAAAAAAAATTTAAATTACGGACAAAATAAAAGATCATCTGAGCATTTAACCTTATACGGCGATAAACCATTTGATAAAGAAATACACGCAAAATATTTAACACATGAAAATATAGATAACTTAAAAGGTTTAGAAGTAGAGCTGATTTATGAATGGGAAGTTGGTTCAATGTTGATTTTTGATAGAACTCACTTACATTGTTCATCATCAGTAATTGAAGGTAAAAAAATAGGTATAGCAACATTTACTAAAAAATAAAATACTTTTTATGTTTTTAAGAAAATTAAGAATAAGTATAACAAAACTAATCCTTCCATCTTTGCATTTAATTCTTAAATTATTGAAAGCCAATACTCGAGCAGTAAATTTTCTTAATGACAAGAAAATCAACGCAAACAACGCTTATAATTTTCAAACAAATGTTGAAAAATTACTTAAAAATAAAAAATTAATTGGTTTAGATGTTGGAGCTCAAGGTGGTTTTAATTCAGATAAATTTTTTCCAGAAAGATATAATAAATATTTCGAATCTATCTTGGTTGATCCATTAAAGAATTCTTTGGAAGGTAAAGAAAGTACACATACTATTAATAAAGGTCTTTGGAGTTCTAAAGGAGTAAGAAAACTCTATATCTTAAATAAACGACCTCAAAGTTCTTCGATGTATGAGCCAGATAAAAAATCCTTATCAATTTATGGGTTTGAGGAGAAAGATTTTCATTTATTTGATGTAAGTAAAACTGAAACGGTTGAATGTGATACGTTATCTGCAAGTCTAAAAAGTCTAAACGTGAATACTTTGGACTATTTAAAAATTGATACTCAAGGTGCTGAGTTAGAGATTCTTAAAGGTTTAGAAAATTACAGGCCTCTATTAATAAAATGTGAAGTTCAGATATTTCCAATGTATAAAAAAGAACCTTCTTGGACTGAAGTAACGGATCTTTTGTATAAATTAGGTTATATAGTTTCAGATTGGAAAAAAATAGGATCACACGCTACAAGAACTCCGGTAGAAATGGATATGGTTTTTATTCCAAATTTTTTGATAGATTTAGGAAAAAAACTAATTCTAGAAAAAGAGAAAGAATTTATTAGCTTAATGCTTATATCTGGACAAATAAAACTTTTAAAAAAAATCTCAAAAATCCTAGATTTAGGTCATTCTGAGTCTTATATGAAAACTAAAGACAAATATTTTAATTAAAAATATATGGCAATTTTTGACTGCTTCCAATATTTTAATGAGGATCATATAGCAGATTTAAGATTTAATATTTTAAATGAATTCGTAGATAAGTTTATAATAGTTGAGTCTACAGTAAATCATCAAGGTAAATCAAAAAAACTTCATTTTGATATTAATAGATATAAAAAATTTAAGAATAAAATAGATTATATTGTGGTAGATGATACTCCTGAGAATATAAAAAAAGCCCATGAGGGAGGTGAGTCTTTAGTAGAGCAACACCAAAGAAATGCCATTATGAGAGGTTTAAAAAATGCTAACGATAATGATCTAATTATTTTATCCGACGTAGATGAAATACCTGATCTAAATAAGCTAAATGAATACGACAGGAATAAATACGCAGTTTTCTCTCAAAAAATGTTCATGTACAAATTAAACTTTCTCAATTTAAAAGAAAATAACTGGCATGGATCAAAAATTTGTTTAAAAAAAAACTTTAGGTCTCCTCAATGGCTAAGAGATTTAAAATTCAAAGAATATCCTTTCTGGAGAATTGATAAAATAAGAAACTTACAAATTATCAAAAATGGTGGTTGGCATTTTGCTTATCTTCAAACTCCCGAAAATATATCAAAAAAAATAAAATCATTTGCTCATGGTGAGTTTAATAAAGCCAAGATTACTAATGAAGAAAATATAAGAATGAAAATGGAAAAAGGGAAAGACGTTTTTGAAAGAGGTCATAGCTTAAAAAAAGTTGAGGTTGATTCATCATTTCCAGAATATATTCTTCAAAATAAAGATAAATTAAAAAAATGGATAATCTAATTAATGGTGCGCCCGGAAGGATTTGAACCCTCAACCTCCTGATCCGAAGTCAGGCGCTCTATCCAGTTGAGCTACGAACGCATTAAGCTATAATCTAAATTAAATCATGAATAACTCAATGAAATTCTTAGTGGAAAAAAGTGATGATAGTAAAAGACTAGACATTTTTTTATCAGAAAAAATAAAACATTTAACAAGATCAAATATTAAAAAAATTATTGAGTCTAAAAACGTAAAAATAAATAAAAAAATAGCTGACTCACCGTCAAAAAAAATTAAAATTGATAGTGAAATAGAAATTGAATTATTAATTAAAAAGTCAGATAAATTGCTACCCAATAAAATAAAACTAGATATTCATTTTGAGGATAAAGATATCCTAATTATAAACAAACCAAAAGGAATGGTTGTGCACCCGGGTGCAGGAAATTACGAAAATACTTTAGCCAATGCATTGGCTCATAAATATAAAAATAAACTTTCTGATATTAATGGTGAATTGAGACCTGGAATAGTTCACAGAATAGATAAAGAAACTAGTGGTTTGTTGGTTATTGCAAAAAATAATTTGTCTCATTCAAAACTTGGAAAACAATTTAGTGACCATTCTATAAAAAGAAAATATTTATGTTTAATTTGGGGAGTTATAAGACCACTTCAAGGTCGCATTGAAACATTAATTTCTAGAAATAAAAAAAATAGACAACTAATGATGGTTAGTGATGTCAGTGGAAAAAAAGCAATAACAAATTATAAAACAATAACAGTATTCCAAAGACAAGATATTCCAAAAATTAGTTTAGTTGAATGTGAATTAGAAACTGGAAGAACTCATCAAATAAGAGTACATATGCAATATAAAGGAACTTCTTTGTTAGGCGACAATCAATATGGAAAAAAAGGTATAAAATTCAAAAAAATAAATGAAGATTTTTTTAAAAAACTATCTTTTCTTAATGGTCAAGCTCTTCATGCAAAAAGTTTAGGCTTTATTCATCCGTCCAAAAACGAATGGATTAATTTTGAGTCAGAATTACCTAGTGATTTTAAGAAATTGTTGGATTTATTGAAAAATCTTTGTAGTTGAAAAATAAAATTTAATATATAAGTCAAAAATATGAATAATGAAAAAACTATAAGCAATTTACCCACTCCATCAGTAGGGGGTCTTTCATTGTATTTAGCTCAAATTAAAAAATTTCCAATGTTGGATGCAGAAGAGGAATATATGTTAGCAAAAAATTGGAGAGAAAATGGAAATCTTCAATCTGCACACAAATTAGTTACTAGCCACTTAAGATTGGTTGCAAAAATTGCTATGGGTTACCGAGGATATGGATTGCCAGTAAATGAATTAATATCTGAGGGAAATATAGGTTTAATGCAAGCAGTAAAAAAATTTGATCCTGATAAAGGTTTTAGACTTGCAACTTATGCAATGTGGTGGATAAAAGCTTCAATACAAGAATATGTTTTAAGATCTTGGAGTCTTGTAAAGATGGGAACAACCACTGCTCAAAAAAAACTTTTTTTCAATTTAAAAAAACTTAAAAATCAAATAGCTCCTGGCCAAGAAGGTGATTTAAAAGATGAACAAGTTAGTGAAATTTCAAAAAGATTGGATGTTGATTCTAAAGAAGTTGTGAGTATGAATAGAAGAATGATGGGCAAAGAGAAATCCTTAAACGATCCAATTAAAAGTGGTGAAGCTGATGAATGGCAAGATTGGTTGGTCGATAATAGTCTAGATCAAGAACTAATTATTTCACAAAAACAAGAATATGATGATAAAAAAGAATTACTAAATGATGCTATGAAAATTTTAAGTGAAAGAGAAAAAGCAATTATTAACGCACGTAGACTTTCTGAAAATCCAAAAACTTTAGAAGAATTAAGCAAAAAATATAATATTAGCAGAGAAAGAATTAGACAAATTGAAACTAAAGCTTTTGAAAAATTACAAAAATCAATGATTAACGCTAGTAAATCTAAAAATTTACTTCCTGCAAATTAACCTTTAAAAGGATCTTCAATCAAAATTGTATCATCTCGTTCTGGGCTTGTAGAAATACTAGAAATCTTAGCTCCTATAAAATCTTCTAGAGCATATATATAATTTTTAGCTTTTTCAGGTAAATCTTTAATGTTTCTTATGCCTTGAGTTGAGCTTTTCCATCCTGGGAAAGTTTTATAAATAGGCTTGATATTGAATTGATCTTCAGAAACTGCAGGTAAATAATCTATTTTTTTTCCATTTAATTCGTACTCTACGCAGACTTTAATCTCTTCCAATTCATCCAAGACATCTAATTTTGTTAAAGCAATTGCATTTATTCCTGCAATTTTAATTGTTTGACGAACTAAGACACCATCAAACCAACCACATCTTCTTTTTCTTGCTGTCACAGTTCCAAATTCTTTTCCTCTTTTTCCTAAACTTTCACCAATTTTATTTGTAAGTTCTGTAGGAAATGGTCCACTGCCAACTCTAGTGGTATAGGCTTTTGTGATTCCTAATACATAATTTATAGTATTTGGACCCAATCCAGAGCCTGTAGCTGCCATTGCTGGCACTGTATTTGAAGAAGTAACAAAGGGATATGTTCCATGATCTACATCTAAAAGTATTCCTTGCGCTCCTTCAAATAATATTTTTTTTCTATCTTTTCCGAACTCATCTAATTTTAACCAAACAGGTTTTGCAAATTTTAAAATTTCAGGAGCAATTTTTAATAATTCTTTTTTAAGATCATTTTTCTTATAAATTTTTTTTTTTAATCCTTTTCTTATCGCATTATGATGCAACAAAACATTTTTTAGTCTATTGTCGAGATTTTTTGAGGATCTTAAATCCATTACTCGAATAGAACGTCTTCCAACTTTGTCCTCATAACAAGGACCGATCCCTCTTCTAGTAGTTCCAATTTTGCCTTTACCAGCTGCATCTTCTCTTATTTCATCCATTTCTTGATGAAAAGGAAGTATAAGTGAGGCTGACTCTGAAATCATAAAGTTATCAGGCGTCACGTTAATCCCCTTTTTTTTTATTTCTTTAATTTCTTCTAATAAAGCCCAGGGATCTATAACTACACCATTTCCTAAAATTGAAATTTTTCCCTCTCTAACTATACCTGATGGTAGCAATCTTAACTTAAAAACTTTTTTATCAATAACTAATGTATGTCCGGCGTTATGACCTCCTTGAAAACGGACAACTACATCTGCTTCACTAGATAACCAATCTACTATTTTACCCTTACCTTCATCTCCCCACTGTGAACCTACAACAACTACATTTTTCATTTTAAGATCCGACCTTTCTATTACAGTAGCTGGATATGTTATTTATTAAATCATCCATAGCTTTAGTATTTGAATCGTTAATTAATTTGTCCAGTGAATTATTGGTAAAACGTTTATCAATATAATCTGTACTACAAATACAATATCTTTTTGTAACACTTGGCCCTCTATTTTTTGTTTTAGCAGTTTCCATACATCCTTCGTACAAAGCTTCATAATATTCATTGCTAACTTCTACAAAACCAATATTTGGCCATAATAAACTAATGGTCAGAATTGTTAAAAATTTTTTCATTATCTAAATTTTTTATTTATTATTATTGAGTTTAAATGGTTTATAGGGCCATGTCCTTTACCATAATAAGGATTAGATCCTATCCCTTGGTTAACATATTTAATTCCTAACTCACAGGATTTCTTTAAAGGTTTTCCACATGATAAAAATGTTGTAATAGCACTAGATAAAGTACAACCTGTTCCATGAGTGTTTTTAGTTTTAATTTTTTTATTTTTAAAAATTTTAATCTCATTTCTGCTTAAAAGAACGTCTTGCATATAATTTGACTTTCTATGCCCTCCTTTAAGTAAAACATTCTTTGCACCAAAATTCAGTAAAATATTGGCAGCTTGAGTCATGTCCTTGAGGTTTTTGATTTTTATATTTGTTAAAACTTCAGCTTCAGGAATATTTGGTGTTATTAAATAAGCTTTTTTTATTAATCTATCTTTTAAAGTTTTGATTGCTGATTGATTAATTAATCTGGCACCTCCTTTAGCAACCATAACTGGATCTAAAACAATTTTAGAATTTTTAAACTTCGCTAAAGCATTTGCTACAGAATTGATTACTTGAGATGAATGAAGCATTCCGATTTTTATTCCGTTAGGTTTGATATCTTTACACGTAAATAGAATTTGATTTGCTATATCTTTAGGTTTGATAGGAATAACTCCTGTTACTCCTTTTGTATTTTGTATCGTAACAGCAGTTACTGCGGTCATTGCATAACTCCCAAGAGCAGTAACCGTTTTAATATCAGCTTGGATTCCTGCTCCACCTGAAGAGTCAGAGCCAGCAATTATTAAAATTTTAGATTTGATTTTCAAATTTTTATAGATTTTTTAATTATTTTTATACATTTTAAAATTAAACTCTTGTTATGTGACTCGGCCATAATTCTTACTTTAGGTTCAGTTCCAGATTTTCTAACTAAAATTCTTCCATTGTAGCCCATTAGTTTAGTAGCTTTTTTAATCGCATTTTTACATTTAGTTTTGTTAATTATACCTTTATCTTTAACAGTAATATTTTCTAAAATTTGAGGCAAAGGATTAAAAACATTTAATATTTTGCTCGCTTTTTTTCCTTTTCTAAGAGAAAATAAAACTTCTAAAGCCACTAACAAACCATCTCCGGTGGTTGCAAATTTTCCTAAAATTATATGCCCAGATTGCTCTCCACCTAAATTAAAATTTAATTTCTTCATCTTTTCTTTAACATATCTATCTCCTACTTTAGATCTATAAAATTTAATCTTTTCTTTTTTTAAAAAATTTTCTAAACCATAATTAGACATCAAGGTTCCTACTACTCCTCCTTTTAAAATTCTTTTTAACTTCCATCTTTTAGCAAGCATAGCAATAATTTGATCTCCATTAATAATTTTTCCTTTTTCATCACACATAATAATTCTGTCAGCATCTCCATCAAATGATATTCCTACATGTGCTTTAAATTTTCTTACAGCTGATCTGATTTTAGATGGGTGCATAGAACCGCACTTTTCATTAATATTAAAACCATTAGGTCTTATACCTAAAGATATAACCTTAGCCCCTAACTCTTTCAATAATTTAGGGGCAGCTTTATATCCGGCTCCATTAGCGCAGTCCAAAACTATTTTTGTGCCCTTTAAATGAAAATTTTTTGGAAAATTTTTTCTTAAAATTTTAATGTATTTATCATTTCCATCCTCTAATCGTTTTACCCTGCCTAATGATTTAGGATTTGTTAATTGTTTTGTATTTTTTGCGTCAATAAGCTTTTCAATTTTTTTTTCAATTTGATCAGATAATTTCATACCATCTGGTCCAAACAACTTAAGACCGTTATCGTGGAAGGGATTATGAGACGCTGTAATCATAATTCCCATATTAGCCTTCATTGATTTTGTTAGCATTGCAAGTCCATTAGTTGGTAGAGGTCCTAGTGTGAAAACATGCATACCCCCTGAAACTAAACCTGACACCAATGCTGGTTCTAAAGTATATCCTGATAATCTTGTATCTTTAGCAATGATAGCAACTTGTTTTAATTTTTTTTGATTCTTAAAATATGTACCAGAAGCTAAACCAAATTTAAAAAATTTTTCTCCAGTAATATTGCCCTGGTTAACAGTCCCTCGGATCCCATCAGTTCCAAAATATTTGTTTTTCATTAGTTTTTAAAATTTGATAAAATTTTTCTAAATACTAAAATTCCTTGTTTGACTTCATTAACATTGTGTACTCTAAAAATTTGAACACCTTGAGATAGCAAAAATAAAATCGAAGCAACAGTACCTCCAATTCTTTCCTTGCTGTCATTAACTCCTGATATTTGACTTATAAATCTTTTTCTAGAAGTTCCAATCAAAATAGGAAATCCAAGACTATGAAACAAAGATATCTTAGAAATTAAAGTCAAATTATGTTTCAAATTTTTACCAAAACCAATTCCGGGGTCTATAACTATTTTTTTTTCATGAATTTTTTTTATACCTTTTTCAAAAAAATCATAAATATCTAATAAAACATTTTTGTATTTTGGATTTTTTTGCATTGTACTGGGAGTTCCTTGCATATGATGAAGAACTTTTGCGATGTTGTATCTTTTCAATCTTGATAAGGATTGACTGTCATAATTGAATCCTGAAACATCATTTATTAAATCTGCTCGATATTTAACTGCTTTAATCATCACTTCTGATTTTCTTGTATCTATAGATAAGCACGTTTTTTTATATTTTTTTTTAAAATTTTTTACAATATTTTCGATTCTTTTCCATTCCATATTTGTTAAAACGGTTTGTGAACCAGGTCTAGTGGACTCTCCGCCAACATCAATAATTTTTGCTCCAGCCTTTATCATATGATAGATATGATTTTTTGCTTTTCTCTGCTTATTAAATTTTCCTCCATCAGAAAAACTATCTGGGGTTAAATTTAATATTCCCATAATTGATGGCTCTAAAAAGTTTATATTATTTAGAAAATTTTTTCTTTTCATAACTATCTTTTTTAGATCTTGCTTAACTTTTTTCCTGCAAGAAGTGTTTAATGTATGAATTTTTTTAAGGCTGATAGTTTTTGATATAACTTTATTTTTTTTTCTTGCAATAACTTCAATTTTGTCAAAAGCTAAATTTTTATTGCCACAAAGTGGTAAAGCTATTTTTTTCTTAATTAGTTTTTTTGCATCAATACCATAATAAAAATTACACGCTCTAGTGTAATATTTGTTCATGATTATTTAGATGGCAGGCTTTGGCTTTAGGCCTAATGAACCAAGAGCTGATGATGATTTGCCGTCATCTTTATCATCCTCTTTAAAAGACCTCGTTGGTTTGATATTTTTTAAAATTAAATCTCTTATCTCGTCACCTGACAAAGTTTCATATATTAAAAGAGCTTTAGCAAGCTTATGAAGATCGTCAATTTTTTCTGTAAGAACTTTTTTGGCTCTTTCATATCCTTTGTCTACAATTTTCTTCACTTCTGCGTCTACTTTTTTGGCAGTTTCCTCTGACATATTTTGTTGTTTCGTTACTGATCTTCCTAAAAATACTTCTTCTTCGTTTTCTCCATACGCAATTGTTCCTAGTTCTTGGCTCATTCCATATTTTGTTACCATATTTTTTGCCATTTTAGTTACCATATCTATGTCTGAAGAAGCTCCTGAGGTTACTTTATCATGTCCAAAGATTAACTCCTCCGCTATTCTACCTCCCATAGCAACTGCAATGTCGGAATGCAATTTTTCTCTAGTTACTGAAAGCTGATCTCTTTCTGGTAATCTCATAACCATACCTAGAGCCCTGCCTCTTGGAATAATTGTTGCTTTGTGTATTGGGTCTGACGCTTCTTCGTTTAATGCTACAATGGCATGTCCGCCTTCATGATACGCGGTTAACTTTTTCTCATCTTCAGACATCACCATAGATCTTCTTTCTGCTCCCATCATGACTTTGTCCTTCGCTTCTTCTACATCAGACATTGTCACTACTCTTTTGTTTTTTCTTGCTGCTAACAAAGCAGATTCATTTATTAAGTTAGCTAAGTCTGCTCCAGAAAATCCTGGCGTACCCCTTGCTATAGTTCTTAATTTGACATCCGGACCAGTGCTTATTTTTTTGACATGTACTTTTAAAATAGCTTCTCTTCCGATAATATCTGGATTTGCTACTACGACCTGTCTATCAAACCTGCCAGGCCTTAATAAAGCCGGATCTAAAACATCAGGTCTGTTTGTGGCAGCAATTAAAATAATTCCTTCATTTGTATCAAATCCATCCATTTCTACTAAAAGTTGGTTAAGAGTTTGTTCTCTCTCATCATTTCCTCCACCTAAACCTGCGCCTCTGCTTCTTCCAACTGCATCAATCTCATCAATAAAAATTATACATGGAGAATGTTTTTTTCCTTGTTCAAACATATCTCTAACTCTAGACGCTCCTACTCCAACAAACATCTCAACAAAATCTGATCCAGATATAGAGAAGAAAGGTACATTTGCTTCACCAGCAATAGCTTTGGCTAATAAAGTTTTTCCAGTTCCTGGAGGGCCAATTAATAGAGCACCTTTTGGAATCTTTCCACCTAATCTACTAAATTTTTTTGGGTCTTTTAAGAATTCTACTATTTCTTCAACTTCTTCTTTTGCTTCCTCGACACCAGCTACATCATTAAAGGTAACTTTTCCTTGAGCTTCGTTCAATAATTTTGCTTTAGATCTTCCAAAACCCATCGCTCCGCCTTTTCCTCCTTGCATTTGACGCATAAAGAAAATCCAAACTCCAATAAGTAAAAGCATTGGAAACCAGGATAACAAGATTCCTAAAAGTGAAGGCATCTTATCTTCCAAAGGTGTTGCTATGATACTAACATTTTTAGAAGACAATTTTTCAACTAATTCTGGATAATTCGGAGAATAAGTATTGAAAGTTTTTCCATCAGATAAAACTCCTGAAATATTATTTCCTTGTATCTGAACCTCAACTACTCTGCCAGCCTCAACTTCATTTAAAAAGTTTGAAAAGGGAAGTTTATTTTTCTCTGAGTTTATTTTTTGTGGATCTTGAAACATGTTGAATAGTCCTACGGAAAGTAAGACTATAATTGCCCACATTATTAAATTTTTTAAATTCATATAGTTTAAATAAGCATTTTATTCTATATAACAAGTATATCTTAAGAACAATTAAGTTATAAATAAGTCAAATTGTAACAAATTTGGAAAAATAGCTAATTTTTCTTCTCTTTTTTTAAAATAATGTGATTTTTTTCCCTAAAAATTATACATCCACCAAGAGTGAGTTTTGCATTTTTTTTTACTCCAATTTGATCAATTAGATTGAAGATTTTTTTTGATCTAGGTGAATAATAAGAGTTAGTAAAATCTTTAATAGATTTTGTAAATACCCTCATTTTCATTTCTTTATTAAGACTGTTTAAGCTTTCTGAACAAATTAAAATTTTATTTCTTTTTTTATTAACCGTATCTTTATAAATTTTATTAAAATATAAATCTAATGTATCCCTGCTTGAGGCTAAATTTTTAATAGACCTAAAAACTTGATCATAATTGATGCCACTTGTTTCAAGTGATTTTTTTAAATTTCTTATTCTAGTTCTCAAATATTTTGTATTCTTATTAGTCGGATCTTTGTAAAATTTACCAAAAACAACCTTTGATATTTTTATTAATTGAATTTTTTTAAAATCCAATAATGGCCTTGCTAAATGAACATTGTTGTTGATTTTATTTATTTGTTTCATTGAAGACAAACCTTGCAAACCACTTCCTCTAGATAGTCTTATAAAAAATGTTTCTACTTGATCCTCTAGATTATGAGCAGTTAAAATAATCTCTATCTTTCTCTTTTTACAAAAATTTGTAAGAAGACTATATCGAATTCTTCTAGCTTCGCTTTGAATATTCTTTTTTATCAACTCCTTATTTTTTAGAATATCAAGATTTATTTGTTTTTTTTTAAGCAATCTTTTTACAGATATAGCTTCAATTGACGAATTTTTTCTAAGGTTATGATCAACTAAAACGTAATAAATTTTACATTTATTTTCATAACTATAGGATTTAGCTAAAGCTGTTAAAGCTAAGCTATCTGGTCCGCCTGATACAGCGATTAGGAAAGTTTTTTTTTATAAGAATTTAGTTTTTTTTCAAATGTAGAATAAATATGAGATAATTCCTCATAATTGTTAAATCTATTTTTAAGAATTACACTTGAATTTTTTTTGCTCATACTGTGCTTTTTGTAACACAGACTTGCTTGCTTTTGGATATTCTTTTTTAACTCCAGATATCATTTTGCAACCTTGATCTTTCTCTCCTAATTGAACCATAGTGATGCCTAATTTTAAAAGATTATCTGGAGCCTTTTTACTTTTTGGATAATTTTGATAACCATCAAGATATGCTGTTGCAGCATCAGAGTAAAGTTGTCTAATTCTAAATGTTTCTCCATACCAGTACTGAGCATTACCTGCTAAATCATGTTCTTTATTTTTCTGAATAAATTCTTTTAATGCGAATTCTGCAGTTTCATAATCTCCTATTTTCATAAAGCTTACAGCAAATTCATATTGTTCCTTTGCAGGTTTATCCGGTAACAAAGACTCTCTTTCTTCCGGCTCTTCGGTAATTACAGTTTGAGCGCTTTCTATTGAACTAGTTTCTTGTTTCTCAGGTAAACTTGAAACAGAATATCCTGGGTTTGCTCCAAAATCAGCTGGCTGACTAGATCCTGGTAAAATTTTTTTTGCTTTTGTTTTTTTCTTTTCAGTATCTAAACTTTCAAGATCAGAAAATCTTAGTTGGTTGTCTGACTGAATTTTTGTCACACGAGAAGATAATTTATCTAATTTAAAATTAACTTCTTCAAATTTATTTGTCAGCTCTCTAAATTGATCTTCAATTTCATTTAGTTTTAAAAGATGTTTAGTTAAAATATCTTCATTTAATCCATCGGACTTAATTGAGGATGAACCTGCAGATGAAATAATGTCTGATTTTTTATATACAGCTTTTTCTAATGTTTTTAAGTCTTTGGTTAAAACCTGAATTTGATCAGCTACTGCTTGAAGTGCAACTTCCTCTTCTTCTGCTTTTAAAAAAGAATGTGATAAGGCCAATGAAAATATGAAAAAAATTAAAAAATTTTTTTTGATTGAATCCATGCAGAATCTTTAAATATACAAAATGGCAAAAAAAAGACCCTTTAATAGTGTATTTATTAAAGGGTCTTAATTTTAAAGAAAATTAATTTACTTTTACTGTAACTGCTCTTCTGTTTTGAGACCAAGCTAAAGCGCTAGATCCAGGATTAACAGGTTTTTCCTTTCCATAGCTAATTGTAGAAATTCTTTTTCCTGATATTCCGTAAGTCATTAAATAATCTTTAGCAGCGTTTGCTCTTCTCTCACCTAAAGCTAAGTTATATTCTCTAGTACCTCTTTCGTCAGCATGGCCTTCTATTGTAACATTAAGCTTTTTATTTTTTCTCAAATAAGTTGCTTGCTTTCTAAGAGTTGCTCTTGATGCAGTTGTTAATGAAGATTTGTTTGTCGCAAAAAATACTCTGTCTGGAACACCGCTGGCTAAATATTTTACTGTTTCTTTTCCAGTATATACGTCACCATCCAATCCAGATTTTTTAGCCGTTGAACAAGCGCTTAGAATTAACGTTGTAAAGACTACCAAAAATATATTTTTTAAATTCGTATTAAGTATCATTTTTTCCCCTGGGTTATTTGTTGAAATATTTCAAATTATTAAACATTATTCAAGCTTAAATTACACAAAAAATACCCTCACTTTGATAACAAAGAAGACCAAGATGGGTCGGAAGCGTCCGTTTTCGTGCTTAGCTTTCTCTCGTTATAGCCTGTGATGTCTATAGACCAGAGCGTTGCTGTAAAACCCTCTCCTTTAGAACCTGCTTTAGTCTCTCTATAGAAAACTAAAACTCTTCCATTTGGTGACCAAGAAGGAGCCTCTTGATAATAATTTTCTGTTAGCAATCTTTCTCCTGAGCCATCTGTTCTCATCACTCCAATATAAAATCTTCCTTTTCGCATTTTTGTAAAAGCTATTAAATCACCCCTAGGAGACCATACTGGGGTTCCATAAATTCCTTTTCCAAAAGTGATTCTTTTCACATTGCTACCATCGCTTCTCATGACATAAAGTTGTTGAAGACCGCTTCGGTCAGAATTAAAAGCAATATATTTTCCGTCTGGTGAAAAAGATGGAGAAGTGTCAATAGATGAATGATTGGTTATCCTCTCAACTAACCTAGTTTCTAAATCCATTGTATAAATGTCTGAATTTCCATCTTCAGCAAAACTCATTATTATCTTTTTTCCGTCTGGAGAAAATCTAGGTGCAAATGTCATGCCTGGAAAATTTCCAACAACTTCTTGCATACCTGTTTCTATATCAAGCAAATAAACTCTCGGCATATTTCTAAAATAAGAAAGATAAGTAATCATTTGATTTGTTGGATTAAATCTTGGAGTTAATACTAATTCATTTCCTAAGGTTAAATATTTTGTATTCGCACCATCTTGATCCATAATAGCTAATTTCTTAATTCTTTCACTTTTTGGACCACTTTCTGAAACATAAATTATTCTTGTATCAAAGTATCCCTCTTCACCTGTTAAACGTTCATATATTTTATCAGATATTATATGAGCAACTCTTCTCCAATTAGAAGGTGTTGTGGTGAAAGCTAAGGCTGTCATTTCTTTAGCTGCTGTTAAATCCCAAAGTCTAAATTCAACTTTTAATTTTCCATCTTTAACTAATAATTTTCCAGTAACTAACGCCTGGGCCTTAATTAGCCTCCAGTCTTCGAAGCGTGGTTTTAAATGTGCAATATCAGGTTTTTGTACAAAAGCTTCTTTTTTCAATGGATTAAATAAACCTGTATTTTTAAAATTTTTTTCAATAATTGAAGAAATATTATTACCTAATTCTTTGACTTTTATACCTTCATGTTCAACAGATTTTATATCAACATGTAGAGGTGAAACTGCAATTGGCAAAGGGTCTAGGTTACCTCTAGTAATATCTACTTCTATTAAAGCATATAAGGGGTTGTAAGAAAGAAAGTATATCGCTATGGCTAAAAAAAATCTTTTCATATTACCCTTTTAACATTTCTGCTGGATTAAAATTTAATTGTATATCTTTCCATTTATCGTATCCAGTAGGTGGAACCTTTAGAGGTTGACATAATCTTACTGCTCTTAAAGCACTTTCTGCCAAAACCTTATAGAATTTTTGTCCAGGTCTATTCATTCTTTGATGATCTAAAATTTCAGATTTCATAATTGTTCCATCTTTTTTTAATTTTAGTTTTATCCTAACTAATAAATCTTCATCATATGGTAAACCAAGAGGAACGCTCCAACAACCAAATATCTGGGCTCTAAGAGCATCTTCTTCCGATAATGTTAGTCCTGTAGCAAAAGAATTCTTAACACTGCTCTGAGTTAATTTATCTGTTTTATTTTTTTTTACAGCTTCTTCTTCTTTTGCTTTATCTATTAGAGCTGCTATTTGATTTGTGTCTATAATCTCTTTTTTTTCAAATTCTGAAGACTGTCTTATTTGAGGTTCTATCTCCTCAGGATTTTGCTTTTTTTTAACTATTTGTTTTTTTTCTTTTTTTTCATCTGGCAAAGGAATTCTATCAGGTTTTTCTTTAGCTTTTGCAGCGGGTGGGGCTTGTTCTGATACTACTCTTTCTTCTTTCTCTTTAGTTTCTTTAATAATCTTTCTAGCTTTAGGGGCAAATGGAATATTAGTTTTGTCTGAAATTTGAATTAACTCTACAGAGACTATTGGAGGTAAATCTATTGGCTGTCTAATCATAAATGGCAAGGTTAAGACGGTTAATAAAATCATCATCGAATGAAATATTAGAGAATAAATTAAACTTTTTGTCATATTTCATCTAATTTTTGTATGGCTCAGATATTAATGCAACTTTTGAAAAACCTGCTCCAGACAATGTTCCCATAACTTCTAAAACTCTACCATAATTTATGGTCTTATCCCCTCGTACATAAATTCTTGTATCTGTTCTATTTTTTGCAATAGCTAAAAGTTTTGGAACAATTTTTTGATAATTAACTTTATGTTCTTGAATATAAATTTCACCTTTTGAATTGATAGATATAGTTAGTGGTTCTTGGTCATCTGGCAAAGAGTCTGCAGCAGACTCGGGTAAATCAACTTGAACTCCTACAGTTAAAAGTGGAGCCGTTACCATGAAAATAATCAATAAAACTAACATAACGTCAACGAATGGCGTTACGTTAATTTCACTCATGGGTTCGTTTCTTGAGCGATTAAATTTAAAAGCCATTTTTTATATAATTGATAAAAATCTTTTTGAAAAGTTATCTATTTTTGAAATATATCTCTTAGAATCACTATTAAATTTATTATAAGCAACTACTGCTGGGATTGCTGCTAATAAACCAAGGGCTGTAGCAAATAAAGCCTCGGCAATACCAGGTGCTACTATTGCTAAACTTGTATTTCTTGAAATAGCAATTGATTGAAAAGAATTCATTATTCCCCACACCGTTCCGAACAAACCTACAAATGGAGCAGTAGAACCTACTGTAGCTAGATAAGTGAAATTTTTTTCGATCTTTTTAATTTCATTATCTGTAGCTATTTCTAAAATCCTTTCAACTCTTGCTGCTTGAACTGCAGAGGATTGTCTTTTTGTCCTCATGACTTCATTCATTGCAGTCTTAAAAATAATTGTCGCTGGATCTTTTGAATTGGTAGGGAGGTTATTATTAAAACTTTCTGCAGATTTTGCTTTCCAAAATTTTTTTTCAAAATCTTCTGTTGAGGCATTGATTTTTTTGAATAATCTAGATTTATCAAATATTAGCGCCCATGAGAAAATAGAACTAGCTATTAAAAGAATAATAACAAATTTAACAACAAAATCAGCACGTAAAAAAAGTTGCCATAATGAAAAATCTGAGCTTCCTCCTAGACCTACGACTTGAGCTGCTATTTCTTGTTCCATTGAAGTTAATTACTTTCAGAATGTGTCATGAATTTGGCGCTTTTAAAGTTAAATATACGATTAATTTATTTAATTATCTTCATTTAATCTGGTCTCACTGTAAAACCTTGCTATTAAAATAGCATCCGATTTATTTACATCTTTTTTTCTAGCTAGATCATTAGACAAAGAGGGATACATCTCTATTGCTTTTGTTCTGCTTGAGTCTTTTGATGAATTGATCAACTCAAAATGTTTTTTCCACTTTGATGGTCTTACAAAAAAAATAGGTAAACCTAGTGCTGCACATACTCCTTTAATTGCTCCAAAAGTTTGACCAAAATTAAACATGCTGGTAACGCCCTGTCCCGGCATTGCATTTACCTGTTCAACAACCACAGATACTTCATCTTTTTCTGAAATATTATCTTTCAGTAATTTTACTAATTGAGCGCTATTAAGTTGCCTTTTATTTTTTTTCCCTTCTGACATAACTGGAATTTCAAAAATATTTAATACTTTATTATTTTCTAAAATAGCTATCGCTCCACTTAAACCAGGGTCAATTCCTATAATTTTCATAATTTAATTTTATCCAGATTAGCATTTGTATAAGTGTTTTGAACGTCATCCAATTCCTCTAAAAACTCCAATATTTCTACAATTTTTTTACTTTGTTCTTTACTTAAATCTAAATAACTAAAAGGTCTCCATTCTATACCAGAGTATTCGAAGTTATCTAATTTCTTTTCAAATTCACTTTTAACTTTATAAAAATCCTCTTTTTGAGAGATTATTTCATGATAATTATCAAAATTGAAACAGTCTTTGGCTCCAAAATTTGAAGCCATTTCAAAAACCTCTTCTTCGCTATATTTTTTTTTATCTATATGGATAACTCCACAATTATAAAATAAATGGGTAGTCGAACCAGACTCTCCTAGCCTTCCTCCATTTTTTTGCAAGACTGTTCTTATGCTTGATGCAGATCTATTTTTGTTATCTGTTAATGTTTCAATTATAAAAGCAACATTAAATGGTCCAAAACCTTCATATCTTAAATTTTCATAATTTTTATCGTCACTCATTTCAGACTTATTTATTGAACGCACAATATTGTCTTTGGGCATATTCGCTTGCTTAGCAGCTTGAATGGCAGTTCTTAATCTTGGATTCATATCGGGGTCTTTGTCACCTAACTTTGCTGCAACTGTGATTTCTCTTGAAAGCTTTGAAAAAACTTTCGACCTCTCTTTATCTGCTCGACCTTTTTTGTGTTTAATTCCTGCCCAATGAGAATGACCAGCCATTATTAGACTCTTTCTTGTAAAGATCCACCTAGAATAATTGGCTGAACTTTTTTTGCCAAACCAGTTTTGTCATCAGCAGTAACCAACAATCCAGAAATTGTAGCTTCTCCTAAAGCAGGAAAATGATTTTCTGCTGTAGAGTCTTTTAAAAATTTTTTTAATGAATTGTCTTTATTCATTCCAATAACAGAATTATAATCTCCACTCATGCCAAGGTCAGTTTGATATGCAGTACCTTTTTCCATGATCCTATGGTCTGAAGTAGGGACATGAGTGTGAGTCCCAACTACCATTGTGGCTTTACCATCAAAGAGATATCCCATTGCCATCTTTTCACTGGTGATTTCACCGTGCATGTCCACAATGATAAAATCTGCCTTGCCATTTCCTAATTTAAATCTCTCAATAAATTTTTTTGCTTCTACAAAAACATCATCACATTTTTTCATGAAAACGTTTCCCATCAAATTAAGTACGATAAATTTTTTTCCGTTTTTTTCAAAAATTCCTTCACCACTTCCTGGTGAGTCTTTAGGTAGATTTAAAGGTCTTAGAAATTTTTGACTTTTAGAAGCAATATCTTCTGCATCTTTATGATCCCAAACATGATTGCCTGTGGTTACAACATCAGCGCCGGCTTTTAAAAATTCTTCAAATATTTTTTTTGTTATTCCGCGACCGGAATCAGCTGCATTTTCTCCATTTAAAATAACGAAATCTACTTTTTTTTCTTTAATAATTTTAGGCAATTTCTCTTTAACAGCTTTCACTCCAGCAGGACCAACAACATCTCCTAGAATAAGAATATTCATTTTAGATTAAAAAATACCTTTCTCTGTCAAAATATAATTTAGTTTTACATCTTTAATAGACACTGGAAGTTTATGATATTTTTGAAATGAAAAAGCAATGCCAATTGTTAAAATATTATTATTTGTTTTTAAATATTTATTAAGGTAACGATCATAAAATCCTCCTCCATAGCCTAGTCTATTGTTTTGATTATCATAAGCTAGTAAAGGAACTAGCATAATATCCGGAACGATGTGTTTTGACAACGTCGCAGGCTCCAGCATGCCAAACTTGTTTATTTGTAGAACATTATTTCTTTTCCATTCATGAAATCGCATTTCATTTTTTTTTTTCAACACGGGCAGTAATATCTTTAATTTTCTTATAATTTCTACTTCAAATAATTTAAGAACATTCGCTTCAAAAGATGAAGGGTAATAAATAGAAATATTAATAATTTTTTTAGTATAATTTTTTTTTACTAACTTAAGCAATGGATTAAAAAAACCTGAATTAATATCGAAATAATTTTTTTTTCTTACTATAAAATATTTTTTTCTTAATGTAGCTTTATTTTGCATTTACTGAACTTTAGAAATTGATTCAGTATTTAATATTATTTTTTCCAAAGACTCCGTAGTTTTATCTAGCATGGACTCGTAAAGATTGTTGTTTTCATCAACAGTTTTTTTAAAGTCGTCTAGTTTATTGTTAAGTTTATTTATTTCTTGATCCTTTCCTTCTTTATATTTAATTGCTAGTTTTTTTAATTCTTGAAATTTTTTTGCTAATTCATCTAATTTTTTTTTTTGTTGTGTAACTCTTTGTTTTAAATCAAAATAATCATCAATTAACTGTATCGTAGTAATTAACAAAAGTTTATTTTCTCCAATATTTCCTAATTTATCTTTCAATTCGCTGTATTTTTTATCAAGAAACTTGGTTAAGCTTTTTAATGATTCTTCCTGTCCATCATCACAAGATAAAAGATAATCTTTATTGTTAAATTTGATATTTACGTTTGCCATTTTTCAATTTCACTCACTAAATTTTCAGTTTCTTGACTTAATTCTTCAATATCTTGATTAAATTTGTCTTCTATAACCGACTGCTTATTAACCTCTTTTTGAAGACTCTCTATTTTTTCCTTTAAATATTTATGTTCTCTCATTAATTCTTGATTTTTTTTTTCAATCTCTGATTTTTGTCTAAGTATCTCATTTTTTTCAGTTTTTATTTTTTCCGACTCATACGTGGACTGTGAATAAGTTGAAGTTAAAACATCTAACTTATTAATTAACTCGTTTAAATTTTTTTCTTTTTTTTCAAAAATACTCATTTGTTTTATTTATATCATATTATTGATATACTTAGTTTAAGTCTATATAGGTAATTTAACTGTGAACGTAAAATTTAATCAACTATCAAACGCAATAAGATTTTTATCGATCGATGCGGTCCAAAAAGCAAATTCTGGTCATCCAGGAATGCCGATGGGCATGGCGGACGTTGCTACAGTTTTATTTAAATACCACCTGAGGTTTAACCCAAAAAATCCTAACTGGATTAATAGAGACAGATTTATTTTATCTGCAGGTCATGGTTCCATGCTTTTATATTCATTACTTTACTTAACTGGATACAAAAGTATTTCAATTGACGACATCAAAAACTTTAGACAGTTAAATTCTATTTGTGCAGGCCATCCAGAATACAAAAGAGGTACTGGAATTGAAACTACTACTGGTCCTTTAGGTCAAGGTCTTGGTAATGCGGTTGGAATGGGAATTGCTGAAGAAATATTAAGAAAAAAATTTGGACCAACTTTAATTAATAATAAAACATATGTAATAGCAAGTGACGGAGATTTAATGGAGGGAGTCAGTCATGAAGTAATGAGTTTAGCAGGCCATCTGAAACTTAAAAACTTAATAGTTTTTTTTGATAATAATAAGATCTCAATTGATGGTTCTACCTCATTAAGTGTTTCTGATAATTATAAAAAAAGATTTGAGGGATATGGATGGAACTTTTTGGAAATTAATGGTCATAATGAAAAACAAATCTCAAGTGCAATAACCAAGGCTTCTAAATCAAATAAACCTACTATAATATCTTGCAAAACGATAATTGGATTTGGGTCTCCAAATAAATCTGGAAAAGCTTCATCGCATGGGTCACCCCTAGGTGATGAAGAAATTGCCTTAGTTCGAAAAAAACTTAAATGGAATAGTGAGCCATTTGAAATACCCGGAGAAATTTTAAAAGCTTGGAAAGAAATTGGTGAAAAAGGAACTAAATTAGAAGATAAATGGCAAGAAATATTAGACAAAAAAAGTTCTGATATTAAAAATGCGTTTCAAAATATTTATATAGAGTCAAATCTAAAAGATCTTGAAAATTTAATTAAAAAAGAAAAAATAAAATATTTTGAGTCACAGCCGAGCTTAGCAACTAGACAGTGTTCATCTGTTGCTATAGAAAGCATTTCAAGTATCTTGCCTCAATTAATTGGTGGTTCTGCTGATCTTAGCGGATCAAACAACACCAAAACAAATAACTCTAAAGTAATTAATGCAAAAAGTTTTGATGGAAACTACATTCATTACGGTGTCAGAGAACATGGGATGGCTTCTATTATGAACGGATTAGCGTTATACAGTGGATTAATTCCTTACGGCGGAACTTTTTTAATTTTTTCTGATTATTGCAAGCCATCAATAAGACTTTCGGCTTTAATGGGTTTGAAAGTAATTTATATTTTCTCTCATGACTCTATTGGGCTAGGTGAAGACGGACCAACACATCAGCCTATAGAACAACTAGATGGTTTAAGGGCGATACCAAATCTTAACGTGTTTCGTCCTGCTGATATAAATGAAACTCTTGAATGTTGGGAAATAGCTTTAAAAAGTAAAAATACTCCTAGTGCAATTGCTCTATCAAGGCAAAAATTACCTTACATTAATCCTAAATTTTCTGAAAAGAATAAATGTGAAACTGGAGCTTACATAGTCAAGTTAGATTCTCATGATAACAAAGTTACATTAGTATCTTCTGGATCAGAAGTAGAAATAGCTTTAGAGGTGCATAATTTATTAAAAAAACAAAATATTGAATCCAAAGTAGTTTCAATGCCCTGCCAAGAGCTTTTTGATAAACAGTCTGATGATTTTAAAAGTGATATTCTAGATAAAGACTCATTGATTGTTACAATTGAAGCGGGAAATGTTTCTTCATGGAAAAAATATTTAGGGGATAGAGGTATGACTTTTGGTATTGATAGATTTGGCGAAAGCGCTCCTTATAAAAAAGTATACGAACATCTAAATTTATCGGCGGAAAAAATAACACTTGCAATTCAAGAAAAACTTAGAAGATAGCCTCGATTCAAATGAGTAAAATAAAATATTTTCCTGAAGATATGGATGTTCAAAATAAAACTGTAATTCTTAGACTTGATTTAAATGTTCCTTTAAATGAAAAAAAGATTTTGGACAATAGCAGAATTTTAAGTAGTTTGCCTTTTTTAAAAAATTTAATAAAAAAAAAAGCCAAGATAATTATTATAAGCCATCTAGGAAGACCAAAAGGTGAAAAGATTAATGAATTATCTCTTACACCAATATATAAATTTTTAAAAGAACAACTTCAAACAAACGTATACTTCTTCATGGGGGATATTAATGAAGAGACAAAAAGTAAATTTTCATATTTAAAAGAGGGAGAAGTTATTTTATTAGAAAATATTAGATTTTTTAAAGAAGAAAGCGAAAATGAAGATAATTTTGCTAAAAAACTTGCTTCGCTTGGCCATATTTACGTTAATGATGCTTTTTCTTGTTGTCACAGAGCTCAAGCTTCTATTCATAAAATTACAAAGTATATCAAAGAGTCTTATGCGGGACCCCTTTTAAAAACAGAAGTGAGGGCAATAAGTTCAATTATTCAAAATAAAAAAGAACCAGTTACCTGTATTATTGGGGGATCAAAAATTTCTACAAAAATTAATGTAATTACTAATTTAATAAAAAACGTAAATAATATTGTTATTGTTGGAGCTATGGCTAATAATTTTTTATCCTTCAAGGGTTTTACAGTTGGGAAGTCACTTATAGAAAAAGACTCTGAAAAAATAATTGACAGTATATATGCAGAAGCAAAGAGAAATAATTGTGATATTTTTGTTCCTGAAGACTGCAATGTCTCAACTGATTTTGAGGGCTCAGGAAAAATAAAAGAATTAGACTCGATTGATAAAGATGAAATAATTCTAGATATTGGACCAAAAACAATTAAAATTATTGAAGGTATCATAGATCAATCTAATACAGTTCTATGGAATGGTCCTGCAGGGTATTTTGAAAATAAGAATTTTTCAACTGGAACCTTGGCAATAGCTAAGAAAATTTCTGAAAGTACTACTAGAAAATCTCTTATATCAATTCTAGGCGGAGGAGATACTATTTCAGCAATCAATAAAAGTACCGATAAATTTGCTTTTACACACTTATCAACAGCAGGTGGTGCATTTTTAGAATTTCTTGAAGGAAAAGACTTGCCCGGCCTCAATGTTTTAAAATAAATATCAGCTATGACATTAGAAGAAATCGCTAAAAAAATGTGTGCTAAAGGTAAAGGAATACTAGCTGCGGATGAAAGCACAGGCACAATAGCAAAAAGATTTAAAAGTATTAATGTAGAAAATACTGAGAAAAATAGATTAGTTTTTAGACAAACTCTTTTTTGTTCTGAAGCTATGAAAAATTATATTGGAGGAGTTATTCTTTTTGATGAAACTATAAAACAGAAAACTACACTTGGACCAAGTGTTCCTGAACTAATTTCAAAGAATAACGCTATTCCAGGTATTAAAGTTGATAAAGGCGCCAAGCCTCTTGCTGGATCACCAGATGAGACCGTAACAGAGGGCTTAGATGGTCTGAGAGAAAGATTAAAAGAATATTATGAATTAGGCGCAAGATTTACAAAATGGAGAGCAGTTTATAAAATTGGAGATAAATTTCCGTCATCACAATCGATAAAATCAAATGCTCATGCTCTAGCTAGGTACGCTGCGTTAGTACAGGAGTCAAAAATGGTCCCAATAGTAGAACCAGAGGTACTAATGGATGGTTCTCATGATATTGATAAGTGTTACCAAGTAACAACTAATGTTTTAAATGAATGTTACAATGAACTTGCTGCCCACAAGGTGGACTTGAAAGGGACGGTCTTAAAACCAAATATGATTATTCCAGGATCTGAATCAAAAAAAAAATCAACTCCTGAAGAAATTGCGAAAAAAACATTAGATTGTTTAAAAAAAAATGTCCCAAAGGAGGTGCCTGGTATTGCTTTTTTATCTGGTGGCCAATCAGAAATTGAAGCAAGTAAAAATTTAAATGAAATAAATAAAATAAATGATACGAATTTTTTAATTACCTTTTCATATGGGAGAGGTTTGCAGGCAAGTGCTCTAAAAGCATTTGGCAAAGATCAAAATAATCAAAATAATATTCAAAAAGCTTTTGACCATAGAGCAAAAATGAATGGACTTTCTTCAAAAGGAGAATGGTCTGAAAATTTAGAAAAAGAAGCGACTGCTTAAATAACTTGAAAAAGTTAGTATATTTAATTTCTCCAAATAAAATTCATAATGATTTTTACGATGATTTAAAAAAAGTTTTATCAGTTAAGAACGTCAAATTTTTTCAATTAAGATTAAAAAAAATAAAAAAAAATAAGATCTTAAAAATTGGTAAAAAAATTAGAAAAATTACAAGAAAATTTAAAGTCAAACTTATAATTAATGATTATCCTAATATCTCTAAAATTATTAATGCTGATGGATGCCATTTAGGTCAAAAAGATGGCTCAGTAAAAGATGCAAAAAAACAACTTAAAAACAAAATTATTGGTGTAACTTGTCATAATTCTAAATCGTTGGCTAAAATTGCAGTTCAAAATAAAGCTGACTACCTAGCCTTTGGGTCTTTTAATAAATCAAAGTTAAAACCTAACGCAAAAAAAGCAGATTTGAATATTTTAAAATGGGCTAAAAGAAATATAAAAAAACCAATTATTGCAATAGGTGGAATTAACAATTTAAATTACAAAAATTTTATAAAATGTGGAGCTAAATATATTGCAATATCAAGTTATATTTGGGATAACCCAAAATTAAAACCAGAAATTGCTATTAGAAAGTTTAAATGAAAATTACAGCTATTGAAATAAAACCAGGAATGATTATTGAACATAAAAATGATTATTGGAATGTTTTAAAAACACAGCATGTCAAACCTGGAAAAGGGGGAGCGTTCAATCAAGTAGAATTGAAAAGTGTCATCAAAGGTACAAAACTAAATGAGAGATTCAGATCTAGTGAGACAGTAGAAAAAGCAGAAGTGGATGAAAAAAAATTTAATTTTTTATATATTGATGGAGAAAACTGTCACTTTATGGACAATGAAACTTTTGAACAAGTTGAGATTTCAAAATCTATAGCTGGGGAAAAACAGAAGTTGTTGAAAGAAAATCTTGAAGTTACAATTTCCTTTATGGAAGAAAAACCTATTTCAATAGAACTACCAAACAACATAGAATGCACTATTGAAAGCACTGATGCCGCTATAAAAAATCAAACAGCTTCTTCCTCATATAAACCTGCGTTATTAGATTGTGGAATAAAAATAGATGTACCTCCTTTTATTGAGAGTGGTGAAAAAATTATAATAGATACTCGTACCTTGGAATATGTAAAGAGAGTTAATTAATGAGATTAAATTCTCCTCAAATAAATATTATTACCAAAGCATGTTTGAAGGCATCAAGATCTTTAATAAGAGATTTTGGTGAAATAGAAAATCTACAAGTTTCAACTAAAGGTCCTGGTGATTTTGTGAGTTCAGCTGACAAAAGAACTGAAAAAATAATTATTGAAGAGTTGCAAAAAGCCCATTCAGATTATGGGATTATTACAGAAGAGTCAGGAAACATTAATACATCAAATAAAAATAATAGATGGATAATTGACCCTATAGATGGAACTACAAATTTTTTAAATGGTATACCACAATTTGCTATTTCTATAGGTTACGAAGAAGAAAATGAAATTAAGTGTGGTGTAATTTTTGATCCTATTAAAAATGAGATGTTTTGCGCTGAAAAAGGGAACGGCGCATATCTAAACAATTCAAGAATAAGAGTCTCAAATAAAAAAAGATTAAAAGATGCTCTACTTGTGACTGGTGGCCCTAGACAATCAAGTAAAATTAAAAAAGAAATTTTTTCTGAGTTTATTAAAGTATCAGATAGTATTTTATCACCTGTAAGAAAATTTGGAAGTGCAGCTCTAGACATGGCTTACGTTGCTTGTGGAAGATTTGATGGTTACTGGCAAAGAGAATTAAGTTATTGGGATGTTGCTGCTGGTGTAATTATTCTTAAAGAAGCGGGAGGCTTTGTTAATTTTTTTGAAAAAGATAATAATGACCCTTTAAAAAGGAACATTTTAGCTTCAAATTCAAATATTCATGATGAATTTAGCAATTTAATTATTAAAAAAAATATTGAGTAAAAAGCTTTAATCATATAAAACTCGCATCATGAAAAAAAACGTACACCCTAATTATCATAAAATTAAAGTCATGATGACTGATGGTAGTGAGTTTGAAACTAGATCAACTTGGGGCAAAGAAAACGACACCTTAAAATTAGATATTGACCCTAAATCACATTATGCCTGGACAGGTGGTGCTCAAAAGATTCTAGATAAAGGTAGGGTAAGTAAATATAATAAAAAATTTAGTAACCTTAGAACAAAAAAATAAACATGTCTGAAGCACCATTTATGCCAAAAGCTACTGCTGTTTGGTTGGTAGAAAATACAACATTAACATTTAAACAGATAGCAAAATTCTGCAATCTGCATGAACTTGAAATAAAAGGAATTGCAGATGGAGATGTAGCTAAAGGAATTAAAGCTTATAATCCAGTTTTAGCTGGTCAGCTATCAAGAGAAGAAATAGAAAAGTGCTCCAAAGATCCTGAAATAGAATTACAATTATTAAAAAAAGTTGATAAGGTTGAAGTCAAAGAAAGAAAAAAACCTAAATATACACCTTTATCAAAAAGACAAGATAGACCTGATGCTATTTTGTGGTTATGTAAAAATGCTTCTGAGTTAACAGATGGACAAATTTCAAAATTAGTTGGAAGCACAAAAAACACAGTGTCATTAATAAGAAAAAGAAGTTATTGGAATTTTTCTAATCTTAAGCCTAGAGATCCAGTAATTTTAGCCCTTTGTACTCAAGAGTCTTTTCAAAAAAGTCTAGAAAAAGCAAAAAGAAGAGTTGAAAGAGAGAAAAAAGCTAAAATTAAAGAAGAAAAAAAAGCGCAAGCAGCTTCAGTATAGACAATTAATGAAGCAGATGATAACTAACGTAAAATTAACAGGAGGTTTTTATTAAAATAGACGTAAAAGATAATAATGTTGAACAAGCAATTAGGATTTTAAAAAGAAAGCTTCAAAAAGAAGGTTTTTTCAAAGTCATGAAGATGAAGAGCACATATGAAAAACCATCGGAAAGAAAAAAAAGAGTTCAAACTGAAAATATAAAAAGACTAAAGAAACTTCAAAAATTAAAAAACAGGTACTAATTTATATAAAATGAGAGGATTAATAATGCCATCGGGGAAAATTAAATGGTTTAACGCCAAAAAAGGATATGGATTTATTACTGAAGATGAAACGAATAAAGATATTTTTTTACATGTTTCAGCTTTAGAAGAGTCTAAATTAAGAGTTTTAAAAGAAGAGCAAAAAATAAAATTCGATATAAAAGAAGAAAAAAATAAACTCCAAGCAATAAATATTAAAAAATTTTAATTAACGCGGGGTGGAGCAGTCTGGTAGCTCGTCAGGCTCATAACCTGAAGGTCGTAGGTTCAAATCCTACCCCCGCAACCAAAATAATGACCAACACAATTAGAAACATCACAATCATTGCACATGTCGATCATGGTAAAACAACTTTGATTGATAATTTAATGAAACAAAGCGGCTTATTTAGAGACAACGAAGTTGTTGAAGAAAGGCTTATGGACTCAGGTGAGCTTGAAAAAGAAAGAGGTATTACAATTTTAGCAAAACCAACCTCAATAAATTGGAAAAATTCTAGGATAAATATTATAGATACACCAGGTCACAGAGATTTTGCTGCAGAAGTGGAGAGAGTTTTGCATATGGCAGATGGAGCTTTGTTATTAATTGACTCTGCTGAAGGAGTGATGCCTCAAACAAAATTTGTTTTAGCTAAGGCTCTAAAACAAGGTTTAAAGCCTATAGTGATTATAAATAAATTAGATAAATCTGATCAAAGAGCTAATGAGGTTTTAGATGAAACATTTGATTTATTTGTTAGCTTAGATGCTAATGAAGAACAGTTGGATTTTCCTGTATTGTATGCGAGTGGTAGATCTGGATGGGCCTGTAAAGAAATAGACGGACCGAGAGAAAATTTACATCCTTTATTGGATTTGATTAATGAAAAAGTGAATCCTGCTTCATTAGATAAAACAAAACCTTTTGCAATGCTATCCACGTTACTTTATGCCGACAGTTTTTTAGGTAGAAGTCTGATTGGTAAAATCGCACAAGGAACAGCGAGAGCAAATCAACAAATTAAGGCGATTAATCTTAAAGGGGAAAAAGTTGATGAAGGAAGATTAACAAAAATTTTTAGATATGAGGGAACAAAGAAAGTGCCCATTGAAATAGGGGAAGCAGGAGATATTGTTATAATAGCTGGTTTAGAAAAAGCAAATGTTGCGGATACTATTTGTGATCTAAATATAAATAAACCTATAGACGCAACTCCAATTGACCCTCCTACAATGTCTATAACTATTACAGTTAATAGTTCACCTCTTGCAGGAACAGAAGGTAAAAAATTAACTAGTACCCAAATAAGAGAAAGGTTGATTTTAGAAGCAGAAAATAATGTTGGGATATCTTTTGATGAAAATGAAAATAAAGATGCATTTATAATAAGTGGACGTGGAGAATTAATGCTAGAAATTTTACTCACTCAAATGAGAAGAGAAGGATTTGAAATGACTGTAAGTCCTCCAAAAGTCTTATTTCAAAAAGATGAAGAAGGAAATAAACTTGAGCCAATAGAAGAAGTTACAATGGATTTAGATGAGGAATTCTCTTCCAAAATAATTGACTCGATGAATAGAAGAAAAGGCAAATTAATTGAATTAAAAGATACTGGTAAAAATAAAAAAAGATTAATCTTTCACGCTCCAACCAGAGGATTAATGGGTTATACAAGTAGATTCTTAACTTTAACCAAAGGTACAGGAGTGATAAATAGAATTTTTAACTCTTACGGTAAATACACCGGAGATATGGAGGGAAGAAGAAATGGTGCTTTGATTTCTATAGAAAATGGGAAAGCTGTTGCTTTCGCAATATTTAATCTCCAGGCAAGAGGAGAAATGTTTGTAACTCATAATGATCCAATCTATGAAGGTATGATTGTTGGTTTAGCCTCTAAAAGTGGAGATCTAGAAATAAATGTCATGAAAGGAAAAAAACTTACTAATATGAGAACGCAAGGAACAGATGAAAATGTTGTTTTAACTCCGGTAAGAAAAATGGCAATTGCAGAACAACTAGGTATGCTTAACACTGATGAAGCGCTTGAAATTACTCCAAAGTCCTGCAGATTAAGAAAGTTAATTTTAGATCCTCACGAAAGAAAAAGACGTTCAAGAGCGTCTTAAATTTTAAATTTAGATTTTTTACTATCTGTCAAAAAACCTTTTACCGTATCAAGAGTTAAAGCTTTATAGCTTTTGCCAAACGAACTAATTTGATTAATCACTTTTGGAGGCATAGTTATAATATTGCATCTCAATTGTTTGGCTTGAATAAAATTATAAGCTTCTCTTGTACTTGCCCAAAGAATTTCAATATTTTTATATTTTTTTGTTAAGGCGATACTTTTTTTAAATATTGGAAGCGGGTCTTTACCTTTATCCGCCATTCTGCCTGCAAATATAGATATTATTGATTTTGTTTTTTTATTTAAACACTTAAAAATTTTTAGTGTTTGCTCATAAGTATACACAGCTGTTATATTTAATTTTATATCTTTCCTGCTTAATTCTCTAATTACTGATCCCATAAAAAATCCTTTTGAATTAACAACTGGTATTTTAACAAAAACATTCTTACCCCATTTATTAATTCTATATGCTTGTTTAAGCATTTCTTTGGGATTGTCTGCGAAAACCTCGAATGAAATAGGTTTTTTTTTACAAATTTTTAAAATTTTTAATGAATAATCTTTATAATTTTTAGCTCCTGAAAGCCTCATTAAACTTGGATTAGTTGTAAAACCATCAACTAAATTTTTATTATTAAAAAATTTAATAATCTTATAGTCAGCACTGTCACAAAATATTTTTGTTTTCATTAATCTAAATTTTTTACAATATCTTCCGTCATTTTTTTTGCATCAGCAAATAACATTAAAGTATTATCTCTGTAAAATAATTCATTATCTATACCTGCGTATCCTGGTGATAAACTTCTTTTCACAAATAATACAGATTTACATTTTTCCACATCAAGCACAGGCATTCCAAATATAGGGCTTTTTGGATCAGTTTTTGCAACTGGATTTGTTACATCATTGGCTCCAATAACAAATGCTACATCTGAATTAGCAAAATCATTGTTTATATCTTCTAATTCAAAAACTTCATCGTAAGGAACGTTTGCTTCAGCTAATAATACATTCATATGGCCAGGCATTCTTCCGGCCACAGGATGGATCGCATAGGTTACTTTAATATCATTTTTTTTTAACTTATCTACCATTTCTCTCAAAGCGTGTTGTGCTTGAGCTACAGCCATTCCATAACCTGGAACAATTATAACTGAAGATGCGTTCTTCATTAAAAAAGCTGCATCTTCTGCGTTTCCACTTTTAACAGGTTTTTGATCTTGCTTATCTTTTGTGTTGCTCGAAGAATTATCCGCACCAAATCCTCCTAGAATAACACTTATGAAAGATCTGTTCATAGCTTTGCACATGATGTAAGAAAGAATTGCTCCCGAAGAACCCACAAGAGCTCCTGTAATTATTAACGCGGTATTTTCTAAAGTAAAGCCTATTCCAGCTGCTGCCCATCCTGAATAAGAATTAAGCATAGATATAACAACTGGCATATCCGCACCTCCAATTGGAATAATTAATAAAACTCCAACAAAAAAAGAAATAGCAATTACAGTCCAGAAAAAACTCTCAGATTGAGATTTACACAAATAAAATACTAATACAAAAATAGTAATACCCAAAATTAGATTTAGGTAATGTTGTCCAGTAAATGTAATTGGAGCGCCGGACATAATTCCTCTAAGTTTTAAAAAAGCTATTATTGATCCTGAAAAAGTTATAGCTCCAACAGCTGCTCCTATCGACATTTCGATTAAACTTGCTAATTTAATATCTCCTACTGAGCCAAGGTTAAAAGCAGAGGGATTTAAAAAGGCTGCTATTGCAACAAAAACTGCAGCAAGACCAACTAGACTGTGAAAACCAGCAACTAATTCAGGCATTGCGGTCATTGGTATTCTAAATGCGATGAATGAGCCCACTGCTCCTCCTACAATTAAAAGTAAAAACACATAAACAATAGAAGTAGAAAAATTACCTATTGATAAAAATGTTACTGCTATAGCAATTACCATTCCTATGATTCCAAAATAATTACCTTGCCTAGATGTATCTGGTGAAGATAAGCCTCTTAAGGCAAGAATAAATAGTATTCCTGATATTAGATAAAATATTGCTGATAAATTCGCTGATATCATTTTTTATTATTTTTTTTTTTTTTGTACATTTGCAGCATTCGTTGGGTAACTAAAAAACCTCCAAAAATATTTACTGCAGCTAAAATAATTGCTAGAAATCCAAAAATACTTGATGTATCAAAAGTATTATTTGATGATCCTGCTAATGCCGCAATAATTGCTCCGACTATAATTACGGAAGAAATTGCATTGGTTACTGACATTAAAGGAGTATGCAAAGAAGGGGTTACACTCCAAACAACATAATATCCAATAAAGATTGATAATATAAATATACTTAATCTAAAAATAAACGGATCTATTTCCATTACTTAACCTCCTTGATTAAAGTCTTTTGAATGATCTCATCTTCCATATTAATATTAAAATCTTTTTTTTCTTTGCTATATAAATTTCTTATAAAACTAAATAAATTTTTGGCATAAAGACTTGAGGCAGTTAGAGGTAATCTATTCATAAGATTTTTAACTCCTATAACTTTAATTCCATTAACAGTATTAATCTTACCCACTTCTGAAAAAGCTGAATTTCCTCCTTGTTCAACAGCAAGATCATAGACAATTGATCCTGGTCTCATGCGTTTTACCAGCTCTTCACTTAAAATTCTAGGCGCCGGTTTACCTGGAACCAACGCAGTGCATATAACTATATCATTTTTTATAAGAGCATCTCTCATCATTTCTGTTTGTTTTTTTTTAAAATCTTCACTTGCTTCTTTGGCATATCCACCTTTCGTTTCTAAATTTTCTGAGCCTTCTACAGTTAAAAATTTACCTCCTAAACTTTCAACTTGTTCTTTTGAAGCAGCTCTGACATCGGTAGCAGATACTATGGCTCCTAATCTTTTTGCTGTTGCAATAGCTTGAAGTCCAGCCACTCCAGCACCGATTACTAAAACTTTTGCAGCAGGAACTGTTCCAGCAGCTGTCATCATCATAGGAATTGCCTTTTCAAACTCATAAATACTGTCAACAACTGATCTATACCCTGCTAAGTTTGATTGAGAAGACAGAACGTCCATAGACTGTGCTCGTGTTATTCGTGGTAACAGCTCTAAAGAAAAAATATTAATATTTTTTTTTAAAATCTCTTTAAATTTACTCTGATTTTTTGAGGGGTTTAACATCCCAATTAAAATAGTTTTTTCCTTTAAATTAGAAATTTCTTCAGTTGAGGGACAGTTCACCTTTAATAGTAAATTAGAAATATTCAAAACTTCATTGGATGAATTTTTTATCTCTACTCCTACATCTTTGTACTCCGAATCTTTGATTCCTATGTGAGAAGCGTAATCATTTTCAATACATATTTTTAATCCAAGATTAATTATGTTTTTTGCTGTCTCAGGTGTAATTGAAACTCTTTTTTCTAACGACAAGTCTTCTTTAATTGAACCTACTATCATTTCTGAAGTTTTTTTATTTAACCTTGTCGAGCTTTAAATCTTGGGTTTTTTTTATTTATAACGTAAAGCTTGCCTCTACGTTTAACTAATTTAGAGTTAAGATCTCTTTTTTTAAGTGATTTGAGTGAGCTTGCTATTTTCATAATTTATTTATTAGCCTGGCAACGTCCTACTCTCCCGTGTCTTAAGACAAAGTACCATCGGCGCTGAAGGACTTAACTTCCGAGTTCGGGATGGGATCGGGTGTAGCCCCTTCGCAATAATTACCAGGCAAGGATTTATAGTATTTATAATAATTTTTGTAAATAAAAAATTTTCTTAATTTATACCTATTATATTGCAAAATTTTCCGCATAATTTAAGTATTATATATGCTTTTTAAAATAAATTTGAGGCAATTATCTTTAATCATAAATTGGTTGTTTATTTTTTTTCCTTTGTCATTTGTGGCAGGAAACTTGCTAATTAATCTTAATCTTTTGCTAATTATTATTTTTGGATCTATTTTTTTAATAAAAAAAAATACTAAAATTAACTATGACCCCTTAATATTAATATTTTTTTGCTTTTGTATTACTTTAATCCTAGCCTCAATTTTTAACCAGATTAATATTTCAAAAGCTTTTTTATACTTGCGATTTTTATTATTTTATTTCATTTGTTTTAATCTTCTTAAAGAAAAAGTTTTTGATTTAGATAAAATATTTTATTTCTACGCTATTATTACCGCGATTGTTTGTCTTGATTTAATTTTTCAACATTTTTCGGGATACAATATGATTGGATTAAAAATACATAAATTTGGAACTATCCAAAAAGAAGTGGCAACAAGTTTTTTTCAAGATGAAAAAATAGCCGGTTCATTTATTCAAAATTTTGGATTTTATTTAGCCTTTATAATCTTTTCTAAATTTAACAAAAACAACTTTTATAGTATAGTTTTGAAATCATTTCTAATATCATTAGTTAGTATTGCAATTTTTGTAAGTTTTCAAAGAATGCCTATGATAATTTGGATATTTTTTTTAACAATTTATGGAATTATTTATTATAAATCGAAACTACTACCTATCTTACTTTCATTCGCAATTTTAGGATTATTCATAAATAATTTTTCGTCAAAAGAAATAATCGAAAGTTACGGAAGTTTTTTTAATAATTCTAAAATTATTGTGTCTAGAACTTTTGAGAGTTATAAAATAATGAAAGACGAAAAACTTTGGGAAGAAGTAAAAGCAGATTCAAATAAAGCAGAAAATTTTGAGAGAGGCAGTGGTCACTCTTCTTTATTTGCTCATGCTTTTTATATATGGGGGGATAGTAAGATTTTAGGCATAGGTTATAAGAATTTTTATAATAAATCCCGTGAAAAAAAATTAACAAGAGCAACAACACACCCACATAATTATTATTTGGATGTCTTGGTTAGCACTGGTTTGTTAGGTTTAATAATATTAATTGCTTATTTAATTATACTATTTATAAAAGTAATTCATTTTTTTAAAAAAAATACTGAGAAAGTAAATCATAAAAAGTTTGATATTTTAATAGTAGCTTTTATTAATTTTTTGATATTTTTTTTCCCACTTAAGTCTTCTGGAAGTTTCTTTACGACTTCTAACGCAACTTATATGATGATTACATTAATAATTTTACTGTTACAATTACAAATATTTAATTCTAAAAAAAAATTTATTTAAATATTTTTAAGATTTGATAGTTTTTATTTGGTGGGCGTGACAAGAATTGAACTTATGACCTCTACGATGTCAACGTAGCGTTCTACCACTGAACTACACGCCCAGATATTGAAGATAATATTTTATTCTAAGTTTTATTAATGTTTTATTAATTGAATTTGTATTAAAAGATAAATTTTTTAATCTTCTCTTGTTAATATTTAGCCAATATTTCAATTCTTTAATATGTAGTTTAATTTTTTTTCCAGATAAATTAGAATCATGCACTCTATACGATGCAAGAGGAGATTGAATGCAACCAAATTTATATTTTTGACTGATTTTAATAAAAAAATCAAAATCTCCAATAATATTATATTTGCTGTTAAATCTATATTTCTTAAAAATATTCTTCTCTAACATGGTCGTTACTAGTCCTACTGAATAATTATTTAAGATTTTCTGTGTAACAAAGCCCGTTGGCAATAATTTCTTATATCCTATATTTTTTTTTTTTTTCAACTGATTTATAAGAAAGAAGTTAGAATAAATAATCTTTGTGTTTTGATTTTCTAAAAAATATTTTATCTGTTTTTTTAGTTTAGCCCTCTCCCATAGATCATCTACATCTAAAAATCCTACATATTGTCCTTTTGCTTTTTTTATGGCTAAATTCCTAGAATGATAAAGATTTCGAAATTTTGCAGATTTAAAATATTTAATTCTTTTGTCCTTAAATTTTTTAACAATTTTTTTACTGTTATCAAAAGATTTATTATCCCAAAAAATTAATTCCCAATTTTTGTATGTTTGAGAAATCAGACTTTTAATGCTCTCTTTAAGGTATTTTTCTCCATTATGACAATTCATAATTACACTAACCAGAGGATTTTTTTTAAGCATTAACTAATTAATTAATTTTTTTCAAGAATTGCTAAATACTTAGAAATTTGTTTCGTAGAATAATAATAAATATTTTTCTTATTTTTTAGATAATATTTATACCATTCAATAGTAAATTTTACAGAATTACTGAAATTCAAAACTGTTTTCCATTTAAGAGATTTTTTTGATTTATTACTGTTTAAATGTAAAAGAGTATTCTCTTTAAATTTTTTTTGTTTTACTATAATCCAATTAATTTTAGGCCAATACAATCTCATTTTATTAAGTATGTCTATTACCCTAAAATTTTTTTTGTCAGGACCAAAATTAAAAGCCTCTCCATGAAGTTTTGGATTTTGTTCTAGTTTTATCGCTAGTTTAACATATCCATAAATTATATCTAAAACATGTTGCCAAGGTCTTGTTGAGTTTGGACTTCTTATAATAACTTTTTTGTTTTTAGACCAAGATTTTATGCAGTCAGGGATAATTCTATCAGTAGACCAGTCTCCTCCACCAATTACGTTTCCTGCTCTCGCTGTTGCAATTAAAACTTTGCCTTTTTGCTTTGAAAAAAAAGAATGATAATAAGAGTTAATAGCTATATCTGCTGATGATTTAGATGCTCCATAAGGATCTATTCCTTTTAAAATATCTTTTTCTTTATAACCTCTTTTAACTTCTAAATTTTGATAAGCTTTATCACTAGTAATCATAACTGCTACTGTCTTCTTTTTTACTGTCCTCAAGCATTCAAGAATATTTACTGTTCCAATTAAATTTGTTTTCCATGTTTTTACGGGTTGAGAGTAAGAAGTTTTAACTATGGCTTGAGCTGCTAAATGAAACACATAATCAGGATTGAATTTAATAAAAACTTTTTTTAGTTTTGTTAAATCAGTTATATCTATGATTGTAGAAGATATTTTTCTATTAAGTTTTAGCAATTCAAAATGAGATGGTTTGGTAGGTATAGAGTCAGAGATTCCTAATACTTTGGCTCCACTAAGATACATCCATAGTGATAGCCATGAACCTTTAAAGCCAGTATGTCCTGTAATTAAAATTTTTTTTCCTTTGAAATAACTTTTAATTCTCTTTGTTTTCATTTTTTAAAATCGCTTAATGCTTTATTTATAATCATTTCTGCTTCAGTTTTTGAACTATAACGTAATTTTAAAAAGTTATTCCATTCTTTATTATCGTTTAAATTTTTATCAAATATAGTGTCAAATATTGCTGCAGCAAATTTTTTCTTATCAAATTTTGATATAAGAAAACCATTCACTTTGTTTACAATTGCTTCGCTTGCTTCACCATTATCAAATGCAATCGTTGGAATATTATTAACTATTGACTCTCGTATAGTTGAAGGTGCATTGCAGCCTGTAGATGGTGATAAAAATACATCGGCCGATCTATAAAGAGCGTTAAGTTCTTTGTCACTTTTAATTTCATTTAAATGAAGCCAAGAAATTTGAGAAGCTTTTAATTCAAAACTTTGTTTTCTTCCAAAAGTAACTAGTTTAACCTTATTTTTTTTAAGAAGATTGCTGTTTTTTTGATTACAATAATCTACAAATAAATTTAATATTTCTCCTAGTATTCTTCCACCTTTATGAGGCGCATCAAAATTGTAAGTACCAAAAAGCAATATTTTTTCTTCGTCGCCCAATTGAAACATATCCCTAGCTTCTTTTTTATCAATTATTTTTTTACGACTCTCTCTAACTGTTAAATATACGACCTCATTTTTTCCATTTTTAGATATCGGGGAATTATCATAAAATTTTTTTGTAAATTTATTTTCTAACAAAATAGTTGGCTTATATTTATCCATAAATTTTTTTTTATCTTTAAAAATTTTTTTTGATAGATCAAATAGGTTTAATTTGTTAAGTTTTGGACATTTACCACATCCTGTAACATACTTCTTACATTCATCGCCACTTTCATAAAGGAAATTTACATGACACCCTCCAGTCGCTAATTCCATATCTAAAGGTCGAAGATAAACTATCTTTTTTTGGTCATATAATTTTGCCAACATATTTAAGTTTAGAATTTTATGTAAAGTATAAACTATTATAATATCTGCTTCATTCGCATACTTGTCTATATCTTTAAAATTAACGGTACTATTTCCAAAAGAAAACAGATCTGAATATCTTTTTTTTAAAAATTCAAAAAAATAAAAGAATGCCCTTTTAATAAAAGATCTTTTTATCTTAAATATATCTTTTGAATTAACAGTTTTATCTAATAAAATTAGTTTAGATTTATAGCCCAAGTTGATTAAAGTTGAATTTAAATTAACAGCAGTTTGACCAACTCCATCAGAGTCATTATAAGCGACCAAAAGAAATCTCATCGATTTTAAACTGAACTATTTTTTAAAGTAATCTTTAACTTTTTTAGAAATGTAATCTACTTCTTGTATTGATAATTTATTATGCATGGGTAATCTTACAATTTTTTTTATTATCTCATTAGTATTTTTTAGTTTTGTATTTTTTGTAAGCCACTTTTTTCCCATTTTTGATAAATGTAAAGCCTCAAAACTTATGAAGGCAATTATTTTTTGATTTTTAAGGTATTTTAAGAATTTTTCTCTTTCCTTTTTTTTTAGAATAATCGTAAATGCATGATAATTATATTTATCTTTGTGTTTATACTTATTGCAAATTATAAATTCATCTTTTAACCAATTAAAAAAATTTTCATAATATCTCTTAAATAATCTCTCTCTATAATCTATTACTTTATTAATATCTTTTATTTGAGGCTGTAAATAACTAGCATTTAACTCTGGAAGTCTAAAACAAGATCCTAGTTCAACCCAAGAGTAGTATTTTTTATGGTAATTAGGATCTGAAACAACATAAGTCCTGTCAGTGCCTTTATCAAAAACTAAATCTGATTTTTTTCTAAATTTTTTATTATTAACTACTAGTAAGCCGCCTATACCACTTTGATAGTTTTTTGTTTCATGAAAAGAAAATGTAGCAAAATCTCCATAGCTACCAACTGATTTGCCCTTTAAATAAGTGCCGAGTGCTGGTGCTGCATCTTCTATTAAAATAATTTTCTTTTTTAAGCAAAATTTTTTTAGTTTATCCAAATAATCAACGCATAAACCTTGCATGTGAATTACAATAATTACTTTGGTATTCTTATTAACATTTTTTCTAAAGTCATCAAATGAGGGCAGCAAATTTTCTTTTTTTATATCACAATACCTTATTTTGCATCCTGTTCTTACGAAACTTGAAGCAGTAGTATTATAGTTATATGAAGGCATTAAAACTTCATCATTTTTTTTTAAGCTTAACATTAAAGCGCATATCTCCATAGCAGCTGTACAACTATTAGTTAAATGAACATGCTCAAAACCAAATTGCTTTTTTAATTCCTTTTTAATTTTAAAAATATTTTCTCCTGGTCCATGTAAAGATTTTTTAGAATCAAGTAATCTTTTTACATTATCAAAATACTTCTTGTCTTGGAGAGGTGTGCTAAATTTAATAGTTCTCATTATTGTCTGTTAAGCTTGCTAAATAAATTCATTTGATTTTTAATAAGATTATAATTCAAAATTTTGAATTGTTTTTTTTGATAGTTTTTTTTAATTTTATCAAACATTAATTTAAATTGATCTACTGGTTTAAATTTAATTATCTTTATATTTTGTGAATAAATTTTTAAGTAAATTGGGTCACTTTTAGCTTTACTAAAAAATTTGTCAATGTGTATAGTTGCATCATCAAAAAAAATCTCAATGTTATTTGAATAATTTTGTCCTTCACCCCAAAAATAATGTCTTGATTTTTTATCTTTTTCTAAAAAAATGTACCCTCTTAAATCAATTTTTTTCTTTATTTTTTTTATAATCTTTTTAAAATTAATTTTAGAACTATTGAACAAATAGCTTTCAAGAGAAACAAGATATGAAGCAGCGTCATTAAAAAAACCCTTTCCTTCATTTGTTTTATATCTATTATCTGTTTTTTTTAACGATGGATATCTAAAATTGGAAATTACATAGTTAATTTTACCATATCTTTTAGATTGAATTATCTTTTTTAAATATTCAAATACAGGATGATAAGTATACATGAAGCATTCAAAGATAAGTTTATTTTTATAATGCGCTAGTTTAAGGATTTTGTTTAAGTTTTTATTTTTAATGATGAATGGTTTTTCACAAATAACATGAAAATTTGAATTAAGAGATTTTAATATGTATTTCTCATGAAAATTATTTGGGCAGCAAATATAAACAAAATCAAATGGCTGTTGAAAAAATTCATTCTCTTTGAAAATAGGTATGTTTTTAAAAGGCTTATTATTTTTCCTTAAAATTCCATTAATTTTATAAAAATTAGAATTAGACATAACAGGAAAAATCTTTTCCATAAAATGTTTTCCTGCTCCGATAACACCAATACTTTTCTTTTTCATGACTCTATATTAATGATAAAATTGATCTTAAATGTGGACCTACGTAATAACCCATTTTGATAAACTTATCTAACTCCCATAGGGTTAGCCATTTATAAGTTGGTCCTGGAAGATTAATTTTACCATTATATTGAATAATCCAATGTAAGTTTCTCTTTTTAAAAAGTCTTCCTCCATCTTCTGTAACCCAAAATTTTCTAATTGTTTTAAAGTTTTTTTTAAAATATTTATTGGCTACTTTAGGTTTATTTCCTAAATGCACTCTATTTAAATTTGAGTACGTAGCCTGAAGTGATGGACTTAATTGTATATCGTTATAATTTCCTGGCTCAAATTTAGCATCAACTAAATAATGAGGAACTCCTTTAACTGTAGATCTTACCAGCCCAATAATTCCTCCCTTGTACCCAATTTGTTTGATAAACGGCTGATCCCAGCTATTTACCTCTCTTTTTGTATTACTGATTCTTTTTCCTTCAATGCAAAAAAATTCTCCACTATCATGACTTATAGTTCCTTTTTTTTTATCGTAAGTCCATTTTTTCATTTCTTCAAGATGTACATCTTGAACTATAGCCTTATTATTTTTTTTTATTTTTTTATACCATTGAATATTTTTTTTAAAATCTAAATTTGTCCAGTTTTTTAATTTCTCTATATTATTTTCATAAAAGAAAATTTTTTTATGATCATATAAACTATTTTTTTTTAAAAATGATATGTAGGTTTTAAGAGTTAAGTTATAATCTAATTGTTTTTTCATTTTTTTAATCTTTTTTTAATTATTTTTTCTAAAACTTGTTTATCTCTTAAAGTATCCATACATTTCCAAAAACCCTTAAATTTATATGCAGACAAGTTTCTATTTTTACAAGCTTGTTCTAAAGGACTTTTTTCTAAAATTGTTTTGTCATTTTTAATATAATCAAAAAACTTATAATCCGTCACAAAAAAACCACCATTAATCCAGCCTTGGGATGTTTGTGGTTTCTCTTTAAAAGATTTTACAATACTTCCTGATATTTGAATTTCACCAAATCTTGCTGGAGGTCTTACTGCAGTAACAGTGATCATTTTTTTACTTCTTCTATAAAATTTTAATAACTTTTTTAAATTTACATCACATAATCCATCTCCATACGTAAACATAAATGTTTCTCCAGGCTTGAAATATTTCTTTAACCTTTTTAAACGTCCACCAGTTAAAGTATTTTGACCAGTATCAATTATTGAAATAGTACAATTTTTTTTTTGAATTTTTTGCTTGAATGGTACAGCGTTTTTTTTAAAATTTTTAAAATATTTTTTTATTTCATTGCTCTTATAACCAGCTGCTATATAAAAATCTTTCAAGCCATACTTCATATAATGTCTAATTATATGAATGATAATTGGGTAGCCTGCTATTTTCACCATAGGTTTAGGGATGCGTTTTGTATACTCAGATAACCTAGTTCCAAAACCACCAGCTAAAATAATAACTTTCATATGTTTTAAGAATTTTTTTTATAGAATTGAATTGTTTTTACCAACCCTTTTTTAATTGATGTTTTACTTTTCCATCCCAATATTTTTCTTGCCATTGTTAAATCAGGGTAAATATTCTTGCTTTCGTCTATTCGTAAACTTAATTTTCCAAATTTAGGATTACCTTTTTTAATTAAAGTATTAATCATAAGTATTATTTTTTTTACTTTAACTGATGTACCATATCCAATATTAATAATCTTCCCTTCGGACTCTTGTCTTTTAAAACTTTTAATAATTGATTCGATAGCATCATCAATGTATAAAAAATCTCTTAGTTGACTTCCTTCAGAACAATTAAAGTTTTTATTTTTAAGGGATGAAGAAATAACAAAAGGTATTAATCTATTTGTTTTTTGAAATGGTCCATAAACTTGAAAGAATCTTAAAATAGTAAAGGGGAATCTTTCTAATTTATTTTTTTTAAATAAAAAATTTGTTGCCATTAATTTAGATCGACCATAAATCATTTTTGGCTTACAAATATTACTTTCTTTTACTGCACCAAAAGTTTTTCCATATTCTGATGAGCTTCCTACTTGAACAAATCTTTCAATTTTTTTGTTTTTAAAAATATTATATAAATTTTTAACACCTAGATAATGACTACTATAAGTTTTGGTTTTATTGCTATGATCAATATTTCCTCCTAAATTGACAATAAAATCATAATCGTTATTAATTAATTTTTTTAATTTCTGTAAATTAGTAATATTACAAGTTTTATATTCAACTTTACCTAACCTTTGAAATTTAGATGGTTTTCTTCTAGAAATACTCGTTATAATCATTCTTAGATTAAGACACTTTTTAATTAAATGAAAACCTAAAAATCCCGTTCCTCCAACAACTAGGACTTTTTTACCTTTCATATTTAACAGAGATTTTTTTATAAAGAATACCCGTCATCAATCACAATATTCTGACCTGAAATAAAATTTGATTTTTCTGACAACAAAAAATTTATTGCGTCCACCACATCTTTCGGGTCTAACAAACCTTTAAAATTACATTGCTTTTTGTAATTTTTTACAAATCTTTTGGGCAAGTTATCTTCTATGCCGCCGGGGCTCACACAATTAATTTTAAGATTCTTTTTTGCGTGATACTTTGCTAAATATTTTGTTATTGAAATAATTCCTGATTTTATTGCAGAGTACTCAATCGGGCTTGACATTTTAGTTCCTTTGTAAGTTTCAAATTTTGGATTATTTACACCCATAATTGAAGATAATAATATTAAATTGCCATGGTTTTGTTTTAAAAAAAGATTAATTATATATTTACTAATGATAATTGTAGAACCCAACTGATTATTTAAATTTTCATTTAAACTTTTTTGTTTAAGTTTTTTTAACTGTACTCCCCAATCTTTTGTCTTTGGATATGCACAATGAACTAATGCATCAACTTTTTTAAATTTTTTTTCACATAAAGTTATTAATTTTTTTATTTCATTTTCTTTATTCAAATTTGCTTTAATAACAAAAAGATTATCATTATTATCTCTTAATTTATTTGTTTTATTTACTCTTGTATCAACATTTATTACTCTATGTCCTTGCTTCAATAAGCTAGTGCTTAAAGCAAAACCTATGGTTCCAAATCCACCAGTTATTATAATTGTTTTTTTATTCATCTTTTATTTTTGGATAAAGTTGATACAACTTTATAATCAATTTTATCATCTATATCGACAGCTCTTTCTTTGGGAATTTCAATAAAGCCTACTTTTCCAGACAAAAAGTCTTTAGTTTTTAAGATATAGTTAGGTTTGAAAACATAACATACATTAGCTAAATTAAAACACTCTGGAGCATCTTGCCTCCTTGAGATTTTTTTTTTAGGAGTTTTGATAATTTTAAATTTTTTACCTTTTTTTTCCAGCATGTTGAAATATGGATTTTTGCTTGACTTAGTTATCGTATGAACCATATCTAAATTCTTTCTAACTGCTAATTTTATACATTTATCTAAATCGGATATATCCCTTAGAGGAGTACATGTTGGAATATCGACAATATAATCTACATTTATTTTATTCTTTTTAAGATGGTTAATGAAATGTCTCCATACATGTATATGCTTGGCTGTGTCAGAGGAAAGCGATTTTGGTCTTTTAAATGGGACAATAGCTTTATATTTTTTAGCTTCATTAATAATTTTTTTGCTATCAGAAGAAATATAAACTCTTTTGATAAGTTTAGAATTATAACCTTGGTTTACTGCATGGCCTACAAGTGTTTTATTTTTAAACTTTAAGAGGTTTTTGTTTTTAATACCTTTGGAATCTCCACGAGCAAAGATGGCACCTAAAATTATCATATTTTTTTTTTTAGTTTTTCTATAAAGGATACGGTGTGTTTTGCATCTTCAATGTTGCAAAGATTTTCTGACTGATTATTCAAAATAGCCAAATGTTGATCCACATAGGTTTGGCTCATATTATTTTTAAATTTAATGATTTTTAGATTGTTGTTATTGATAATTTTAATATTACAGTTTATTAAATCACCTATTATTGTTTCTTTTTTACTATCAATTATAATTCGTCTTTCTTCAAATCTTGAAAAATAAGTCAAATTTAAATAAAAATTTATATTTTTAATCTTACCAATGACTTGAGCAGTATCTTCTGATTTTATTTTTAAATTTGATATTCTTTTTATTTTTTTATATTCAATCTTATCAACTCTGCCCAAAAGCCATTGTAAATAGTCAATTTCATGGCTTAAATCTAAAAGAACACCTCCGCCTCTTTTTTTTGATGAAGAATAAGAATTATAATAATCTATATTTCTTCTCCATCTTGGTAAAAACGAATTGCAAAAAATAGATACAGCAAAAATATCATTTTTTTTTATCTTTTTTTTTAAAAATTTAATTACTGGATGAAATCTTAAATTATACCCTACATAATATTTATTATTTTTAAAACTTAATTTTATGGGTTTATGAAAAAGTGGTTTTTCAACCAATACAATCTTATTTTTAAAATTTTTTTCAATTATTTTTATAGATCGGTGGTGCAGATAAGTTTCAGAACAAACTAGGATATAATCTGGATTATATTGTAATATTTCTTTAATATTGCTTGTTGATTTAAATTTACTACTACTTCTTCTTCTGCTAGAAAAAATCAGAACATTAGAAATTTTTTTTAATTTTGGCAATAAATTTGCATGTTTTGCACCGATTGAGCCAAAACCAAATATAAGAACTTTTTTTTTCAATTTTTTAAATATCTTTATTCAAGTTAGTTTTGTATTCCTGCATTTGTCCAACATCTATCCAACTTTTTTCTCTTATTTTGAAAATTCCAATCTTCTTATTATGTTTTTTACACTTTAATATAAAATCATTGAAATCTAAGTATTCTTTTTTTTTTAAAATTTTTAAACAATTTTTAGAAATTATGTAGAAGCCGGTATTTACATTATATTTTAATGCTGGCTTCTCTTTCATTATAAAAGTATTTTCTTTAGTATCGCAAACTCCATAAGGAATTTTAAACTTTTTTGCAGCAGCAACTATTGTAATATCATTTTTTTTCAATTTGTGATGCTTGTAAATTTCATTATAATTATCATTAATAATTGTGTCACAATTAGTTAAGAAAAAATCATTTTTAATTTTATTTTTAATTAAAAATAAGCTTCCTGCTGTTCCTAAGGGTTTTTTCTCTTGTACTATTATTAAATGATTAATTTTACTAAGATCTTTTAAATATGTTTTTAAAATTTCAGACTTGTAATTAAGTGTTACAAAAAATTTTTCAATACTATACTTCATAAACCTATCAATAATATGATTTATAGTAGGCTTTTGGTTAATAGGCAAAAGAGGTTTTGGTAATACTGAAGTATAAGGCATTAATCTAGTACCTTTTCCACCGGCCATTATAATAACATTAAGATTTAATTTTTTATTTTTTTTCTTATTATTAAATAAATTTAACTTTTCTGAATCAAGAACATCAGTTATTTTTTTTGTTTTACGATCAATTATAGGAATAATGCTCAACTTTTTAACATTAAGAGATATATTTTTAATTTTTTCCTGAATTTCGTCTGAAAATATAAATCTTGGTTTTTTATTATAGATTTTATTTATTTTTTCATTAGTTATATTATGATTCATTACTGCTTTTCTTATGTCAGCAAAACTAAGAATACCTTTCAAAAATTTATTATTTGAAACAACCACTAGGGATTGACCTCTCATTTTATTAATCTTTTTAAATGCATTAATAGTTTTTGAGTTATGATCTATAAAATACTTTTTAAAATTTTTTTTAGTCATCTGTCCCATCCTTGTTAACGGTATGTCTTAGATGCCATTTTTTCCCAATTTTTTTCCATAGGTGTGGAGATCTAAATTTATCACAAAGCTTTATAAAGTAATTTTCATTAATACCATAATATTTCATTGTTTCAGAAAAATAATGATAAGGAAATTCACCATCATATTTTTTGATGAGCTTCTTGCCTTCCTCTATAGTTAAATGATCATTCCTTAGTTCTTGCGAGACGTCATAAGTTGCCCTACCAATACCAAACTTAATAAAAGTAGTATAATAGTGAAGATCATCAATCTTATCATCTATGCTATTGTATTTTGAGTAAGTCCCTTCTGTTCGAAAAGGTCTGGGTCTAAAATTACAATTTTCAACAGCATAGTAAAATGTTTCTTGCGGAATCCATTTAAGGTAATAACCTAAGTAATGAACTTCTAATGGGAATTTTTCAAGTTTCTCTGCTCTTAAGGGTAGGAAAGGTTCAAAATCTTTAAGCTTAAAGTTATAATCTCTCATTAGTTCATTGATTTTTATACCTCCTAATCTTATCTCAGATAAATTATTGTAAGCGTGATAAGATTTACTTCTTAAAAAACTTCTGTTATCTGCTAATGCATTATGGTGTTCAGCCTCGTTTTCTCCATAAAAAACTAAAGGTATTTTATATTTTTCAGCAATTTTTGGAGGAAATGCTTTTTGACCTAAAATAAAGCTTTGAAAAGGATGTAATAAATTTTTAATAGATAATTTAGTGAGAGTTTTTAACAATTTTTCGTTTCTTTTAGATGAAATACATTTGAATGGGCCTGAACTAATCCAATTTTTAAAATTTTTATATCCATAGTTAGTATATAAGTTAGGTGACCAAGTTACTAATAAAGGATTCATGCCATATTTATATTTTAAAATATGAGCTGCATAACAACTATCTTTACCCCCACTGCCTGGAACAACGCAATCAAATTCTCTTTTTCCTCTATGTTTCTCAAGAAGTTTTAAAAGTTGTTTTTCTCTTTGTTTATAATCTATTCTTTTTTTAATTCTTGAATATTTCCAAGGATCAGAAATACCATTTTTATCTATAAACATAGTTTTTTTTTTAGATTTAATAGTATGTTTAAACTCCTGGGTTGAAGTTGGAGTTTGATTTGAGGTCAAACTTTTTTTACAAAATAAAACTTTTTCTGGTAGTCCGTAAAATGTTTTTAATTTCATTTAATTTTTATATTTCTTTAAATTTCTTAAAAATTCTATACCTAAATTTCCACTTTTTTCAGGATGAAATTGTGTACCCAAAATATTATTTTTTTTGACTACTGAAGTAAATTCAAAATTACCGTGAAAAGTTTTTGCCAAAATATCCGAATTGTTAGCTGGATTTGCATAGTAAGAATGAACAAAATAAAAATGTTTATTATTAAAATTTTTAAAACTTAATTTGCTTTTTTTCTCTAAAAATTTTGTTTTACACCATCCCATATTTGTTTTCATTTTTTTATTTTTTTTCTGTAATTCTGGTATATTTCCTTTAATTAAGCCTAGACCTTTAGTTGAACCAAATTCAAAGCTTTTTTCAAAAAGTAATTGCATACCTAGACAAATTCCATAGATAAATGAATTTGGTTTTAACAAATAATTAGAAATTTTTTCGTCATACTTATTTTTTTTAAGAACATTCATACCCGATTTAAATGCTCCTACACCTGGAATAATAACAAAATCATAATTTAAAGTTTTTTGCTTAGTTGATATTATTGAAGTTCTAAAACCAGCTTTTATACAAGCTTTATAAATGCTAAATAAGTTATTAAACTTTAAATCAATTATTCCTGCGGATAATCTTTTATTTATCATCTCTTATAATTACTCCTTTTTTTTTTAAAAATTTTTTTATTTTAAGTATTGTGTTTAAGTGTTTTGAAATTTTTTTAACGCTATCTAAATAAAGTGTATTCCCAATTTTTGTTTTTACTTTTGGCAAAAATTTAATTGCTTCGTAATGTAATATCGAGGCAATTCCTACTCCGCTTACTTTCGCATTTTTTATTACGTCATAAATATGCCCAAAATTACCAGCTCCACCATGAGCTATAACTGGTATAGAAACTTTTTCTACAATCTTTTTAGTTAAAGGAATATCAAAACCTTTTTTTAAACCTTCATTATTTATTGCTGTAATAATTATCTCTCCAGCCCCGAACTCCTCTACTTTTTGTGCCCATTCCACTGGATCAATATTTACAAGATCTCTACCGTTAGATTTACTTATATAATATTTTTTGTCTATTTTGATTGCTTGAATTATAATTGTGATATTAGAAGATCCAAAGATTTTAGAGGCTTTTTTTAATAACTTAACATTATCAATTGCAGCAGAATTAAGTAAGACTTTATCTGCGCCTGCTTTGAACATGTCAGATGCATCTTTAATGCTTCTAATACCCCCTCCAACCGTTAAGGGCACAAAAACATTTTTAGCTGTTTCACTGACAAATTTTATTAAGTTACTTGTTCCAAAAAGTGTGGCTACACTATCTTGGTAGCATATCTCGTCAGCACCATGTGAATAATATAATTGTGCAAAATCTCTAGCATTACCTAGGACTCTAAATCCCTCAAAATTTATACCTTTAATTAACAAGCCATTCTTAATTTCTAGCATAGGTATGATTCTTACTGGTTTCTTCATATGCTAATCTTCTCAATGTGGTTTGAAATTAATTTATAGTTAGGCGTATATAATGTATTTTTATGGCTTAAGTAAGTAAATATAACTTTTTTATAAGCACTTCTTGAAACAGTTAATTTTTTAGAGAATGATTTTTTACTGTAATTTTTTATATTGTAAGCAGTATTTCCAATTATTTTTGCATAATCTAGAATTGTCATTATCTCCTCTGACTCATACTCATGGTCACTTGAAAAAATGTTGACTATAGGTTTATTGTTTACAACAGCGTAGGAAAAAGCTGTGGTACCTTTTGCTAAAAAAAATTTTGTTTTTTTTGATAAAATATTTAAAGCGTTAGGTCTATTATCAATTATAAATTCTTTAAAATAAGGATTAAAAGAAAAATTTTTTTTTGAAGACTTGTATTTTGGATGAGGAATTATAATAACCTTACATTTAAAATCTGACTCAATTTTTTTTAAAAATTCAATTATATCTCCATAAATTTTTCTAATATTATGATTAGGGAGATAATTATTTTTTACGTCTGTATCACCTCGAAAATATGGACCACCATTATCAAGATATAAGCAATAATTTTTATACGAAGGTTTTATATTTGAAGGCTCTAGACAGTTTGAATAATCAAAAAAATTAATAAGTTTTGTATCAGTTTTATTTAGTTTCTGATTAGAAAAAGTAATTTCATCTTTATTTTTAATTAATTTAATTAAAAACTTAAAAATAAAAAAATTTAAATAGAAAAAATATAATTTATAATTAAGTTTATGTTCCTTTAACTTAGACTTAATCCATTTAAATCTACTTACCTTTTTTTGACTAATATAAGGTGGAGGATCATCGAATATAAAAAGCTGTTTAATCCTCAATAGTTTTATTATTATTAAAATTAAAAATGACTTAAAATTATAATGATTTTGCATTAAATTTATTATAACTAAATTTTTTTTCTTTTTTTTAAGGAAGTTATAAAAATGTAAAATTGAATTCTGAACAATAGCAGCTTTTGATCTTTTACTTTTCCAAGCCTTATTAAGTGATTTGCTGGCAATAATTTCTGAGAGATCATTAATTAAAACTTTGTAATTTAATTTTTTATATTTTTCTATTTCTAATTTAAAATACTCAAAATCAGTAAATTTATAGGGATATAAGAATAATAATTCTTTTTTCATTTTTGGTTAGAATAAATTTTTGTAATATAAATTTTATGAATTTAACTGATAAAATTTTTTTTAAGAAAATTGTTACTAAAAGATCCTTTCATAATTTTTAGAAGACCTAATCTCGCATAAGCTCCTCTGATATCATCTATATGAAAGTTTTTTTTATTATCTTTATTAAGTCCAAATTCTTTAAGCATAAATTTGTATTTGTCTAATATATATCTATTAAATTTTAATTGAATTGGAGAAAGTTTTTCTTCTTTTTGTATTGTTTCAAAAAATTCTTTTCCAAAAAAAACAAGTTCTTCTGAAGAGTTTTCTTCAAATTTTAGTTTTTCATACTTATAAGAAATATGATGATACTCATAAGGTAAATTTAAATATTCAATAAAATTTAGATAGTTGTTGCTCTCTTTATGCTTAATTTTTTTAAAAACTTTTCTGCTTAGAGAGTTTAGGGGTATCTCATTATAAATTGTATAATCATTTGTATAAAGGCATGGTTTATTAAATAAATTCGGAAGTTGAGTGAACCCCCCGCCTCCCGCAATATGGAATTTACAATTTTTAGCTAAAAAAAAATCAAACTCTCTAGAATTGAAATCACTGAATGGATAATCAATTATATCTATATTATCTGCATTTTTTAATTTTTTGTTTGCTTTTAAGCCCATTCTAAAAACTTTAAAGTTTTTTTCTTTAAAAAAATTTATCATTTCCAAGTAATTATCAATATTGGAATTTCTAAAATCTCTTCTACCTTGATCATTGTGGAAGTTATCGTCTCTAACATGTAAACAAATAAAATCTGCCTCAATGTCAATATTATAATTTTTAATTTTTTTTTTACAGTTCTCCTCAATTTTTTTTTCAATAGAAAAGTTTGAAGATTTTATAATATTAAAAGTATCTATCGATTTTTCATCAATATTTTCAAAAATTACATTAGGGTTATCAGCAAATGTCTCGTTATAATTTTCCCAAAAATACGGCTTTTTTGCAAAAAAGATATAAGTCATTAATAATCTGTATATTGCAAATTCTACACTTAATAAAAAATTAAAAAATTTGAAAAAAATTCCTTCATTTAATTTTTTATTTTTAAAAAGTACAGCTTTACTTAATTCTAAAACAAAATTTTGGTAATTAAGTTTTTTCTGGAATAGGTAAGGTGAAAATAACAATATTCTCTCTACTTCTTTTTTAGATAAACTTACAAATAATAAATGTTCGCAAATTGTGCCAATCGCATATGGTACAACTACTAAGCTAAATGTATTAAATTTAAAAAATTTATTTATTATTTTTAATAATAGTAAAATCATTTTTTTATTAAAAAATTACCAAGAACCAGAGCATCTAAATCTGTCCATAAAAAAACATTTAAAGCTTCTTGCGGAGTGTTAACTATCGGCTCTCCTTTTCTATTAAATGAGGTATTTAATAAAGTGTAAATTCCTGTCAAATCACCAAAACTTTCAATTAAATTATAAAATTTTTCATTATCTTGTTTTAAAACCAATTGTGCTCTAGCAGTGCCGTCCACGTGCGTTACTGCTGCAAGCTTTGATTTAAAACTTTCTTTAACTTCTACTGTTGAAAGCATAAACCTGTAGGGATCACACTGTCTCCAATTTGAGTTAACTTCATAATATTCGTTAAAGTATTTATCTAATGTTGATGGTGCAAAAGGTCTAAATATTTCTCTAAACTTTATTTTAGAATTAATTATTTTTTTATTTTTAAAGTATCTTGGGTCTGCTAAGATACTTCGATTTCCAAGAGCTCTCGGGCCAAATTCAAATCTTCCTTGGAACCAACCAATCACCATAGAATTAGAAATTAAATTTGATACTTCTTTGTTAAGATCTTCGTCTTTTTCGTAGTAATTATAATCAATTGAATTAAATTCTAAACATTTTTTTATTTCTTGATGGTTATAACCTTTTCCTAAATAAGTATTTTGATAATTAAAGTTTTTTTCTTTCAACAAATAACTTGATCCAAGTGCACATCCTAAGGCACCTCCTGAATCTCCAGCAGCTGGCTGGATAAAAACATTTTTATAAATTTTGCTTCTTATAATTTTAGAGTTTATTGCACTATTATAGGCTACTCCACCAGCATAGCATAAATTCTCATCACCATTTTCTTGCTTAATTTGTTTTATGTTTTCAAGTGTAAAATTTTCTAAATAAGTTTGTAAGCTTGAAGCAATGTCAGCAAAATATTGACTTTTTGAGTTAATCAATTTTTTATCAAAAATTTCTTCGGTAGACAGATCTTCTGAAAAATTTTTTAAATAGAAGCTATCTCCGATTTCTCTTTTTTTTCCAAATTCCTCAATAAATTTTTGAGTTAAGTTTGATCCGGACTCAATATTAAAATTGAAATAAGATTGATCTAATTCAAAATTTAAACCTTTTTTTTTAAATAATTTATCTATTTTTTCTTGATAAATAGGTTTGCCATAAGGCGCCATGCCCATTACCTTGTACTCTCCCTCATTAACTTCAAAACCTAAAAATTCAGTAAAAGCAGTATAAAGAAGTCCGATTGAGTCAGGAAAGTTGACTCTTCCAGACCTTATCAGCTCTTTATTTTTTGTATTTCCATAAGTTGTTGTGCACCATTCACCGACGGCGTCTGAAGTATATAGGTCTGACGAGTTGAAACCAGAACAGTAAAAAGCACTTGCGGCATGCGAAAAGTGATGTTCAAAAAATAAAATTTTTTTCTTATTTACTCCTAGAACATTGGAAATAAAATTTCTTGTAGAAATTTTATTTTTATCCCAACTTCTTAAAAGTTCAAATTGCGAGTCTAAATTTTTAAATATATTTTTGCTATTTGTTAATAAAATTCTATGTAACTTTAAAATAGGTTTTTCATAAAAAACAATATAATCCACCTCGTGTATTGAAATATTTGCGACTTTTAATACAAATTTTATACTATTTATTGGAAAACTATTGTCATGTTTTATTCTAGAAAATCTCTCTTCTTCGGCTGCAGCTACCACGTCTGACCCATCAATTAATGCAGCAGCAGAATCATGAAAAAAACTAGAAATACCAAGAATTTTCATTAAATGTTTTAAAAATCTTTTTGAAGATCTTTTTTAGATAGTTTTTTGTAGTACTTTTTTTTTTTAAAAAAAATAAAAAATATTTTATTTATTAAAAAAAAAAATTTAAAAATTATTTTCCTTAAAGACATTTTTAATGCATTGTATATTTGTAATTTTGACTTTTTTTCTTAGTTTTATTCACTTTATTTTTTGAAAAATTCAAAAATGTCATAAATCTAAAAAGATTAGTAATCAAAATTTTAAATAAAAAATTGCCTATCATTCAATTGAATACTTTTCTAATATTTTTTTATAATACTCATTGGCTATGATTTCCTCACCAGTTTCTAAAGTGTGAATAATGTCTCCAAAATGAGTAACTGTTGAGTCTAAATTTTTAAAAATTTTATGAAAGTTAACATTATAGTCTATTCCGCTAGTATTGAGGTATTTGCTTTCATAGTCATCAAAAAGTTTTTTCATATTATTATAAACATCGTGATAATATTTGTTGTAAATCTTTATTTTTTCCTTCTCCTCATTAGAATAAGACTTCTTGCTATATAAAAAAGACTCGAGAGAATTGATAAAAATTGAACCATTGCCCTCTGCTATCTTTTTAAACTGTTGCAATCTATTGTGAAAAGAATCTACTATTTTTTTAGGATTATTCTTTACTTTAACTGGCTTGAAATCTTCACTATTTTCATCGACATAATCTTGGGCTATTTCAGTGTTGCTATCATGAATTATTTTTCCCCAAGCTTCTGCTATTTCAACATAAGTAATATTATAGTTATTTAAAAGAAAAGTATCAGAAATTTGACCATAATGAAAATCACATACACCTCCATGAGAAATAACCACTTCTGGATTTAATGAATAAGCGTATAAATTATAATTTATAATTTGATTTAACATAGTGTTAGCAGGCTGAGAAAAATTTAAAACTTTAAATTTTTTATTTAATTTTTTTTTAATATTTTCATTATTATTTAATTTTTTTTCCAGTTTTTGAGCAAAAGTATCAATGTCTTTTACTAGTATACTGAAAGCATTAGACCCACCAAAAATTGCTACTATAATGTGATCTGGATACTTGTTTTTTACCTCGTGTGATCCACAATCTTGTCTAAATCCCAATTCATTAATTTTACCCCATCTTGGGTGTCTAAATAGATAGCCATAAGGAAAATAGTAAAACCCATATTCAGAGTTAAAACTTAATTTATTGAATATGTTATGCTTAGAAAATTTCTCAAAATCAAAGTCTATTTTCATTGTTGCTTCCATAAATCTTTTTATGGCAGCATGTCTTTTTTTTTCTTTTTTTAAAAAAAACATTTATAAGAAATTTTTATGTAAAGGTGTCGGATCTTTAGCAGGTTGTATTTTTTCAATCCCTTTAATATGTTTGTCTAATGCTTCGCTTACATAATGTTGTATTGGTAATGTTCCCATCATAGTTTGGGCATCAAAGTTGGGTGAAGCCAAATAATTCATTATTCTTGAATATCTCTCTGATTTAAAAATATCTTTAAATCTTTCATCAACAAAATTACCAATGTGAAATTTGGAGTACCTTGCATTAAAAAACATTCCAGATGGTGCAACTAGTCCACTTCCACTTATTTGTAAAAGAAACTGGGGTCCATAGAATCTTTTATATGATGGAATACCCTTATTCTCTATTTTACTCCATTTAACAATTATCTTTGTTTTATCATTGCTTAGTTTTTCTGCATTAAGTAGCTCAGCATACATATCCTCATATTTACTATAATCCACTCCTAATGTTCCAAATTCATCGTCTGAACAATGTTTGATAACACCATAGTCAACCCCAAGATCTACTGCCAATTTAGAAAAAGGAATTATCTCATCCTTAAACTCAGGCAATAAAACCATTTGGATACCCAGTGTAACATCGAGTTTAAGTTTTTCTTTTAAACTAACCGCATATCTAATATTTGACATAGCCCTATCGAATACTTTTGTATGTTCACTGCCTTTAAACATAATCTTTGAATAGGACTCTGGAGTACCTGCAGCTACCGTAAATCTTACCCATTTTAAGTGGGGAAGCACTTGGTCTATTTTTTCTTTCTCCCATTCCCAACCATTTGTTGCATTTCCTACATCAATACCTATTTTTGAAGCATGTTGTATAAATGGAACATAGGCTTTGGAGAGCGTGCTTTCACCATCTGAAATTAATGAGACGCCTCTTACACCTATTTCCTTAAAATCATCAAGTAAATCTAAAGCATTTTTAGTTTTAATACTTGCTCTTTCTTGAGGCTCTTGAACCATTGCATAACAAAAAGAACACATTGCTCCACAAGCTCGAGTTAAAGCCATGTCTACACTCACTGGAGCTATTTTTTCACCATTAGCCCAGGACTCAACTCTGTCGTAATGATAAGATAATTTATGAGAGTCCAAAATTAATTTGCCTTCTCTGGTATCTATTCCTTGTATTTTGTTATTCAAACTTTCTTTGTTAAGTTTCATATTTTTATTTCTAATCCTCTTAATTTTCTTAAAACACTTTTATCACCGACAGGCTCACACCATACAGTAATACCTTCATCAATTGACTCTTTAATTTTTTCCTCTAAATCTAGTAACATTGGTCCTCGATGATTGGCAGGTATAGACTGTTCAATTTTTAAAACTATCTGGCCATTATTTGGAACACTTACTACTTTAATATCTTTAAATACCGAATTTTTTTTTAAAATTCCTGAAATCATTTTGTTTCTATCATCTTCATTCGCATTTTTCCATTTTTCACCTACGGCAAATGTTTCAGTATTAGCAAAATTTTTCATCATATTATATTTAAAAAGGTCCTGTAAAATTTAAATTAGGTTGATCCGTTGCTATATTCTTTGTTAGAAGTTTATTTTTAATTTTTAGTTTTGTTTTTAACATTTTATTTACTTTATCAACTAAATCATCATACGTGGGATAACAGTATTTAGCTAGGCTTCTAGTGCTCGGAATAGGGTTATCAGAGAGCCCGATCCTTTTGATTAAAAATTTACTTTTTTCACGCGGATTTAAATTTTCGTGAATTTTTGAAATTATTTCTGAACTTATTCCATACATCATACCACCGTTATCAACCACTAGCGTTTTTTTTGTTTTTCTTACAGATTTCATTATTGTTTTAATGTCTAAGGGACGTAAACTTTGAAGATCAACTATTTCAACTTGTATAGAATATTTTTTTAAAATTTCTGCACATCTTAAACATTCCATTGTCATATATGAACTAGATATAAGGGTAATATGTTTGCCTTTTTTAATTATTTCTGCTTTTCCTAGTTTTGTTTTATAATATTTTTTTGGAACAAAATCTTTAACTTCATGTAGCCATCGATGTTCAAAAATTATCACTGGATTTTTATCTTCTATGCTTGATATCAATATGCCTTTTGCATTTTTGGGATTTGAAATACATACAACTTTTAAGCCAGGTATATGTGCAAATAAAGTCTCTAAGCTTTGTGAGTGTTGTGGTCCCTGCCCCCATCCTCTCCCAATAATTAACCTGATTACTAGAGGCACACTTTTTTTACCCCCACTCATAAAATACCATTTCGCTGCCTGATTAATAATTTGCTCTAGAGAAAGAAGAGAAAATTCTACCCTTTGATGCACTATTACAGGTCTAACACCAGAGAGCGCTGAGCCTATAGCAATTCCTGTCATTGTATTTTCAGCTGTAGGAAAGTCAAAAACTCTTTTTTTTTTCAAGAATATTTTATCAATTTTTTTTGTAGTTCCAAAAATTCCTTTAGGATCATCTACTCCAAGGCCAATCAAAATAACATTTTTATCTTTTTTCATAGACATGATAAGTCCTTCTCTAATTGATTCAGCTACAGAAATTTTTCTATTTTTTTTAAGCATATATATATTTTTTGAGCAATTTCTTTTTTGGGAATTTACTTTTTTTAGCAAAATCAAATGCAGAAGAAATTTGTTTTTTAATATTTTCTTTAATTTTTAACAATTGATAGTTAGACAGTAGTTTATTTCTTTTTAAAAATTTTTCATAATTTGAAATTGGACACTTTTGTTCCCAGTAATTCAAATAATTTTTTGTTCTATAATTAAGGTTATCGTCATTATTTGGGCCACAATGTTCAACTGCTCTGAAAGTTTTTAATTCTATTAAATAAGGTTTCGAATCTTTTCTCATTTTATTAATAATATCTTTTGATTTTAAAAAAACTTCCTCTATTGAATTGCCATTTAACTTTAATGATTTTACACCTAGAGACTCTGAAATTGATGTAATATTTCTTTTTTTTGATTGTCTTTTAGAGATATGCGAATAAACAGAATACTCATTATTCTCACACACAAATAAAACTGGTAATCTGTGTAAAGCTGCAAAGTCTAAACTTTCAAAAAAAACACCTTCCTCAGTTGCTCCATCACCAAAAAAAATAGCTACTATTTTTCCACTCTTTTTAATTTTATTTGCCCAGGCTATTCCGGTGCCAATTGGAATAGTGCTTCCAACTATTGGTACAGCTGCGGAAACACCAGCTCTCAAATCTATTAAATGCATTGAGCCTCCCAATCCTTTAGCACAACCAGTCTCTTTTCCATAAAGTTCTGATATCATGCTTTTTAGAGAACCTCCTTTTGCGAGATAATGTGCATGACAACGATGAGCTGTAACAATTTCGTCATTTTTTTTTAAGTTTTGGCACACCCCTACAGCAACAGCCTCTTGACCAATAGACAAGTGTACTGGGCAACGCATTTCCCATTCGTTATATTTTTCTGCTATAGTTTTTTCTATTTCTCGAATTCTTAACATTTCATAATAGAGTTTAATTTTATTCTTTTTTTTAATTTTCATAAAATTTATTTATTAATTTGCAAATTTTAATTATTTCTTTCTTTTGTAAAAATTGATGGATAGGTAAAGTAATTATTTTTTTCGATTGTTTCAAAGTCTCTGGTAAGTAATTTTTTTCAAATTTTAATTTTTTATATGCTGGTTGTAAATGGATAGGAGTTGGATAGTGTATAGCTGTTTCGACTCCATTTTTTTTCAAATATTTTTTTAAATCATCTCTTTTTGAAACTTGAATTACAAAAGTATGATAAGTATTATATTCTTTTTTAGTTTCTTGAGGTATATAAACAAATTTTTGGTTTAAGTTTTTTAAATACAATTTTACATTTTTTCTTCTTTTCAATACTACGTTTTTTAATCTCTCTAGCCTAAAATTTAATATTCCAGCTTGAAGATTGTCCATTCTTGAGACATAACCAAAATTTCTAACTATGTTTCTGTTTGTCATCCCGTGATTTCTTAAATCCAAGATTAATTTTGCAATTCTGCCTGAATTAGTGGTTAAATAACCAGAGTCGCCTAAAGCATTTAAATTTTTAAGAGGGTGAGCCGAAAAACAGCCAACAGTTCCAAAAGTTCCAGAAAATTTTCCTCTATATTTCGATCCTATGGCTTGTGCAGCATCTTCAATAACTGGTATATTGTGTTTTTTAGACGTTTTTAGGATAGCATCCATATCACAAACACGGCCAGTAAGATGAACAGGCATAATTGCTTTAGTTCTATTGCTAATAGCTTTTTCGATAAGATCTGGATTTATGTTTTGATCTTTTTTTACATCAACAAAGATAGGTTTAGCTCCTAGATGTACAATTACTGAGGTGGAAGCTATAAATGAATTAGATGTCGTTATTACCTCATCACCTCTTTTTACTCCAAGAGCATACAAGCCTAATGTAAGGGCATCAGTGCCACTATTCAATGCTATGCAATGTTTGACATTTAAAAAGGAAGAAATTTTATTTTCAAATTTTTTGACTTCATCTCCGCCAACATATTGTCCAGAATTTAATATTTTTTTTATTTTTTGTATTAATTTTGATTTTTCCTCAAAATATTGTTTTTTCAAATTAACGTAGGGTATTTTCATTAGCTTCTATAAAAATTTTTTACAGTTTTAATTATGTGATCCAATTGTTTTTTACTTAAATGTTGATCGCAAGGAAAAGTGATAATTTTTTTTGTATGCGCATCTGTCACCGGAAAATCTCCTTTTTTATGCTTTAGATACTTTAAAGACTCTTGCAAATACATTGGTTTGGGATAATGAACTTTTGCTTCTATGCCTTTTGAGTGACAATATTTAAGAAGTTGATCTCTTTTTTTGGCAAACACAATATAGAGATGGTAAACTATCTTAAAATTTTTAGGTCTTTGAGGGATAGTTATTTCTTTAAACTTTTTAAAATGTTTATCAAAATATTTTGCATTTTTTATTCTTTTATTAGCTATAGAATGAGCTTTTGGTAATAACCAATTTCCTACAACTGATTGGAAAGTATCTAATCTGGAGTTGTAGCCAGATATTTTTACTGTATCTCTATCTACTAATCCATGATTTCTAAGCAGAAGAAGATGTTTATAATAATTTTTATTATTTGTAGTAATTACTCCTCCATCTGACCAAACATTAATATTTTTAAGTGGATGTAATGAAAATGCTCCAAATTCACCCCATGTGCCTGCTTTTTTTTTATTTATTGATCCTAAGATTGACTGACAAGCGTCTTCTACAATAGGGATCTTATATTTTTTCGATAATTTTTTTAATTTGATCATATTTGTCATGTAGCCAGTGAAATGAACTGGCAATATAGCTTTTGTTTTTTTTGAAATTTTCCTCTTTACTTGATCCACATTCATACAAAAGGTGTCATCACAATCTACAAAAACTGGTTTAGCTCCAAGTTCTGTTATTGCTCCAATCGTTGCAACAAATGTGTTTGCAGCAGTTATTATCTCATCTCCTTGCTTAACATTTAAAGTTTTAAGGCTTAATTTGATAGCGTCTGTTCCCGAGTTTACACCAACAGCATATTTTACACCTATAAGTCTTGCAAAATTTTTTTCAAATTGCAATAAAGGTTTTCCTAAAGTGAAATCTCCAGTACTTACAAACTTTTTTAATTCAGACCAAAGCTCTGGACAATTAGAAAATTGTTGTTTTAAATAAGAATATCTAACTTTCATCATTTTAAACTAATTTTTTGCATTTTTTTTATGTTAAAATATTCCTCATTATCAAATGTATTATATAAAGCATTTTTTTTAAAGGCATCGATTAAATCTTTAATGGCTTCATTAATATTTTTTTTCGGTTTAAAACTCAGCAGATCACTAATTTTTTTTGAATCTATATGGTATGATCTATTGTCATCTGATTGATGAAACTCTAGCTCAACCTTTTCTTTAATATTTTCTTTAACCATTGTTGCTAATTTCTCAACAGAATGATTTTCAAATCCAACGTTAAAAATTTGATTTTTTACTTTATCTTTTTCTGATTTTATTAAACATATATAAGAGTCAACCATATCGCTTATATGAATATTTGGTCTTAGTTGTGAACCGCCAAATATTTTAATTTTTTTTTTATGGTAAGCAAAATTTGTTAAAATATTTACTACTAGATCTAACCTTTGTCTTGGTGAATATCCACAAACTGTCGCAGGTCTTATAACTGAGCCAACAAAATTTGAGTCCGTTTTTGAAAGCAAAATATCCTCACATTGAACTTTAAATTTCGAATAATCCGTTAAAGGTTCTAATGAGGCAGTTTCAGTAACTTTAGGTAAATCTTTTACACCGTAAACGCTTGATGAGGATGCGTAAATGAAGTGTTCTATCCCCTGTTCTTTTGATGCTTTAACCAGTGGCTCAAAACAGTCAAAATTTATTTCTTGTCCTAATTTAGGGTTAAGTTCAAAACTTGGATCATTTGATATACATGCAAGATGAATAACGATATCTTGATTTTTTAAAGCTTTTTTTAATTTTATAATGTTTCTTACATCTCCCTTAACTACATTTAAATTTTTCTCTTTTTTTGGGAGATTGTTTCCATAAATAAATAAGTCAAAAACTGTAACATTATAGCCAATTTTTAAAAGCTCTGGCACTAACCTGCATCCAACATAGCCTGCTCCACCGATTACAATTATTTTTTTCATTACTTATTTAGTTATGTATTCAACTTGTCTTATTAACTCATTCTTATTAATGAATTTACTATTTCCAATATTCTCAACAGCAGTTGCTCCTGCCAAAGAACTGATAAATAGAGCTAAATCCTCTGGCATTTTGACTTTTAAACATATTGAAATAATTGCTAACATTGCATCACCAGCACCAACTTTATCCACCACTTCATTCGCAAATGCAGGACAATAAAAAGACTTTGTTTTGTTTTTTAAAATATATGCACCTATTTTACCTCTTGTAACAACTAAATTTTTTATGTCGTGAATTTTTGATAATTTTTTTGATAATATTTCAATTTCACTTGTTTTATCTCTCATTTCATGACGGAGCTCATTTTCATTTATAATTAAAGTGTTAATTTTTTTATATTTTCTCAAAGAATGATAGCCGTTATTAGATGCATTAACTTGTGCGTTTAAACAAATAAATTTATTCTGGGATAGTAGAACCTTAGCTGTTGAAGATGAAATTAAGCCATGTCCATAATCTGAGATTAATATTAAATCGTTAGATTTCGATGTTCTTTTAATAAAATTTTGAAATTTTTTTTCTAAATTTTTATCTAAGCTCTTATCATTCATATCGTAAACACCAAGTAATTTGCTATTTGATATCTTATCAATAAATCTTGTCTTTAATATTGTAGGACTCTTTTTTTTCAAAAAAAAATGTGAAGATATATTTTTTCTTAGTGATTTTTTAATAAAACTTAGAAAATTTTTATCTTGTCCAATTAAAGTTAAAAAATTTATTTTTTTACAAAATGTAGATAAGTGATTTGCTATTGCCGCTGCTCCACCAAGATATTGTTCTTTTGACTCTTGTTGCATTACTAAATGTGGTTCTTTGCCTGATTTACCTAATACTTCTCCAAAGATGTATTGATCTATTATTGTTTCGCCTATCAAAAGTATTTTTAGATTTTTAATTTTTTCAATCTCTTTAATTATAAAATCTAAATTATATTTTTTTTTAATAGTCTTGATAAATTTGCTTTGTGAGGGAGAAAGCAAATTATAATGATTGTTTATTAAGCTGCTCGAGCTAAAAGTTATGTCTTCTGAAAACATAACTTTTCCACCTCCTTTTTTAGTTGCTTTAATTTCTTTAATTATATTTTTTGTTCTATCTTTATGAATATTTTTATAATCAGGACCTTTAAAATAAATATTTGGTTTAATTAAATTTATTAAATTAATTGGTGTTTGAAAATTATTTATGAATACTGCATCAACACATTCTAATGAAGAAATAACTTCTGATCTTAGGTTTTGATTAAACGCTGGTCTCCCAGGACCTTTGTTTACAAATTGATCAGAGGTAATAGAGACTAAAAGAAAATCTCCATTTTTTTTGGCTGATTTAAAATGTTTGATATGACCAACATGTAATAAATCAAAAACACCATGACAATGAACAATTTTTTTTCCTCTTTTTTTTTCTACTGAAATTTTTTTCTTTAATTGCTCTAAGTTTAAAATTTTTTGATGAATTTTTTTCATATTATTATTTCTTTAGATAAAAAAACCATTTTTTAGTAGCTTTTTTTATCTTTTCTGGTGTCCAAACTGGCGCATCTTTCCAGTCATTAATAGATTTTAAAATTATATTAACTCCTTTTTCTATAGAAATTCTAGGCTTCCAATTTACTTCCTTTTTAATCTTTCTGATATCTGCAAAAGTAACATCTGGTTCTCCGGGTCTTTTAGGTATAAAAACTTTTCTTCCTCCCAAGAGCTTTGCAATTTTATTAATGCTAACTGTTTTGCCGCTCCCTACATTAAAAATTTTACCACTTAAGTTTTTACGTTTAGAGGTTTTAATTATTGAGTCTATAATATCTGCAACATAGGTAAAATCTCTTCTCTGTTTTCCATTACCAACTATTGTAAATGGTTTTTTAGCCATTTTTTGTGCCAAAAAAACTCCAAAGACAGCGCCATAAGTTCCAGATGTTCTAGCCCTTGGTCCATATACATTAAAAAATCGAAGTGAAGTAGTATTCAACTTATAGACTTTCGAAAAATGAACTACTAATTCTTCACCCATTCTTTTGGTTAAAGCATAAGGGTATTCTGGTGAAATTTTTTCATTTTCCGGCGTTGGATATTTTTTTGGAATTCCGTAACATGAAGATGAAGCTGAATAAATAAATCTTTTAACCTTATTTTTTACTGAGGCTTTTAAAACGTTATATGTGCCTTGGACATTAGTGGAATAATAATCATCTGGATTTTCTATACTAGGAACTATATCAGCTAAGGCAGCTAAATGAAAAACGTAATCTACATTTTTAAATAAATTTTTTATTGAATCATAGTTTCTTATATCTTTCTTAACAATTTTAATTCTACCTTTAATATTCTTAATATTGCTCTTTTTTCCGACAATAAAATTATCTATCACCACGACTTTGTGACCAAGTAAAATTAATTTTTCACTTAAGTGACTACCAATAAATCCGGCCCCTCCTGTTATTATAGATTTCATTTAATTAATTTAAATTTGTGAAAGTTTTAATACTTTTATTTATTGTGCCTAATTAATTTCTCTTAAAATTTCAAAACTCTCAGCTGCATTTTTTCCTATCTGAGATCCCCTTAGCCTCGCCAAAGCATCTATTGTTTTAATGCTTCTAGGGAAGGGAAATTTTTTAATTTCAGATTTATAAATTTTCATAGCATTTTTTTTTTTTGTTAAAAATTTTGTTATATCTTCATAATAATTAGGAAAAAAAATTTTCTTTCTATTTAAATTATAATCTGTTTCAGATAATACCTCATAAGCTAAAATTTTTCTTATATATGGAAATCTAAAATTTTTTGTACTAGATGAGATAACCTCAGAAACAATTTTATGGTCAGAATGGACATCGGAAAAATGAGGCACAAAAAGCTCATTAGGTTTTATTTTATTGAAAATATCAGAAAAATTTTGTATTAATTTTTTCTTTGAAGAATTATCTAGTTCAGTTGTGTTAAAATTAAGCTGAAAAACTTTTTTAAATCCAAAAAGTTTAGATATTTTTTTTATTTCATTATTTCTTTTCAAAATTTTTTTTTTTGCTGAACTAGGTTTCAATCTTGTTACTATTATCCAATAAAGTATATTTTCTTTAAGATTTTTTCTTTTAAAAAGTGTCCCTCCGGCACCTAAAACCTCATCATCTGGATGTGGTGAAATTACTAGTGACTTCATAAATACCTAACTCCCTTTAAATTTGTTTTTGGTTTAAAAGTAACAAGCTGTAGTGCTTTACTACCACATTTTATAATTAAATTTTTGTTAAATCTTATAATTTTTCCTGGTTCAAAATTTTTTTTATTCAAATCTATTACCTTAGATTTCCATACTCTAATTTTTTGTTTTTTAAATAAAAAATATGCTCCAGGGTAAGGCTTTGTTAATGCTTTAACTAAATTATTGATATTGTGTGCGTCCATTCTCCAATCTATTTTACCATCTAGTTCTGATCTTTTTCTCCAATAGCTACTTGTATAATTTTGTTGAGGAAAAGATTTTAATTTATTAATCCTAATCTTTGTTAATATCTCTCTAATTTGTCTTTTTCCCACTTTAATTAAATCTTTGTAAACTAAATTTGAGTCATAATGATTTTTTATTTTTATTAACTTTTTAGAAATAATATTGCCAGCATCAGCCTTGGTTTTCATATAAAAAAAACATGAGCCAATTTTTTTTAATCCTAAAACTATACTCCAAATAATTGGATGCCTGCCTCTATTTTTTGGTAAATCACTAGGGTGATAACCTATAACTCCTTTAGGTGCTGTTTTAAGAATTTTCTTTTTTAATAATTGACTCCATCCTATACAAAAAATTATATCTGGTTTTCTTTTCTTTACCCATCTTAAAATTTTAAGAGAATTAATATCATTTGTGTAAATAGACTCTATTTTTTTGCTTTTGGAGTATTTGACTAAATCATAATAATCTGAATTAAATTTAGATTGTTTCTTGCCTATAACGCCAATAACTTTATTGTTAGATTTGATTATCTCATCAAATATATTTTTTGAAAATAAAACTGTTCCTATAAATAGAATTTTCATTAAAATTTTATATTAAAAAATTCTTTTAAAATTAAGTTGCGAAAATTTTTTCGTTTTAAGATTTTTATTATCTTTTTTGAAGCTCCCCCTGTACCATATGGATTAACAACATTTTTGATTTTCTTTTTATTAGTGTAGTTTAAAGAAAATTTTATTGCTTTGATAATGCTTTTAGTTTTAGGACTACAATCAATCACAGATTTCGCTTTAATTCGCCCTGATTGCCTTTCCCCAATATTAATTGAAAATTTTTTAAATGTAGGCATCTCTAAAAGACCGCTTGATGAATTTCCAATCATAAGTTCAGCGTATTTGAGGCATGAGAAATATTTTTTTTGACCAAGAGTCTTAAATAAATAACAATTCTTTCTTTTAGAAGTAAATTTTGAAATTAAATTATAAATAACCATAGACTCAATATCAAAATTGGGCATTGTAAATATTATTGTAGTATCTCTTAAAGTTTTTAAAGCATCAAATAAATTTTTCAAATTTAATAATGAAGAATTTTTTTTTAAAGTTTCTGGATGGTAGGTAACTATAACAATTCTTTTTAAAAATTTTATTTTTAATTTCTTTCCTAATTCTGATTTGGAGTAAAGATTTGAAAAATTAATGTTATCTACACCTAGCCCGCCCACACAATATACATTTTCAGGTTTTTCTCCCATTTGTATAACTCTTTTTTTATACTCATTAGTTGCTGTGAAATGTAAATGAGACATTTTTGAAATAGAATGTCTAAAGGCTTCATCAATTAGTGATTTAGTAATTTCTCCACCATGAATATGAGCGATAGGAAGTCTACACAAAGTAGCGGCAACACATGCGATAAAAATTTCATACCTATCTCCAAGTAAAATTATAAGGTTAGGTTTATTTTTTTCAAAAATCTTAACAAATTTCGATAACCCGTGAGACATTGAATTGGCTAATGATGAAGAATCATCTTTTTTAAGCTTAAGATCAACTTTATTTTTAATATTTAATTGATCTTCAATTATATTATTAACTGTTAGACCGTGTCTTTTTGATAAATGTGTACCTGTAACTAATAATTGTAACTTAAATAATTTTTCTTTTTTTATTAAAAATAAAAGATTTTTAAGCAAACCATATTCGGCTCTGGATCCAGTAACAACACAAATTTTTTTAGATTTTAATGTTTTCATCATATAAAAAATTTTTTTTTGCTTTTTTGCCTATCACCAAGTCCCATTTAGAGGCTGGTATACCAACTTTAGCTCTTTTGGTGGTTATATTTTTTTCTGACAATTTTTCACCTTTCTTAATATTTTTATTTGCTACAATAAATTTTCTTATAAATTTTAAATTTTTTAATTCTTCTGAATATGGTCTTTTTATACTTTTGCCTAAAATTAACTCAACGCTTCTTATGCCTTTAACGAAACTTATAAGCTCATTTGGAGATAAACTTGCTTTATGATCTGGACCGCTTAATTTTTTATTTGTAGTGAAATGTTTTTCAATTATTTGGGCTCCCAAAGCAACGGCAGTAAGTGATGATTGCAATCCCAGACTATGATCTGAATAACCAACATTAATCTTAAATTTTTTTTTTAAAAAAGGAATAGATAACAAGTTTAAATTATTTTTATTAGCAGGATATTCTGAACTACAATGTAAGATTGTGATATTTTTTTTTTTAGTTCCTGAAGCAATTAAAATATTTATTGCTTTTTTTATCTCTTCACTAGTTGACATTCCGGTTGATAAAATTATTTTTTTCTTTAAAGATCCAATTTTTTTTAAATAGGGAACATTGGTAATTTCACCAGATGGAATTTTAAATAAATTTAAATTTAATCTTTTAAGCAAATTAATACTTTGTAAGTCAAAAGGAGAAGATAGAAATTTTATTTTTTTTAATTTGCACCTTCTAATGATTTTTAAATGGTCTGTCTCAGAAAGTTCAAGTTTTTTTAATAATTTGTATTGAGTGGATGTTGATTTTAAATTTTTTTTCTGGTATTTCGCAAGTCCAACTTTTCTCTGAACTAAATCATCAGTGCAGTAGGTTTGAAATTTTATATAATCTGCTCTAGATTTTGATGCAATATCTACTTGTTTTAATGCTAAATTAATATTGCCATTATGATTAACACCTGCCTCTGCAATAATTATAGTTTTATTCTTCATAAAAACTTTGAATTATTTTTTAGACTCTTTTGTAAAAATTTTTTGGCATTTATAAAACATTGATTGCCAATTTTAAGACTTTGTTTAATTACTGATCCACTTCCAATAAATGAATTTTGACCTATGGTTACTCCGCCATTAACAATTGCACCCGTTGAGATATGACAGTTATCTCCTATATGAACGTCATGCTCTACTATTGAGCCTGTATTAATAATACAATTTCTTCCTATTTTAGCATTTTTATTAACTATTGCTCCGTGCATAATAATTGTACCTTCTCCTAATTTAGCTTCCTTTGATACAAAAGCGTTAGGTGAAATAATTATTGGAAAATTAAAATTATTTTTTTTTCCAAATTTATATATTTTCTCTCTCGCAAAAAAGTTTTTGATCTGCCCAATCGAAACTAAAATATTATTACAATTTTTTTTAATTTTTTTAAGATCTTTATCAGTTCCAATAATTTTGTATTTTGAGTTTGATTTTTTCTTTTTATCTATCAAACCAACTATTTTGTATCTATTTTCTTGTTCAATAACATCTATACAAGAATTACAATGACCACCTGCACCGATAAGAATTATTTTTTTTTTAGCTTTCATCTTATTTAATTTTACTTATTAAGCTTTGACTGCTTGGTAAATTAATTGCTCTCTTGTAAATTTCTCTTGCTCCTTCTAAGTTCATTCTTTGTTTTTTCTTATAAGGACTTAAATCAGAAATTAATTTCCAAGCAGGTCTCATATAAAAATTTTTATTATGACTGGCTTTAATCAATTTATTTTTTGAAGGAATATTTTTATTATCAAGAATTAAAGTTTGAAGCCAATAATTACTTTTAGAATATTTATTTTCTTTAAATAATTTTATACCCTCAATTTTATTTAAAATTCTATTATACTTAAAAAATAATTTTCTTTTTAAGCTTAAAAAATTATTTATTTTACTTATTTGGGCTAGGCCTAAAGCAGCATTTAAACTAGGTAACCTAAGATTATAACCAATGTCATCATGAATATATTCCCATTCATGATCAATTTTAGCTGTGGAAATCAAATGTTTAATTTTGTCATTAAGTTTTTTATTTTTACTTAAGACAGCTCCTCCACCACCTGTGGTAATTATCTTATTTCCATTAAAGCTTAAGCATCCTGCGTCACCAAAAGTTCCTAGATGTTTATTTTTATAAAAACTCCCTAAACATTCCGCAGCATCCTCTACAACTTTTAATCTGAATTTTTTTGCTAATTTAATGATATTTTCAATATCACAAGGATGTCCGAATACGTGTACAGGAATTATTGCTCTAATTATTTTACCAGTTTTTTTGTTTATGCTTTTATTTTTTTTAAAGATTACTATTTTTTTTAAGTAATTCTCCAATTTATTACAATCTATTCCAAAATCTTTTATGTTTGAGTCAACAAAATGTGGTTCTGCTCCTAAATAACTTATAGCATTTACTGTTCCAACAAAAGTAAGCGCAGGAACCAAAACTTCCTCATTTTGTTTTACTCCTAGAGCTTTTAAAGCTATGAAAATAGCTTTGGTTCCATTAATTGTAGAGATGGCATATTTTGCTTTTGTGTAATTTTTAATTTTTTTTTCAAACTTTTGAACATAAATACCTTTGGTTGAAACAAAGTTTTTTTTAATTGTGTCGGAAACATACTGTATTTCCTTTTTTCCCATAGAGGGCTCATGAAGAGAGTGAGGTCCCTTACCTAGCAAATTTTCTATTGATCTAATTATCAAAGTTATGGAAAATTTTTCCATTTTCTATTTAGATAGAGTAAATATCAGAATTATAAAACTTCAAATTTTTTGGATCACTAAACCAATTAATTGTTTTTTCTAAACCTTTTTTAAAACCTTTTAATCCACCATGCTCGGGCTTCCATTTAAGTATTTTTTTTGCCTTAGAATTAGATGCAAATAATCTATTTACCTCACTATTTTTTGCTCTTACCCTGTTTTTATCAATTACAACATCAAATTTATAACCAAAATCCTCTTTTAAAATTTTTAATATATTTTTTATTGAAACTTCAAAATTATTTCCAAGATTAATTGTTTCTCCAGAAATATTTTTATTTTTTATTGTAGTTAAATAAGCATTAGCGGTGTCTTCAACGTAAGTAAAATCTCTAGTTGGATTTAAATTGCCCACTTTAATTAAATTTTTATTATTATTAATTTGTGTAATAATTGATGGAATAATAGCTCTGGCAGATTGTCGTGGACCAAAAGTGTTAAATGGCCTTATTATAGTCACTGGTAATCCAAATGACCTGTTAAATGAAATTGCTAATTGGTCTGCCCCTATTTTGGATGCTGCATAAGGAGATTGTGCATTTAATCTATGTTTTTCTGTTATAGGAACGGTCTGAGCGGTTCCATAAACCTCGCTGGTAGAAGTAATAATAGTTTTTGATATATTATTAATTTTTGCGGCATTTAAAATATTATAAGTTCCATTAATGTTAGTATCAATGTAACTTTTAGAAGCGTGATATGAGTAAGGAATTCCAATCAACGCAGCTAAGTGAAAAACAATATCAATTTTCTTTGAATTATTTAAGACAAACTCTTGATCTCTAACATCACCTGAAACTATTTCTAAATCATTAATTATTTTTTTGTCTACATTATCTAACCAGCCATTGGAGCCTCTAGCGTTATAAAAAGTAAAAGCTTTGACATTATAATTTTGTTTTACTAACTTTTCTACTAAATGAGAGCCGATAAAGCCACATGCACCTGTTACTAAAATTCTCATAATGTTAATTTTCTAATACTCCATTTTTTAAATTGATAATCTGATCGCAATCTTTTATTGTTGTGGTTCTATGCGCTATCATAATCATCGTTTTGTCTTTTAAATTCATTTTTATATTGTCAATAATTTTTTTTTCTGTTTGATTGTCTAAAGCGCTTGTTGACTCGTCCATAAATAAAATGCTTGGGTTCCGGTAAATAGCTCTAGCTAATGCTACTCTTTGTTTTTCTCCACCAGATAATTTGATACCATCATTACCGACTTTCGTATTTATCCCATCAGGTAATTCTAAAATCTTATCTTTCAAGCAAGCCATTTCAATTGAAAATTCTAACCTTTTTTTATCCACTTTTTCATTTAAAAAATCAAATGATATATTTTTTTCAATCGTAGCATCTAAAAGATAAATATTTTGAGCAATATATCCAATTTTGTTTCTCCAATTATCTAGATCTTGATAAATGCTTTTATTATTGAAATAAATATTTCCAGTGTCTGGTTTTAAGAGCCCAAGCATCAAATGAAACAAGGTGCTTTTACCTGCACCTGTTTCGCCAGTTATACCTAATTTTATTCCCTCTTTGATTTCAAAATTAATTTTTTTTATAATATTTTTTTCTTCATCAGGATAGGAGAAAGAAACATTATCCAGAGAGATAAAATTATTTTTTTTATTTATGTTTAAACTATTAATTTTTTTTTCATAATTATTTAATAATTCAATTTTATTATTACTTAATTCTTTAAGAAGAATATTTATGCTAGGTGTGTAAAGCCTAATATAAGTAATACTTGTAATTATTGAATTAAAGGCAGGAATAAATCTTACTACTGATATTACTATTAAAGATAAAATTGTTAAAAGTGTTGTTGTGTTACTATTCAAGTTTAATAAGATTATAGTTGAAATAGTTATAAAAAAAATCGATAGAACTTCTAAAATTAACCTAGGAGACCTTTCAAAATAAGTGAAATGAAATATATTTTTCTCAAGTTCTTCTCTGTTGTGGTTATAAAATTTTAAGACATCTCTCTCTTTATTTAATATTTTAATATCCTTTATAGCTCCAAAAGTTTCATTAATCATTTGTATCAAATTAACTTTTAAATCCTCATTTCTTTCAGACTTATTCTTTATTATTGGTCTAATTATCTTTATGTACAAAACTGAAAGTAGCAAAAAAAGTATTGTGACACTTACTGTAACTACTGGGTTTACTATAGCCAAAAGAGTAAAGAGAACTAATAGCGCTAAACACTCTCTAAACATATTTATTGTTTGGGCAAGATAAACACTAAGCCCTTCAACGGACTCTGTTGTATTTCTTGTTAAAACTGCTGGATTATTTCTTAAGTGATAAGCAAATGGTGCAAATAAATAACTTTTTAGTAATTTTGATGAAATTTCTAATTTTATTTTTTTAACAAATCTACTGGTTAAATCTATTAAAATAAATAATAAAATATTTTTAATTAAGAAAATACTAATAATTATTGTTCCAAAAACCTTTATAGCTTGAATATGATTTAAATCAGAAAAATAAAAAAAATTGTAATTTTCAAATTTATCTAAAATAAATGAGGAGTCTATTATTAATCCTACAAAAATTGGTATTGATGCTAAAGATATAAACTCAGTAAAAAAAGTAAGAAAGTTAAGAAATAGAATAAAATTTAATTTAAATTTATCTTGTTTGCTTAAAATATTTTTAATTTTGGATATCATATTTTGAAATTAAATTTTAATTAGGCAATGCTCCGCACTTTGTAAAAGATCGATTTCACAAGTTGGTCATTTTTTAAATTATACTGGCTCTATTAAATAGTCTTTTTTATTTATTTGAGCTTTAACGTTTCCTACTAAAATACTCAGTTTATTTTTGTTAATTTCTAAAACTTTAAGCAAAGCACCTGCTAATGGACCCGATAAAAATTTGTAATTTTTATTTTCACATACACTAAATATATTTTGCTTAATTAAACCCTCTTTGTTTTCTAAACTTTTACATTTTTCGATAAAATGTAATATTTCTTCTTGAGCAGAACAAAACCCCTCTAAAAAATATTTTAGACCTTTAGTGTTTTTTAAGTGAAGCAAAATTTTTTTATTTTGAAAAGTTTGATGGAAACAAAAAACATAATCCCCTAACAAAAAGATTTGCTTACTATCTTTTTTATTTTTTTTTGTACCTTCTATATGTAGTTTTGGTATATAAAATTCACAATCTTGACCTAGTTTTTTTTTCAATTCACCTTTAAAAAAACTTAATTTTTTTCTGTCGACTTTTATTATTGACCACATTTTACTCTATCTCCTTTTTAAGCTCATCATATTCTCGCATTTTTCTTTTCATAAAATTTAAAGTTAAATTTGTTTTTTCTTTTATTCCTTGAGGAGTGAGAAAATAAAGATAATTGCTTTTTTTAGGGTTTTTTTTAAAGTTTTTAATCTTAATTAACCCTTTTTCTTGGAGAGCTCTTAAACAATAATTCAACTTTCCTAAACTGAAACCCAGTTCATTGGCAAGTTCTCTTTGACTAGACTCAGGTTTTTTGTGTATCGTTCTTAGTAAATCAAAATGATCTTCGTTATCTTTCATAATATTGTTCAACTATTGAACGATTTATATCGTTCATAGTTTGAACAGTAAAGTGAAAAAACAGTTTTTGTGACCTAAAATGTAGTTAAATTCAAGCTTTTTTCGGTAATTTAGGCTGTTTTTATAAAATCTCTTTTTTTATGTTTTCTATAGTGTCTGCAGCTGTAATAGAAATAAACTCTGGGCTATTAACGAATTTTTTTCTATATTCATCATGATTTAATTGTATCAGCTCGAGAACTCTTTTTTCAAACTCCTCAAAACTAAATTTTTCCAAATAAGTTATACCTGAAAAAGGCTCTTTAAACTCATCATGTCCTAGAAAATTTAAAGATAATACCTTTTTATGTAAAGCTGAGATCTCTCGCAAAAATGTTGAATTGTGACCAATAATCAATTCGCTTTTAAAAGCATTTTCAAACGTACTGAAGGAATTTTCTTTTGGTACAATAGTGTAATCATAATCTTTTAAAAAATATTTATAATATTGTTTTTCTTCAAGATGGCTATTATTAAAGGTTTGATTTTTACCTGAAAAAATTAATTTTAAATTATTTTTTTTACAAACACGTAATGTATATTCTGCAACTTTTCCAGGTATTTCATAATAGTCAGAAATATTTTTTAAATCATTGGTTGTCCTTGATGAAGGTTCACCAATCAAACAGATATCATAAACTTTTTTAATTATATTTAAGTTTTTATTTTTCAATCTTCTTATAAACAATGACGCTCTCAAAGAACCAACTGGAAGGTATCTTTTTATTTTAGCTTTAGTATTTTTAAATAATTTTTTTTCATATTCACTAAAACATAAAAAGTTTGGAATATAAATAATTTTATTTAAATTTTCATCATTAACAAATCCAGCACCTCTCAAACAAGAATGCTGGATTGCAACAAATTTAATTTTAGTTTCTTTGAAATAGTCGGCAGAAAAGTAAAAATCAGCTGAGGTTTCAACAGCAGTAACTACAGTTTTTGGATCAACCTGTTGAATAATAAAATTTAAATAATTTTGTTTAGGAGATCTTTTAAAAATATTTTCGATTAAAAAGATAATTAGTTTGAACGAAAGATAAATTTCTTTAATTTCTGAGGGTCTCACAGGTAATACAAAATATTTATCCTTAGGAATTATTTCCTTTAAACTATCAACGTTACTTGAGTCAAAAATAATTATTTCCCTTTTGTGTAGTTTTTTAAATTTAAATATAACGTTTTTTAAAAAAAAAAAGTATTTCAGTATTTTAAGCATTAATTTTATACCAAGAATGTGTTATTCATATTTCTATAATCTAAAGAAATTATCTTTTCTATAAATTCTATTACGGGTATCAATTAAAATTTTTGAGAACTTTATTATCATTTTATAATTAAAAGCATCATGATCTGTTACCAAAACTACACAGTCATAATTTTTTATATTTTTATTAATATCTATATTTTTTGATCTTCCCACTAATTTTTTAAAAAGACTATCATTTCTATCTACGTGAGGATCTGAAAAATCAACAACAAATTTCATTTTACTAAGAGATTGTAATATTTTTATACCGGCTGACTCCCTTATATCTTCAATATTTTTTTTATATGCTAAACCTAAGATTAATACTTTTTTTCTTTTGGTTGTCTTATTTTTACTAATAATCTTTGCAATATTTTTTATCGTCCATTGAGTTGTCTTAATATTTATTTCACCTGCAATCTTAATAAATTTTGCTTCTTGACCAAATTTTTTAGCTCTCCAATAAAGATAATATGGATCTATTGGTATACAATGGCCTCCAACACCTGGGCCAGGATAAAAAGCTGAGAAACCAAATGGTTTTGTTGAAGCCAACTTAATTATTTTATTAATATCAATTTTCATAGCTAAACAAATCATTTTGAGTTCGTTGACTAAGCCAATATTTACTGATCTATAAATATTTTCTAATAATTTTGTCATCTCTGCTTCTTCTAAAGAGCCTGCAACTTCTACAGAATTAACAATTTTTTTATAGAGTAACTCGCTCAATATAGAGCAATTTTTTGAATATCCTGAGGTAATTTTATTTACTTTATTAAATGGTACAGCACTTCCTGGGTTTTCTCTCTCAGGTGAGTAAGACAGGAATAAATCTTCACCTAATTTAAATTTTTTTAAATTATTTCCAATTATATCTCTTGTTGTACCCGGATAAGTAGTGCTCTCAAGTATTATGAGCTGACCTTTTTTAATAAATTTTTTAATTTTTTTTAAGGTGTTTTCAATTGCAGATAAATCTGGTTTAGTATTTTTTTTTATCGGTGTTGGAAGACAAATTATTATAACATCACATAAACTAATATTTTCATATTTCTCAGTGTAAAAACTCTGATTTTTTAATGATCTAATCTTTTTGTCGCTGATATATGAAAATGGAGATATTCCTTTGATTAGTTTGTCTAGTTTTATTTTATCTCTATCAAATCCTATAGTTTTAATATTTTTTTTTTTAAATTGTAATAATAATTGAATTCCTACATACCCAACACCCACAACACCTACAACTGCTTTTTTATTTTTAATATTTTTATAAAGGTTGTAAAAATATTTTTTCTTATTTACCATATTTTTTTGAATTTATGACTATTTTCATTTTTTTCTTTTTATTTTAAATACCCTTATGTTTTTTTAAGAGATATTCAATACTTATAAGTTGCCAGATTAAATTGGAGTTTTTTATACCCTCATCTTTTCTAAATTTTTGTAAGTAATCAGCCAATTTTTTTTTATTTACTAATTGATCTATGTAAAGATTTTTTGATGAAAGCATATCATTGGCCCAAGAAAAAAGTGATGTTTTTAACCATTTAGTTTGTGGATCGGACTGGTAATATTTTTTTTGTTTTATAAATTTGTTATATTTAAACTTATTTAAAGCAAAGCTTCTATAATAGTCTCTTAAAATCCCGTTATGAATTAATTGGTTGTTCTTAAGAGAAAAGAAAAAATTTACTACATTGTGATCTAAAAGAGGAACTCTAAGTTCCTTGCCATGAGCCATTGAAGCTCTGTCACAACTTCTTAAAATTCTGCTTAATTTACAAAAAAAAATATCTCTATACAAAAATTTTTTTAGATAACTCTTGTTTTTTTCTAACTTATTAATGATATCCTTATAAAGCCATGAACTCTCATTTTTTTCAAATTTGAAAATGTTATCATAACTTGAATTTGTTCCATCAGCAGATACACCGCCGTAAAAATATCCTTTTAATGAATTTTTAAAAAAATGAACAAAAGCTTTGATGTCCATGTTTTCGTTATTTTTAAAACTTTTTATTTCATTGATTGTGTCAAAAATTTTAAGTTTTTTCATCAAGTCTAAAATATATAGTGGAAAAGCATACTTATAACCAGCCGCCATTTCATCTCCTCCTTGTCCTTCTAATACTACTTTGCAATCAGCTGGGTAACTTCTTTCTATAAGAATATCTTTGGCGATTGTTACAATTCCAGGATACGGTTCATCTTGATGGTCAAAAACTTTTTCAAATTTTTCAACAATATCTTGGCTTTTAATTTCATGCTCATTAATTTTCCATCCATAATGTTCTGACATTTCTTTAAGATCTTTTCTATGATCGAATTCTGGGTCAGAAAAAAAATAGCTATTGGCTGATATTTTTTTTTGTCCTCCGTTAATATGATTTAAGTAAGATATCATAAGATTGGAATCTAGTCCTGAGCTAAGATTCAAACCAATTTTAGTATCGGTTCTTTGTTGTATAGAAAAACTATTATTTAAATGTTTGTCTAGAAAATCAAAGTTTTCATGTGGGTTTTCTTTATCGTCTAAATCCCAATATTTTTTATTTACTATATCTTGAGTTTTCAAATCAAAAATTAAACAAGTTGCCTGTTCAACTTGAGAAATATTTTTATAAAACGTATTTTTTGAAGTGTCATAAAAAGTTGTATTTAAATAAAATTTAATAGTATCAAAATCAATATGAACGTTTTTTACAACTTTAAGTATTCCTTTTATTTCAGAACAAAAATAATATTTATTATTATTTTTAAGATAGTATAAAGGCTTAACGCCCAGTCTATCTCGAACGCAGTAAACTTTTTTTTCTAGATTATCAAAAATTATAAAAGCAAAGATTCCATTAAGTAATTTAAAACAATTAACTCCTAATTTAGAAAAAAGTTCAATCAAGACTTCTGTGTCAGTATTAGATTTTGTAGTTATATTGTATTTTTTTTTTAATTCTTTAAAATTATAAATTTCACCATTATAAATTATATTGTATCTTCCCGTCTTATTGCTCATAGGCATGTTGCCGTTTTCAGATAAATCAAAAATACTCAATCTACATGAACCCAAAGAAATATTTTCGGTATTTAAAAAACCTTGATTATCTGGACCTCTATGAGAAATTGATGAAATCATTGATTTAATATCAAGTAATTTTGATTCATTCGTACCGAAAATTGCAGCAATTCCACACATAAAAAATATATCTTAATTTATTTTATATTAATCTTTTTTTTTCTTGAGTTGTCTTTAGCGCTTAAAATAATCTTATTAATAACTTCCATATCAATATAACTGTCTTTGGCACTACATAACGGAAATGCATTTTTTTTATTTAAACAGTCAATGGCATTTTCTGCAAGTTTGGAAAATTGTTTTCTAGGTTTAGATGAACAAATTTTTGATGAAATTTTCTTTAACTCCGTAAAACCAGAGTGTTCTGGTGATTTTTGAATATCATATTTTAATATAGTTCTTCCAATATCAGTTATTAAAACTTTTCCTTTTTTTCCATAAAAATAAAAATCAAAATTATCATAACTTTTGATATCTAGAGATTGAAGTGTTACTTTAAGGCCATTTTGAAAAACTAAAACTGCGTCATAGTTTTTGTCATCATATGATGCAAAATTTTTAAAGTTATTTTTAAAACCATAAACCTCTTTAATTTCTCCTGCCTTTCCTGACAGCAAATACCTTAAAGTATCAATAGTATGAGTGGCTGTTGTCAATAAACCATAAACATAATAAGAAGATGCTTGGATAATCTCTCCAATTAATCCTTTGTCTAATTTCTTTTTTAATTTAATAATTTCTTCATCGAATCTTCTCCTATGATTAACTAGAATCTTCACTTTTTTGCTTTTAATTAAACTAATTATTTCTTTTGCTTGTTTAATATTGTTTGCCAAAGGTTTTTCTAAAACAATAACCTTTACTCCATGATGAATACATAGCTTGGTAATTTTAAAATGAGTGTCTTTCCATGTTGCTATAGATACTATTTTAGGCCTAATATGGTTTAGCATTTTTTTAGGATCTTTAAAAAACTTTATATTTTTTTTTATTTTTTTTGCTTTCTTGTACTGACTAAAATTTTTGTCACAAATCGCAACTAAATCACAATTTCTATTCCTAGCCCACATGCCCACATGTGACGCTGGTTTCATTCTTTTTTTATCAAATTCATGGGACAAACCAATTCTACCAGCGCCAATTACACATACAGGAATTTTTTTTTTATTTTTCATAAGGATATTTATATCTTTTTAAATAATTCGTCCTTTTTTTTTAATTTTTTTAAAATTTTTAAAATTTGTTCTGATGAATTTTTTTTATAATATAAATTATTAGTAGTTTTATTTTTTTTAACAAAATTTTTGTTATTAAAAATAAGCTTAATTTTTTTAGTTATGTCTTTTTCATTATAGCTCGAATTTACTATGTTCTTTGCCTGTGGTCTCATATGTTGACGGTTTCCGATATTAATTACGGGCAATTTAAAAGATGGCGCTTCAATTATTCCAGATGAGGAGTTGCCTATCATGGCATCAGAATTATGCATCAAATCTAAAAATTCATCCCTATCTAAGTTTTTAATAATTTGTACTTTTTTTCTAGCGTTATATGACCTGAAAAATTTAATTAAAATTTTATAACCAAAATCGTTATTGGGATATATCCATCGGTAGTTGTAATCAAATTTTAAAATCGATTTAAATAAATTTGTTATATTTTTTTTATATTCAGAGATTTCATCCAATACTGGATGAAAAATAATAATTATACTCTTTTTTTTTTGAGGTATTCTTTTTTTTTTTAAGAATTTTGAAATATCATCTAGTTGTGGAGCTCCAACATTAAATATTCTATTATTTTGTTCACCCCATTTTTTTAGTCTTTTTGCAGAATCTGTACAAGATGCGAAATGTATATGAGCCATTTTGGCAATAGCGGCTCGCGCAATATCATCAACATGTCCCGATTTATCACCTGCTTGAATGTGAGCAATAGGTACATTTAAATATGTTGCTGTAACGCATGCTGCTAAAGTTTCTATTCGATCTCCTGTAAGAATAATTAAATCTGGTTTAATTTTTGATATTTGTTTTGAATATTCAACTATAGCTCTACCCAAATTTATAGGCCATGAATTTTTTTTAGATGTAGAGCTTAAAAATTTTGCTTTATTTGTAACTTTAATATTATTTTTCCTAAAAACATTCAAACCTACTCCTAATTTCTTATCTAGATAATTACCTGTTATCAAAGTTGAATATTTTAGTTTTTTATCTTTTATAATTTTTTGTAGGACATTATTTGAATACGAAAATGTTGCCCTAGAGTCAAAGACAAATAAAATATGGTTTAATTTATGTCTGTCCATTTTAATTGCTTATTTTTTTCTAAATCTTTTTTTGTTTTTTTTCCCAATATTTTTTTAAAATCTTTAGCTGGTATAACTTTGCCTTTGGGTGCAGGCCTTTTAACTGAAATATTTTTTTCAGAAAAAATCTCACCTTTTTTAATCTTTGCAGTAGTCACAACGCTTTCTCTTGCCCAGCTTATAATCTCTAGCTCTTTTTTATGTATTTTTTTCTTTTCTCCTCTTGCATTAAAAATAATGTTAGCACCAACAACCAATTGTTCTAATTCATGTGGTTCTATAGATGAGGCATGATCTGGACCTTTTGCTTTTTTATTTAAAGTAAAATGTTTTTCTATAATACGAGCACCCAAAGCTACTGCACCAAGTGAAGTATATATTGAATTAGTATGATCAGATAATCCTATAGGAATTTTGAATTTTTTTAAATATTCTTTAATCACTCCAATATCAGAAAACTTCTCTGGGCAAGGATATATTGAAGTACATTGAGTCAAGGCTATTTTTTTATTTATTTTAAATACTTCTTTAAATGTTTCTTCTACTTCTTTCATTGTAGACATTCCCGTAGAAATTATTGTAGGAAGTTTCTTTTTTGCAATATGTATCTGCAAAGGTAAATTTGTTAGTTCTCCAGAACCTACCTTAAAAACATTAACTTTAACTTCTTCGTACAAAATATCCGCTGACTTTCTTGAAAAAGGTGTACATAAATAATCAATTTTATATTTTTTACAATAATTTTTTAAATAAATATGTTGCTTAATATTAAAGTTGGTGCGATCTAGAGTTTCATATAAACTTTCATCAAAATTCTTAGATTTAGGAGTAATTTTTAACATCTCATCCTCAAGGACATGCATTTGAAATTTTATAGCTGAGGCGCCAGCCTTTGCCGCTTTTACTATCATTATTTTAGCTTTTTCAATATTACCCTCATGATTAATGCATGCCTCGGCAATAATATAAGGTTTGTTTAGCTGATTGATTATTTTGTTTCCAATTTTAAACATCTTATAAATTTTTTTTCATAATTATTTATTTAAGATAATTTCTATAAAATAAAAAGTTTGAATAATATTCAATCCATTGACTATCGTCTTCTTTTTACCAGCACCTACTGTCCAAGCCCTAAGATAATCTTTTGGATTTTGGTTAATCTTTTTTTTCATTGTAAATTTATGGAACTTAAAACTTTTAACCTCTTTTTTATTTTTTAAAAATTTTGAAATAGTTTTTGTTGAAAAAATATTATAACCAGATTCCCAATATTTAGGTTTTTTATAAACCCAATTTTTTGAACTTGAGTACTTAATATTAATATCAAAAGGATAAGCATTAAAAAAAGAATGTACATAAATTCTTCCTCTTGGCTTAGTCCAATGTATCAAATTATTAAAAAATAATTCAAATGAGTCAAATATACTTAGGACACCAATACAAATTGAAATATCATTTGAGTTAAGTTTTGACAATTTTCTACTTAATACTGAACCACAAACAAATTTAACATTTTTAACCTCTTTTCTTGCTTTGTAAATCAAAGGTCGCAAAATATCATATCCGATTATTTCTGCTGTTTTAAAGTTTTTTTTAAAAAAATAGGTCGACTCCCCATTTGCACAACCGTAGTCTCCTATAGTTAAATTT
>CACIRV010000001.1:0-82500 GCA_902589155.1 uncultured Pelagibacteraceae bacterium | reverse complement strand
GCCAAACTGAAAAGCCTAATCTCTTAGGCTCGCGACGAACATGTCAAGTGTTGGTAAGGTTCTGCGCGTATCTTCGAATTAAACCACATGCTCCACTGCTTGTGCGGGTCCCCGTCAATTCATTTGAGTTTTAACCTTGCGGTCGTACTCCCCAGGCGGTGTGCTTAATGCTTTCGCTGCGACACTGAAAAATATATTTCCAACGTCTAGCACACATCGTTTACGGCATGGACTACGAGGGTATCTAATCCTCTTCGCTACCCATGCTTTCGCTCCTCAGTGTCAGTAGTGACCCAGTAAGTTGCCTTCGCATTTGGTGTTCTTTCTAATATCTACGAATTTCACCTCTACACTAGAAATTCCACTTACCTCTATCACACTCTAGCTAAAAAGTTTTGATGGCAGTTCCAAGGTTGAGCCTTGGGATTTCACCATCAACTTTTTTAACCACCTACGAGCTCTTTAAGCCCAGTAATTCCGAACTACGCTAGGTCCCTTCGTATTACCGCGGCTGCTGGCACGAAGTTAGCCGGACCTTCTTATTCGGGTACAGTCATTTTCTTCCCCGACGAAAGAGTTTTACAACCCAAAGGCCTTCTTCACTCACGCGGCATCGCTGCATCAGGGTTTCCCCCATTGTGCAAGATTCCCCACTGCTGCCTCCCGTAGGAGTCTGGGCCGTGTCTCAGTCCCAATGTGGCTGGTCTTCCTCTAAGAACAGCTATTGATCATTGCCTTGGTAAGCTTTTACCTTACCAACTAGCTAATCAAGTGCGGGCTCATCTTTCGGCGTTAAAACTTTCCCCGTAAGGGCTTATTCGGTATTAGCACAAGTTTCCCCGTGTTATTCCAAACCAAAAGGCAGATTCCCACATTATACTCACCCGTTTGCCACTCAGTATTGCTACTGCGTTCGACTTGCATGTGTTAGGCGTGCCGCCAGCGTACGTTCTGAGCCATGATCAAACTCTCAAGTTTAATAACGGCGCACACTAGCTTCATATAGATAACATTCGAATTATCTATACGTGTTGAAGTGTGTACGACAATTTCTTTATTAACCTAGCCGTCCACACTTCTCTTCTTAAAAATTTACAATTTAAAAAAGCTAAGATCTTAAACTTTAAAATCTACACACCTCTGGCCCTATTTAAAAAAATTAGCTTTGAGGTGAGCGGTGGTTTTATTACAAATATGTTATAAGTCAAGGCGTATATTGGTGATAAAAGTAAGTAAATATAGGCTTTTTTTGCCCTTCATTCATTGCAAATCCGATATAATTTTTATAGAAAACAACTATGGCGTTAAATCAAATTTTGAATTTCCTTTCAAAGATATTGAAGACTGTTAAGGGGGGAGATGGTGATTATAGAGTTCTGAATTGGAAGTATTTTCTTTATTTTTTCTCAGTAATCATATTTTTTACAATTTTTGTAATAATATCAAATCTAATAAATCAAAAAAATAAAATAGAAAGTCAAAACTTAAATTCAGTAGTAACATCTAAAGAATTTTCAAACTTAAGTAATTATTTTTTATCCAAAATAAACAGTCCATACAAAGAAGTAGAATATTTAATTCAAGCCAACGACTCGATTGAGAAAATTTTGAAACAATTTGATATTAATAGTAATGATATAAAAATTATATCTAATAATTTAAAAAAAGATAAACTTACCAATATATACGCTGGCAGAACACTTTCTATTATATTAAAAAAGTTAAGTGATGGATCAAATACTGTCGTAAATCTTGTGTATCCCGTAAATAACACTTTAAATATTGAAATAAGAAAAAGTCAAAATAACTTTATAGTAAAAAAAAATATACTTAAACTTTATAAAAAAGAAGTTGTTATAAAAAATGAAATAAAAAGCAGCTTATATAGTGCAGCAACAAAATCTGGAGTAGAACCAAACATCATAATAGAATTTGCAAGAATATTTGGTTTTGAGGTAGATTTTCAAAGAGACATCAGAAAAGGAGATTGGTTTGAAATCTTATATGAAAGATTTGAAGATGATAATAATATTGTGCAAGATACTGGAAAAATAATTTATGCTTCTATGTTCGTTAACGGTACTGAAATTAATCTTTATAATTTTAAAGATGGTAGTGGTGATATAGGTTTCTACGACTTAAAAGGAAAAAGCATCGTTAAGTCTTTAATGAAAACTCCTATCAATGGTGCAAGATTATCTTCATCGTATGGAATGAGAAAACATCCCATTTTAGGATATAATAAAATGCATAGAGGAACCGACTTTGCTGCACCAAGTGGAACTCCCATTATGGCTTCTGGAGCAGGAAAAATTATTAGAGCTAGGTGGTGCGGTGGAGGTGGAAACTGCGTAAAGATAAAACATAACTCTACTTATCAAACTGTTTATGCTCACATGAAGAGTTTTGCTCGAGGAATAAAAGAAGGTAGAAGAGTTAAACAAGGACAAATTATTGGTTACGTTGGTTCGACTGGAATGTCTACCGGCCCTCATCTTCATTATGAAGTAATTGTTAACGGTAAAAAAGTAAATTCACAAAAACTAAAATTGCCGTCAGGAAAAATTTTAAAAGGAAAAACCAGAGAAGAATTCGAATTAGCAAGAATTAAAATTGATCTTAAGTTATCTGAATTAAGATAGGTATTGTATTGTTCACAATCTATTTAGTCTGAACCATTTGATAAATCTTTGGTTGATTTATCTTCTAGGCTATTATTTTTTTCAACAGTTGAGTTATTTTTGTTTCTTTCGTTCAACTCCGCCAACCTTCTAGAGTAATGATCTGCATGCTGTAAATAATTTTCAACTAAGACAGGATCTCCGTTGCTTTGAGCATCCTTAGCCAACTGTTGAAATTTTTGCATAGTTTTTTCAACATTATGTGGATTTGTCATAGAACCATTTCTATTAAAATTCATATTTCCATTGTTAAAATTATTTCCGCTGTTAGAGTTCATAGAACCGTTTCTACGTCTATAATTATTTTTTTGCGGTCGAGATCTGAAATTTCTTCTTCTATTATTGTTCATTGGTAGTAAGTATAATTACAACTTTAATTTTCTAATGTTGATAGTATGCATCTAACGTTCTCCCGATAGTCTTTAACTAAATGTTTAGTCTTAAATTTATTGCTTCTTAATATTTTTGAAACTTTTTTAAATTGCTCATTTCCTATTTCTAAGGCGAGCATACCTTTAATCTTTAAGATACTTCTGGATTTGTAGATAACTTTTTTAATAACGTCAAGCCCATCATTTCCACCATCTAAAGCTATTTTAGGTTCAAAATTTTTAATATCTTCTTGTAAATTTTTAATATCTTTTTTCATTATATATGGGGGGTTAGACACAATTAAATCAAATTTATTACTATAAATTTCGTTTAAAGATCTCTTATAAAACTTAGACCTGTTAGTTAGATTATGTTCCTTGGAATTTGCATTAGCTATATGTATAGCTTTTGATGATATATCAATACCTATTCCCTTTGAATCCTTTAATTCACTCAATATACTTAACAATATACACCCTGTTCCAGTTCCAATATCTAAAATAAATATATCTTTACTCTTGAAAATTTTTACTATTTTCTCAACCATTAACTCAGTTTCTGGTCTTGGTATTAATGTATTATTATTTACAAGAAAATTTCTACTCCAAAACTCTTTTTCTTTTAAAATATAAGCTATAGGTTCTTTTAAAGATCTTCTATGAATTAGTGAATTAAAGTAACTAATCTCCTGTGGAGCAATTTTTTGTTCAAGGTTAACTATTAACTCTTCCCTAGTTTTTTTTAAAACCTTAGAGAGTAAGATCTCAGAGTCTAGTTTATGAGAGTAAATTTTTTTATCTTTTAGTTGTCTCGATGCGCTATTAATAAGCTCTATAATTTCCATTAATTTAAATTTTTAAGTTTTATATCTTGTTCTTTTAATCTTAGTTCTTGGTTCATTTCTTCATGAACTTCTCCACTTAAAAATTCTTCAAGCTTATGTAAAGTAAGATTGATTCTGTGATCTGTTACTCTTCCTTGAGGAAAGTTATAGGTTCTTATTCTTTCAGATCTATCGCCGGTACCAATTTGACTTCTTCTGTTACTTGATCGCTCTTTATCTCTTTTTGATTTTTCTGCTTCATAAACTCTTGATCTTAGAATTTTTAATGCTTTAGCTTTATTTTTATGCTGAGATTTTTCGTCTTGTTGACTTACAACTACTCCAGTAGGTATGTGTGTAATTCTAACAGCACTATCCGTAGTATTTACTGATTGTCCACCAGGACCACCGGCTCTAAAAACATCAATTCTTAAATCGGACTCTTTAATTTGTACATCAACGTCTTCTGCTTCCGGTAAAACTGCAATTGTTGCAGCTGAAGTATGAACTCGCCCTTGTGTTTCTGTTTCAGGAATTCTTTGTACTCGATGGACTCCAGACTCATATTTTAAGTAAGAATAAATATCGTTTCCACTAACAGAAAATATGACTTCTTTGAAACCTCCTGCCTCACTTTTAGAAATGCTAATAATTTCTAATTTCCATTTCTTTTTTGAACATACTTTTTCATACATTTTAAATAAATCTGAACAAAAAAGAGAGGCTTCTAGACCACCCGTTCCTGCTCTAATTTCCACTATTGCATTTTTATCGTCATCTTCATCTTTAGGAAGCAAAAATATTTTCAATCTATTTTCATAATCTTCTTTTTTAATTTTTAACTCTTTCAAATCCTTCTCTGCCATCTCAATCATTTCTGGGTCGCTATTTTTATCTTTAATTATCTGCTCTAAGTCTTTTTTTTCACTTTCGAACCTTACAAACTCTTTAGCATAGGAAATAATGCTTCCTAGACTAGAATATTCTTTAGACTTTTTTGCAAATAATTTTGTGTCAATTTTACCTGAGGACAGCTCTTTCTCCAAATCATCGTGCCTTGCAATAATATCTTGCACCTTATCTATAGGTATCATTATTTAATTATTTTTTTCTTTAACTTTTTCTTCCACAAGTTCGACGACTTTGTCTATTATCTTTGTGCTTGCTACTTTAGAGTGTGGTATTCCTGATAAATATAAAAGATTATTATCTTGGCCTCCACCAGTTAAACCAATTTCAGTTTGTGCTGCCTCACCAGGGCCATTAACTACACAACCTATTATAGATAAAGTTATTGGCTTTTTTACATGAGATAATTTTTTTTCTAACTCCTTAACTGTCTCGATTACTGGAAAGGCTTGACGAGCACAAGATGGGCAAGAAATAATATTTACTCCTCTTGATCTAATCCCTAATGATTTTAAAATTTCGTAGCCTGATTTTATTTCGTCTATAGGGTCTGAAGAAAGGGAAACTCTTATTGTGTCTCCTATACCATCCATAAGTAGTTGGCCAATTCCAATCGAAGATCTTATACTGCCGGTAATAAGCCCTCCAGCTTCAGTAATTCCTAGATGTAAAGGGTAATCACATTCCTCTGATAACTTTCTATAAGCTTTTACTGTTAAAAAAACATCAGATGATTTAACGCTAATTTTGAAATTGAAGAAATCATTATCCTCTAATAATTTTACATTATACATTGCGCTCTCTACAAGTGCTTCTGGACATGGTTCTTTGTATTTTTCTAGTAAAGCTTTATCTAATGAACCTGCGTTTACTCCAATTCTTATAGAACAATTATGGTCTTTAGCAGCTTGAACTACTTCTAAAATTCTATCTCGGGAACCAATGTTTCCAGGATTAATTCTTAAACAACTTGCTCCCATTTTTGCTGCTTCGATAGCTCTTTTATAATGAAAATGTATATCTGCTACTATTGGAGCTTTAACTTCTTTTACTATATCCCTTAGGGCTTTTGTTGAGTCCTCATCGGGACAAGAAACCCTAACTATATCGGCGCCAACTTCTTCTAAAGAGTGTATTTGTTTTATAGTAGCTTTTATATCTGTTGTAAGCGTATTAGTCATTGATTGAACGCTGACTTGAGAGTCACCCCCTACAGAAATATTACCAACTTTAATTTCTTTTGTTTTTTTTCTATTTATTATTCTATGTGGTCTAATTTCCATTTTAATCTAAATCAAAAACTGTATGTAGTTTTTTGACAGCTTTTAGGGTGTCGTCTTCACTAATAATTACTGATAATTTAATTTCTGAAGTTGAAATAGCTAAAATATTAATTTTTTCCTCAGCCAGACTTCGAAACATCCTATAAGTTATGCCTGGAGTAGAAACCATGCCTGCACCTACAATTGAAATTTTAGAAACTTTATCATTATGACTCAAGCTTTCATATTTAATTGTTTTATTGCTTTTTAATATCTCAATCGTTTTTAAAAGATCTTCTCTTTTAATTGTAAAAGTTATATCAGTAGTCTTTTGGTCTGATGAAATATTTTGTATTACCATATCAACATTTATTTGATTTTTGCTTAAAGGTTCAAATATGTTTGCTGCAACACCAGGTTTGTCTTGTACGCCCACCAAAGTAATTTTAGCATCATCTTTTGAATAAGCTACACCTGTAACACTTTTAGTGTAATCTATACTATCTTGATCAAAAATTTTTGTCCCTTGTCTAGCTGTAAATGTAGACTTAACTTCAAGTGGAATACTATACATCATAGCAGTTTGTACTGCTGAAGACTGCATAACTTTTGCTCCTAGAGATGATAGTTCGAGCATTTCATCATAAGATATTTTATCTATTTTTTTTGCTACAGGTATTTTATTAGGGTCGGTAGAATAAACTCCATCAACGTCAGTATATATTTCACATAAATCAGCATTGAATATTTTAGCAACAGCTACAGCGGTAGCATCTGAACCGCCTCTTCCGATAGTAGTTATATCCCAAGCTTTTGATATTCCTTGAAATCCTGGAATTATTGCTACTCCTTTTTCTGATAAAAATTTATTTATACTTGAAGTTCTCATATTTATAATTCTAGCATTTGAATTTTCTCCTTCTGTCAAAATTGGTATTTGCCAATTAAGCCAAGACTTAGAATTAATGCCAAATTTAATTAAAGCTCCGGCTAATAAAGCACTTGTGACCTGTTCACCTGAAGCCAAAAGCACATCTAGTTCTCTTTTATCAAATTCTGCAGAGATAGTCTTAGATTGTTTTAAAAGCTCATTTGTTTTACCAGCCATAGCAGAAACTACTGCTATTACTTCATTGCCTGAGTCATGTTCTTTTTTTATAATCTGCGCCACATGTAGAATCCTATCAATTGTTCCTACAGAAGTTCCACCAAATTTTAATACTTTTTTTGCCATTATTAGATTTTAATATAATATAAATAGGTTTTAATTAAGTATAATTAATACATTAAGGATTAATGACTACAATAAATAAAGAGGAAATTCAAAAGTTTTCAAAATTAGCTGATGAATGGTGGGACGTAAATGGTAAATTTAAACCTTTGCATATGTTTAATCCTATCAGAATTGAATATATTTTAGACGAAATTACAAAACATTTTAAATTAGACAAAGAAATAAAACTACCACTTAATAACTTAAATATTCTCGATATAGGGTGTGGAGGAGGATTAATAAGTGAACCAATGGCCCGCTTAGGTGGAAATGTAACTGGTATAGATGCTGCAAAAAAAAATATTAAGATTGCTTCTCTTCATAGCAAAGAAAGTAATCTCAAAATTAGATATCTAGAAAACTCACCCGAACAACTAAAAGAAAAAGAAAAATTTGATATAATATTGAATCTTGAAATTGTTGAACATGTTGAAAACGTAGATCTATATCTTCAGTCTTGTTATGGTTTGTTAAAAAGAAACGGTTTGATGTTTACAGCAACAATTAATAGAACACTAATATCTTATATTAAAGCAATTATAGGAGCTGAATATGTTTTAAGATGGCTTCCTATAGGAACTCATGATTGGAATAAGTTTGTTAAACCAGAAGAATTACAAAAAAAATTAACTGATAAAAAATTTACAACAAAAAATATTAAAGGATTAGAATTTAATCCTATTTTTAATAAGTGGAAAAAATCTGATAATCTTTCAGTAAACTATATAATTTGTAGCTCAAAAGATTAATTATCTTTATCAACCCAAGGCACGCTTAATAAATCTATGCCCTCCTCTGCTAGCTCATCTCTTTCTTCGGGTGTGGCAGTGCCGTAAATGCTTTTTTTAGTCCTTTTATCATAGTAAACCTCTCTAACTTTTTGACTAAGTTTATCTCCAACAAATTCAAAATTTTTCTCTATATATTCTCGAATTTTTAATAGTTCTTTCTTTTCATTTAATAGCTTTTTGTCTGAAAAACCAAAACCATCCTCTTGTTTTAATTGTCTTCCAGAAACCATTGGTGCCATAATCGACTTGTTAATCTTTTTTGAAGCGCAATAGATACATTCAAGTAATTTCTTTTTATTTAATTTGTCAAACTCATTAGAGTTTGAAAACCAGCTTTCAAACTCATGGTTGTTTTCACATTTCAAATTATATTTTATCATTTAATCTTTAATTTTTTCAATTCCTATAGTCTGCGTTTATATCTATATAGTCATGTGTGAAATCACATGTAAAACATTCAAACGCATCACTTCCTAATTTCAAATTTACTTCTATATTAATTGAGTCCCATTTCATGTATTCTTTTAATTTTTCCTCATTATAACTATCAGAAATTTTTCCGTTTTCTGCAACAACAAAATCACCCAATTTAATTTTTAGTTTCTTAGAGTCAATTATTTCTCCAGATTTGCCAATACCCATAATAATTCTTCCCCAGTTTGGGTCCTCTCCTGCTACAGCTGTTTTTATCAAAGGAGAATTTGCAATTGAAAAAGCAATTTTTTTTGCACTTCCTAGTGATTTAGCGTTAATAACTTTCACAGTTAAAAATTTTCTTGCTCCTTCACCATCAACTACAATCTGTTTTGCTAAATTTAAACATAATTTTTTTAAAGATAATTCAAATTTTTGAATAATCTTATCATTCAGAGATAGATTTTGACCTATTTTAATAGCTCTCGTTGAAAAAATGGACACCATGTCATTGGTTGACTGGTCGCTATCAACAGTTATAGCATTAAATGTATTAGCAACTGCTTTTTTTAATAATGATTTTAGTAAATTAGAATTTATATCTGCATTTGTAAAAATAAATGACAGCATTGTTGCAAGATTAGGAGCGATCATACCAGAGCCTTTTGCTATACCGCAAATTTTAATTAATTCATCTCCAACTATAATTTCTTCATAAGCTACTTTTGGCCTGGTATCTGTTGTCATCATGCCTGAAGCAACTTTCAGCCAAAATAATTTATTATGCTGATTTTTAAGTTTTTCTACTAAATCAGGTAGTACATCTTTTATTTTATCGACAGGAAACTGTTCGCCTATAACTCCAGTTGAGGCGAAAATTAAATCTTTAGTTCTTACTGTTTCAGTGGTGCCTTTTTCTGATTTTGACTCTTTTAAAGTTAAAATTCTTGATAAATTTTTTGCTATAATATCTAAACTTTCTTTTCCTTGTTTTCCTGTAAATGTGTTTGCATTTTTTGTATTTACCATCAGGCCTTTAATTGATTTTTTATGAGAGCTATTATTCCAAATTATTGTCTCAGAAATAATACTATTGGTTGTTGTTACCGATGCATAATTAGCGCCTTTGCTAAAATAAAATAATGATAAATCATCCCTGCCATTGCCATATAGATCAGCGGATACACAGGACATTTCCAATCCCTCTATTTGTTTAAGGTTTTGAAACTCCCCCATTTTTGACATTTTATTTTTGTCGTTTAAGAAGTTTTTCAAGTTTATCGTCATAATTACTATTTAATTTAGATTATAAATACATATATAGAAGTATAATGAATGTATTTACAAGAACATTTAGTAAAATATTTAAAAGCTCTAATCAACAAGAATTAGACAAAACAAAGAATTTAATATCTGCTATAAACAGCAAAGAGAGTTCGATTCAATCTCTATCCGACGGTGAATTTAAAGAAAAAACATTAAACCTAAAACGATCAGTTAAAGAAGGTAACTCTCTCAATAGTATTATTCCTGAAAGTTTTGCTTTGGTTAGAGAGGCTGCAAAAAGAACATTAGGAGAAAGACACTATGATGTTCAGTTGGCTGGTGGAATAATTTTACATGAAGGTAAAATTGCTGAGATGAAAACTGGAGAAGGGAAAACTCTCGTGTCTACACTCCCAGCTTATCTTAATTCATTAACAGGCAAAGGGGTTCATATAGTTACAGTGAATGATTATTTGGCAAAAAGAGACTCGGAATGGATGGGAAAAGTTTTTAATTTTTTAGGCACTTCAACTGGATGTATAACAAATGATTTGAACGACACACAGAGGAAAGAAAATTATAAATCTGATATTACTTATGCAACAAATAATGAGCTTGGTTTTGATTATCTAAGAGATAATATGAAGTATGAGCTTACTGACATGGTTCAGCGAGACCACAATTACTGTATAGTGGATGAGGTTGACAGTATTTTAATTGATGAGTCTAGAACACCTTTAATCATTTCAGGAAAATTGGAAGATAAAACTAATCTCTATCCAATATCTAATGAATTTATCAAACATTTGCAAAAAAATGATTTTGAGCTAGATGAAAAAAATAAAAATGCAATTTTAACAGACCAAGGAATTGATAAAATTGAAAAATTATCTATTCAAAAAAGAATTCTTAAAAATAATAATTTTTATGACCCAGAAAATCTAAGTCTTGTTCACCATGTAAATCAAGCTCTTAAAGCTAACCTTCTTTTTAAAAAAGACACAGACTATATTGTTAGAAATGGAAAAGTACAAATTATTGACGAATTCACAGGAAGAGTTTTAGATGGCAGAAGGTTTTCTGATGGATTGCACCAAGCATTAGAAGCTAAAGAAAATGTACAAATTGAAGAAGAAAATCAAACTTTGGCTTCGATTACTTATCAAAACTATTTTAGATTATATAAAAAATTATCTGGTATGACTGGTACTGCTATCACAGAAGCCGAAGAGTTTTTTGATATTTATAAATTGAATGTTGTTTCGATACCTACAAATAAAAAAATGCAAAGAAAAGATCTTAATGATCAAATATTTAGAACTGAACCAGAAAAATATAATGCTATTACTAATAAAATTATTGAATGTAATAATAAAGGACAACCAGTTTTAGTAGGTACTACTAGCATTGAAAAATCAGAAAAAATTTCTGATTTTTTAAATAAAAAGAAAATTAAACACAATGTTCTCAATGCAAAACAACATGAAAAAGAGGCTAAAATTATAGCCGAAGCTGGAAAAGTTAACGCAGTAACTATTGCAACAAATATGGCTGGACGTGGAACAGACATAAAGTTGGGAGGCAACAAAGATTTTGTTGAAGATGGAAAAAAAAATGACATCGAACAAATTAAAAAAGATGAGTCTAGAGTTAAAGAACTTGGTGGATTGTTTATTATAGGTACAGAAAGACATGAAAGCAGAAGAATTGATAACCAACTAAGGGGTAGAGCAGGAAGACAAGGGGATCTTGGAAGTTCAATTTTTTTTATAAGTCTTCAAGATGAATTAATGAGAATTTTTGGAGGAGATTCTATTGATGGGATGCTAAAAAAACTAGGACTTAAAGAGAATGAATCAATCGATCATCCTTGGATTAATAAAGCCATGGAAAGAGCTCAAAAGAAGGTTGAGTCAAGGAATTTCGATATTAGAAAGACTTTAATTAAATTTGACGATGTTATGAATGATCAAAGACAAGTAATATTTTCCCAAAGATTAAAAATTTTAAAAAATAAAAAAATTGAAGAAATACTAGGAGATTTTTTAAATGAAATTTTAAGCAATTTACAAAAAGCAAGAAATATTTATCAAAAATCTAATGATGAAAAAAGTTATCTCGCCTCTATAAAAAGCACTACTGGAAACATTATTAATGACAAGGATCTAATATCTATGGCATTTCTTAGTCAAGAACAGTTCGCTAAAAAAATTAAAGATCTTTACTTATCTAAAAAAAAAGAAAGAACTGATATAATTGGTGTTGAAGAAAATAATAATTTAGAAAAAAAGATATTCCTACAAATCATTGATTTTGCTTGGAGATCTCATTTACAATATTTAGAGCAATTAAGACAGGTAATAGGTCTGAGATCATATGGACAAAAAGATCCTTTATCTGAATTTAAAAAAGAAGCTTTTACTCTTTTTGAGGGATTATTAGAAAAAATAAAGAATGATGTTATAAAATTCTTGCTTAACCTAAATGTTGTTGTTTCAAATAAAGAAGAGAGAAAAGAAAAAATAACTGAAATATCTTCTGATAATAAAAAAATTGGAAGAAATGAAAAATGTCCTTGTGGCTCAGAAAAAAAATATAAACATTGCTGTGGATCGGTTTAATCTAGAAAATTGGATTATAAGCCCATTGAAGCAAAGCTTGTCTTTGTCTTCTTCTGCACTGTAAATCTCCTTCTTCACAATTTTTCTTTACTGCAGGCCCATGTCTATCACCAAATGCTTTCCATCTTTTAATTTGAATTTGATCAATTTTTGCAATTCGTCTTCCGTTTTTATATCTGCAATACCATTGAAACCACCCGAGTGGATCTTCCTTAAAAATCCAACCTTTATCTATCCACTCTTTTCTTGATAAGCCTGATTTGATTTTAAATCTATTAAGATTAACATCAAAAGTTTTACTTATCTTTGCCTTTATAAACCAGGATTCAGGAAATTCTTTAATACTACCATCAGCAAAATACGCTCCACCGAATACTCCGAGTTCCATCATCTTTTTTGGAGTTAACTGTGGTTTAAATATTTTATAAAAATCTTTTTGAATCATTGCCGAATAAAATTTTTTTTCAGCGTTAACTATTTTTTTGACTCTCTAGTGTTTGCATGAAAAGACTCTGTAAAAGGAATTGGAACTACCACAGCTTCAACGGGTTTACTAGAATATTTTTTTGGCAAATGAACTTTGTATTTCTTTCCAAAGTTACCAATTGGAAAACCATTAATATTTAAATTTCCCTCAAATGGCACGTAACCCATTGCAATATTCTTTCCTTTTTCAGGATGATACCAGGGCGATGTTATATAACCAACTGGCTTACCCCCGTTAGCATTTGATATTAAGTAAAAATCATTTGCATAATCTTCTATGGGTTTTCCTCCAAGTTCCATACCAACAAGTTGTAGTTTGTAAGGCTTTTCTCCATTTTTAATTTGTTGTTTCATTTTCTCTAATGCTTCTTTACCAACATAGTCTGTTTTCTTATTCCATTCACCTTTTCCAGATAATGACACTTGATAACCTAGATTACATTGAAAAGGATTATGTTCATGGTCCATATCTTGTCCCCATGATAATATTCCTGCTTGAATTCTTCTATGATGAGCTGGAGCAATAACCATTAATTTATGTTTTTTGCCAGCTTTAAGAACTGCATTCCACATATCTTCAGCGTATAATGTTGCATTTCTAAGATAAATTTCATAACCAGCTTCTCCTGAGAATCCTGATTGAGATATGACGCAGCTTCTGCCACCTACTTTTGCTTCTGCTAAACCATAAAACGGCATGTTGTCTAGATCAACTTGATCTCCTATTAGATCGTTCATTAATGCTTTTGATTTAGGCCCCTGAATTTGTACTGGGCATGCATCTATTTCATCTATTTCAACATTAAATCTTTTGTCTGCATTCACACCTTGTAAATATAAACCAATATCAGAATCTGATAGACTAAACCAGAATTCATCATCAGCTACTCTCATTAGAACTGGATCGTTAAGAACTCCCCCTTTGTAGTTACAAAGAATGACATAACGACCTCTCATTGTTGAAATTTTTGTAGCATCTCTTGTAATCACATAATCTGTAAATTTTTCTGCATCAGGGCCCTTAACTCTTATTTGTCTTTCTACAGCTACGTTCCACATAGTTACATGTTTTTTAATCGCTTGATACTCCACCATTGCTCCACCTTTTTCTGGTCTAACATAGCCTCTTGGATGATAAATTCGATTATAAACTGTAGCCCTCCAGCATCCAGCTTTCATTGATAGGTGCCAGTAAGGAGACTTTCTTACACGAGTTGAAATTAACATTTCTACTTTTGTCGGTCCGCTTTGTCTTAGATTGTATGGTACTTGTCTATCAGATTGGTCTACTGATGTTTCGTGTCTTACTTTATCATAATTTATCTTTTCAACTTTATAAGAATTTGGAACTTTTTTAGGCATAATTATTTTTTTCTAACCATTTGTTTGTTTCTTTCAAGCCTCCAAAAGTATAAATATGAAAATGATCAGTAGCCGATTTTAAGTTTTCAATTAATTCATTTGGATCTTTGGGTCTCAATAAGTCTACAGCTTTTGTTGCGTTAGATTTAAGAAAATTTAGAGAATTTTTTGCTCCAACAATACTAGCAAATTTTAATAAGCTGCTTATTTTTAAAGGCCCAGTAATTCCAACATGAACTGGTAAAGTTTGTTTAGAAATAAACTCTGTGATTGGTTTAGGGTCCAATAACCATTGAGTAACAATATAATCTGCGAATGGCTTTTTATCTTTCATAGCTTTTTCTAAATCTGAATCCGATATATCAGGGGACCCGTCAGGGTGTCCAGCAATTCCTATCTTCATACCCTTGAATAACCCACTCTCTAATAATTGCAACGAGCAGTGGTAATCACCTATTGGATCCGCTCCACCTCCAATTACCAAAGCTTGTTTTACGCCAAAATCTTTACACATAGAAGTATACTCTTTTAATTCATTCAAATTTTTAATTGATCGAGCAGGAAAGTGAGGAACAGGATTAAACCCATTTCGCACAAGTTCTTTTGCTTTATTCGCAACGTCTCTAAAGTCATTACCAGGTAACATTGTTATGTAGACATCTTTAACCTTTGGTAAAATTGAGAGGTCTGTCTTCATAGTTATTTCTAAAGAAAATTTCATATTTTCCGGATATACCAATGTTACCTACTAGGAGTCCAGAAAAATCACTATAAGAATAGTTTGACTTTGCCCCTTGTTAATAGTCAAATCTAGAATAAAAAAAATGAAAATACTGTGTATTTTATACGATGATCCAAAAGGGGGAATGCCCAAAAGCTACCCTTTGTCTAATCTACCAAAATTAGACAAATATCCAGATGGGATGACACTCCCAACACCTAAAGGAATAGATTTTAATCCTGGGGAGTTATTAGGGTGTGTTTCAGGAGAATTGGGTTTAAGAAAATTCCTAGAATCAAACGGTCATACATTAGTTGTAACTTCAGACAAAGACGCGAAAGGCTGTAAAGCAGACAAAGAACTTGTGGATGCTGATATTGTTATATCTCAACCTTTCTGGCCTTATTACTTAACAAGAGAAAAAATAGAGTCAGCCAAAAATTTAAAAATGGCAATTACTGCTGGGATTGGTTCAGATCACGTTGATTTACAAGCCGCTATGGACAACAAAATAGACGTTGTAGAAGTTACTTATTGTAATTCAAGGTCTGTAGCAGAACATATTGTAATGATGATTTTATCATTGGTTAGAGATTATCATAACCAACATGCAATCGTAAAAGCAGGTGGTTGGAATATTGCTGATGCTGTTCAAAGATCATACGATGTTGAAGGCATGCATATTGGAACAGTTGCTGCTGGACGTATTGGTTTAGACGCATTAAGAAAAATGAAGCCATTTGATGTTCACCTACATTATTTCGATAGACACAAATTGCCAGATTCTGTTGAAAAAGAGTTAAATCTTACATTTCATGAATCGGTAGAATCATTAGTTAAAGTTTGTGATGTTGTGACAATTAACTGTCCTCTTCACCCTGAAACTGAAAATTTATTTGATGATAAATTAATTAGCAAAATGAAAAAAGGAGCGTATATCGTTAATACTGCGAGAGGAAAAATATGTAATAGAGAGGCTATTGCTAAAGCTCTTAAATCAGGTCAATTAAGTGGTTATGCTGGTGATGTTTGGTTTCCTCAGCCTGCACCAAATGATCATGCTTGGAGATCAATGCCTAATCACGGAATGACACCGCACACTTCTGGAACTTCTTTATCAGCTCAATACAGATATGCTGCAGGTGTTAGAGAAATCCTCGAATGTTTCTTCGATAAAAAACCAATTAGAGATCCTTATTTAATCGTTCAGAATGGCCAACTTGCTGGAATGGGTGCCCATTCTTATAGTAAAGGAAGTGCAACCGGTGGATCAGAAGAAGCAGCAAAATATAAAAAAAAGTAGTCTAAAAAAAATCTTATTAGCTTTAGTTTATTTAACTTTTAGTTTTAATTGTGTTTATGCAGAATCAAGATTTGGTGATCTAACAGAGATACACGATGAAAGGATGAGAGGTAAAGATGGTAAGTGGGTTAGACCTCATCCTGGGCCTTTTATTTGGAATGGAATTGAAAAAGAAAAAGGAGTTTTCTCTTGGGAAGAAGCAGATAAATATGTTGCGTACGCGCAAGATCACAACCAAAAAACTTTAGCAACTATCTGGCCGCATGCAAACTGGGAACAAAAATCATGCAATAGAAAAAAGGCTAGAAGTCCATTTGGAAAAAGATTTACAAAATACTTGAGCAAACCTTGTTCAATGGAAGATTATAAAAATTTTCTTATGAAATTAATAGACCGTTATGACGGGGATGGAAACAATGATATGCCAGGCTTAACTAAACCAATTATATATTGGCAAATAATGAATGAACCTGAGTTTAAAATGTTTTTTAAAGGTAAAGAAGAAGATTTTGTTGAAATTTTTAATTTTTCTTCAAAATTAATAAAATCAAAACAAAAAGACGCTGTGATTGTCATGGCTGGAGCAGCTGGAATGTTTCCAGAAAATAAAAGATATTGGAAATCCACTTTGCCAAAAATTAAAGATCATTTTGATATAGCCGCTATACATCACATAACTCCTCCAGATGGAAAATGCGATAAAGAATTTTGGGTAGACGAGTTCTCAGAACTATTAAAAAGCTTAGACATTATCAAGCCTATTTGGGTAACAGAGGCTATGATGGGCAAATGCAGAGTTATACCGAATTATATTAATGCTTTTGCAAATGGAGCTGAAGTCATTATAGATGTAGGTGTTAATGCGCCAGGGATGAAAATGAGTAAAGGTGCAAGAAAAAAACTAAATAAATTTATAAAAGAAGTTGATGGATTTAAGTCTATGAAATTAATCTCAAAGAAAAAAGCTGAATTTACCATGGCAGACAGCTCTAAGAAAATTATAGATTTTTAAAATAAACCTTCTATCTCACCTTTTTTATTTAATTTAATATTATCAGCTGCTGGTACTCTTGGAAGACCTGGCATAGTCATTATTGATCCGCAAACAACAACTAAAAATTCTGCTCCACTAGATAATCTTACTTCTCTAACAGATAGCGTATGACCTGAAGGGGCTCCTTTTAATTTAGGATCAGTAGAAAAACTATATTGTGTTTTTGCAATACAAACTGGAAATTTTCCAAATCCAGCCTGTTCTAACTTCTTTATTTGCTCTTTAGTTTTTTCATCTACTTCGATTCCTTTAGCTCTATAAATCTCTTTTGCGATTTTTTCTATTTTTTCCAAAATTGGGATTTCATCGGAATATAAATATTTAAATTTTCTTTTCTCACTCTTCTCGGTCAATTCAACTATATTGTTAGCTAAATCTTTAGTTCCATTACCCCCATCTGACCAATGTGTGCAAAGACTTACCTTAACTCCAAGTTTTGAACAGTAATCTTGGATAACTTTAACTTCATTATCAGTATCAGAAATAAAGTGATTAATTGCTACAACTAGGTCTAAGCCAAATTTTTTAATATTTTCAATATGTCTTTCAAGGTTAGGTAATCCTTTTTTAAGTGCCTCTAAATTTTCTTTTTTAAGATCATCTTTCTCTACTCCACCATGCATTTTTAAAGCTCTTATTGTTGCTACAAGAACTACACAGCTAGGTTGAATACCTGCTTTGCGACATTTAATATCTAAAAACTTTTCAGCGCCAAGGTCGGCTCCAAAACCTGCTTCTGTAACGACGTATTCAGCTAATTTTAAAGCAGTTTTTGTTGCAAGAATTGAATTACAGCCATGAGCAATATTTGCAAATGGTCCGCCATGAATAAAAGCTAAATTATTTTCAAGAGTCTGTACAACATTAGGCCTAACGGCTTCTTTAAGTAGAACTGTCATAGGGCCTTGGGCTTTTAAATTTTTTGCATATATAGGTTTTTTATCTTTTGAATATGCAACAGTAATATTGCCAATTTTTTCTTCTAATTCTTGTATGCTATTCGATAAACAAAAAATCGCCATTACTTCAGAGGCAACAGTAATATCAAAGCTATCATTTCTTGGGATATTGGCTTTTAATTTTTCTAAGTTAATCTCTATTTTTCTTAGAGCTCGATCATTTAAATCTACTACTCTTTTCCATACGATATTTTTAGTATCTATGTTTAATTTATTTCCCCAATAAATATGATTATCTATTAAGGCTGAAAGTAAATTATGAGCTGAAGTTATTGCATGAAAGTCACCAGTGAAATGTAAGTTGATCTGTTCCATTGGAATAACTTGAGCATAACCGCCACCTGCTGCTCCACCCTTCATTCCAAATGAAGGTCCCAAACTTGGTTCTCTTAAACAGACTATTGAGTGTTTTCCAATTTTATTCAGAGCATCACTAAGGCCGACAGAAGTTGTGGTTTTTCCTTCTCCAGCAGGAGTTGGAGTAATAGCAGTAACCAAAATTAAATTATTTTTTTTTTCTTTTAATGTGGAAATATATTCTAAATTAAGTTTTGCTATATGACGTCCCATCGGACTAAATGCAAAGGGATCATCAGGAATATTTGATTTTGCAAGCACTTCATCAATTGGTTTAATATTTGCTGCTCTTGCTATTTCAATATCAGATTTAATTTTGCTCATTTAATCATAACTTGGTGGTGGCCTTGGTAAGAATCGCACTTACGACACATACCTTTTCAGGGTACTGCTCTACTACTGAGCTACAAGGCCTAAAATCTAAAAGTTATTCTACCTTTAGTTAAATCGTATGGAGTCATTTCTACCATCACATTATCTCCAGCCAGCACTCTTATTCTATTCTTTCTCAATTTTCCAGCCGTGTGAGCTAATATTTCATGATTGTTTTCAAGTTTTACTCTAAACATAGCATTAGGTAATAATTCTGTTACCTTTCCTTTGAATTCTAAAGTTTCTTGTTTTGCCAATTAAAAATCCTTTTTTAAATATTGTGCTAGATTTATAACTAAAGAACCTGATCTTTCAATGTCTATTTTTTTAATTTTGCTATATCTATTTAAATATCTTAACATTATAAAACTTTGTGTTTTGGCTTATTTTTTGTATCCCAAGGTTCTCCCTGGTCGTCTAATGCAACTTCAATTACCTCTGCAATTACTCTAAGTACTGCATCTCCAGAAAATATTAATTTCATTTCATAATTATTATCTGGCATTTGATTGCTCTCAATAGCGAGAAAATCCAAAAATCTATCCTTGTTAGTTTGACTTATGTTTTTTGAATTAACTTCTATAACATTATCAAATTTCAATACTGTTCTAATTCTTTTATTTTTTCTAAAAACGCCTTTTTCAACATCTTCCCACATAAATCTATTGAGTTGCATTAGAAAAATTTTATTTTTTTTTAAATTTGCAATATCTTTAGTATTTACAATCGAGTCTTGAAGATGAGCAGAAATAATTCTAAGATCCTCGTCAGTTCTAGCTATGAGTTTTAAATTTTTAGCTCTCACTTTAAATTCTTCTAATACGTGCTTTACAATTTTTCAATTTTTTTTCTAAAAACTCATATCCCCTATCTAAGTGATATATTCTATTTATAATTGTTCTATTATCAGCAACTAAACCTGCCAATACTAAGCTTACAGATGCTCTTAAGTCTGTAGCCATTACCTCCGCTCCAGTTAACTTTGAAGGACCTTTAACGATAGCTATCTTATTCTTTATTTCTATATTAGCTCCCATTCTCTTTAATTCTGGGACATGCATAAATCTGTTTTCAAAAATACTTTCTGTAATTCTAGATATTCCTTGAGCCCTAGTCATTAAAACCATTAGTTGCGCTTGTAGATCAGTTGGGAAACCAGGATATGGCTTAGTTGAAAGATTTATCTTTTTTATTTTATTGCTTTTAAGAATTTCAATAGTAGATCTTTTAACTTTTAATCTTACTCCCATCTTTTTCAAAATATCTACCTCATTTCGAATTATGCTAGGATTTATTTTATCGAGTATTATTTTTTTTCCTACTAGAGCTGCAGCTATCATATAAGTACCCAATTCAATTCTATCAAATATAACTTCGTGGGTTATATGCTTTTTATTTATTTTACATCCGATGATTAAAATTTTTCGTCCTACAATTTTAATTCTTCCCCCTAACGTATTTAAAAATTTAATCAAATCTTTAACTTCAGGTTCTATTGCGCAGTTTTTAAGAATTGTTTTTCCTTTAGCATTGAATGCTGCTAGCACAGCGTTCTCTGTAGCTCCCACAGAGATACTAGGAAAAGTAATTTTTGCTCCTTTTAGTCCATTTTTGGCTTCAGCAAAAATGTATCCGTTTTTTATTTTAATTTTTGCTCCTAATTTTTTTAGTGCTAAAAGATGCAAATTAACTGGTCTACTTCCAATTGCACATCCTCCTGGAAGTGAAATTTTAGCTTTTTTATATTTAGCTAAAAGTGGTCCCAATACTAATACTCCAGCTCGCATTGTTTTTACTAATTTATAAGGAGCTAGTGTTTTGATATTTTTATTTGTATTATTTATTGTAATTATTTTTTTATTTTTTAAAATACTAATTTTTAATCCTATAAATTTTAACAAGTCTATCATTGTAAAAATATCTCTAACTAAAGGAATGTTTTTTAATTCTACTTGATGAGATAAAATAGTTGCTGCCAAAATTGGCAAAGTGGCATTTTTAGATCCAGAAATCGAGATCTTTCCAGACAATTCTTTTTTTCCGTTAATCAATAATTTTTGCATTTAAGATCTTAAATCTTTGGAAGAGTAACGCCTTTTTGTTTCATGTACTTACCTTTTCTTTTAGCATATGTAATGCTAGGTTTTTCATTGCCTCTAATAAATACTAGCTGAGCAACACCCTCGTTAGCATAAATTTTGGCTGGTAAAGGTGTCGTATTAGAAAATTCTAATGTCACATGCCCCTCCCATCCAGGCTCTAATGGGGTCACGTTGACAATAATTCCACATCTTGCATATGTAGATTTGCCTAAACATATAACCAATACATTCTCTGGAATTTTAAAATACTCCATTGTTCTTGCTAATGCGAAAGAGTTAGGAGGTATTATGCATTCTTTTCCAATTTTTGTTACAAAGCTCTCCTTTTTGAAAATTTTTGGATCTACTATTCCAGAGTTGACATTCGTAAATATCTTAAATTCATTAGAAACTCTTGCATCATAACCATAAGATGAAAGGCCAAAAGAAATTTTTCCTTTTCTAACTTGTTTACTAACAAAAGGTTTAATCATTCCTTTTTGAGCTGCTTTTTTAATCCATTTATCTGAGAGAACTGTCATATTTTTTTTTAATCTTACTTTTAAATTTTTTTCTTTTTTTTAAGTTTTTTTTTAATGAAGTTTCACGATTTTTTAATAAGGAGTCTTTTTTAACAAAAGATCTCATTTTAAAATTAGTTTTTATCTGGGTTTGTTAAATCTTCTAGAGTTATAGGTCTGTCTATATCGTGCATTTTTTCTTCTTCTAAAGATTTAGAACTACTGATAGATCTCTTGGCTCTTCTTTGTTCTATTCGTGCTTTGCGCTTAGCTTCTTTTTTCATTGCTTTGTCACCGCGTGTAGATTTATAGTCATAGTGAATTCCCATATTAAGCGCTCCTTCATTAGATCCTATTTTTACTTCTTGAACTGGTTTTATGCAAGTATCTTGATCGAAATAACTTAATAATTATAAACAATAAGGACAAAATTACGGCAACAATTACATCTAGTAATGGTGTTGCTTCTGGAAAACCATAATTCCATAAAATCACTAAAATTAACCAGACTAACCAATTTAATTTTTCAACCATTAATTTTACAACCTTTTTTTAAAAAAATTTATGATTTTTTATCACTAAATACTCTTTTCTTAATTATCACTGATATTAGCATAATAATTACAAAGAAAATTATTGGTAAATAAATCTCTCTGTTTAAAAATAAGCTAATAAAACTAAAATTATCTGCTTGTTTTATATACTCATTTAATCCAGCCCCTATGGTGTTCCAAATAAAAAACATTGGTATAAATCCTATAAAGCTTGCAAAAAAATAATTTGATTTTTTTATATTAAAAATAACAGGTAAAACATTTTGTGGTCCAAAAGGAATACCTAATCCCCCAGCTAATCTAAACGCTAAAAAATAATTAAACTCATTTTTTCTAAAAAGATAAATATATTTTGAAAATCTTTTTTCTAATAAGCTGTAAACTAAATCTCTAAAAAAAAAACTAGCTATTGAATAAAGTATCAAAGCTCCAATAGAAATCGACAAAAGAGAAATAAAAGTTCCAATCCATTTTCCAAATAAAATACCTGAAATAAGTAAAAGGGGTGAACCAAATCCCAACAAGGATACCCAAACAACACAAAATAAAAAGAATGCAAGAAGATTTATATAAAGATTTTTACCAATGGTCTTTTCTAAATCCATTTGTAATTCTTTATAATATAAAAAATCATCCAATCTTGTTACTTCTACATAAGAAAAGATCAAATACAGGAAAACAAATAAGATAATAATGTAAGAAATTCCTAAAAAAAGTTTTAAACTTTTGCTCATAATTTACCTGTACAATAGACAACAATTAAAATATATACCTTAAAATATTTATGAAAAGAACTTATCAGCCCAGTAATCTAGTTAGAAAGAGAAGGCATGGTTTTAGAGCTAGAATGGCCTCAAAAACTGGAAGAAAACTTATAGCTAGAAGAAGAGCTAAAGGTCGAAAAACAATATCAACATAATTAAATAAATGGTTAGGCTTGAAAGTTTAAAAAAAAGCAACCAATTCAAGAAAGCACTAAAAGAAAAAAAAATTCATTCAGAATGCTTTTCCATATTTGCTGCAAAAAATTTTTACAAACCAAAATATAAAACGAATTTACTTATTAGTTTTATAATGAAAAAGAAAATTGGTAATGCAGTTAAAAGAAACAAAATAAGAAGAAAATTAAAAGCCATTGTTCATAAATTGTTAAAAAAAAGAGGTGCAATTAACAGAGATTATACTTATATAGTTTTTGGAAAATCAAATGCTTATACAAAAGAACAAAATGTTATAATGCTAGAAATGACTAAGAGTTTTAAAAAATTAAGTAAATGACTAAATTAATTATACTTTTTAATATTTATATAATAAAATTGTATCAATATTTTATTTCACCTCTTTTAGGAAATAGATGTAGATACCTCCCAACTTGTTCTGAATATTACATAGACTCTCTTAAAGTTCATGGATTAATAAAAGGCTCTATCTTGGGTATTAAAAGAATATTTAGCTGTCATCCATTTAAGATTTTAGGTGGAGGAGATGGTTTGGATATAGTTCCAGATAAAAAAGATTTAACCAAGGAAAAATTAAATGGATAACAAAAATGTTTTTATAGCAATAGCTTTATCTATGTCTGTATTACTTTTTTGGGCAGCTTTTTTTGAAAATCCTAGACCTGTAAACAATCAAGCTGATCAGCAACAAAAGAAAGTTAATGAAACTAATATAACCCCAAATATTAATGAGTCGATAAAAGTTGAAACGATTACAAGAGAAGACTCTATTAAAAGTTCTGAAAGAATTAAAATTGAAAACGAAAGTATTATTGGCTCTATGTCTTTAGAGGGTGGTTTAATAGATGATATTTCTTTCAAGAAACATAAACAAAATTTAGAAAATAATTTAAACGTTGAATTTTTAAATCCTGCACAAACTAAAGACGGGTTTTATGTTGAAACCGGATGGACAAGTATTGGGAATAAAATTAAAGTCCCTTCAAAAAAATCAATCTGGAAAGTTAATGGAAACAAAGTTTTGAGTAACAATGAACCGGTGGTTTTGGAATGGAATAATGATGAAGGAATTATATTTAAAAAAAGAATTGAATTAGATAATAAATATCTATTTAAAATAACACAGGAAGTTCAAAATAATACAAACCAAACTATAGATTTATATCCTTATGCTCAAATAAGCAGGAATAGAATACCTGATTATATTCAAAATTTTTATATTTCTCATGAGGGATTTATTGGTGTTTTTGATGAAGAACTTAAAGAAGATGATTATGATGATGTTGAAGAAAACAAAATAGTAAGAGAAGCAAATGAAGGTTGGCTCGGTATTACAGATAAATACTGGATGACAGCTTTAGTGCCAAAAAAGGGAGAAAATTTTAAATCTACATTTTTATATAAGGACTCTTTTAAAGCTAACTATATTTTAAATAATCCAACTAGGATTAATCCGTCCTCAAATAATTCTAATGAAGTAAGATTATTTGTAGCAGCAAAAGAAGTTGATACAATTGATTCTTATGCGGCTAATCAAAATATAAATAAATTTGATTTAGTAATTGACTGGGGATGGTTTTATTTTTTTACAAAACCTTTGTTTTTTATAATTGACTACCTATTTAAATATTTTGGTAATTTTGGAACAGCTATAGTTCTAATCACAGTTGGAATAAGATTAATTTTCTTCCCACTTGCAAATTACTCCTTTAGATCTATGGCTAAAATGAAAGCTGTACAACCAGAAATGACGAGACTTAAAGAATTGCATAAAGAAGATAAGGCTAAACTTCAGCAAGAAATGATGGCTCTTTATAGAAAGGAAAAAATAAATCCTGCGTCAGGGTGTTTGCCTGTTTTGATTCAAATACCGTTTTTCTTTGCTATTTACAAAATGCTATTCATCTCTTTAGAGATGAGACATCAGCCCTTTTTTGGTTGGATTCAAGATTTATCCGATAAAGATCCAACATCTATTTTTAATCTATTTGGTTTAATACCTTGGGATCCTCCTAGTTTTTTAATTATTGGTATCTGGCCAATATTAATGGGCGCTTCGATGTGGGTTCAACAAAAACTCAACCCTGCTCCAACAGACCCAGTTCAAGCAAAAATATTTGCATTTTTTCCATTGTTCTTAACAATTATTTTAGCATCTTTTCCGTCTGGTTTAGTCGTGTACTGGACTATAAACAATATTTTAACAATTGCTCAGCAATGGGTAATAATGAAACAGACCAAAGTAAAAACAAATTAAATGTCAAAAGAAATTTCTTTGGACGATATAAAAAAATTTTGGCCTGAAAAAGCTCCTGATATTAATATCGTTCAAAAATACATTTCAAAATATAAAAATGAAAAAATTGTAATTAAGTATGGAGGAAATGTTTTAATAGATAGAAAAGTTTTTAATAATTTTATTTTTGATATAGACGTACTCAACAAATTAGGTCTTTCTATTATTGTCGTTCATGGAGGTGGCCCAAGAATCAAAAGAGAGTTAGATAAAAAAAATATTGTTTCAAAATTTATTAACGGATTAAGAGTAACAGATAAGAATGTCATAAATACCGTCGAAGAAGTATTAATAGATTTTAACAACGATATAGTTAACTCTCTAAAAAAATTAGGCACTGAAGCAACCTCCTTTCACACAAAGCAGGATAATGTAATTGAAGTTGGACCTGAAAGAGAAGAACTAGGTTTTGTAGGAATTCCAAAAAAAATTAAGGCAAATTTAATTGAAGATGCGCTGAATAAAAATAAAATTCCAATTATTGCTCCATTGGGCTTAGGTAAAAATAATCAAACTTTTAATATAAATGGAGATACTGCTGCTAGTGCTATAGCTAAAGAACTTAAGGCTAGAAGACTTATATTAATGACAAATGTAGAAGGTGTATATGATGATAAAAAAAATCTTATTTCTGAAATTAAACCTTTTGATCTCGATAATTTGATCAAGTGGAAGATAGTAGAAGGAGGAATGATTCCTAAAATAGAAAATTGTGTGAACGCAGTAGAAAATGGGGTTAGAGGTGTTGTAATTCTTGATGGAAGAAAACCACATTCTGTTCTTCATGAAATTTTTTCAGATACAGGCTCAGGGACGCTAATAAGAAAATGAATGATTTAAATAATATTAAATATTGGTTATTTGACTTAGATAATACTTTATATGATGGTGCTACTAAAGTTTTTGAACAGGTTGATAAAAAAATGACAAAATTTATTTCTGAAAAGCTTAATGTAGGCAAAGAAGAAGCAAGAAAAATTCAAAAAAATTATTTTCAAGAATACAACACTACATTGAATGGTATGATTAAACATCATAAAATTGATGCTGATGAATTTTTAGAGTTTGTTCATGACGTCGATCTTAATTTTTTAAACAAAGATGAAGTTTTAGAAGATGAGATAAAAAAATTAGAAGGAAAAAAGATTATATTTACTAATGGTTCAAGAGCTCATGCAGAAAATGTGACCAAAAGGATTGGTATAGATAAGCTTTTTGATGGTATATTTGATATTAGAGATTCAGAATTTATTCCTAAGCCTTCAAAACAACCATATAAAAAATTAGTAGAAGAATACAAAATTGAGCCACAATATTGTATATTCTTTGAAGATATAGCAAGAAATTTAAAACCAGCACACGAATTAGGAATGAAAACAGTTTGGATAAAAAATAATGAACCTTGGGCAGCAGAATTTTCTGATGCTGAGTTTATTAATTATAAAACTGATAAACTTGCAAATTTTTTAAGGAAGATTAATGAAGCCAGATGAACTAGAAAAAATTATTAATGAAGCTTTTGAGAATAAACAAAATGTTTCAGAAAACTCTGATAAAAAAATCTTAGATGCAATTAAAGAAACAATTGAGTTAACTGATAGAGGAAATATTAGAGTTGCTGAAAAAAAAAATGGAAAATGGGGAATAAACCAATGGGTAAAGAAAGGAATTTTATTAAGTTTTAGAGTGAATAAAATGACTATGTCAAAAGGCCCTTACACAACTTGGTACGACAAAGTTCCTGGTAAATCTGTATTATGGAACGAGAGTGATTGGAAAAAAGCAGGGTATAGGCATGTTCCTAATGGTGTAGTTAGAAAAGGATCTTTTATTGCGAAGGGTGTTGTTTTAATGCCTTGTTTTGTAAATCTTGGAGCATACGTCGATCAAGGAACAATGATAGATACTTGGGCATCTGTAGGGTCTTGTGCTCAAGTTGGAAAAAATTGTCATATTTCAGGAGGCGCAGGTATAGGAGGAGTTCTAGAACCGTTGCAAGCTGGGCCAGTAATAATTGAAGATAACTGCTTTATTGGTGCTCGCTCAGAAATTGCAGAAGGTGTTTTAGTTGAAGAAGGTTCTGTAATTTCTATGGGTGTATATATCGGAGCGTCGACCAAAATAGTAGATAGAGAAACTGGGGAAGTTAGTTATGGAAAAGTTCCAGCTTATTCTGTTGTTGTGCCTGGTTCTATGCCAAATAAAAAAAATCCTAATGGTCCATCTTTATACTGCGCAGTAATAGTAAAAAAAGTTGATGAACGAACTAGAAGTAAAACATCAATCAATGAATTATTAAGAGATTAATGCCTAGTTTCAATGAATTAAAGTTAGCTAAAGAACTTATTAGATTTCAAAGTATAACACCTAAAGACGCCGGGGCTATAAATTTTTTAAGAAAGAAACTTAAATCTTTAGGGTTTAAATGTAAAATTTTAGAATTTAAAGATAAAAAAAGCAAACCTATTAAAAATCTCTATGCCAGACTGGGAAACAAACAACCAAATATCTGCTACGCAGGTCATACTGATGTAGTGCCTCCTGGAAATATTAATGATTGGACAGTTAATCCTTTCAAACCAATCGTTAAAAAAAATCATTTAGTTGGAAGAGGGGCTAATGATATGAAAAGTTCTATCGCATGTTTTATAGTTGCTGTTAACAAATTTTTAAAAGATAAACAAAAATTTAATGGTTCAATAAGTTTTTTAATAACAGGCGATGAAGAAGGCTATGCAATAAACGGCACAAAAAAAGTTGTTGAATATTTAAAAAAGAAAAAAGAAAAGATTAATTTTTGTATTGTCGGAGAACCAACTAATCCAAATAAATTAGGAGAAATGATTAAAATTGGTAGAAGAGGAAGCCTAACAGGTAAAATAGAAATATCAGGGACTCAAGGTCATGTTGCTTACCCTCATTTATTAAATAATCCAATTAATACTCTAGTAAATGTATGTAAAAAATTAAAGGAAAAAAAGTTAGACAAAGGTAACAAAAATTTTCAGCCCTCAAATTTAGAATTTACGGGAATTTATGTTGATAATAAAGCACATAACGTAATTCCAGCAAAAGCAAGGGCTCAATTTAATATACGATATAATAATTTTCATACTTCAAAATCTCTTAAGAAGAAAATTAACTTTATAGTAAAAAATATTTGTAAAAAAAATAAATGTTCTTTTAAAATTGAGTATTTGGCCAATGGTGACTCTTTTTTAACAAAACCAGAAAAAACAATTTTTATGGCAAAAAAAATTATAAAAAAGATTACCCGAATTAACCCAAAGTTTTCAACAACAGGTGGCACATCAGATGCTAGATTTATTAGAAAAATTGCTCCGTGTCTTGAATTTGGTCTAGTAAATAAAACCATGCATAAAATTGATGAATGTGTTTCAATTACTGATCTTAGAAAACTTACAGATATTTATAAGAATATTTTAGTAGAGTATTTTAAGTGAAATTATATAAAATAAAAAAATCAAATATTGATAATAAAGGGCTATGCGCCAGCCAAGATATTAAAGATCGTACAAAAATTATAGAATACAAAGGTAAAATTCTTACTAAAAAACAAGTAGAAAAGAATTCTAAATTTAATAATGAAAAAGCAATATATCTTTTTAATATAAATAAAAAATATGATCTCGATGGAGATTTTAAATACAATACAGCAAGATTAATCAATCATTCTTGTAACCCTAATTGTGAAGTTTATGGAACAGGTTTAAAAGTTTGGGTTTATGCAATTAGAGACATAAAAAAAGGTGAGGAACTAACTTATGATTATGGTTTTGGTTTTGATGAAGGCTATAAAGATTTTCCTTGCAGGTGTAGATCAAAAAATTGTGTAGGTTACATTGTGAGATCAGAGTCTAGATGGCGAATAAAAAAATCAAAAAGCTATAAGTCACATAAATGAAAAAAATATTATTCATTTGTCCGAGAAATCCCTTTTCTGAAAGATATTCTGGGGACGTTATAAGAGCAAAAAAAACTATCTATTTCCTAAGCAAAAATCATTACGTCAAAGTAATTAGTTCAGATTTTAAAAACTCACAAAAAAAAGAGAGTAAATTAAGCTATGAAGGTTTTAAAGAAATAAATCTTTTCAGTAAGATTTTTTATATTTTTTTTTCATTCATAAAGTTAAGGCCAATTCAACTAGGATACTTCTTTTCTCCCAAAATTAAAGAATACGTTCAAAACAATTTTCAGAATTATGACCTAATATTTTTTCAATCATTCAGAACAGCACAGTATATGCCAAAAGATAATACGAAAACCTATATTTTAGATATGGGTGATCTAATGTCAAAAAATTACAAACAAACAAGTGTTCGATATTTTTTCTTTAACCCGATAAGAATAATCTATTATATAGAAAGTCTTTTGGTAAAAAGATATGAAAGTTTTTGTTTCAAAAAGTTTACCAAAATTCTTCTACACTCCAAAGTAGAGATGGACTCTGTGGAAAAAAAATTTAAAAGAAAGTTAGCTCAATTTTCTTTTGGCGTCACTAATATTAATAAAAAATATAGTTTTCATCAAAAAAACTACAAAATAATATTTGTTGGAAATATCAAGTATGCTCCAAATAAAAAAGCATGTTATGAGTTTGCTAATAAGATATTGCCTTTAATAAATAAAATATATCCTAATATTGAATTTCATATAATTGGTGAAATTTCAAAAATTGATAAATTTTTATTAAAGAAAAAAATAAATGTCAAAATACAAGGTAAAGTAAAAAACTTAGAGCCATATCTAGATAAAACTATTTGTGGAATAGCTAATTTGAAAATTGCAACTGGGATTCAAACAAAATTGTTAACATATATGTCGTATGGAATTCCGAGTGTTTGTAGTCAAGAAGTGATTAAAAATTTTGATGTTATTAGAGAAAGTAAATTAAGTTTCTATAAAAATAATGAAGAGATGATTAAAATAATTTTAAAATATAAAAGAAACAAAAGCTTTAGTTTAAATGCATCTAGAAGGGCCTTAAAGACTATAAAAAAATTTAAATGGGAAAAAGTTCTACCTGTTATAGGTAAAGTTTTGAGTAGTCATTAATAAAGAACTTTAGTCAAATATAATCCATGAGCAGGCGCAGGAGGAGCGCACATTGTTCTTTTTCTTGATGAGAAGGCTTTTTGAAAATCATTCAAGTTCCATTTTCCTTCTCCAAGATATTTTAATGAACCTACCATAGATCTAACTTGTTGCTGTAAAAAAGACTTAGACTGAAAAGTCAAAACAATTTGATTTTTATTCTTTTTGACGGCAACTTTTTTTAGTGTCTTTATCGGGGACTTTGCTTGACATGAAGAAGCTCTAAAAGTTGAAAAATTGTGAGTGCCTTTTAAAATTTCGGCTCCTTTTTTCATAATATTTACATCAAGCTTCTTTTTAATATGCCAGGCTTTATTTTTTTCTAATACTAAAGAAGAACATCTATTAATAATAAAATATTTATAAGTCCTTTTATTCGCGCTATGTCTTGCGTGAAATTTATTTGATTTCTTTTTAATGCCCAGAATAGATATGGGATATTTTTTCAAAAAAAAATTAATAGAATTTATAAAATTGTTTTTATCAATTATATTATTTTTCATTTTAAAATGAGCCGATTGCTCACTTGCGTGAACTCCTGCATCTGTCCTTCCTGATCCTATTACTCTAATTTTTTCTTTTAAAAACCTAGATAAAGCTTTTTCCAAAATTTCTTGTATCGAAAGACCATTTTTTTGAATTTGCCATCCAACAAAATTTGTTCCTAAATATTCTACTTTAATTTGATAAGTAAACATTAAATTATTTTTTCTCCTTTTTTGATTTTATTTCCAAGTAAAAATTGATCTATTAATTGTCTACTCTTTCCCTCTTTTTGAATTTCCAAGATTTTAATAGATTGTTCTTTGCAAGCTATTGTAAATTGATCATCTACTGTTATTCCGGACTCACTATTTTCATTTACTACTTCTGCTTTCCAGACCTTGTACCTTTCTTTCTTGTATTCAAACCAAGCTCCTGGATTGGGATTTAAGCCATTAATTTTTGCCAGAACTTTTTTTGCACTTTCTTTCCAATTAATTTGTCCTTCTGTTTTAGATATCTTTTTGGCATAAGTTGCTTCGCTATGATTTTGTTCTTGAAATCTTGCCTCTCCTTTTTCTATTTTATTTATAGCGTTAAGGACGGAACTGGCTCCTAATTTAGACAGAACTTTTGATAAGGTTAGAGTGTCTATGTTTTCATTTATCTGAAGTTTATCTTGGTGCATTACTGGTCCGGCATCTAATTCCTCCACTATTTTCATAATACTTATTCCAGTTTGATTATCTAAATTCATAATTGATCTTTGAATAGGAGCGGCTCCTCTCCATTTTGGAAGTAATGAAGCATGAACATTTATAAAGCCATGTTTTGATAAGTCTAAAAATTTTTTTGGTATAATTTTGCCGTAAGCTACTACAATCACAATGTCTGGATTTAATTCTTTAAAATAATTATATTCTTGATCATTATCCAAATTATCTGGGGTTCTTAAATTTAAAGAATACTCTTTTGCAAAAGTCTCAATTCTTGAAGGAATAATTTTTTGACCACGATGTGCTTTACTAGCTGGCTGAGTATATACAGCTAAAATTTGATTATTAGAATTTACTAAAGTCTCTAAAGTAGGCAACGAGAACTCAGGTGTTCCCATAAAAACAATTTTTTGTGACATTAGTTTTAGACTATTACTCTCTCAATTTCCTTTTTCTGTTTAACTAACTTTTTTATGATCATATCTTTTTTAAGTTTCGATAGATAATCAATAAATAATATCCCATTCAAGTGGTCAACTTCATGCTGAATACAAGTAGCTAAAAGACCATCCGATTTTAACTCCTTTTTTTTTCCATTATAATCAATATATTTTATTGTACATTCAGCTGGTCTTTCTATTTCAGCAAACTGTCCTGGTAAAGATAAGCAACCTTCTTCATACACTGAAGTTTTTTTCGACTGATGTATTATTTGTGGATTTATAAGAAATATAGGTTTCTTTTTTTCTTCATCCTTAGAAATATCAATTACAACTAACCTTTTTAAAATTCCAACTTGTATTGCAGCTAGACCGATCCCTGGAGCTGCATACATAGTCTCCAGCATATCATCCATGAGTTTTTTTGTTTCAGAGTCTACTTTTTCTAAAGGTTCACATTTTTTCCTTAAGATAGGATCAGGTTCTGTAAGAATTTTTCTTAACATATATAGCTTATATTGTAATTAACTTCTTTGTGGAAGAGCTGAAATTAAAATTTCGTTTCTAATTTTTTTTAGATTATTCTTATTTAAAAGATGAGTGATAAAATAAATTGTCTCTGGATCTAAATTATAAGCTTCATCTTCTCCAATTATTTCTACTAATTTTAAAGTTAAAAAAGCAGATTGTTTACTTTTTCCAAGTGATAGTAAATTTGACGGGATGCTATATTTTTTTGAAATTTCTTGATAGTCAAGTTCTTTTGGTATTTCAAATCCATCTTCAGCTAACGATTCTACCAAAGCCAAATCTTTAGCTGAAAAAAAATATTTTCTATTTTTTTTAATCTTTTTATATATTTTAAGAAAATCTTTCTGAGCTTTTTTTTGATCAACTTCATTGTTGATATATCTTAACAATCTTGACCGATGTAGAATTTTATCATCATATTTTATTTTACCTAATGTCAATTCTTCTTTTGTAATAATATTTTTTTGCACAACTTCTTTGTATGAGTCGGAAACGTCGTTGAGATTAATTTCTTTAAGTCTGTCGCTTAAAAACTCTACAAAAATATTTGATAATTTATCTTTTTGGAATAAATCTTTCAGTAGAAAAAGTAGTTTAATTTTATTTTCTTCTTTGTCTGATAGTAAATATTTTTGATAAATTAAAGCTCTGGCATCTATATTATCGAATGTTTGATAAATATCTTCAGCTTTTAATAGGCTATTTAAATCAAAAGAAATATTTGAATAAATATCAAATATCTTTTGTTTATCAAATTGATTTTGGTTGGCAGCAATTTCTAAACTTTTTAATTTTTCTTTATCTCTATCATCATTTAATTTAATTAAATTAGCGGCGTTTAAATATTCCCATATTATTTTTTGAGTTTTTGCTGTTGGTTCATAACTAAAATTCTCAATAGTTACGCTTGAAAGATAAAAGTTTAATAAATTATCATCTTTAATTTTTTTAGAAGTATTGCTTGTTACGCCTAAAAGGAAATTCATTTTATCGTCAAAAAAATTGTCTGATTTATTTTCCTCTCTTAAAATATCAAATTGAAGTTGAGCTTCATTTTTCTTTTTATTAAAAACTAAACAATAAATTTTAAACCTATCTAAATATGAGTCTTTTATAGTTTTATCTAAAAAATCTATTTTACTACAACCTTCTTTAATATTTGCTTTAGCAATATTGCTATCAACTAAATACTGAATAAGTTTTTTTTTATTAGGAAAAGTATTATTTTGATTTAAAAATTTTTCTATTAGATCGATCCTTTTATTCTCTATCATCCAATTAATTTTTAAATTAACAAACTCTTTTTCCCCCATATTTTTAGGTGGGTAAGCAATAGATAATATTGTCTTCTCAAATAGTTTTGTTGCCGTATTTGAAAGTTGAATCTTTTTAATTCTTTTAAAACTTGATTTGATGTCTTCTGCTTCAGTTTGAGTCCACATATTTAAATCAAAATCATTTTCTGCAGGATCATAAATACCAAATATTTTTACTTCTTGAGAATTTTCTAATATTTCATTTTCAATTTTGATACTTGTATTTGTTTGGGATTTTTTGAATAGCTCAGAATTAATTGTGTCTTCAGATGGTTGGTTTTCTTGTTTTAATATTTTAGTTTTATCTTTAATTTCTTTATTCCAGATATCTATCTCTTCTTCCGCATAAAGGGATTGAAATGAAATTATTAAAATTAACAAGCAAATATATTTATTTAAGCTTATTAATTTCATTAGTTATATCAATTTTAAATTTTTGTTCAGGGCTAGGAAAATTTATTTTTTCTATAAGAAAAATACCTACAATTACTAAGATCAATAACAAAACCATCTTAATCAACATTCTTCCTATTGAACTGCCAATGCTTCGTTGTCGATTGTATTTAAGTTGCATAGTAAAAAAATATATTTAAACTCGAAAAATAAGACATATTTGTGATAAATCAAATTGAAAATTGGTAAGATAGTTGAAAAAAAACCTTATATTAACTGGAATGATGGGTGTTGGTAAATCTACCATCGGCAAAAAACTTGCTAAAAAGCTGAAACGTAAATTTGTTGATATTGATAAGCTGATAGAAATAAAAGAGAGAAATACCATTAAAGAAATTTTTGAAAATAAAGGTGAGAATTATTTTAGAAAAGTTGAAAAAAAAATTACTCTTAAAGAACTAAAAAAAGATAATTTAGTTATAGCTTTAGGTGGTGGGGCTTTTTTAAACACATCTATTCGAAAAGAAATTAAAAATTCTTGCTTAAGTTTTTGGCTAGACCTAAGCATATCCTCTATATTACTTAGATTAAAAAATGTCAAAAAAAGACCTCTTTTAGATGAAAAGAATCTAACAGAGTCGATTAATGAAATTTACTCGAAAAGAAAGAAAATCTATAATGAATCTAATTTTAGAATAAAATGTAATTCAATGAATAAAGATGAAACCATTTATAAAATAATAAAATTATATGAAAATTCAAGAAATCAAATTTAAAAATCAAAAGAAAAATTACTCTATTCTAATAGGTGATAATATTTTAAAGATTTTACCTAATAAAATTAGATCCCTTTGTCCGCGCACAAAAAAAATAGCACTAATTTTTGATAGAAAAGTTCCGAATAAATTTAAGAAAAGTATATTTAAAAACTTAAAAAAATATGAATTGTTAAGTTATGATTTTGAACCTAGTGAAAAAACAAAATCTTTTAAAACTGTAGAATTTTTGTTAAATAAATTATTTTCAAAGAATTTTAATAGATCTGACTTAGTAATAGCTATAGGTGGAGGGATTACAGGGGATCTAGCAGGATTTGTTGCCAGCATCTTTAAAAGAGGTTTAAACTTTATAAGCATACCAACAACTTTATTATCACAAGTTGACGCTGCCGTAGGAGGAAAAACTGGAGTTAATTCTAAGTATGGTAAAAACTTAATAGGATCTTTTTCTCAACCAAAGTTAGTAGTCAGTGATACATCTTTTTTAAAAAGTTTAAAGAAAAAAGAAATGGTATGTGGTTACGCAGAAATATTAAAACATGCTGTAATAAAAGATAAAAATTTTTTCAAATGGTTAAAATCAAATACAAAATATATTTTTTCACATGAAAAAAAAAAATTAATCTATGCAATTAAAAAAAGTTGTAAAATTAAATTATTATTTGTTAATAAAGATGTTGATGAAAAAAATACGAGAATGATATTGAATTTTGGTCATACTTTTGCTCACGCTATAGAAGTAAAAAATAATTATTCAAAAAACATTACTCATGGAGAAGCTGTCCTTGCAGGTATGATTTTAGCTACTAAACTCTCTATAATTAAAAAAGTTTGTAATAAAAAAGTTTTAAAAGATCTTATGGAAATTTACTCAAAAAATAATTTGAATTATACTCTTGACAAATATAGAAATTCTAATGAGATCAATAAATTAATTCCTTATTTAAAAAATGATAAGAAAAATAATGATGAAAAAATAAATTTTATTTTGTTAAACAAAATTGGTAAAACAACTGCACCTAATAAATATAAAATTTCTATTAATGAATTAAAAAAAAATATAAGACAATTCACTCAATACTAATTTCTAAAGCGTGAATTTTAGTCTTCAGATCTTCTTTTAAAATATTCATAATTAATTTTTGAGCACTGAGTCTTGAAATTGACTTTAGATACAAAGATTTTATCTTTAGATGTAAATGATATTTTTCAGCAGAAAAAAATTTGTGGCCTTCATGTTTGTGAGAATTATTAATAATTTCTATTTTTTCGCAATTAATCTTTTCAGCTAATTTATTTTCGATATCTTTAAAATAATTTTCCATTATTATAAATTTACTATATAAAAATAAAATTAATATGAAAGTAATTTGTGATTGGAAAAATTGTAAAGAAATAGGTTCATATAGAGCTCCTGTTGAGAGAGATAATAGCAGAAAATTTAGGTTATTGTGTTTGGAACATATCAAAATATTCAATAAGAATTGGAACTATTTTGAAAACATGAATGACCAAGAAATAGAATTTTTTATTAAATCAGATTTAACATGGCATAAATCCACAAAAAATTTTGGCTCTACAGATAATTTTTTTAACATTTTATGGAGCAATGCTTTGGATGATAAATTGAATATCTTCAAAAGTTCAAATTTCAAAGAATTCAAAAAAACAAAGCTTTCACAAACAGATAGGGATGCTCTTCAGTTAATGGACCTAAATGATCAAGTAAAATGGGAAGAAATTCATAAAAAATTTAAAAAACTTGTGAAAAAATATCATCCTGATAAAAACCAGGGAAATAAAGAGTTTGAAGACAAGCTTAAAAAAATTACACTAGCTTATAGTCAACTTAAAAAAACATTAGGTAAAAAATGAGTGCTGAACAATTTATCGCAAAACCAGATATGAAGATTTCCGTAAAGCAAACTTTTGGTTTTGATAGCGAAATGCAGATTGATGCCTTTTCAAAAAAAAATGAATATGTTCCTAAAATAGATGCTGATTATAAGTTTGATAAAGATACTACACTCGCAATCATCGCAGGTTTTGCTTTTAACAAAAGAGTTCTTATTCAAGGTTACCACGGAACCGGTAAATCAACTCACATTGAGCAAGTGGCTGCGAGATTAAACTGGCCTTGCATTAGAGTAAATCTAGATAGTCACATTAGTAGAATAGATTTAATTGGTAAAGACGCAATTGTTTTAAAAGACAATAAGCAAATAACGGAATTTAAAGAGGGAATTTTACCATGGTCAATTCAAAATCCTGTAGCCCTAGTCTTTGATGAGTATGATGCTGGTAGACCTGATGTGATGTTTGTTATTCAAAGAGTTTTAGAGAGTGATGGAAATTTTACCTTATTGGATAAAAACAAAGTTTTGGAACAACATGATTTTTTTAGAATATTTGCAACAACAAATACTGTTGGACTTGGAGACACTTCTGGGTTGTACCATGGAACACAACAAATAAATCAGGGTCAGATGGACAGATGGAATATTGTTTCAACCCTTAATTATTTACCTTTTGAAAAAGAGTTTGAAATCATTTTAGCTAAAAATAAAAAATTAAACAGCAAAGAGGGCAAAGAAACTTTATCAAATATGATTAAAGTTGCAGATCTAACTAGAAAAGGATTTATAAATGGAGATATCTCTACAGTGATGAGTCCAAGAACTGTATTGCACTGGGCAGAGAACATGTCTATTTTTAAAGATCAGGGTTATGCTTTCAGAGTTACTTTTTTAAATAAGTGTGACGAGTTAGAAAAAAAAATTATATCTGAATACTATCAAAGATGTTTTGGAGAAGATCTACCAGAGTCTTCAATTAATGTTACTTTTTAAAAAGTGGAAAAAAAGTCTGAAATACTAGAAAATTTTAAAACTGCTATTGGCTCTACAGTAAAATCTTTGTCGAACTCTGAAAATGTAGAAGTTTCGTTTGGTAGTCAAAACTTTGAGGCAAAAAAAAATTCTATTAAATTGCCTGAAGTTGAGCAAGTAAACAACAAAATTAATTACAATAAAATTAGAGCATTAGCTGATTCAAAATCTCTTAGATTAAGGTTCAGTAATAATAAAACCTTTAAATCCTTTGAACCCAATGGAAATATCTCAAAAAAATTATACAAAATTGCTGAGAAAATTAGATATGAAAAACTAGGTTCTGATCAATTTAAAGGAGTTAAAAATAATATAGAAAAATATTACCAAGAAAGAATTAGTACTTTGGATTTAAAAAATAGTGAGGATAAAATAATAGAGTCTTTTGAAAATTATCTAAGAGTTAAATTTTTTGACTCAAAAAATAACAAAGAAGTAGAAAAAAAACTTAAGACTCATAAAAAAGATTTAAATGAAAGATTCAAAGGAAAGATTAAAGAATTAAGTAATTTAACTCATAATCAAGCTCAATATAATTCATTAATCTCAGATTTAATATCTAATATGAATTTAGATGAAAATTTTAATGAAGAAGAGAAAAATGAAGAAAAGGAAGATAAAAATAAAAAAGACTCAACAAATAAAGAACAAAGAGCAAAAGAAAAAGAACAAGAACAACAAGAATTATCTATAGACTCTGGTACTCCAGATTTAGAGCATCAAACGAGCGAGTCGGATAAAGATTTTGAAGAAATTGAAGTAGAAGATAAATCTAAATCAGAGTTAAAAAAGAATGTCAAAAATAGTTTAGGGGACCGTAAATATAAAGCCTATACAGAAGAATTTGATGAAATTATCAAGGCAGAAGAATTAGAAAATGAAGAGGAGTTGAATAGATTAAGAAAAAATTTAGACCAGCAGCTATTACAACTTAAAAATTTTGTTTCTAAACTCGCAAATAAACTTCAAAGAAAACTTCTAGCTAAACAAAATAGATCTTGGAATTTTGATTTAGAAGAAGGTTTGTTAGATACTTCAAAATTACCAAGAATAATAATGGATCCTTTTAATTCGTTATCATTTAAAAAAGAAAAAGATATCGAATTTAAAGATACTCTTGTTACAATTTTAATTGATAACTCAGGTTCTATGAGGGGCAAACCAATTTCTGTGGCGGCTATTTGTGCAGACATACTCGCAAGAACATTAGAACGTTGTGGTGTCAAAGTAGAAATTTTAGGATTTACTACTAAACATTGGAAAGGTGGTTCCTCAAGAGAAAAGTGGATGAAAAATGATAAACCAAATTTACCCGGAAGATTAAATGATCTAAGACATATAATTTATAAATCAGCTGATACACCCTGGAGGCAAGGGAAGAATAATATGGGCTTAATGTTAAAAGAAGGTTTGCTTAAAGAGAACATTGATGGTGAAGCTTTAAAATGGGCTTATAATAAGATGTCAAGAAGAAAAGAAGAAAGAAAAATTTTGATGGTAATTTCAGACGGGGCACCAGTTGATGATTCAACTTTATCAACTAATTCAAGTGATTATTTGGAGACTAATCTTAAGAGTATTGTCAAATGGATTGAAAACAAAACTGATATCGAGCTATTAGCGATAGGTATTGGCCATGATGTAACTCGATATTATAATCAAGCTATTAAAATCACAGATGTGCAAGATTTAGGTGATGTTATGATCAATCAATTGACTGATCTTTTTGTTGAAAAGAACAAAAAAACTTTACATTAATTTTTATCAACGTTTAACTTCTGAAAAGTCTCTTATACTAGTTAACAGTAGTCTAAAAGGTATTAACATTGCTAAAGCAATAAAAAGCTTAACAGATAAATCTCCTAAGGCTAGGGTAATCCAAGGTATACCTGTTGCATAAAAAGATATTAAGAAAAATAAAAATGTGTCAACTATTGAGCCAAAGATAGAAGATATAAGTGGAGCAACATACCAAGTTTTTTTACGTAGCTTATCAAAAATTCCTACATCTAAGTTTTGTGCAACAAAAAAGGCTGTGCCTGATCCGATTGCTATTCTTATTGAAATTAAGTCTGAAAAGTTGGTAGAAATTAATAAGGTTAAAGAGACGCCTATAAAAAAACCTATGTAAACTATCTTTCTCGCTACAATCTTTCCATATGCTCGATTTGCTAAATCAGTAATTAAAAATGTAATTGGATAGGAGAATGCTCCATAAGTTAATATTTCATTTAAACCAAAATATTTAATGGGAAATTGTACTAGGTAGTTTGAGATCATAACTACAAGTCCCATTAACCCAGCTAACTTGTAGAAAAGACTCATCTAAGCTTTAGAAGAAATGAATGCTTTAATTTTTTTTACTTTATTGGATAATTTTGAATTTTTTGCTGACAGAAGATATTTGTCTAGGCCCCCTTTAAAGTCTACTGTTCTTAAAGCTGCGTTAGTTACATTTAATCTTATATTTTTTTTAAGAATATCGCTTTTAAAAATTACCTTTTTGAGATTTGGTATAAATCTTCGTTTCGTCTTGTTTTTAGCATGACTAACGTTATGACCCTTTAAAGGTGATATTCCTGTTAATTCGCATCTTTTAGACATAAGTTTTCCTACAGCTATATAATTCTTGTCAGTTAGTGGGTCAAGCATTAATTCCAATAGCTTGACTTATATCTTTAAAATTTTCTTTTTTTAAAATTGAAATTAACTCTTTTTTTATATCTTTTACGATTCCAGGTCCTTTATATACCATACCAGTATACAATTGAACTGCATCAGCTCCAGCAGTTATTTTTTCAAATGCACTTTGGCCAGAATCTATACCCCCTACTCCAATAATTTTAATTCTACCTTTAGTATCTTTGTAAAATTTTTTTATCAAATTTGTAGAAATATCTTTTAATGGCTGTCCAGATAATCCACCTATTTCATTTTTTTTTATATCATATAAATTTTCTCGATTGCTATCAGTGGTGTTAGAAATAATAATACCTTGAATATTATACTTTTTAATCAACTCTACTATGCCGCTAACATCTCCATCATCAATATCTGGCGAAAGTTTTATAACAATTGGTTGATTTAAGTTTTTATCTTTTTTTATTTTATTTAGTCCAACTAATAACTTTTCCATTTCATTTTGATCATGAAAATTTCTCAATCCTTCAGTATTAGGTGAGGAAATATTAATTGTTACATAATTTGAATAAATTGATAATTTAGTAAGACAATTATAGTAATCATCCTCCTTATTTTTTGTCTCCTTATTAGGTCCAATGTTTATTCCTAAAATACCATTAGGCTTATTGTTTGAAATTCTTTCGGATATAACCTCTGATCCGTGATTATTAAAACCAAGACGATTAATTAAAGCTTGATCTTTTTCTAGTCTAAAAACTCTAGGCTTAGGATTACCTAATTGTCTTTTAGGTGTGACAGTACCAACTTCTATAAATCCAAAACCAAATTTAAAAAGAGAATTATAAACCTCTGCGCTTTTATCAAAACCAGCAGCTAAGCCGATTGGATTTGGTAGTTTCATATTGAATAATTCAGTTTCAAGCAATTCTTGTCCTTCAACGTCAAAAAAGCTTTTTGGTAAAAAATTTGCTTTTAAAGATTGAATTGCTAAATCGTGTGCTGCTTCGGGATCTAGAGAAAATATATAAGGTCTTAAAAAAGAGAACATTAGTTATTTTTTATTTTATCATTTATTAATTCAATTGTTTCATTAAGTCCAAAAAAACTTATAAAAAAACCCATTCTTGGTCCATTTTCTTCTCCAAAAACTACCTGGTAAATGAGCTTGAACCAATCCCTAAGATTTTTTTCATAACCATTTTCTTTTCCAACAGTATAAACATAAGTTTGGATTTCCTCTGGGGTTAAAGATTGATCAATTTCTTTTAGTTTTTTTACTAAATTCTCTAAAGCTTTTTTTTCACCTGAAGAAGGTTTTTTAAATTTTTTATTCGGCTCTACTTTATCTTTAAAATAATTAATTGCGTAATCAGTAAGACCGTCAAGGATCGGATAATCTTTAGGTTTTATTTCTTGATGAAATCTATTTATGAATTTCCAAAGAATCTCTTTATTATCAGCATTACTTGAACCAACTAAATTTAGTAACATTGAAAATGGCATTACTATTTTTTCATTTGGAGGGGTTCCATTATGTACGTGCCAAACTGGATTTAAAATTTTATCCTTTTCTTTTTGGGTTGAAAACTTGTCTATATTAGTTAAATATTCATCAACTGTTTTTGGAACTACCTCTGAATAAAGTTTTTTTGCTCTTTTAGGATTTGGATACATATACAATGATAAGCTTTCAGGAGAAGCATATCTTAACCATTGTTCTATAGAAATACCGTTACCTTTTGACTTAGAAATTTTTTCACCCTTATCGTCTAGAAACAATTCATAAGCAAAACCATTTGGAGGGGTTTTACCAAGAGACCTGCAAATTTTATTAGATAGTATTGCGCTTTCTGTTAAATCTTTACCATACATTTCAAAGTCTACGTCAAACGTAAACCAACGCATTGCCCAATCTACTTTCCATTGTAATTTGCAGTTTCCATCTAAGATGCTTGTATTAAGTTTTTCACCATTATTATTAAAAATCACCTTTCCTGTTTTTTTATCCATTTCTAATATTGGTATCTCAAGAACTTTTCCAGTTTTTGGACAAATAGGTAAAAATGGGCAATATGTTTTTTGTCTTTCATTGCCTAAAGTTGGTAAAATTATATTCATTATATCTTCATATTTTTCCAAAACTCTCATTAAAGAATTATTAAAAATTCCTTTTTTATAATTTTCAGTCGAACTTTTAAAAGTAAATTTAAAATTAAATTTATTTAAAAATTCTTTAAGCATTTCGTTGTTGTGTTCACCATAACTTTTAAATTTTTTAAATGGATCTGGAATATCAGTAAGAGGTTTTCCCAAATTTTCCCTAAGTATTTTATCATTAGGTATATTGTCTGGAACTTTTCTTAAACCATCCATGTCATCTGAAAAAGTAATCAGTTCTTGATCAATTTTTTGAATATGATTTAAGGCGTTAATCATCATAGTAGTTCTTGCTACTTCTCCAAAAGTACCTATGTGAGGTAGTCCACTAGGTCCATAACCAGTTTGAAAGGTAATTTTATTTTTTTTGTTAATAATATCTTTTCTGTCTTTTAAAAGTTTTCTAATTTCAACAAAAGGCCAAGAGGAAGTGGATTGAATTAAGTTGTTATCAAGCATAAGTATGGTTTATTAAATTTTATGTATAAAATACAGGTATAATTACACGATATTAAGTTGAATTTTATAACTATTTAAATAATCTAAATCACTATGGTCACAAACAAAACCGTCTTTTTCTTGATTGGAATATTGCTTGTTGTGCTTGGGTTTTCCATGTTGGTTCCTTATACAATACAAATAATATATAACGAAAACAGTCACAGCTTTGTTGCCTCATCATTTGTAACTATTTTTATTGGAATACTATTTGTTTTAGCTAATTTAGAAAAAGATTTTAAATTAAATTTGAGACAAACTTTTCTTTTTTCTACTTTAGCATGGTTAATGGTTGCTATTTTTGGAAGCCTTCCTTTTCTGTTGTCTCCTAAAGAATTCACATTTAGTGAAGCTTTTTTTGAAAGCATGTCAGGAATCACCACAACCGGATCTACAATTATTGCAGATTTAGATCAAAGCCCAAAAAGCATCTTATTATGGAGAGCTTTAATGCAATGGCTGGGTGGAATAGGTATAGTTGTTATGGCTATTACAATTTTACCTCTACTAAAAGTAGGAGGCATGCAATTGTTTAAGATGGAAGGACCAGATAGTACTGAAAAAATTTTACCTCGAACATTTGAAGTTGCAACAATTATTATATCAACATATTTAGTTTTAACATTTTTGTGTGGTCTCTTTTACTGGCTATTTGGTATGTCAATATTTGACAGTGTCTCACACGCAATGACAACAATAGCTACAGGGGGATTTTCAACTCATAATGAATCTATTGGTTTTTTTAAAAATTCAAATATAGAAATTACAGCAAGTGTTTTCATAGTTTTAGGAAGTATACCTTTCATTTCATATTTAAAGTTTGCTCAGGGAAATAAAAAAATTTTTTATCAGGATGTGCAGATTAGAGGCTTGATTCAATTGGTTTTAATATCAGTCTTAATCATGTTTTTGTATTTACTGTTTATAGGTTACGAAAGCAATATTTTAGACAAAATCAGAATATCTTCCTTTAATGTAATTTCTATTTTATCAGGAACAGGATATGTTACAGATGATTTCGGATTGTGGGGAAAATTCTCTTTAATATTTTTTTTATTTTTAATGTTCGTCGGTGGCTGTGCTGGATCCACAGCATGTGGAATAAAAATTTTTAGATTACAAATGTTATTAATTTTTTTAAAAAATCAAATCAAAAAATTGATCTATCCTAACAGTATAATAATATCTAAATATAATAATCAAAAAATATCGGACAATTTTATTAATTCAGTAATTGTATTTATTTTTTCATTTTTATTTATTTTTTTAATTATAGCTATGCTTTTGTCGATTTCCGGACTTGATTTTTTAACTTCTATATCAGGTGCGGCAAGTGCTATATCTAATGTAGGGCCAGGACTCGGCGATATGATAGGCCCAAATGGAAATTATAAGGCTATACCTGATCTATCAAAATGGATATTATCTATAGGTATGCTTCTAGGGAGATTGGAACTATTTGCAGTTTTAGTATTATTTTTTCCATCTTTTTGGAGAAATTAAAAGGATAAATTATGGAAATATATAAAAAACAAACGCTCGCAGAAACTTTCTCTGTTTATTTTGATAGACGGATGGTTAGAATTTTATTACTCGGAGCTATTAGTGGATTTCCATGGGTATTGATTGGCAGCAGTTTAAGTCTATGGCTTAAAGAAGATGGTTTAAGTCGTAGCACAATTGGTTGGGCAGGTTTAATATTTGCCGTTTATGCATTTAATTATTTATGGGCACCTATAATTGATAGAGTTAGAATTCCTTGGTTAACCAACAAAATTGGTCACAGACGTGGGTGGATTGTTACAATGCAATCTATAATTTTATTAAGTCTAGTTTGTTGGAGTGTGATAAATCCTACAGCAAATTTAGCCTTGGTAATAAGTGTTGGTCTAATAATTGCAATTGCTTCAGCCACTCAAGACATAACTGTTGATGCTCTTAGAATTGAACAAATTGGAGAACATGAAGGAAAATCGATGCAAGCTGGCGCGGCTATGGCTGTTGTAGGATGGTGGACCGGTTATAAATTAGGTGGAGTTATAGCATTAAACGTTGCAGAGTTTTTTGAGTTATCAGGATTTGAGAATTATTGGCAAATTACTTTTTTAGTTTTAGGTATAGTAATTATAGCCTGCAATATTGGATTAATGTTTGTTCACGAACCAAGAACTAGTGAAAGAAAAGAGTCTCAAGCCAAGACTGATAAATTGATCGAAGATAAATTAGGCTCCTCCAATTTTGCAGCAAAAACAGCAGCATGGATTACGGGAACTGTCCTGGGTCCAATAATGAGTTTTTTTAAAAAAAATGGCTTCAATATTGCTTTAGCTATCTTGGGATTTGTTTTTCTTTTTAAAATTGGAGAAGCATTTCTAGGTAGAATGTCAGTCATTTTTTATAAAGAGATAGGTTTTACTAAATCAGATATTGCTCTTTATTCTAAAGGATTGGGATGGATAACAACTGTAATATTTACTTTGCTTGGAGGTTTGTTTGCAATTCGCTCTGGCGTTATAAAAGCAATGTTTGTCTCAGGTATATTAATGGCGTCTACTAATTTGTTATTTTCTTTACTTGCTTGGTCTGGAAAATCAGAGTTGCTTTTTGCAATTGCAGTAATTTTTGATGATATGGCAGCAGCATTTGCAACAGTTGCCTTCGTAGCATTTATCTCAATGTTAGTTGATAGAACTTATACTGCAACTCAATATGCACTTCTTGCTTCAATTGGAACTGCTGGAAGAACTACTTTGGCAGCATCTTCTGGTGCATTGGTGGATTGGCTAAATGGAGATTGGGGTATATTTTTTATAATTACTGCAGTGATGGTGATACCTTCGCTGATCTTTCTTTATATGATAAGAAATAAATTAAAGCTTAATGGCTAGATTTTTTACTAATACCTTCCCTTTTATTAATCTCTATAAAGAAGCTTCTGATAAATCAGAAATTGTCACTCAAATGATTTATGGTGATAGTTTTTCAATTTTAAAAAAAACTAGAAAATGGCTTAAAATTAAAATTAAAGAAGATGGCTATAAAGGATTCATTTTAAATAAAAATTTCAGCCCATATATCAAAGCTACACACAAAGTGCACAAATTGAAGGTCAAAATCTACAAATTTCCTAATAAAAAAAGAAAAATAAATGAATTATCGTTTGGGTCGAGATTAAAAGTTAATGAAAAAAAATCTGAATTTATTAAATTTGAAAAAGGTTGGATTAATAAAAATGACGTAAAGCCATTAAGTTATAAAGAAAAAAATACTTTTAAAAGAATAGAATTGTTTAAAAATGTAAAATATAAATGGGGAGGAAAATCTTTTAAAGGAATCGATTGCTCTGCTTTAATACAAATATTTCTAAATTTTAATAATAAATTTTGTCCAAGAGATGCAAAAGATCAAGTTAGATATTTCAAAAAAAATATAAAATTAAAAGACATTAAGAAAAATGATATCATTTATTGGAAAGGTCATGTTGCATTAGCTCTTTCAAGTAAACAACTAATTCACGCTTACGGACCTATGAAAAAAACTGTAATCATGGGAATTCATAAAACAATTAAAAGGATAGAAAGAACTGCTAAATTAAATGTAATAGAAATTAAAAGGCTGTAAAGGCAAAGGCAGCTTCAGTCTCCCTCCGCTGCCCTTAAATATAATTTAATCGATTCGTGCTTAAAAAATAAGACTCTTGTTAGTTGTGTGTGGATAATAAAAAGATTGAATGGCGGAGAGAGAGGGATTCGAACCCTCGAAACGGTTTCCCGTTTACACGCTTTCCAAGCGTGCGCCTTCAACCACTCGGCCACCTCTCCAAAACATAGTCTTTTTTTTTATAGTATTTAGGTTATAAAATCGAATGGATAATTTAGTTGTTTTAAACAACGAGAAAGTTTCAAAAGAAAACAATGAATTTTACTCCAGGAACTATAATTTTAAAATTCTTCCGGAAGGATTAAACAAGTACTTCAAAGTTGAATATATAGTAAGAAAATCTAATACTAAAGAACATCATAAATTAAACTTACAAAACGTAAAAATTGCCTCAAATATTATTCAATTTATTTATTTTGTAATCTCAACTTTTAAAAATAAAAATACGAAATATTATATAATCACGATTTCTCCCTATACTTTTGTCTCGTGCTTATTTCTTTTTCTTTTTAGAAAAAAAGTATTTGTATATCTAATTAGTAGTGGTTACGAAGAATGGAAATTTATATTAGGATCATGGTCTGTATGGATTTATCATATAATGTTTACAATAGTGACTTCAAATTCTATTGTAATTGCGCTTCATGATAGACTTTACAAGAAAAAAAATGGTCATGTAATAGCTTCTTCTACTTTAGATGAAAGTTGGTTGAAAAATTTTAAAGAGGTAAAACTTGATAAAGTTAGATTTTTAAATGTTGCAAGAGTGAATCCTGAAAAAGGAATTTATGAATTTTTAGAAATGTTTAAGGAAATAAAAATTGACGCAGAAATCTCGATTATTGGCAAGACTAAGAATTCAACACTTCAAAAAAAATTTCAATCGATTATTGGAAATAACAAAAATATAAAATTTCCAGGATATATTTCAAATAGACAATTGCTAATTGATACTTATGACAATCATAATATTTTGATTTTACCGTCGTACACTGAGGGACAACCTTATGTGGTTGATGAGTCTCTTGCTCGTAAGCGTCCTGTTCTTATATTTGAAGATATAAAACATATAATTAAAGAGAGAAAAGGAATTTTTGTATCTAAGAGGAATATTGATTCTTTTACTGAAATAACAAAATATATAATGCAAAATTATTACGAAATTCAAAAAGATATTGAAAAGAATAAATTTCCACTTGAAAAAGATATGTTCAAACAAATTTATAATGTTATTAATGGATAATTAATTAATTATTTAATAATCTTTTTATACCTTCTTGAATTGTAATTGTAGGTTTCCAATTAATATCTTTTTTAATTTTTGAGATATTTGCTAATGATCTTTGAGGTTCTCTAGGTCTTTTTGGAATAAAAGTTTTTTTTCCTCCAAATAAATTTGCAATTTTATTAATAGATATTTCTTTACCAGAGCCTAAGTTGTATATTTTATTTACCAAACTACTTTTCGCAGCTTTTATAAATGCATTAGTCAAATCTTCGACATGAATAAAGTCTCTAGTTTGTTTTCCGTCACCTACTATCGTTAAAGGTTTGTTAGCTCTTTTTTGTCTCAAAAAACTTCCAAAAACGGCACTGTATTGTCCTAAAATATTTTGTCTGGGGCCGTAAACATTGAAAAATCTAAAAGAAATGTTAGGCATATTAAAAATAGTTGCGTACTTAAGAACCAATTCCTCTCCTAAAAACTTTGTTAACCCATATGGATGCTGTATATCAATTTTTTCATTTTCTGAAGTTGGAAAATTTTTTGGAGAGCCATAACAGCTACATGAAGCTGCATAAATTAATTTTTTTACACCTTCTCTTTTTGCTGCTTCAACAACGTTAAGTGTACCAATGACATTAGTATTAAAGTATTTTTTTGGGTTTTTTATACTTGGTGTAATTTCAACAAGCCCTGCTAAATGAAAAACATAATCTACTCTTTTAAAATATTTGTCTAAGTTTTTGCTCTTTGATATATCTGTCCTTATTATTTTTACGTCCTTTTTTTTATGATGAGTTAAATTAGTTTTTTTTCCTGATACAAAATTATCTAGTACAATAACTTTGTGACCAATTTTTACTAAATGGTCGACCAAATTGCTTCCTATAAAACCAGCACCACCAGTCACAACTGATCTTGAGCCTTTCATTTCAGATCCATCCTGTGTCTCCAGACAAATGATAATTGCTATCTAAATCATAGTTTTTCCATGCCCCATCATGATCAATTATAAGTTTGCATTTTTTTAAATATTTTTTTAGAACTTTTTTAGGAATCTTAAACTGCTTATGATCAACCGTAACTATCAGGCAATCAAACTTTGGTAATTCGTTAGGAAATTTAAAGGTTCCAATTTTAACAGCATCTTTTATTTCTTTTTTTGTAAAATACGGATCAAATAATCTTACATTTAATCTTTTTCTTTTTAAAGATTTAACTAAGGGGATAACCTTTGATAGTACACTTACTTTTAAATCTCCTTTATAAGATAGTCCTAAAATACCAATTTTTTTAAAACCTTTTTTTGCAATCGAATTAGCTACTGCTCGACTCATTCCGTCGTCTGTCTTGATTGTTTCTCTTAATAAAGAAAGTTTATTTCCATCTTTAACTTGAGACAAAATATACCTACTAGATAAAGGTATACAATAACCTCCTGTACCTATTCCTGGATGAAAGGTTTCAACATTCCATTTTGTTCCAACTAATTTTAAAACTTCTCTTATATTATCTTTAGGGAAGGCAAGTGAAAGTTGGTTCGCAAGAGTAATATCCATATGTCTATAAGCATTCTCCACGCTCTTAACCATTTCTGAAACTTTATAAGAACTGGCTAAGTGAAGTTTTTTACAAACTATTGATAAAACATCTTTGGTGACTTTCGCAGACTTCTTATCAGTCGAGCCATATACTCTATCCAAATTTTCGAGATTTTTAACTCCTTCTATAAACCAATCTCTTCTAGGAGCTACAGATAGTAAAATATTTTTACCAATTGTAAGTTTTTTCTTTTTTAAAAATGGAATAATTTTTTTATCTGAAACTTTTGGAGCAAGTGTAGACTCGATAATTATAATTGGTGGATTTTTAACTTTACGATTAATTTTTGATATATTAGTTAGTACGTTTAATAATGGTTTATAGAAAGGTTTCCCATCTTTTTCTGTAGGTATTGCTACAAAATGAACCAAAAAATCGTTTGTAATTAAATCTTTGTAATTAAAAGTTGCTTTCAAATAATTTTGTTTAACTAATTTTTTTATTTCAAATCCAAACCAATTTTTAAGATCTGCTAGTGGAAGAACTCCAGAGTTAATTTTTCTTACTTTTTCGTGATTAATGTCATATCCAACACACTTTATTTTTTTTTTGGAAAAATAAACCATAGTTGACAATCCTATATACCCAGTGCCCCATACAGCTATCTTAAACTTATTTGATTTAAGTAATTTCTTATAGTCCATAGTTCTTCATCTTTTGTTAATCTAAAAAAATAAATCTCAGATATACATTATTTTTTATCAATATTGAAACTTTTAAGAATTTTCTTTATTGATTCTTAAAACACCTATAAAAGCTTCTTGTGGTATTTCAACCTTTCCAAATTGTTTAGATCTTGCTTTACCTTTTTTTTGCTTTTTTAATAATTTTTTCTTCCTGTCAGTGGCACCACCACCGTGTATTTTAGTTAAAACATCTTTGGAGAATCCCTTAATTGACTCTCTTGCTACAATTTTTCCTCCAATAGCTGCTTGGATTGGAATCATAAAATTATGTCTTGGAATTAAATCTTTTAACTTTTCACAAACTTGTCTACCAGTAGATTGAGCAAAATCTTTATGAATTATCATTGCCAAGGCATCAACGGATTCTCCGTTTACTAAGATACCAAGCTTCACTAAATTACCTTCCTTATGCCCTGTAATTTCATAATCGAAACTTGCGTATCCACTTGAAACAGATTTTAACCTGTCGTTAAAATCAAAAACAACTTCATTAAGTGGTAAATCATAAGACAGTACTGCTCGATTTCCAGAATAACTTAAATTGGTTTGTATACCTCTTTTGTCTTGGCAAATTTTTATAATTGAACCCAAATATTCATCGGGTGTTATAATGGTAGCTTTAATCCAAGGTTCTTCAATTTTTGCAACTTGTGTTGGATCTGGCATGCTAGAAGGATTCTGTAAATCCACAACTTCACCTTTAACTTTATGAACTTTGTAAATAACTCCTGGTGTAGTAGTAATTAAATTTACATCAAATTCTCTCTCTAATCTCTCGGTTATAATTTCAAGATGAAGCAAGCCTAGAAAGCCACATCTGAAACCTAATCCTAAAGCACTCGAGGACTCTGCCTCATAAGAAAAGCTAGCGTCATTAAGTTTTAGTTTTCCTAATCCATCTTTTAATTTTTGATATTCAGAGCTATCTACTGGAAATAATCCACAAAAAACTACTGGTTTGCTTGGTTTAAATCCAGGTAAAGGTGTTTCAATTGGATCTGATGCGTCGCAGATTGTATCACCAACTTTTGTTTCAGATAAAGTTTTAATTCCAGTTATAATAAATCCTATTTCTCCAGAATTTAATTCCTCTATATCATGGGGTTTTGGAGTAAATATACCAACTTTTTCAATAACATACTCTTTTTCATTAGACATTAATTTAATCTTCATGTTCTTCTTAATTTTACCATTGATTATTCTCACTAAAATAACAACACCTAGATAGGTGTCATACCAACTATCAACTAATAAGGATTTGAGTTTTTCTTCTTGAATTCCTTTTGGAGCAGGTAAATTTTTTATAATCGCCTCCAAAATATTATCTACTCCTTCTCCAGTCTTTCCTGAACATTTAATTGCATTTGAAGTATCAATTCCTACTACGTCTTCAATTTCTTTTTTTGTTTTCTCAATATCGGAAGCTGGTAAATCTATCTTATTTAAAACTGGTATAACTTCGTGATTAATTTCTAGTGCTTGATAAACATTTGCCAGTGTCTGTGCCTCTACACCTTGCGTGCTATCTACTATCAATAGTGAACCTTCGCAAGCTGATAAAGACCGGCTTACTTCATAACCAAAATCAACATGGCCAGGTGTGTCTATAATATTTAAAATATATTCTTTTCCGTCTTTAGCATTATACTTTAACTTTACAGTTTGAGCTTTTATAGTAATGCCTCTTTCTCTTTCAATATCCATAGAATCTAAAACTTGAGTTTTCATTTCACGATCAGTTAATCCTCCACATTTATGAATAATTCGATCTGCAATAGTAGATTTTCCGTGATCTATATGCGCAATTATTGAAAAATTACGAATTCTATTTATATCTGACATTAGGTCCTGATTATTGCACCAGTTTTTTCTTTAACAACCTCGATTATTTTTTGGCTAACTTGATCTAAATCTTTTTCACTTAAAGTTTTGTCTAAAGCTTGAAGAGTTACGTTAATAGCTACTGATTTTTTATCTTTAGGAATATTTTCACCTTTAAAAATATCAAAAGTAACTACCCTTTGAATAATATTTTCATCAACTTCTTTAATCAATTTCTCAAGCAAGCCAACTTTAAAAGATTTATCAATAACAAAAGCAAAATCCCTTTCTGACTTTTGAAAATCTGAAACTGTATAATTGACTTTTGTTAGTCTTGCCTTTTTATTAGGCTCCGGTATATTTTTTAAGAAAATTTCAAATCCAAATATATTTCTATCTTTAAAATTCATCTTTTTTAATATGGCTGGATGTAATTCTCCAAAATATGCAAGGTGAGGTCCTTTATCTGACTTTAAATTAATAGATCCTGATCGGCCAGGATGATAGCTGCTTTTTGTTGTATCGCTTACAAAAAGATTTTTTTCATCAATACCAAGCTCAACCAATGTTCTGAGTGCATCGCTTTTAACATCAAAGACATCTATATTTCTTGCCTTTTCAGACCAGCTTCTTCTGTTGACTTGGCCAGATTTTATTCCCCCAACAACTATTTGTTGTTCCCCAGGATTTTTTCCAAAAAATGTTGGTCCTATTTCAAAAAAAGATAAATCGCCATATCCTCTATCTTGATTTTTTTTCAAATGAATAGAGAGATTAGAAAATATTGATCTCCTCAAAACATTTAAATCTGATGATATAGGATTATGAATATTTATTTCTTTTTCAGCTTTTGAAAATTGCTTATCAATATTTGAATCTGTAAATGACCAAGTAACTGTTTCCATATAACCTTTTGACGCTAAAGCTCTTTGAGAGAGATGAAACAATCTCTGATTAAAATTTAAAGTCTCATTTTCTCTTCCTTTTTCAGGTTCAATCACCTGAATTTTATCAAATCCTTTAATCCTTATTAATTCTTCAATCAAATCAACGTCTTGGGAAATATCAGGTCTCCAAGTAGGAATTTCGACTTTTAAAATTTTTTTCGTTTTCTTAACCTTAAAACCTAAAGACGATAAAATTTTATCAGCTTCAGAAATTGAAATTGATATACCTATTAAATCATTAAATTTTTTAATATCGAAATTTATAACTTTATTTTTTTTGGAAGCTTGGCCAGTAATAACAAATTTGCTTGCTTCTCCTCCGCAAATTTTAATTATTAATTCAGTGGCTATTTCTAAGCCTTCTTTTATAGAATTAGGATCTATTCCTCTTTCAAACCTATATTTAGCGTCTGTATTAATGTTTAATTCACGAGCTGTTTTTCTTATAGATGATGGTAAAAAATAAGCAGACTCTAATAATATATTTTTTGTATCAAACTCGGTTGACGTTTTTGTTCCTCCAATAACTCCTCCAAGTCCAAGAATGCTGCTTTTGTCTGTAATAACGCACATTCCTTTTTTGAGTTTATATTTTTCATTATCTAATCCTTCAAATTCTTCACCTTCTTGAGAGCTTCTAACAATAATTTCTTTGTCTATTTTATTAGCATCATACGCATGTAGAGGTCGATTAAGATCAAACATTACATAATTTGTAATATCAACAACAGCAGAAATAGGCTTCAAACCTAAAGCTAAAATTTTATTTTTTAACCACTCTGGACTTTCTGTATTCGTAATATTTTTTATGTAACAACTTCCAAAAGATAAACATCCTTGATTTTTTTCCTTAGAGATTGATACTTTAATAGGTTGCTTTAAAGATTGTTTAAAATTTTTTTTCTTTAGTTTTAAAAGACTTCCTAATCCAGATGATGCAAGATCTCTTGCTATACCTCTTACTCCTAGGCAGTCAGCTCTATTTGGTGTAATAGCAATATCTAAAACATTTTCTAATTTGGTTTTAAAATAACTTTTACCAATTTCTTTTTCTTTATTCTTCAATTCTATAATGCCAGCACTTTCATCTGATAAATTTAATTCATTTTCTGAACAAAGCATTCCTCTAGACTCTACTCCTCTAATTTTAGCAATCTTTAGTTTAAACTTTGTCTTAGGAATAGTTGCTCCTGGAGGCGCATAAATAGTTACTAAACCATTTCTAGCATTTGGTGCTCCACAAACTACTTTTATAATTCTATTGTCTCCTAGGCTTACATCACAAACCTTTAACTTATCAGCATTAGGATGCTTTTCTGCTTTCAAAATTTTTGCAACTTTAAAGTCACTTAATTGACCAGAGCTCTCTTTCACATTTTCGACCTCAAGCCCAATATTAGTTAACTGATCAATTATCTTTGCTTCATTTGCTTTTGTTTGCAGGTGTTCTTTAAGCCAAGAGATTGTGATAATCATTTACTTAAACCTCTGTAATTTGTCGGAACATCCAAAGGATCAAAGCCAAAATGACTTAACCATCGATAATCCGTTTCAAAAAATGCTCTAAGATCATTAATTCCGTATTTTAACATTGCAAGTCTATCAATTCCGATACCAAAAGCATAACCTTGATATTTTTTTGTGTCGACTTTGACATTTTTTAAAACATTAGGGTGCACCATTCCGCAACCCAAAACTTCCAACCATTTATCACCCTCCCCAATAACTATTTTTCCATTTTCTAATCTATAGCCAATATCCACTTCCGCTGAAGGTTCAGTAAAAGGGAAATGACTTGGTCTAAACCTCATCTTGACATTCTTGACTTCAAAAAATTCCCTTATGAAATAATCTAAACATCCTTTTAAATGACCCATTGTTATATTTTTATCTATGTGAAGACCTTCCAATTGATGAAACATGGGAGCATGGGTTTGATCGCTATCAGATCGATAAGTTCTCCCAGGAACTATAATCTTAAAAGGTGGTTTTTCATTTAACATACTCCTTATTTGAACAGGTGAAGTATGTGTCCTCAATAAAAGTTTTTTATTTTTATCTAGATAAAAAGTGTCGTGCATATCTCTTGCTGGATGATCTTCAGGCGTATTAAGAGCAGTAAAATTATTATATTCTGTTTCTACATCAGGACCCTCCGCAACAGAAAATCCAATTTCTGAAAATATAGAAGAAATTTCATCTATAACTTGAGATACCGGATGAATTCTCCCCTGTCTGTAAGATCTTATAGGTAAAGTTACATCAATTTTTTCATTTTTTAATTTTTCATTAATTTCTTGTGTTTCTATTTCTAAATTTTTTGCTTCAATTTGATTGGATAGACTAGCTTTTAATTTATTTAAAATAGAAGCAAATTCTTTTTTCTGTTCAGCTGATAAGGATCCTAAATTTTTAAACTGGTTTGTAATTTGACCATTTTTACCAAAAAATTCAGTTTTTAAATTCTGTAATTCATCTTTTGATTTTATAGAGTCTATCTTAGCGTTAAAAATAGAATTTATTTTATCTAAATCACTCATTGGATATTATGATTTTTTATATTAAGTTGAGATTAAATCAAAGGCCCTTATTAGTTAAGGGATGATTGAACCTTTTTTACTATAGATTTAAAGACTTCTGGATTATTATAAGCCAATTCTGCTAACACTTTTCTGTCTAACTTAATCTTAGATTTAGCCAATCCGTTAATAAATTTTGCATAAGTCAGGCCTTCCATTCTTACACCAGCGTTGATTCTCTGAATCCATAAAGATCTAAATTCTCTTTTTTTTGCTTTTCTATCTCGATAAGCATATTGCATAGCTTTTTCCATTGCTTGACGAGCTATACGAATAGTATTCTTTCTTCTTCCGTATTGGCCTTTAACAGATTTTAAAATTTTATTATGTTTCGCTCTACTTATAACGCCACGTTTTGTTCTTGCCATATTATCCTCTTAAATTATATGGCATATACGATTTGACAATTTTTGAATCTTGTTTTGTCATTATCGTAGTGCCTCTTTGTTTTCTTATCTGTGAATTTGTTCTCTTAATCATACCATGCCTTTTCCCTGCTTGAGGCATCTTAATTTTACCTGAAGCCGTAAATCTAAATCTTTTTTTTGCTGAGCTTTTTGTTTTTAATTTTGGCATAAATATTTCGGTTTTATATAGGCAATAATTAATCTTTACAAGATGATATTATCCTAATTTAGATAGGTTGAATGATCATTACCATCTGTCTACCCTCAAATTTAGGCCTGCTTTCAACCTTTGCAATATCTTTTGTTTCTTCAATAATTCTGTTCATTAAATCTTTTCCAAGTTCAGTATGTTGCATCTCTCTTCCTTTAAATCTTACTGTAAATTTAACTTTATCTCCTTTTATAATAAATTTTTTTGCATTTTTAATTTTAAAATTATAATCATGAGCTTCTGTTCCTGGTCTTAATTTAATTTCTTTTAAAGAAACAATTTTTTGTTTTTTTTTTGCTAAATTAGCTTTTTTTTGTAAGTCATATTTATATTTACCCATATCCATTATTTTACAAACTGGCGGGTTAGCGTTTGGAGATATTTCTATCAAATCTAATCCCTCTTGCTTAGCTAGCTCAATAGCTTTGTTTAAAGGCATAGCACCTAGGTTACCTCCGTCACTTCCAATAACTTGAACATCCAAAGCCCTAATTCTTTCATTAGCTTTTGGTCCTTGCGGTTTGCTTCTTCGTTGAAAATAATTTGGTTTGAAGTTGGACACTTAGTTTAAAGGCAACTTGTTTGCTTTAAGCATATTTTTAATAAATTCTTCTCTTTTAATCGTTTCTTGTTTTTCAGATCCTAGTTTTCTAACAGTCACAGTATTATCAGCAACCTCTTTTTTTCCACAAACAATAATAAAAGGTATTTTTGCAAGAGAATGTTCTCTTATTTTATAATTTATCTTTTCGTTTCTTAAATCCACTTCGCATTTTATACCTTCTTTAAATAAATCTTCAAATAACTTTTTGACATAATCATTGTTTTCTTCAGCTATTGGACACACAACAGCTTGTGCTGGTGATAACCAAAAAGGCAATTTTCCTGCATAATTTTCTATTAAAATTCCTATAAATCTCTCTAAAGATCCAAATAAAGCTCTATGTAACATAACCGGAACTTTTTTCGTTCCATCTTTATCAACAAATGTTGCTCCTAATCTGTTTGGCAAATTTAAATCAACTTGTAGTGTTCCACATTGCCAATCACGACCGATTGCGTCTCTTAAAACAAATTCTATTTTGGGCCCATAGAAAGCACCTTCACCTTTATTAATTGTGTATTCTAGTTTTGATTTTTTTATTGCTGATAATAGAGCGGCTTCAGATTTATCCCAAATACTATCATCGCCAACTCTCTTTTCTGGTCTATCTGAATACTTTAATATAACATTCTCAAATCCAAGCGCTTTATAAATTTCTAAGATCAAATTAGTGACTGTTAGTGTTTCTTGGGTTATTTGATCTTCAGTACAAAAAATGTGAGCGTCATCTTGTGTGAAAGCTCTTACTCTTAACAATCCATGTAACGCACCAGAAGGTTCGTATCTATGCACTTTTCCAAACTCTGACAATTTCAGTGGTAAATCTCTGTAACTTTTTAAACCTTGATTGAAAACTTGAACACAACCAGGGCAGTTCATTGGTTTTATTGCAAAAGTTTTTTCATCAGGTGTCTCAGAGGTAAACATATGCTCACCAAATTTTTCCCAATGACCAGATTTTTCCCATAATGTTTTGTCTAAAAGTTCAGGTGTATTTATTTCTTTATATCCTGCTAAGCGTTGTTTCATTCTCATATATTCAACCAATCTTTGAAATAATAACCAACCTTTTTCATGCCAAAATACTGACCCAGGACTTTCTTCTCTAAAATGAAATAAATCCATTTCTTTACCAAGTTTTCTATGATCTCTTTTTTCGGCTTCTTCTAATCTGTGTAAGTAATCATCTAATTCTTTTTTTGAACTCCAGCATGTGCCATAAATTCTTTGAAGCATTTCATTATTTGAGTCTCCTCGCCAATATGCGCCGGATACTTTTGTTAACTTAAAAGCTTTCCCTATTTTGCTTGAAGATGATAAGTGAGGGCCTCTACAAAGATCATGCCAAGTATCACCGTGATGATAAATTGATAAATCTTCATTTTTAGGAATACTTTCAATAATTTCAGCTTTGTACTTTTCCCCAATTTTTTTAAAGTGAGAAATAGCTTTGTCTCTTTCCCACACCTCTCGTTTTGTTTTAACGTCTCTATCAATAATCTCAGACATTTTTTTTTCTATCTTTTTTAAATCATCACTTGTGAAAGGTTCTTTTCTAGCAAAATCATAATAAAAACCATTTTCGATAACTGGACCAATTGTAACTTGAGTATCTGAAAATAATTCTTGAACTGCCATCGCCATTATATGTGCAGCATCATGCCTTATAACCTCTAAACCTTCTTTATCTTTTGATGTAATAATTCTTACTGTAGAATTTTTTGTAATTTCATGGCTTAAATCCTTTAGTTGTCCATCTACCTCCATAATAAGAGCAGCTTTCTCCAAAGATTTGCTAATTTTTTTTGTTAAATCAAAACCATTAATTCTTTTGTCAAAAGGTATTTTTTTTCCATCTAATAATTGAATTTGAGGCATGTATTATATATTTAACAATTTTTTATACTCTCTTAAAGTTGAATCGCACATAGCTTCTACATCAAATTTTTTTGTTACATTTTTTCTACCCTCGTTCCCTATAGAATTCAATGAATCTTGATCTAATTCAATAACACTATTTAATGCTTTGGCAAGCTGTCGAGGGTCATCATGTTTATATAAAAATCCTGATTTACCTTTTAAAATTGTTTCCTTTGATCCGCCGAGGTCGCTAGCTATAATGGGTTTTCCCATAGCTTGAGCCTCTACTGAAACTCGACCAAAAGCTTCCGGTTCTGTTGAGGCTGATACAACTACGTCAGCTAATGAATAAGCTAAAGGCATTTCTTTGCAATGATCAATGAATTTTATTTTTTGACCTAACCTATATCTTTGAACTAAATTAATTAATTTCTTTTTATATACTTTTCTACCTTGATCCGAACCAAGCACTACTGCTTGAAAATTAAAATTGCTATAATCTTCAACTAAAATATTTAAGGCCTCAATAAATTTCTCTTGACCTTTCCAATAAGTTAATCTGCCAGGCATAAGAATAATAAATTTGTTTGGCAAAAGTTCCCACTCTTTTTTAATTTTTTCTTGCTTTAATATTGAAATATTTTTTTGACTGAAATAATCAATATTAATTCCTCTAAATATAACTCTTAATTTTTTTTTTCGATTTAAATACTTACCGTAATTCTGATTAATATGATTAAAAATAAAATTTGAACCAGCAATTGTTATTTTTGATCTCAGCATAACGCTATTATAGAATTTTTTTAAATTGTTTTTAAAATTATAAGTGCCATGAAATGTTGTGACAAAATTTCTTCTAGTTATTAAACATGCAAAATAACAAGACCAGGCTGGAGCTCTGCTTCTTGCATGGACAATATTTATGTTATTAATTAATATAAGTATAGACAAAATAATTGTATTAAAAATAATAAGCAATGGATTTTTAGATTGCACAGGAAGTCGAAAAATTTTAACTTTATTTTTTTTTACAAATTTCAACAATTTACCCCCGGAAGTTGCTATAAAAGAAATGCAACCCTTTTCAGAAAGATAGTGTGCTAAGTCATAACATCCAGTTTCGGCACCACCAAATCCTAGTGATGGAATAACTTGAAGAACTTTTATTTTCGAAGCCATAATTATTGTTATATATTAACAAATTAAACTTGTAACTTTATATGAGAAAATTTAAGTACCAAAAAATTTCAAAGACTAAAAAAGTTAGATATATCGACAATTATTACAAAAAAAAACTTTATATCGTTTTTCTTCCAGGCTTTATGTCTGATATAGAAGGTCAAAAACCTCAGGCCTTCAAACAATATGCTATTAAAAAAAAATTAGGTTTTCTAGCGTTAGAATATTTTGGTCATGGAAAATCTTCTGGAGAATTTACAAAATGCAACATAAGTATTTGGTCTAGAAATACAAAATTATTGATCAAAAAAGTAATAAGAAAAAATAATTTTATCATAATTGGCTCCAGTATGGGTGCATGGATCGCTTTAAATCAATTTAAATATTTTAAAAAACAAATTAAAGGATTTCTTGGCATCGGATCTGCTCCTGAATTTTTAACAAGATTGATGTGGAATAAATTCCCAAAGAAAATTAAAGAAGAGATTATTAAAAAAGGTATTACTCACATTGAAAGTGGGCAATATAAATATCCTATTACTTATCAACTAATAAAAGATGGTAGAAAAAACAAAGTTTTATCAAAAAAAATAAAATCTAAAATTGAAATAACAATGATTCATGGTCAAAAGGATGAGGTTGTGCCAGTTTCGTTCTCTAAAAAGGTTCTGTCAGTTTTTGTTGGCGCAAAGAAGAAGTTAATAATAATTAAAAAAGGTGATCATAGTTTGTCTGCTAAAAAACCACTTCAAAAAATCATCAAAGAATTAAATAAAATTGTTCTTAATATAATTTAAACCTTCAATATATGTAGGGTATTTCAACTCAAAATTAAAAAATTGTTTCATTTTTTTGTTACTAACTCTTTTAGAATCTTTATAAAAATTTTTTAACATTTCACTTTCTATCTCATCAGTTTCTATGGTCTGGGGTTCGTCAACGCCTAGTAGTTTTATACCATACATTATAACTTCCTTATTAGAGGCAGGCTTATCATCTGAGATATTATAAATTTCTCCCTTTTTAAAATTATCCAAAGACTTAAATAAAGCATTGGCAATATCTTCAACATGAATTCGAGAGAAAAAATGATTCTTCTTATTTATTATTTTGACTTCTCCTGTCTTTAATCTTTTTAAAACATTATATTGATTTGAATAAATTCCTGACAATCTAAAAATTTGTAGCGACAAATTACATTGTTGTGAAAATTCTATCCAATTTTTTTCTACTTTTAGTCTCTGGATTCCATTAATAGATGTTGGATTTGTTTGACTTGTTTCATCAACCCATTCCCCACCATGATCTCCATAAACACTAGTTGCAGAAAGATAGGTAATCCATTTAAATTTTTTATTTTTAAATCTTTCTTTAAAATTTTTTATTACAATATCTTCACCATTAACTGGAGCTATTGATATTAAAATATAATCAGCCTCATCTAAGTTTTTAGTTAAATCATTATCATATTTTTTTTCATTAAATTGAAAACTTTCATAATTAATATCCTCAAAATTTTTACTTTGGGTTTCCTGCCGAGAAGTTGTGGTAAGCCTAAATGGAATTTTTTCAGTTTTAAGTTTTTTAACGAAACTTTTTGCTACTTGGCCAAAACCAAAGCAAAAAATATTTATTTTATTCATTTAACTAGCTTTCTTAATCTTCGACTTTAAAGTAATAGGATTATCTAATTTATCAAGCATTTCTATTGGGCACACTTGTTTGAATTTCTTAATTTCCATCTCAAAATTTTCTAGTATCTTTTTTGTTACGAGAGAATTAGTTTCTTTAAAAAAATCTTTAAGATTTTCTTTTAAAAACTTTTTCCAATATTCAGTCTCTATTGATTGCCATATAATAGAAGACGGGTTGACATAGCTCTCAAAATTATTTTTTTCATCATAAACAAATCCCATTCCACCTGTCATTCCAGCTCCAAAATTATCTCCAATTTGTCCAAGTATAATGGCTGTTCCGCCAGTCATGTACTCACATCCATGAGCGCCACATCCTTCCACTATCCCTAAGCTTCCAGAGTTTCTTACTGCAAACCTTTCTCCAGCCTGTCCAGAAGCAAATAATTTACCAGACGTAGCTCCATATAAAACAGTATTACCAATAATAGAATTTTCGTGTGAGATGAGCTTACTCTTAGATGAAGGATAAACAACTATAGACCCTCCTGAAAGTCCTTTGCCCACATAATCGTTACAATCCCCTTCAACTATTAGCTTTATTCCTTTCATTAAAAAACCGCCTAATGACTGTCCAGCAGATCCGCTCAATTTAATTTTTATAGTATCAGGATTCAATTTTTCATTACCAAATTTTTTATAAATATAATGAGATAATCGAGTTCCAACTGATCTAAAGGTATTTTTAATATCGTATTCAAAATCATTTTGTTTTGTAACTTGAATTTTATTTTCTATGTCTGACCAAATTTTTTCATCTAAGGTTTCAGGAACTTTGTTTATAATCTTATCTTTACAATATCTAGGATTCTCTCCTGGGTCCGCTTGAACTAATAAAGGATTTAAATCCAAATCATCTAAATTAGAAGCTCCTTTGTTAACTTGAGATAGTAAATCTGTCCTGCCAATAATTTCATTTATTGTGCTATAGCCTAGCGAAGCTAAGATTTCCCTTACTTCTTTTGCTGCAAATGTGAAAAGATTTACTACTTTTTCTGGGGTACCAGTAAATTTTTCTCTTAATTTTTTATCTTGGCTACAAACACCAACCGGACAAGTATTTGAGTGACATTGTCTTACCATGATGCATCCCATGGCTACCAAAGAAGATGTCCCCATACCATATTCTTCGGCTCCCATCATCGCAGCAATTACAATGTCCCTTCCAGTTTTTATTCCACCATCAGTTCTCAATGTAACTTTGTGTCTTAAATTATTTAAAGTTAAAATTTGATTAACTTCGGTTAGTCCCATCTCCCATGGCACTCCCGCATACTTAATGCTAGTTTGAGGACTAGCACCAGTTCCTCCAGAATGTCCAGAAATTAAAATTATATCAGCTTTTGCTTTAGCAACACCTGCAGCAATCGTTCCAATACCTGTTGAAGCAACCAATTTTACACCAATTCTTGCTCTTGGATTAACTTGTTTTAAATCGTAGATTAGCTGAGCTAAATCTTCAATAGAGTAAATGTCATGGTGAGGTGGAGGCGAGATTAAAGTAACTCCTGGAGTTGAATGTCTTAATCTTGCAATTTCATCAGTCACTTTAAATCCAGGTAACTGACCTCCTTCACCTGGTTTTGCACCTTGAGCTATTTTGATTTCTATTTCATTCGCATTATTTAGATAATCAACGGTAACACCAAATCTTGCAGAAGCAATTTGTTTTACTCTAGAATTGGCTGAGTCTCCATTTGGTAAAACTTTAAATCGTTTAGCGTCTTCTCCCCCTTCTCCGCTACAAGATGCTCCTTTAATTCTATTCATTCCAGTAGCTAAAACTTCATGAGCTTCTGCTGACAAAGCTCCATGTGACATGCTTCCACTACCAAATCGCTTTAAAATATTCTCGATTGGTTCTACTTCCTTAATATCAATAGGTGTTCTTCTCTTTTTAAATTGTAAAAGATCACGTAAATTTATAGGTGGTAGATTATAAATTCCATTCGAATATTTTTTATATTGTTCATAAGACCCAGTTTGTACAGCACTTTGCAACAAATGAATTAAGCTGCCATCATACTGATGATTTTCACCGCTCTTTCTGTAGCGATACAATCCTCCTATCGGTAAAGTATAAATATTTTTTTTAGAAAACTTCTGGTGCAGCTCTTTTATTTTGTCCTCTATTCCGCTTATTCCTATTCCAGAAATTCTAGAAGACATGCCAGGAAAATAATCTGATACAATAGCTCTACTTAATCCTACTGCTTCAAAGTTACAACCTCCTCTATAAGAGCTTATTACTGAAATTCCCATCTTTGACATAATTTTTAATAAACCAGAATCAATTGATTTTTTAAATTTAATTACACAACTTTCAAAATCTGATTTTCCAAAAAGTTTCTTCTCAAATCTTTGATAAATACTATCTATAGCTAAGTATGGATTTATAGTTGTAGCTCCAACTCCAATTAGTACAGCAAAAGAGTGTGTATCGAGCGCATCTGAACATTCAACATTTAAAGAACAATAACCTCTCAGTCCATTTTTCACTAGATGAGAATGAACAGCTCCTACTGCTAATGCGCTAGGTATACTGGTTTTATTATCTGAAATATCTTTATCTGATAATATTAAAGCAGAACTTCCTTCTCTAACAGCTATCTCGCACTCTTCTTTTATTTTTTCTATCCTCTCTTTTAAAGATGAACTAACATCGAAAGTACAATCTATAACTTTTGTCTTTTCTGAAAAAATCTTATTAAATTTTGTAAATTGAGAATTAGTTAAAATCGGACTGTCTAATACATAAATATCTTCCTTAGTTAGATTATCAAAGTCAAGAATATTTCCAAGATTTCCAAATCTTGTTTTTAAACTCATAACCTTATTTTCTCTTAAAGAGTCAATTGGTGGATTGGTTACCTGACTAAAATTCTGTCTAAAATAATGTGAGACTGGTCTATAATGACTGGATAAAACTGCCACTGGTGTATCGTCTCCCATCGAACCTGAAGCCTCTTTCCCTTCCTCCGCCATTGGATGTAAAATTATCTCCAAATCTTCAATGCTTAATCCAGATAAATATTGTCTTTTTTTTAATTCCTCTCCGGTAAATTTTGGTTGCTCGCTATCTGTTGAAATTTTCTTTTCAAGGTCAATTATTTGTTGGTTATATTTTTTATAGTCTTTTGCTAAAAGATCTTTAATTTCTTTATCTCTAAAAAGTTTTCCTTTTTTTAAATCAATCGCAATTATCTGACCAGGGCCTAATTTTCCTTTTTCAATAATTTTTTCTTCTGGAATTGTGATCATTCCTGACTCTGAACCTGCAAAAAATAAATTATCAGATGTTTTTGCATATCTTAATGGTCTTAATCCATTTCTGTCCATTGAAGCTAAAACCCATTTAGCGTCCGTAGCACAAATTGCGGCTGGTCCGTCCCAAGGCTCAATGGTGCTGTTAAGAAAATTAAATAGATCTTGATGATTTTTAGGGACTGTTTTGCTCCTCTTTGACCAAGCATCAGGTATCATCATTAATTTAATTAATGGAGCTAATTTTCCTGAATGTGTAAGTAATTCAAATACATTATCAAGCGCTCCAGAGTCAGATGAACTTCTAATGACGGGTTTTAAATCTTTTACATTTTTAAATAATGGACTTGACATATCTTGTTCGTGAATTTTCATCCAATTAATATTTCCTTTTAAAGTATTGATTTCACCGTTATGTGCTAAAGTTCTAAATGGCTGGGCTAAATCCCAACTAGGAAAAGTATTTGTCGAGTATCTTTGATGAAAAATTGCAAATCTTGAAGTTAATTTTTTATCATTCAAGTCAGGATAAAACTCTGCTAACATTTCAGCTAGAAACATTCCTTTATAAACTATCGATCTGGAACTAAATGAACAAATATAAAAGTTTTTAAGTTGATTGTTTCTAGCTAGTTTTTCTATCTTTTTCCTTGTCTCAAATAAATTTCTTTCTAGATCATTTGTTTCTAAATTTTTATTTTTCTTAAACATAACTTGAGCTATTTCAGGCCGACTTTGTTCTGCTGTTTTTCCTAAAACGCTTGAATTAATTGGAACTTGTCTCCAACCATAAATAGAGTAATTTTCCTCAAGCAATATTGATTCTATTATTTCTCTACATTTTTCTTGCTCCAAATAATCTGTCCTTGGAAGAAATACCATTCCAACACAGATCCTTTTTGAGACATCAGGATCATGTCCTGTAGCTATAATTTTATCTTTGAAAAATTCTGTGGCTATTTCTATTTGAATCCCTGCTCCATCTCCTGATTTTCCATCTGCATCAACTGCTCCTCTATGCCAAATGGCTTTTAGGGCTTCTATTCCATAATCAACTATTTTTCTTGATTTTTTTCCATCTGTTGCTGCAATCATGCCGACACCACAAGCGTCATGTTCCATGCTTTGATCATAGTTGTAGCTTTCAGAAAGAAGTTTTTTATTTTTTTCGTATCTATTCATTTTTTAAATTATGCTGCTCTAATAGTCTTTTTTACTTTCTTTTCTAAATACTTTTCAATTTGAACGGCTGCATCTCTTCCATCTTTAATTGCCCAAACAACTAGTGATGCCCCTCTAACAATATCTCCTGCAGCAAACACTCCATCTAAATTTGTTTGCATAGATTTTAGGTCAATTTTAATTGTTCCCCATTCAGAAATAGATAATTCTTCTGCATCAAATAATTTTGGTAAGTTTTCAGGATCGAAACCTAAAGATTTTATGACCAAATCACTTGAAAGTTTAAATTCCGAGCCAGATTTAATTATAGGTTTTTTTCTTCCTGAAGAGTCTGGTTCTCCTAAAGTTATCTTATTTCCCTCTACTTCTTTGACTTCATTTTTACCTAAAAATCTTTTCGGGGTACTTAACCAAATAAATTCTACTCCTTCTTCTATGGCATTTTTAACTTCTCTAGCAGAGCCTGGCATATTTTCTCTATCTCTTCTATATAAGCATTTTACAGATTTTGCCTTTTGTCTTACTGCTGTCCTAACACAATCCATTGCAGTATCTCCACCTCCAATAACGACAACATTTTTTCCTTCTGCATTTAATGTTCCATTATCAAAAAGCTCAACTTTATCTCCTAATCCTTTTCTATTAGAAGCAGTCAAAAATTCCATCGCAGGGAAAATATTTTTTAAATTCTCGCCAGGAACTTGTATTTCTTTGGGTTTATAAACGCCTGTTGCAATCAATATTGAGTCATGTGCTTCTCTTAATTGATTTAAAGTTTTATTTTTTCCAACTTCAAAATTTTGTACAAATTTTATTCCACTATCTTTTAAAAGTTGAGTTCTTCTTTCAACAACAAATTTTTCCAATTTAAAATTAGGAATACCGTAAATTAATAATCCTCCTGGTCTGTCATACCTGTCATAAATAGTAACTTGGTAACCTGATTTTCTTAATTCTTCTCCACACGCCAATCCTGCAGGACCAGCACCAACAATTCCTACTGATTGTTTCAATTCTTTTTTCACTTTTATTGGTTTAACCCAACCTTTTTCCCAAGCAGTATCTGTAATGTATTTTTCAACAGAACCAATCGTAACAGTTCCATGACCTGATTGCTCAATAACACAATTGCCCTCGCACAATCTATCCTGAGGGCAAATTCTTCCACAAACCTCTGGCATATTATTTGTGCTTTGAGAAACTTCATAAGCTTCTTGTAATCTTCCTTCAGCTGTAAGTTTTAGCCAGTCTGGAATATTATTGCTTAAAGGACAATGTATCTGACAAAATGGAACCCCACACTGAGAACATCTGCTAGACTGTTCTTTTGCTTTGGCGTTAATAAATTCATCGTAAATTTCATTGAAGTCTTTTCTCCTCTTTTTGGTATCTCTTTTAAGAGGCGTTTCTTTTTTCAAATCAACAAATTTTAGCATTTTATTATTCATAATTTTTCTATAAATAATCGAAAACTCACTAATTTAGTACTAAATATAGGTAAGTATCAATTACCTATTATATCAAAAACCCTTATATAAAGTGATTAATATTCACATAGCTGGTATGCATTCTAATGTCATTAAATAAACAAGCATAAATTTTAAAAGAATCTAATTATGATTGAAATAATCACTCTATCTTTAATACAGGGAATAACAGAATTTTTACCAATAAGTTCCTCGTCTCATTTAATAATTATTTCTGAATATTTAGAATTTAACAAAAAAAATTTAGAGATAGATGTAAGTTTACATATTGGTTCATTTTTAGCTGTTGTAGTTTTCTTTAGAAAAGAAATTTTTAATTTTGTTCAAAATAAAGATTTATTTTTAAAAATTTTAATTAGTTCTTTTCCAGTCATGATTGTAGGATTTTTTCTATTAAAATTTAACCTTATCGAACAGGTTAGAAATATAAAAGTGATTGGTTGGACTACATTAATTTTTGGAATATTACTCTATTTAAGCGATAGATCTGGTATCCAGAAAAAAATCAATTCAAATTTCACATTAAAATCAGCAATTTTAATTGGTTTTCTACAAATTTTATCATTAATACCAGGGGTAAGTAGATCAGGTATTGCCATAACTGGTGGAAGATTATTAAAATTCAACAGATTTGATTCAGCAAAAATATCATTTTTATTATCTATTCCAACATTAGCTGCGGTTTCTATCTTTGGATTAAACAATTTGATGAGATCCGAAAGTTTAAACTTTTCATTTTTCATGATAATTTCCATAATATTATCTTTTCTATTTTCTCTCATTACAATAAAATATTTTTTAAGATATATTAAAACTTTTAGCCTTAATATATTTGTAATTTATAGAGTTCTTTTGGGCATTGGTCTTTTGTTATTTGCCTACTTATAAAATCAAGCTAAAAAATATAAGAATTACAATTACTATAATGAAAAATATAATAACACTTTTTTGAAGAGATAAGTTTAATAAAAATTTCATTTAAAGTTGAATATATTTAAATTTAAACAATTACAATATCATGAAAATGGTGCGCCTGCTAGGATTTGAACCCAGAACCTCCTGGTCCGTAGCCAAGCGCTCTATCCAGTTGAGCTACAGGCGCATACTTATGAAATATCAAATAAAGTATTGTATTTAAAGTATTTAAATCTATATTATCAGTATGAGTAATTCAGTCATTATTACATCTGCGGTTAGAACAGCAGTGGGATCGCTAGGTAAATCGTTGAAAAATGTTTCGGGTGATAGCCTAGGATCTTCTGTTATTACTGAGTCAATAAATAAATCACAAATAAAAAACGATGAAATAGATGAAGTTATAATGGGTCAAGTACTAACGGGTGGTGCTGGACAAAATCCTGCCAGACAAGCAGCTATGAAATCTGGAATTCCAAAAGAAAAACCAGCCTATATTGTTAATCAAGTTTGTGGATCAGGTTTGAGATCAATTGCTTCAGGATTTCAAAGCATAAAAGCTGGGGACTCAAAAATCATTATTGCTGGAGGCCAAGAGAGCATGTCTTTGGCTCCTCATGCTATTCATTTAAGAGAAGGGAAAAAATTAGGTAACACAGAAATGACTGACACAATGATTAAAGATGGGTTGTGGGATGCTTTTCACGGGTATCATATGGGGGTAACCGCTGAAAACGTTGCAACAAAATTTCAAGTTACTAGAGATGATCAAGATAAATTTGCATTAAATTCGCAAGAAAAAGCTCTTAAGGCTCAAAAAGAAAATAAATTTAAAGAGGAAATAATTAATTTTAAAATTAAATCAAAAAAAAATGAAACAAACTTTAATAAAGATGAACACCCTAGAGAAGAAATTAATTTTGAAGCTTTAAAGAGACTTAAGCCTGTTTTTAAAAAAGATGGTACAGTTACAGCTGGTAATGCTTCTGGTATTAATGATGGAGCAGCTGCAGTAGCTTTAATGTCAGAAAAAGAAGCTGAAAAACGAAAACTTAAAAAACTAGTTTCAATTAAGTCTTGGGCAAGCTGTGGTGTTGATCCAGCTTTAATGGGAACGGGACCAATACCCGCTTCAAAAAAAGCTTTAGAATTAGCAGGATGGTCTATAAAAGATGTAGATTTATTTGAAATCAATGAAGCCTTTGCTGCACAGAGTATTGCGGTTTTAAGAACTCTTTCTATTCCTGAAGAAAAAATTAATGTTAATGGTGGAGCAATAGCTTTGGGTCATCCTATAGGCGCATCAGGAACTAGAATTCTAGTAACACTTATTCATGAAATGATTAAAAGAGATGTCAATAAAGGTTTGGCAACTTTATGTATTGGTGGCGGTATGGGTATTGCTATGTGTGTTGAAAGATAATGGAGCTATCTAAGCCATATAAAGGTAAGAAGAAACGTAAAATTAAAAAGATGCCCTTTACTGTTAAGGGATATATTCTTTACTATGCTTTTTTTTGGGTATTAATTATTTCTATTTATTTAGCTTACTATTAGGTTTTAAGTTGAGAAAGGTTTTTAAAAAAATCTAAACTTTCTGGATTAGCAATTGCTTGCTTATTATTGAGCTCCTCTCCATTAATTAATTTTCTCACTGCTAGCTCAACAATTTTTCCACTTTTAGTTCTAGGTATTGCAGGGGCTTTAATAATTATTGAAGGGACATGTTTAGGAGAGCAGTTTTTTCTAATTCTAGTTTTAATTATTCTAATTTTTTCTTCATCTAAATCTTCATTGTCTTTTGTTGTAACAAATAAAATTATTCTAACGTCGTCGTTATAATCTTGCCCAACGACCAAACCTTCAGTGATGAAATTAATGTTTTCAACTTGTTGATAAATTTCAGCTGTTCCAATTCTAACTCCTCCAGGATTTAAGGTAGCATCAGATCTTCCTCTTACAATAAATCCATTATTTGAAGTTCGTTCTATAAAGTCACCATGATGCCAAATATTTTTAAATCTTGTAAAATAAGCTTCATGGTATTTTTTACCATCATCATCACCCCAAAATTTAATTGGCATTGATGGAAATGGTTGTTTGACCACTAGTTCACCTTTTTCATTATCGTTGGCACTTTTTCCATTTTCAGTAAAGACGTCTACATCAATGGCTAAACTCTGACCTTGAATTTCTCCTTTATATACATTTGAAAATAAATTTCCTAAAACCAAACAACCAACTAAATCAGTTCCACCAGCTATTGATGCTAAGTGAACATCTTTTTTTAAATTTTTATATACATATTCAAAACTTTCTTCAGCTAAAGGCGACCCGGTTGAAGTTATTATTTTAATCGAGCTTAAATCTAAATCCTTTGCATTGAAATTTTCATTTTTTAAATGATCTATATATTTAGCGCTTACACCAAATAAATTAATCTTTTTATTTTGACAATATTCAAGAAGAACATCTATTTTTGGATAAACTGGTGCTCCATCAAATAAATATATTGTCGAACCAGTTGCTAGCCCTCCTACCAACCAATTCCACATCATCCAGCCTGTAGTTGTATAGTAAAATAATTTTTCATTGTTTCTGATATCGCAGTGAAGCATAAATTCTTTATTATGTTCAATCAAAACATTGCCTGCCCCATGAGTAATGCATTTTGGTTTTCCCGTAGTTCCGCTAGAATAAAGAATATAAATCGGGTGATTAAATTCAAAGCGTTCAAATGTTTCATCTAAATCTGATTGATTTAAGGCTTCATCAAAATCTATAAAATTATCTAAATCCAATTTTTCTTCCTTTTTGTAGGAAAAAACTAAAACTTTATTTATTGAGGGAATTTCCTCCAAAACTGCATTAACTTTTTCTAAAATATTTATTTTTTTCCCATTATAAAAATAATAATTACTCGTTATTAAAATCTTTGGTTTAATTTGTTTGAATCTATCAACAACCCCTTGAACTCCAAAATCAGGTGAACACGAAGACCAAATTATTCCATTTTTAGCACATGCTAAAAAACTTATTATGGACTCTATTTTATTTGGTACATAGGCTGCAACTCTATCACCTTTTTTTAAACTTAAAGTCTTTAAATAAAAAGATAACTTACAAACTTTTTTATACAAATCATTCCAAGTTATATTTTCTTCATATCCACTCTCCGATAAAAATCCTATAGCATTATCATTTGTTTTTTTTTTGAGTATATTTTCCGAATAATTTAATTTTGAGTCAGGAAAAAATTTTGTTTTGTTAAAAATGTCATCTTTTAAGATAACTTCTCTTCCTTTCTCACCAATTATTTTAGAATAGTCCCAAAACTTAGACCAAAATATTTCTGGATTTTCTACGCTCCATTTCCATAGATCTTTAAAATTGCTTGAAGATTTCAAATGTATAAAATTTGAAAAATCTTTTAATAAAGACTCTTCTTTTATTTTATCAGTAGGTTTCCAAAGAGATGTTTTCATAAAAGCTAATTTAGCCACTATGAATTTATCTTAACAAGTATTTTTTTAATAGGATTTTTTGAACTATTACTGTTCTATCTGATTTCATTTCTTTTTTTTTGAAAAATAAACTTATTAGCCATTTCATATCTTATCTGACTAAATTTAATTGACTAAAAATAGCATAAATTATGTCCAAAAATGAACTTATTAAGCAATTTGTCCTATTCTTTATAGTTTATTGTTAGTGCCCTTTTTAATATGTTCCAACCAGTTTATAATAGACAAATATGGCTCAAAATATTTCAGTTCCCGATATTGGAGATTTTAAAGATGTTGAAGTAATTGAGGTTCTAGTCAAACCTGGAGACAAGGTAAATAAAAATGATCCAATAGTTACTATTGAAAGTGATAAATCTAGTCTTGAAATTCCTTCTCCATCTTCAGGTGAAATTAAAGATTTAAAAGTTAAAATAGGAGATAAAGTTTCAGAAGGGAGTATCCTAGCTACGATCGAAAACGGAAAAACCACTTCGACTCCTAGAAAAGAAATCGAAAAGAAAGATCCCATTAAAGAAGAACCAAAAAAAAATGGAGATTTGCATCCTATTAAACAAATTAAAAAAATCTTTTCTGAACCTGCTTCTAAAGAAGATATTGACCCAATAGAAACTAATGAATGGATTGAGTCATTGAATTCTGTAATTGAAAACGATGGAGCGCCAAGAGCAAGTTATTTATTAAATCAGGTAATTGATCAAGCTTATAAATCTGGTTTAGTTTTACCCGACACTAGGACTACTCCATATATAAATACAATTCCTCCAGAAATTGAAGTTAAGTCACCAGGAGATCAAAATATAGAAAAAAAAATAAGAGCTTATATAAGATGGAATGCAGCAGCAATGGTAGTCAGGGCTAATAAAAAAAGCTCAGAGCTAGGTGGACACATTGGAACCTTTGCATCAGCCGCAACTCTTTATGATGTGGGAATGAATCATTTCTGGAGAGCAAAAAATAATAAATTTGGGGGAGATTTAATTTACTTTCAAGGGCACTCTGCTCCTGGAATGTACGCTCGAGCATTTTTAGAAGGCAGGCTTACTTCAAAACAATTGGATGGATTCAGACAAGAAGTTGATAAAGGTGGATTGTCTTCATATCCTCATCCATGGTTAATGCCAAATTTTTGGCAATTTCCTACTGTGTCGATGGGACTAGGGCCGATCATGGCGATTTATCAAGCACGATTTTTGAAATATTTAATAAATAGAGGTTTAGTAAAAGACGAGGGAAGAAAAATTTGGGTCTTCTTAGGTGATGGCGAGATGGATGAGCCGGAGTCACTTGGAGCAATAGGCTTGGCTGCAAGAGAAAAGCTAGATAATCTAATTTTTGTAATTAATTGTAATCTTCAAAGGCTAGATGGGCCTGTAAGAGGAAACGGAAAAATTATTCAAGAACTTGAAGGAAGTTTCAGAGGCACTGGATGGAATGTAATTAAAGTTATATGGGGTTCATATTGGGATCAACTGATAGCAAAAGACAAAAATGGTTTACTGGTAAAAAGAATGAATGAATGTGTAGATGGTGAATATCAAGCTTTTAAAGCAAAAGGTGGAGCATATGTAAGAGAGAAATTTTTTGGAAAATATTCAGAATTAAAAGAACTAGTTTCTTCAATGACTGATAAAGATATTTGGAAATTAAATAGAGGCGGACATGATCCTCATAAAGTTTACGCAGCATATCATTCAGCGATGCAACACAAAGGTTCTCCAACTGTTATACTTGCAAAAACTATCAAAGGTTATGGTATGGGGAAATCTGGTGAAAGTATGAACACTACTCACCAGCAAAAAAAATTAGATGAAAAAGACTTGCTATATTATAGGGATAGATTTGGTGTCCCACTAACAGATAAACAAGTTAAAAATATTGAATACTATAAGCCAAGTGAAAATTCTGAAGAAATAAAATACTTAAAAGATAGAAGATTGAAACTTGGTGGTTTTATCCCAGAAAGATCTTCTTTTGCCAAAGCAATTAAGGCGCCTCCAAAAGATATCTTTGGGACTTTTATGAAGTCAACAGAAGACAAAGAAATGTCAACAACGATGGCTCTTGTTAGAATGTTAACGGCTCTTCTTCGTGATAAAAATCTCTCTCCAAGGTTAGTGCCAATTATTCCTGATGAAGCAAGAACATTTGGGATGGAAGGGTTTTTTCAAAAAATTGGAATTTATGCTCATGAAGGACAGAAATATGAGCCGGTAGACTCCGAACAATTGAGTTCTTATAGAGAAGATAAGAGTGGTCAAGTATTGGAAGAAGGAATTACAGAGTCTGGAGCTATGTCTTCTTGGATTGCAGCAGGCACATCTTATACAAATCATGACTTAGAAATGATACCAATCTATATCTTTTATTCTATGTTTGGTTTTCAAAGAGTTGGTGACCTTGCTTGGGCCGCGGGAGACTCCCAAGCTAGAGGCTTTTTAATTGGGGCTACGGCAGGAAGAACGACATTGGCAGGAGAAGGATTGCAGCACCAGGATGGACATAGCCATTTATTAGCTTCTAATATACCTAATTGTGTAAGTTACGATCCAACTTTTGCTTATGAAATGGCAACAATATTCAGAGATGGAATTAAAAGAATGCATGAAAAAAAAGAGAACATTTTCTATTACATTACTGCGATGAATGAAAATTATTCTCATCCTGAAAAACCAAAGGGGTGTGATGAAGGTATACTTAAAGGAATGTATCTTTTTAAAGAATTTAATAAAAAGGGAAAAACAAAAGTTCAACTTTTAGGCTCTGGAACAATATTAAGAGAAATTATATCGGCAGCAAAAATTTTATCTCAAGATTATGGCATAGACTCAGATGTATGGAGCATTACAAGTTTTAACGAGTTAAGAAGAGACGGTATGGAAACAGAAAGATGGAACCTTTTAAATCCCGACGAAAAAAGGAAAAAATCTTATGTCCAAAAGTGCTTAGAGAAAAGAGATGGACCAATTATTGCTGCATCTGATTATACAAGATCTTTCTCGGACCAAATAAGACCTTATACTGAAAAGCCATTTTATTCCTTAGGTACTGATGGATATGGAAGAAGCGACACAAGAAAGAATTTAAGAAAGTTTTTTGAAGTAGACAAAGAACATATAGTTGCCTACACCTTAAGTGCTTTAGCTAAAGAACAATTAATAGAAACAAAACAAGCAGAAAAAGCAATTAAGAAATATAAAATTGATAAAAATAAAGATTTTCCATCTAACTTATAAATATGGCTAGTACAAAAATTTTAGTTCCTAATATGGGTGATTTCAAGGATGTAGAAGTTATTGAAATCCTCGTAAAAGAAGGACAACAAATTAAAAAAAATGACTCTTTGATAACATTAGAAAGTGATAAATCTAGTGTAGAAGTGCCTGCTACTCATGAAGGAATAGTAGAAAAAATTAACATAAAAGTTGGTAATAAAGTAAATCAAGGAGATCTAATTCTTAGTCTTAAGTCAGAAAACAAAACAGAGGAAAAAAAAGTAACAGCAAATAAAGAGCAAAAAATTGAAAAAAAAGTAGAGGATAAGAAACCAAAGATAATTAAAACAAAAGAGATTATACCAACCACTCCTTCTTCACAAAGTGGAACTAAATCTGCTAGCCCAAAGGTAAGAAAATTTGCAAGAGAACTGGGCGCTAATGTGCTTGAAATACCTGGATCACAAAGATCAGGAAGAGTTTCTGAAGAAGATGTAAAAAATTTCATCAGATCACAAGTTACTGTAAGTGGTGGTAAAGTTGAGAAAAAAATCCATAAAGAAGAATATCCTCACGAAGAGTTCGGAGAAATTCAATTAAAAGACATACCGCGAGTCAAAAAATTATCAGGACCCCAACTAGTTAGGTCTTGGACAGAAATCCCCCACGTTACACAGCATGAAGAAATTGATATTACGGAAATGGAGCAATTTAGGTCATCTTTGTATGATTACTACTCTGGAGAAATGATAAAAGTTACTCCCCTCGCATTTATATCAAAAGCTTTAATAAGTGCGCTTAAGGCTTTTCCAAATTTCAATGCCTCAATTGACCCTATTCATAATAAAATAATTTATAAAAAATATTTTCATTTAGGTTTTGCGGTTGATACGCCGCATGGCTTAATGGTGCCCAAGATTAGAGATGTAGACCAAATGAGTATTAAAGAAATTGGAGAAGCATTAAAAAAAACTAGTAAACTTTGCAGAGAATTAAAAATAGATAAAAAAGAATTCTTTGGTGGTTCCATGACAATATCGAGTTTAGGAGGCATTGGGGGAACATTTTTTACTCCAATAATTAATCCTCCAGAAGTTGCTATACTAGGTGTTGGAAAAAGTTTTGATAAATTAATAAAATTAAAAGGTAAAATTGTTTCTAGAAAAATTTTACCAATTTCTCTGTCTTATGATCATAGAATAATTGATGGGGCAGAAGGAGCAAGATTTTGCGTCTATTTAAGTGAATGTTTAGGTAAGGATTTCGCTTTCAAGCTTGCTGTTTAATATAATTTACAATAATAAACATCATGAATAAAAAATTAATCTCCCTTGTTTGTGCTGTCTCGTGCTCATTTATATGGGGTTCAGCTTTTATTGCACAAGACATGGGAATGGATTATATCGGTCCCTTTTCATTTACTACAGGAAGAATGTTTCTGGGGTTTATAGCATTAGTCCCATTTTTTTTCATTTTTGAATTCAAAAAAATCAAAGAAAAAAAATTTTCTTATAATATTATTTTGTTTTATTTATTTCTTCTTGGTTTTTTTCTCAGTGGAGGAAATGCATTACAGCAGTACTCTTTACTTTATACAGATGTTGCCAATTCTGCAATCTTTACAATATTCTATGTTCTTATTGTTCCTGCTATATCTTATTTTTTATTCTCTAAAAAGATTCATTGGTCTGTATGGCCGTCAGTTTTTGTTTGTATTATTGGAGGTTTTTTACTCACTGAAATAAATAACGTAACAGTAAGATTAGGAGATTCCTTAGTTTTACTAGGAGCTTTTTTCTGGGCTTTTCATATTGTTTATTTATCGAAATTTTTAAATTTATTTAATTATCCTATTGCTATAACTATGGGAGCTTGCCTGATTGGGTCAATAATTGCTTTTATTCCTTCTTTAGTCTTTGAGAACATTACATTAGGAAATTTATTGATGGAAAAAAATGAACTTCTTTACGCTGGTGTTTTATCAAGTGGAATAGCTTTTTTATTGCAAGCTTATAGTCAACAAAATTTATCTCCTGCTCCAGTAGCAATTATTTTTTCACTAGAAGGCGTTTTTGCTTCAATATTTGGGTGGATACTTTTGAACCAATTCTTAAGTGATCTTAAAATATTTGGAATAGTATTGATATTAATAGCTGTAATTTTTTCTCAACTAGCCCCAATTTATGATAAAAAATCTTATGGACGAAACTAAAAAAGGTTTTATGCAAAATATTGGTGATTTATCTTTTAAAAAGATAGATGAAGCCAATTTTGAATATAGTATCAAAATTTTAGAAAATTGTTTGAACACAGGCGGTATAGCTCACGGTGGCTTTATTGCAACTATAGCTGATACTGGTATGGGTAACGCAGCCCATATCGCAGCTGGTAATAAAAGATGTGTAACGATAAATTTAGACATCAAGTTTATTTCAGCTGGAAAATTAAATGAAAGACTAATTGGAAAAGTAAAAGTTTTAAAAAAAACAAAGACACTAGTATTTATCTCATGTGAAATATTTGGTGCAGAAAAAATTGTTGCAACTGCCTCGGGAACTTGGAAAATCCTTTAACGCTTTTTTCTTAATTTTTTAACACCACAATCTTTACATCTTATCGTCTCGGTTGAGCCCCCTGGTCCAAAACTAAAGCTAATATCTACCTTTTCGTATCTATGTAGTCCAATGTAGCAAAATATTAAATACAACCACTTAATCATAATTTTACCAACATCAAATTTTAACATTATTTTGGAGGTAATAAAATGTCTGGTTGGGAAGTACTGATAGTAGCCATTATTATAGCTGCAATAGTTAGTTAAAAAAAAAGAAATATAAAATTTATTTTAAGTATTTTTTTCTAGGGGAGACTTTTTTCCAAATTTAAAGTTTGTGAATCCAAACAAGAACAATAGAATTAAAGCAAATGGGTAAACGATGGATTTATTTGGACGATCTGGATTTTCGATTTTAAAATTACTAATGACATCTCCCATTTGTATCCCAGATTTTTTTGCTTGGCCTTTCCAATTTAATTTATCAACTGTCACTTGACCACTTTCATCTGCTAAATTCATACCAAACTCTTCTAAATTATATTCATTCTTAAAACTACCTTTGTCTATTACAAATAATTTATATCTCTCTCCATATTCAGTAAATCTAGTTACTTTAATATGAACTTCTTTAGATGGATCAAAAATTAGTTCTTGTATCTTAGTTGAAGATAATTTTTGCTCGTTAAACTTTGGATAAAATTTACCTAATACAAAATCAGGCGCCAAAAAAGATATAGAGATAATTAAAAAAGCAATTATCTCATACCAGCTCAATCTATTAATAAACCATCTTTGAGTAGCTGCTGTAAATACTAATATACCAATTAAAGATGTTGTTATTACTAATAAAGCTTGCCAGATGTTATCGACTCCAATTAAAAGTAATTCATGATTAAACAAAAACACAATAGGCAATATTCCTGTTCTTAAGCTATACCAAATAGCTTGAAGACCAGTTTTTAAAGGATCTCCTCCTGAAATTGCTGCTGCAGCATATGAAGCTAGACCGACTGGAGGCGTTACATCTGCCATTAAGCCAAAATAAAATACAAATAAATGGACCGCAATTAATGGAAAAATAAATCCAGAGGCGTTTCCCACATCAACTAAAACTGTAGCCATTAAAGATGCAACTACTACATAGTTAGCAGTTGTTGGAAGACCCATGCCTAATAGTAAACATAAAATAATTGTTAGAAAAATAAGTACGATTACATTATCTCTTGCGATTGTTTCTATCACGATAATCAGATTTGTGCTTAGTCCAGTCGACCCAACAGCTCCTACTATTATACCTGCCGTAGCTATAGCAATTCCAACACCAACCATGTTAATTGCACCTTTTTGAAGTCCTACTACAGTCTGATTATACCAATCTATTAATCCAGTTTTAAAATTTGGATTTTTAATAATTCTACTAATTAAGTTTACTAATATTAAAGCAATCGTTGCATAAAAAATTGAAAATCCTGCTGTGTATCTCATGTAAACAAGTAAAAAAATTAAAACAAAGATAGGAATTAAAAAATGCAAGCCAGATAAAAATGTTTTCTTTAAGTGGGGAACATCGCTATCTTCCATACCCTTAAGTCCAAGTTTTAGAGCCTCAAGATGAGATATATAGAATAGTGCAATATAGGAGATTATTGCTGGTAGAAAAGCATGTTTAACAACTTCAAAATAAGTAACACCAATAAAACTTGCCATAACAAAAGCTGCTGCCCCCATTACCGGTGGCATTATCTGTCCATTAACTGAAGAAGAAACTTCTATAGCTCCTGCCTTTTCCTGAGAGAAACCAGTTTTTTTCATAATAGGAATTGTGAAAGTTCCTGTCGTAACTGTGTTTGCAATTGATGAGCCTGAAATCATACCTGTCATTCCAGATCCTAAAATAGCTGCTTTAGCTGGACCTCCACGCATCTTACCCACCATTGCAAATGCTAAATCTAAAAAATATTTTCCACCACCCGCTGTTTCTAACAATGCTCCAAATAATACAAATAGAAATATAAAATCTACTGAAACACCTATTGGTATCCCAAATATTGCTTCTTGGTCAAACCATTGAAACCCAACTAATCTTTTTATGGAAAGACCACCATGAGAAATAATATCAGGCGCGTATTTTCCAAAATAAGAAAATAAAAGAAAACAAATAGCAATTACTACCAAAGGCATTCCTATGGCACGTCTTGTTGCCTCTAATAAAATTAATATTCCTATAGCCCCTATTATAAGCTCAACAGGAACTTTAAATCCAAATATCTCTTTTACTAAAAGTATTCCACCTCTGTTAACTAGATCATCATAAAAAAAATAAATATACAAACAACAAAAGGCTGCGATAATACTAATAAGAATATCAAATCTTGAGATTTTTTTTCCTCTTACAATAGGGAAAATCAAAAAAGTTAATGTTAAAGCAAAACCTAAGTGTATAGCTCTTGCTGGTAAACCTTTGAACATTCCAAAGTTTAGCCAAAAAGGAAATGGTGAAGCATACCAAAGTTGAAAAAAAGTCCAAAGAATGGCAATACCAAAAACTATTTTTAAATGAATACCTGATAAGTTTCGTGTAGGTGAAATATCTTCTTGAATTTTATCTTTAATTTTGCTTTGAATTTTTTGACTCATTTTGATTAAGATACATTATTCTAAAAAAAAAGGCCCAATAAAAATTGGGCCTTTTTAATTTAATCAAGTAGTTAGATTACATTAATCCAGCTTCTTTATAATATTTAATTGCGCCTGGATGTAATGGAGCTGATAAACCATCAGCTATCATGTTTTTCTTTTCCAGAGGTCCAAAAGCAGGATGTTGATCTCTGAAAGCATCAAAGTTTTCCATAACTGCTTTAGTTACTAAGTATACAAGTTCTTCAGAAACATCAGCACTTGTTACAACAGTAGCTTTTACACCAAATGTTGTAGCATCTTTTTTCTGATTTGAGTAAGTGCCTGCTGGAATTACAGCTTTAGCATAATAATCAGCTCCATCAATTAAACCTTGTACTGGGGCTCCAGTTAAATTAATAGGGCTAGCTTTTGCTTTACAAGTTGCTGCTTGCTCCATAGCGCCATTAGGAAATCCTACTGAATATCCGAATGCATCTATTTTACCATCACAAAGAGCTTTTACTTGTTCAGAAGAAGTAAGTTCAGTAGTTGCTTTGAACATACTCATATCTGCTCCCATAGCTTTCATTAGTTCTTCCATAGTTCCTCTTTGACCAGAACCTGGATTACCAATGTTTACTGTTTTTCCTTTTAGTCCTTTAAAATCTTTAATTTTAGATTTTTTACTAGCCCAAATTTGAAATGGTTCGTTATGCACTGAGAATACAGCTCTCAAATTGCTGAACTGCTTACCTTCCCATTTGCTTGATCCGTTATAAGCATGGTACTGCCAGTCTGACTGAGCAACACCAAATTGAAACTCACCATCTTTAATTTGTCCAATATTATAGTTTGAACCACCTGTAGAAGGCGCAGTACATCTGTAAGCTTTAGCTGTACCTTTTTTTCTACCGTGATCAGCGCTTATCGCTGATTTATGAAGCATTTTACAAATAGCATTACCAGTTTGAAAATATACTCCAGTAGGTCCACCAGTTCCTATTGTAAAGAACTCCGCTGATTTCGCGATTGAAGTAATTGGGCTTGATAAAGCAAAAGTTACTAAAATAGCAGAAATCATTGATATTATTTTTTTCATGTGATCCCCCATTTGTTAATGCAATAATTTAACTATGGATAAAGACGAAGGTCAAAGAGAATCTTTATAGATTTTTAGCCCAATTTGATAATTTTTTGACACCCTCAACTACATTTGGTGCATACTTTTCAATTATTTTATCATCAATAGTATTGCCGTTTATTGTGGCTTTGAGAAATTCATTTCCATCGAAATCAATGTAGCATAACCTGGTAAGCATCTTTTTTGGTCCAAAACCAAAATCAGACGCTGGTAGCATTGCTACTCCAGTTTCATCTAATATACTTTCGCATAATTCTGTGGAAGTTTTATACTTCTTATTAGGAAACTCAGGCATTAAATAAAATGCACCTTGAGGTGGATTGATTATAACTTTATTTGATTTGAGATTTTTATAAACATAATAACCTACAGATCTCAAAATATTTAAAGTTTTAGTTTTATATTTACTAAAGTCACCATCATATGCCTCAACTGCAGCGAATTGAGCTGGACTATTAACTGTAGAATAAGACTCGCTGGCTAATGTTTTTATATTTTCCAAAAGTTCTTCTAATTGATTTGGTACAGCAAAAAATCCTACTCTCCATCCTCCGGCACCACACCATTTACTTAGGCCTCCACTGATAAATGTTTTCTCTGGATAATATTGTGAAATTGACTCATATTTATTACAAAAAGTTAAATCAGTATAAATTTCGTCTGATAAAACTATAAGATTATATTTTTTGGCAATTGCTGCTAGTTCTTTCAGGTTTTTACAT